>CALBAX010000053.1 GCA_937926875.1 uncultured Desulfovibrio sp.
CTGGAAGCCGTGCCCGGTGGCGAACATGTCCTGGGATGCGACACCGTAATCTTTGCCGTGGGCATGAAGACCGACCTGGCTTTCCTGGGTGAAAACGCCGGTGGTCTGGAACTGACCCCCCGCAACTGGATCAAGGTGGACGAAAGTCAGCGCACCTCCAGGGCCGGTGTCTTCGCCGCCGGTGACGTGTCCGCCGGCCCCGCCTCCATCGCCCGCGCCGTGGGCGACGGCCGCCGCGCCGCCTTTGCCGTGCACCAGATGCTGACCGGCACCAGCAGCCGCGTCTATGCCCTGAACGAAGAAAACATGATCGAGGACTGCGACGCCATGGGCAGCGACACCGCTCCCTACGTGGTGCAGTACGCCGACATCTACGGCATCGCCCAGTATGAGAGCGTTCCTTCCGAAAAGGAAGCCGAAAATGCCTGTACCAAGGCTTTTGCCGAACTCAACCTGGGTCTGACCATCGAACAGGCCCAGAAGGAAGCCGCCCGCTGCTTCCACTGCGGCCACTGCAAGGCCTGCGGTACCTGCGTCGAGGACTGCCCCGGCTATGTGCTGGAAATGCGTCCTTACCAGGAAGCGGAACGGCCCGAAATGGTTCATGGCGAAGAGTGCTGGCACTGCGCCAACTGCCGCACCAGCTGCCCCTGCAGCGCCATCGGCTTCACATTCCCCCTGTTCATGCAAGTCTAGCATATAGTTACTGTGAGATAAAAAACTTTCTCCGCATATAAAATGATCAATGTGATATTTTCTACTCTTTATAACAATTAATCAGTTCCTTTGAGAAGGAAATGTTGTCCATAGTGATAGAGATACAATATATTCAAAAAACAATCTATCACAGAGGAGGTACTCATGAATTACTCAAGAAGGAGTTTTATCAAGGGGATGGCGGCATCCGTAGCTCTGCCCTTACTTACAGGGACAAGCCTGTCTTTTGCCGCACCCAAAGCGGGACCGATCATCCAGACACAAAAGGGGAAAGTTCAGGGGATGGTCGTAGACGGGATCCATGTTTTTTTGGGCGTGCCCTGTGGCAAGCCTCCGTATGAGCCTGTTCGCCGCCTGGGGCTGCCCGAGTTTGTCGATCCCTGGTCTGGGGTCGTCCCGTGCACTCAAAAGGCCTCTCTTCCCTTGCAGGGAGGCGGTGTCATCGCTGACGGTGAAGAAGGACAGATGGCTCCTGACGGCAAGCCTCTGCCTGGCAAGAACTCCCGCATTCTCGTTGAAGGCGGTGGCGACTGCCTGCGCCTGAACATCTGGACGCCCGATCCTGGCAAGCATGTCCGCTGTCCTGTGCTGGTCTACATCCCGGGTGGCGGAAGCATGAGCTGCGACAACAGTGAGATCGACGGGACATCCTTTGCCCGCAGCGGGGTCGTCGTCGTCACCATCAACTATCGTGTCAATGTTGACGGCTTCATGAAGATTCCCGGGGTGCCCGCCAACCTTGCCATCCGTGACATGCTGTTTGCCACGCAGTGGGTAAAGGAAAATATCGCGGCCTTTGGCGGCGACCCCGACCGCATCACCGTCATGGGCCAGTCTGCCGGGGCTACCCACATTGGTTCCATGCTGGCCTCTCCGCTGGGGGCAGGTTTGTTCGAACAGGCCATCCTGATGAGTGGCTCCCACCTTGCCCAATGGACTCCTGAACAGGCCGATACAGCGTCCAGGATCCTCTGTGACTACTGGGGCATCCCCTATACCAAAAAGGCCATCCTCGCCTTGCCTTACGACAAGCTTTTGAACTTCCGCAGGCTGCTGGCAGAAAAAGGCTCAGACCTCGAATGGGCACGGTATACCAACGGGAATACGACGCTCTTCAAGCCCTATGTTGACGGCACCGTCCTGAAGAAGCGTGTTGTTGACAGCGTCGCCGATGGTATGGGGAAAAATGTCTCCGTCATGATCGGATGTACTGCCGATGAATGGCGTTATGTCACCGCGCCTACTGGAGAAATCGACCGTCTTACCCAGAAGGATGTTCAGTTCATCCTTGATGGTATCAAGGCCAACAAGTCGCTTGCTGAAGCCTACCGTAAAAATGGCCGAGGCAAGACTGATGGTGAAATCTATACGGCTCTGCAAAGTGATATCATCTTCCGTATTCCTACCAATCGCCTTCTTGAAGCACGCGCTAAGGGCGGTGGAAAGACATGGGCCTATTCCTTTGAATGGAAAAGTGATGCCTATAACGGAAAGATGGGTGCTGCTCACTGGTGTGACATTCCTTTTGTCTTCGATATGCTGGCTGACAAGAAGGCTTGTGGCGGATATGTCGGCGACAATCCTCCCCAGTCTCTTGCCGACAAGATGCATAAGACCTGGGTCAACTTTATTACAACAGGGAATCCCGGCTGGTCACAGTATGATCTGAAAAATCGGCCTACGATGAAACTCAACCTTGAATACGCGCTGGCTAATGACCCGTGGCGTAAGGAACGTGAACTCCTCACCCTTCCGTAAAAGCATCCCATAAACAAAAGAGCATTAACAGCTAGCCCCTGTTAATGCTCTTTAGCAAAAGGATTTAGTGATGAAGTATCACCTTGTAAGGAATTTTCTCTGCCTCCTTATTGCGACTGTTCTATATGCAAGCCCTGCGTTCTCCATCGATTTCAAGATTGGCGGTTTTTGGACAATGGCCTTTGGTGTCGGTGATACAGGGCTGACCTCGAAACGGGATGGACAACATGTGAACAACGGTGACGAATTCACAGCCCGCCAGCGTCTCACGCTCATCCTGAGGGCCATTGCTTCTGAAAATCTCGAAGGCCTCGTCGCCTTCAAGATGTCCCCTCAGGTATGGGGAAGTTCGGCAACCGGCGGTGCACTCGGGGCTGATGGCAATGTCGTCAAAATCGCCCAGTCCTATGTTCAGTGGGCCGTACCCGATTCTGACCTGAAGCTCAAAATGGGCCTCCAGTTTGTGACGCTCCCCAATGCGGCCGGCGGCACGGCCATCCATGATAACCGCGTGGCAGCCACAGTTGCCAACTATAAAATATCCGATCAGATCGGCGTAACAGCGCTCTGGATGCGCCTGCTCAATGATAACTATGGAGGAGGAGATTTCCGCTCAGACCAGAATACCGGCATCAGGTCCAAGGATGGTCAAAACTTCCTGGATAACATGGACCTCTTTTTCCTGAGCGTCCCCATGAATTTTGATGGTATCAAATTTGAGCCTTGGGCCATGTACGGCATCCAGGGACGCAATGCCGCCTATTTCGACACCTACTATGACAACTGGTTCGCTGATGGTGCTCCAGCTGTCGCGACCACGCCCTTTCTGGCTCGCCTGGAAGGCGGCGATGGCCTGAATATCCGCAACCTCAATCCCACCTCGAAGCCTTATGGCAATATGTTCTGGCTCGGTCTGCCTGTGACCATCTCCGAATGGGATCCCCTGAACATAGAGTTCGACTTCAACTACGGCTTTGTTGAATCCATGGGCCGGTTTGATGTTGCTGCCCGTAACAACTGGAACGACGTACGGCGCGGCAGCATGCAACGGCAAGGCTGGCTGGCCAAGGCCCTGATCGAATACAAGATGGACTGGGGCACTCCTGGCATCTTTGGCTGGTACGCTTCGGGTGACGATGGCAACGTCAAAAACGGCTCTGAGCGTTTGCCCTCCCTCTGTGCCTATGGCAACTTTACCTCTTTCATGGGATACGGGCAAGGATTGAGCTGGGAATCTTCATGGTTCCTGCGCGCTAAGACTCTGAGTTATGCCGGTACGTGGGGTATCGGTGCGCAGCTGAAAGACGTCAGCTTCATTGACAATCTCAAGCATACGCTGCGCGTCGCCTACTGGGGCGGGACCAACAGCCCCTCGATGGTCAAGTACATGACGCACTCTAATGCCTGGGAAAGTTCCACTAACCGTTACGACAGCCTCTACCTTACGACCAACGACGGCTTGCTGGAGTTCAACTTCCTCACCAACTGGCAGATCTATGACAACCTCGAATGCGTCGCGGAGCTGGGCTACATCGCCAACTTTATGGATGATGCGACCTGGAAGAAGGACTATTCCGGGTTTGGAAGCTATCAAAAGCAAGATGCCTGGAAAGCTCAAGTGTATTTCCAGTATACATTCTAGAGCATTGCCATGATCAAAATGGGGTGCGGCCCAGCCGCACCCCATGGAGGTACAGCCCCATGATCTTTTCTATCTCTCCGGCTCGCTGTACCGGCTGCGGCGCCTGCGTGGAAAAGTGTCCTCTGGACGCCCTGCGGCTCGGTGAGGACGGCAAGGCCTTCATCGCCTATGCCGACGACTGCATGACCTGTTATATCTGTGAACGGCTGTGCCCGTCAGGCGCCATCTTCGTGCACCCGTTCCGTGAGGAACTGCCGCCTGTTTTCCCCGATATCCCCAAGGCTCTGGGCGGAGGGCTGTAAGATGAACATGCATCATATCACCACGGACGTCCTGATCATGGGCGGCGGTTCCGCCGGCCTGTGGGCCGCCTACCGCTGTTCCGAACTGGCTCCTGAAGCCCGCATCTGCATCGTGGACAAGGGCCCCCGCGACTGGGGCGGCCTGATGACCATGGCGGGCGGCGATTTTGAAGCCGTCCTCCCCCCGGACGACGTGGACGAATGGGTCCAGGATTTCATCTATTATTTCGACGGGCTCTGCGATCAGGACCTCATGGAAGAGATCCTGAAACGTTCTGCCGACCGTCTGCATGACTATGAGCGCTTCGGCTGCGAGTTTTTCAAAAACGAAGACGGCAATATGAAATACGTCCCCCAGCGGGGACTGGACCATGTGAAGCTGTATCCGGCCCAGCTCAAGGGACGCGGCGGCGAACTGATGGTCAAGAACATCGTGCGCCAGCTCAAGCAGCGCTCCGTGGAGCGGGAGGGACGCATCCTGCTCACCGAGCTGCTGCAGCAGGACGGCCGCGTCTGCGGTGCCCTGGGCTTCGATACCATCACAGGTGGTTTCTACCGCTTCGACGCCCGGGTGGTCATCGCCGCCAGCGGCATGGGGGGCTGGAAGACCTCGTACGGCAAGAACACCCCCACCGGCGAGACCATGCAGATGGCCTATGAGGCCGGTGCCGTCCTGCAGAACATGGAATTCGCCCGTGTCTGGAACATGCCCCGCCTTTTCGGCTGGGAAGGCCAGACTGTGCTGATGCCCCTGGGCGCGCGCTTCGTCAATGCCGCAGGCGAACCCTTCATGGAGCGCTACTCCCCCGTGCTGGGATCCAATACCGATCCCCATTACACCACCATGGCCATGGCCATGGAGATCCGGGCCGGTCGCGGCCCCATCACCTTTGATCTGAGCCGCATCCAGCAGAAGAACCTCATCCTGCTGCGCCCCCAGAACGGCTGGCAGAAACTGAACTATGACAAGCTTTCCGCCCTGGGGCTGGACCTGTTCCGGGACTCCACGGAATGGGTGCCCCAGATGACCGTTTCGTACGGCGGTCTGCGGGCCGATGCCTGGGGCAACACCGATCTGGAAGGGCTGCTGGCTGCCGGTACGGCCCGTGCCACCGAGCCCGGTGTCTACGCCGGCGGCTTCGCCCTGATGACCACGTCCGTGCTGGGCCACATGGCCGGCGAGAACGCGGCCCGCCTGCTCCAGACGCTGCCGGAAGTCAAGAGCGGCCTGTCCGACGCGGAGATCACGGCCCGCCAGCAGGCCCTGTTCGCTCCTCTGGGCAAGGAAGGCCTCACGCCCAAGGAAGTGCTGACCTCCATCCAGAAAACGGTCTTCCCCTACGGGGTCTCCATCCTCAAGAACGAACGCAGCCTGCAGGCCGCGCTCAAGGAACTGGAGCGTATCCGGGAAGAAGACCTGCCGCGCATGGTGGCGGCGGATCCGCACTATCTGCTCAAGCTGCATGAGACCCGTGGTGTGGCCTTTGTCAGCGAGATGTACGTACGTGCTTCTCTGGAACGCAAGGAGACCCGTGCGGGCCACTACCGGGAAGACTGCCCTGTACGCGACGACTCCCAGCTGGCCTGGCTCTGCCTGCGCAAGGATGCGGACAGCAGACCGGAATTCTTCCGCGTCCCCGTGCCGCTGGAACAGTACAAGCACCCTGTGACCCGATACTACCAGGACAATTTCGTTTTCCCGGTCAGCGAAAGCGCCGGGTAACCCACCTCCCGGACGGCCCGATGCCATGCCCTCCCCCGGGCAGGAGGCCCCGCTTCCTGTCAGACGAAGGGGCGGCAGGAACGACCTGCCGCCCCTTCTGTTGTACCCAATGGATACCGGGCTCGGACAGACAGGACAAGGATGCGGACAGCTCACCGGAACATTCCGCATCACGTACACTGGAGCAGTGCCAGCCTCTTGTGTATCCGGTACTGCCAGGATGACTTCGCTTTCTCTGGAGCTGCCTGAGCTTGCCTTCCTTTCCCGACGTGGTTGGCCGGTGGAAACCCCGGGCTGCTCTCTGTTTCCGCAACTCGCTCATCCCGGATACGGGCCTTGTCCGTTCCCCGGGGAACCTTCGGCGCCTAAAGATTTTTCCAGAACAGGAAGAACGATCCAAGTCCGGATCCTTCCTCGGCCTGTTGCGCATCCTGCCCGCTTCCTTCCGCCGGAGGCTGGCCGACGATGGCGGCAGCCCTGGCCCCCAGATCCTGCACCTGCCGCAGCACGGCCTCGTCCATGCGGTACAGGGAAAACTGCCAGTTTTTGGTTTTCCCATACAGCCAGCAGGCGGATTTGCAGCCTGTGGCCGTGTCGAGGCGGATGGACAGCAGGCGTACGTCGCTCCGGCTCCGCCAGCCCCTGTTGCCGCCGAACAAAAAATTTCCCAGTCCCCAGGCCACGAAGGTCTTGCGAGGCGAGGAGTCCAGGGTCTCGAACCCGCCATAGCAATGACTGTGGGCAAAAAGGATGATGTCCGCCCCTGCGGCGGCGAACCAATCCGCCCAGAGCCTCTGGCGCTCCGAAGCCTCGGAAAAGCCTTCGTTCCCGTCATGGGAATACAGGATGATCCAGGCATCCGGCTCCCGGTCACGCAATGCCCGCACAGCTTCCAGCAGCTGGGGATAGGAGAGCGTGACGATCCGGGGACCGCTGCCTATCTGCGACATGGGCGATCCCGTCAGCAGATAGACCGGCGGTTCCCTTTGGGGCAAAAGGGAGAGGGGCGCAAAGGTGCCGCGATCATGCAAGCCGTTGTGGCGGATACGGGCGGCCTCCAGCACGGTCAACAGATTGGCCGCCCCCTCTTCCAGCCCATCAAACACATGGTTGTTGGCGGTACAGGCAGCGCCATTGGCAAATGCCATCTGGGGGAACAGCAGCCCGTCGGCATGGAAGACGAAAGTATTCTGCTTGGAGACGGAAGAAAGACCGGCTATCTCGCAGTTCCACAGGAAGATGTCCGCCTGCTCCAGACGCTGGCGGGTCAGGGGCCCGAAAAGCTCTCCCGCCTGGGGAGCCTCGAGCATCCGGCCGCCAAGCAGCACGTCTCCGGCCGCCAGGATCTCGATCACGCCTCCCGCGGCCATGGCCGGCCCCGACAGTAACAGGAGCAAGCCCGCACATCCCAACCGTTTTAGCCATGCCATGGTCATACGCTGCGCCATGATGGTCCTTCCCTCCTCTCCCCGAACATATGTCCTGTTCCCCCTCTACGCCGGGGCAGCAGGACAGACAAGCGAAATATCTCCGGCAGGCAGTGAAAGCAGGTCAAAGTCACATGGTCTTTCTCCATGGACAGGTATATGCTGCTTTCTGCAAGGCAGACAGTCTCCAGACTGCAAGGAGGAACCATGCGCATCTTCACACAGGAAATCGTCGTCTCTCCCCAGCATATCGACATCCAGAACCGTGTCAGCAACCTGTGCTACGTCCAGTGGATGCAGGATCTGGCCATCAGCCATTCCACGGCCCAGGGCTGGGGCGTGGAACGCTACGAAGCGGAAGGGCATGGCTGGGTCGTCCGTCAGCACACCATTACTTATAAACGCCCTGCCCTTGCCGGAGACGTCATCACCGCCGCCACCTGGGTGGCCGAACTGGCCTCGCGCCAGAGCCTGCGCCGCTATCTGTTCTGGCGCGCCGCTGACCGCAGCGTCCTGGCCGAAGCGGCCACGGTCTGGGTCTATATCGACATGGCGACCGGCAGGCCTTCCCGCCTGCCTGCTTCCCTGCAATCGGCCTTCGAGGTCGTAGAAGATGACAAGGAGATCTTGCAGTGCCTGCAGGGCTAGCCGCCGCAAACAGGCCCCTGCCTGTTCCCCTGACAGCGTCACCGCCTGTCCGCCTTCTGCGAGGAATGAACGGTCGCCTTCCCGGCAGTCGGGGGACAAAAGCATCGCACAGAACATCCGGCGGCGTTCCTGGGGAGCAGACAGCAAAAAAGGGAGGCAGAGACATCTCCCTCCCTTGAGGATAGCGGGGATCACGTCATATAGCGACAGCGAACTCCTCAGCTCAGGTCGGCGTCGGCACAGGCCAGATTACTGTCGATGCCGTAACGCTCCCGGAAGCGTTCTTCGGCTTCCGAGTCACCGATCAGATAAAGGGCATCCCCCAGCGCGAACACATAGCCCGGATCGGGGTTGACGTGCATGGTGCCGGTATGGTCGCGTACGGCCAGTACGCTGCACTTGGTCTTGTTACGAATGCCGCATTCCATCAGGCTCTTGCCCTGTAGCTGGCCCTGGATGGTATAGCGGAAGACGAGCAGGCGCTCATTCAGCATCATCATCTTGTCCGGAGCCAGCAGATTGATGATGCTGTTGCTCACCAGAGAAGCCAGGGAAAGCACCTGATCCGCGCCGGCGCTGTGCAAGCCGTTGACGTTACGGTCCAGCGAAGCACGGCAAAGGATCTGGGCATCCGGCCGCAAGCGGCGGCTGTAGATGGTCAGGTAGATGTTGGCGTCATCATCATGGGTGGTGATGATGATGGTGCGCGTTTTGCGGATACCGGCCTTTTCCAGGACGGCGAGATCCGCGGCATCCCCGTGCACATGGGGGATGGCGCCGGAATTGATGTGCGGCTGCCTGTCCACGATCACGGCAGGGATCTTGCGGCGTGCCAGGTTCCGCGCCACGGCAAGGCCCACTCTGCCGCCGCCCAGGATGACCACGGGCACATTCTCCATCTCTGCCTTTTCCGGATCACTGATCAGGCGGTCGAACGTCCGCACATGTTTTTCGGTCCCGGCCACCACCAGCACGCTGCTTTCCGTAAACATCGTATGCGGCCCGGGCAGCTGGAAAGCGCCGCGATCCCAGACGCCGACCACGTTGATGCCCGTCCGTTCGCGCAAGCTGCACTCCAGCAGGGTCTTACCGGCCAGGCTGCTGTGCATCACCGGGGCTTCCGCCACCACCAGACGGCCGAATCTCCCCATGATACTGGCCCGCTGGGACGAGCGGACCACCCGCCGGGCCATGGCCTCACCCAGCACATTATGGAACTGGAACACCCTGTTGCACCCTGCCAGGCGCAGGATGTCCGTTGCGTCGGGGTTCTCCACCCCCGCGGCGATGACCACCTGCGGCGCGGCTTCACGGGCCGAGAAGACGATGTTGGTACTACGGATGTCCGTATCCATGACCACCAGCATGGCGGCCGTATCAGCGTGCAATTTCTGGTAAGTCTTCACATCGTCATGATCACCGGCAGCCACTTCGTAGCCCTGGTCGAGCAGGTCAAGGCCGATCTGGGGATCATTGCACAGCAGCACGCGCCGGATGCCGTGGCGTGCCAGGTCATCCGCCAGGTTGAGGGTGATGGGCCCACTCCCGGCGATCAGCACATGCCCCCTGATCCCGGCGGGCAGACGGCGTGGCACCATGTCTTTTTTCTGGCTTTCCAGCCACGGCATGTAAAAGTGCTGGATGAAGGTGAAGGGCATCATGATCAGGAAAAATATCACGCCCGACATAAGCACGATGATGGAAAAGATACGCCCCGGATCCGAGGAAAAGGTGATGTCACCGAAACCGAGCGTTGACATGACCGTCAGCGTCCAGTAGACCCCGGTGATCCAGGAATGCTCCTTCCCCTCATATTCCATGAGCCAGTGGAAAATAACGCTGTAGGCGGCGATCATGATGCACAATGTAATGAAAAAGCGCCGCAGCACGATCATATTGTGCTTTGCACCGCGCTCGTGCAGGAAGGTCATGATCTGGGATGGTAGATATTTCATGCGCACCAGTCTGTTGCTGAACCAAGGTATTTTTTGAAGATACCAAAACAGTCAGGCTACGCAAGCATCTCTTTGCGCCCCTGTCTGGGCAGGCAGCGGATGCGAGAGCTGGGCGAGAGCATGACACTGCAGACAGAGGGACAGCGCAGCCCGCCAACCGGTGTAAAGCGCGCACCTGTTTGCCTGCACTCCCCGCTTCCTCCTGCAGCGGGGAAAGGCTGGTAACAGAAACAGAACGGCCCAGGACAGCCCCTTTCTGATGCGCGCCCGGCAGGCGCACCGCTTGCCTCAACGAAAAACACCCGAATGCCAGGAGCCTTTCATTCCCTGTCTGCACAGATCAGTGCAGCCCATAATAAAAAAGGACGCCCCGAAGGGCGTCCCTGCCTGAATACTAATTTTCTTCCGAGAGGCGACGGAAACTTTTCTTTGCCGCGCCACAGACCGGACAGCGCCAGTCATCGGGAAGGTCTTCAAATTTGGTACCGGCAGGAATCTTGTGGCGTTTGTCGCCACGATCCGGATCATAGACATAACCGCAATTCACCATCTGGCAGCGCCACATGTCCTGAGCTTCAGCCATAACAATCTCCTTTAAAGGATCGGGACGGAAAAAGATCCGTCCCGGAAGCGTGTGCTTACTTCAATCCCTTGGCGGCGCAAGCTTCACAAATCCCGTCAAATTCCACACGAGAATCAACGACGGAATAAAAACCTTCCACCTGCATGCCTGCCACAGAGGGTACCGGTAGGGGTTGCATGACATCTCCTATGCGTCCGCAATGGATGCAGCGCACATGCTGATGCCAGGAAATATCGCCATCGAATCGTTTCGTCGTCCCTGCTGCTTCGAGCCTGCGGATCTCGCCGGTATCCGCCAAGAAATCAAGGTTGCGGTATACCGTACCAAGGCTGATGCGCGGCAGGCGCTCGCGGACGATACTGTACAGCTCATCCGCTGTGGGGTGTGTTTTGACTTTTCTCAGTTCTTCAAGGATGACAGCACGTTGCCTAGTCATTCTGGTCTGTGGTTGGGCCATAGCAAACTCCAATTATTTAATAAACATTACTATTTAAACCTGTCATTGTCAAGCTGTGGCCGTAAATAAAAAACTGTTAGTGCGCCTTTTCCGGCCAGACCAGCAACACAGCCAGATCCATCACATTCGTCCGTGTGGGACCGGTGCGCAGCAGCGCACCACAATGATGCAGTATCGGATAGCTATCGTTCTCTTCCAGGGCATGGCGTGCCTGTTCCATCCCCGTAACAGACAGATTCCCGGCCCAGGCGCATCCTCCGGCAGCATCCGTGGGACCATCGGTACCGTCCGTACCGGCAAACAAGGCGCAGACATGCGGGCAGTCCTGCAAGGCCAGACTTGCCGCCAACGCCATTTCCTGATTGCGCCCTCCCCTGCCCCTGCCACGGAGCGTCACGGTCGTCTCGCCTCCGGCCAGCAGGCAGACAGGTTGCGCGTCCGCCGGCAGTTCGGCTGCCATCTGACGGGCCTGCGCCACCAGCAGGGCCGCCTGCTCCCGGGCTTCCCCTACCATGTTGTCCCTCAGGATGACAGGATGGAAACCCTGCCGCCGGGCCTGCTCCGCCGCTGCATCCAGGGCCTGCCGGTTGGTGGCGACCAGGGTATTCTGCACATGCCGGAACAAGGCATCCCCGGGCTTGGGGGTCTCGGCTGCCTGTCGCAGGCAGCCCTTCCGGAGATGATGCAGGGCAGCGGGCGGCATGGCTGATACCAGCTCATAGCGGACGAGGATGTCCATACAGTCTGCAAACGTCGAAACATCGGGCGCTGTGGGGCCCGAGGCGATGACATCCAGAGCGTCCCCGACCACATCGGAAACGATCACGCTCACCACACCGGCCGGGGCAGCCGTCCGGGCCAGCTGCCCACCGCTGAAACGGGATAAATGCTTCCTGATGGCATTGAGTTCCGTGATGGTCGCACCGCTGCGCAACAGCAGCTCCGTCACCTGCTGCATGTCTTCCAGAGTGACCCCGGGCACCGGGGCAGGCGTCAGGGCGCTGGCTCCGCCTGTGAGCAGGCAAAGGACAAGATCATCTGACGTCGTCCCGGCAGCCAGCTCCAGCAGTGCCTGCGTGGCCGCCGCACCTGCCGCGTCCGGGACGGGATGGGCAGCCTCCACCTGGCTGATCTGCTGCAAAGGCAGGCCGTGACCGTATTTGACCACCAGCATCCCGCTATCGATACGGTCCCCCAGCAGCTCTTCCACGGCAGCCCCCATGGGAGCGACCCCTTTCCCGGCCCCCAGTACCAGCAAACGCCCCCGGCATGGCAGTGGCCAGCGCTTTCCGTCCACAAGCAGGGCATCGCCTTCCAGACGAACATGCCGCATCAGGGCCGCATCGGGAGCCACAGCCCGCACCCCGGCATCGAAGATAGAATACAGTACGGCTTTACGGGCTTCCAGTTCCATCATGATCTCTCCTGAAAAAGAAAAGGCCCACGGCAAGCATGCTTTCCGTGGGCCCGGGTCGATAGGGGCTATTCCTTTCCGGCAAGGTAAGGGCCATCCCCCTGGCAGGGGCGACACAGATCTCCCAGCACTGCCGGATACCATTCCCCGCAACGCGGGCAGCGGCGCACGACGCCTTTCCCCTTCTTTACCAAAAAATCAGGATGGATGCGGACAGGGGCGGCCTGGAGCAGATCCATGCCGGCAGTGCGGATCTCTTCACGCAGCAATTCCGGCTCCTGCTCATGCTTGGGTTTTTCCTTGAGGAACCAAGCACGTACATGCGGATAGGCATCCAGGGCATCCACATTGAGGCGGACGCGCATCCCTTCACCCGTATATTTGTCATACAGGGAAAGTGCATAGATACCGAAATGATAGACCTTCAACCAGCCATTGCCCACCGTGCAGGGGGTCAGCAGCTGGATGGCATCCGGGAGACACTGGACCGTTTCCGAAACGGCGTCGTACAGGATGCCTTCCGGCAGGGTACGCCGTGCCATTTCCACCATATATCCGCCGATGATGACCCCGGGGGCCACATGGCCATGAAAATCCTTTACCACGGCCACAAAGGCGTCGTGATCCCATTTTCCGATCCGCATGCATGTCTCCATTGAAAATCCTGCGGCTCTTCCGCACATTGCCCGACCATTCGCGGGCTCCTCGCCGGCCTTTCGGAAAAACCGACGTACGAAAGCCCGTGGCATGGCAAAACACCAGGCAGGCCCTCTGCCGTGCCAAACGACCTATTTTATAAATATATCCGCTTGTTGCAGCGCTGTAAACTGTAAGGGCCGGGACATCCGCCCGGAAAAGAGCACATGGACGTGCGCACCAATTCCTGGCAGGTGTCCGGGATCCAGAAAAAAACTGCCCCGCAGGATCACTCCCTGCGGGGCAGCAGACAGACAGTGACTTACTTCCCTTCGGCCCCGCCGCTCTGGGGAGGCATATGGCACGGACGGCATCCCGGCCCCAGCATGGTCGTATGACAGCCATAACAGGACCGTTCGGAACTCTTGGTATGGTACGCCCAGAACAGGCTCTGGGGATCACGCTCCCGCGTCCCCTTCAGGGAGTGGCATTCTTCGCTTGCACCACAGGACACATAGGCGTCCTTGGCATCAGAGGGCGCAGCGTGATGGCAGACGTCGCACTCCACGCTCTCATGGGTAGCGTGATCAAACTTCACCCACATTTTTTTATGTTCCGAGCTCTTGAGCTCGATGGGCTTGTCCGGAGCCTTGGCGTCGCCGGCCACGGCCCATGTGGCCGCGCCGCCGATCAACGACAGCATACATATCGCAATGAGCGCTCGTTTCATGCGTTACCTCGTATTGACCGCTGGCCGCAAGGCAGCCACGGCAGCTCGTACTAAAACGTGTTCCAGAAAGTGGGATGGATGGGCTGCAAGCCTTTTTTGGCCGCGACCATATCCATATGGAGCATCCCCAGTGCCAGGACGTCCAGGTCGGGCGTCGTATCGCGCTCGCGCAGGTCCACCGCCGGGCAGTAGGTCTTGCAGCGGGTGCACCAGTCCAGACGTTCACCCAGGGCATTTCCTGCTTCTTTCAGGATCTCCATGACACCTGCTCCTTCTTCGCCGCAGAAGGGGCAGGCCCCGCGGCGGAAGGTCCAGTCCGTACCGCACAGCGAACAGTGGAGGTGCTTTTTGCCGCCACCGCCCGCCAGGAACGCGTTTTTCTCATCAAAAACAGGCCGGTCCAGATACGCTATGGAAGGCCCGGATCCGCAGACAGGGCAATAGCCCTGCCGCCAGGCACCTTCCACATTCCAGGGAGCCTCCTTCCCGTTCCCATGCGGCGACAGCTCCACCAGAGCCCGCAGGACAGGCCCCAGCATGAAACTGAACGCGAACAGCAGCACCTGTACAGGTATATCCAGATGCGCCGCTATCTTTCCCACGCTTTCGGCACTCTCGGCCGTCTCATTGAGCACGGCTTCCGCCAGGGCCACCGGGGCTTCAGGCCCCTGCGCAGCATCCATGAAGAAAGCCCGCAGCTTCGCCTCATGTGGCTTGATGACATCCTGGGCCACGAGCAGGGGGATCAGGGTCTCGGCCGCAGCCCTGAGAGCCGTCCCGATACCGGCAAGCGGCATCTCCGCCAGCAGCGGATAGCCCTGTGCGGCCCGCTCACGCTGCATCCCGGGCAGACGGATACCGGCAGCTTCCAGCAGGGGCTTGAGCTGTTCGGGCAGCGCGGCCCGGGCGGCCAGCAGCGGGACAAAGGCATGCAGGACAGGGGACAGGACAGGACGGCGGGCAAGGATACCGCTGACGGTTTCTTCCACGCTTTGACAGGATGCGGCCATGGATACTCCGGCTAACGAAGCCTGCGGGCTTCGGAGAGAGGGTGGGAACAGGGAGAAGGCAACGACATTTAGCCGAAGGTCGCGTATTCGTGATAAAACTCGGCTTCCTCCGCAAGCAGATAGATCACGCTGACTTCGTCAGGGTCTGCCAGGAATGCCTTGGGATGCGTCTTTTTGACGACCTCCAGCCGTTTCTTGGCAAGGGCCAGGATCTCGTCCCGTTCGCCAAAGGTCATGGCCCCGGTGGGGCAGGTCTTGACGCAGGCGGGCAGCATCCCGGCAGCGACGCGGTCGGAACACATGTCGCACTTGGCAAGGGTCTTTTTGACCTTGTCATACCTGGGGATATTGTACGGACAGGCATGGATGACGTCTGCCATGTCCTGTTCGCTGAGCTTCTGGATCTTGTCGGTCACCAGCACGGCACCAGTCTTGGGATCCTTGATCATGGCGCCGGGCACGGCCATGTCGGCCACGTCCACACAGATGGGCGTAACGCAGTGGCGGCACTGGTCCGGGAAGAAGTTCCAGACCACGTTGCCCTGCTTGTCCAGATGCTCGTGGAAACGAACGATCTTGTAGTTGTTGGGGTTCAGATCCGGCGGATTCTGATGGCTCCCCCGCTGCTTGGTCTCGTTGGCAGGCAGATCGTGCCATTCCTTGCAGGCAAGCTGACAGCCGCGGCATGCCGTGCAGCGTGTGGTATCGACTAAAAATGCTTTCGGCATATCTTTGCTCCTTGGGAGGGCGTGCCCCGAAGGGCACGCCCGGTGCTGGTTAAGCAATTTCCGTCAACTTGTCCGCCTTGCGGATGTTCACGCAACAGGCCTTCGCTTCGGGGATGGTCGTGTTGGGATCACAGGCCACAATGGTCAGACGGTTGGTGGAGTCGCCGCATTTCGGCGTCGTCCAGCCATAAGCAAAGGGCATACCGATCAGATGGACTGTCTTGCCCATGACCTTGAACGGACGGATGCGGACCGTCACCATGGCAATGGCTTCCACCTTGCCGCGGGCGCTTTCCACGATCACGCCGTCACCGTTGGCGATACCCTTTTCCTTGGCCAGCTCGGGACTCATCTCCACGTAGAGCTGCGGCTCGGCTTCAAGCAGGTTGGGCACGTTGCGGGTCTCACCACCGCCACACCAGTGTTCCGTCATGCTGTAGGTCGTCAGCACGATGGGATACTTGGGATCGGCCGCCTTGGCCAGTTTGTCCATATCACTGGTATGGAACTTGTAGACCGGGCTGCTCAGCTGCTTGGAGAAGGGATGCTGCGCCACGGGCGTTTCTGCCGGTTCGTAATGCTCGGGGAACGGGCCGTCCAGACGGCCGGGGCCGTACAGCTGGGCGTAACCGTCCGTCGTCATGATGTAGGCCAGCTTGCCGTTCTTGGTATCGGCCTGCGGCGCCCAGGGGCCGTCCGGAACGTCGCCCACCCACTTCTTGCCGTCCCATTCGATGACGGCCTTCTTGGGATTGTAGGGCTTGCCGTTGAGGTCCACGGAAGCGCGGTTGTACAGGATGCGCCGGTTGACCGGCCAGCACCACGACCAGTTGGGATACAGGCCGATGGCGGCCTGCATGGGCGTCTGGGTCGGGTCGCGCCGCTTGGACTTGTTGCCCTCCTCTTCCGTATAGCTGCCGGTATACAGCCAGTTGAGGGACGAGGTGGTGCCGTCGGCCTGAAGATTGCCGAATGCCGGGACCAGATCGCCCTTTTTGTACAGGCGGTTGCCGATCTTGGTATCGGCCCAGAAGAAACCGTTGATGCGGCGGGTCCATTCTTCGGGGTCATACTTTTCGGGCCAGTTCATCTTCAGCAGGGCTTCGGGCAGCTTGCCGCCCTCGGCCTTGTACAGCTCGCGCAGCTTGTTGATCAGCGGCACGAACATGTCGGCGAAGTTGCGGGCTTCACCGGCGGGTTCCACGGCCTTGTCGAACCACAGCAGCCAGCGGCCGCTGTTGCTGATGGTACCGGCCTTTTCCACACGATGCGCCGACGGCAGCAAGAAGACTTCGGTCTTCATCTTTTTGGGATCGACGCCGGGACGCTGCCAGTTGTCCGTGGTTTCGGAATTGTGCAGCTCGGCACAGACCATCCAGTCCAGATTGTCCAGCGCCTTGCGCATCTTGTTGGTGTTGGGGAAACTGTTCATGGGGTTGACGCCGAAGACAAAACCACCCTTGATCTTGCCCTGGTACATCTTGTCCATGACATACATGTACGAATAGTCCGCTCCGGGTTCGCCCTTGGGCAACAGGCCGTAGCAGAAGTCATTTTCCGGCTTCGCCTCTTCGCCGTACCAGCCCTTGAGCAAGCTGGCGAAGTACTTGGGCCGGTTGCCCCACCAGTTGGCACTGTTGGGGATCTTGGTGACCGGGGTATTGGCCTTGTTGAACTGGGCCAGGGTCTGCCAGGGGGCCAGCGGCAGGCCGATATAACCGGGCAGCACATGATACAGCAGGGCATGGTCCGTGGAGCCCTGCACGTTGGGCTCGCCACGCAGGGCGTTGATGCCGCCGCCGGCCACACCGATGTTGCCCAGCAGCAGCTGCACCAGCGTGGAACAGCGGATGTTCTGCACGCCCACGGTATGCTGGGTCCAGCCCAAGGCATACAGGATGGTGCCGGCCTTGTCGGGCTTGCCGGTGGCACAGAACTGCTTGTAGACCTTGAGCAGGTTCTCTTCGGAAACGCCCGTGATGTCCGAGACATTCTTCAGGGTGTAGCGCGAATAATGCTTCTTCATCAGGTTGAAGACGCAGCGTTCGTGCTTCAGCGTGGCGTCACGCAGCGGAGCGCCGTCCGGGCCCTTTTCAAAGCCCCACTTGCTCTGGTCATACTTGCGCGCCTTGGCGTCATAACCGCTGAAAAGGCCGTCCTTGAAGTCATAGCCCTTGCCGACGATGAACGAGGCGTTGGTATAGTTGACGACGTAATCGTGGAAATAGCTGTTCGATTCCAGGATATAGTTGACCATACCGCCCAGGAACGCGATATCCGTACCGGAGCGCAGCGGTACGTGATAGTCGCAACGGGCGGACGTACGGGAGAACTTGGGGTCGACGTGGATAAGCGCCGCGCCGTTGTCCTTGGCCCGCATGATCCATTTGAACGAAACAGGATGATGTTCAGCGGCATTGCTGCCGATAATAAGAACCACGTCGGCATTCTTGATGTCGATCCAGTGGTTGGTCATAGCACCGCGTCCGAACGACTCTGCCAGAGCCGCAACAGTGGGGCTGTGTCAGACCCGGGCCTGGTGGTCCAACTGGACAACACCCAGGCCGCGCATGGCTTGATGGATGACGGCGCATTCCTCGTTGGAGGCATGCGAAGTGCCCATCATGAAAATGCTTTCCAGACGGTTGACCGTCTGGCCCTTACTGTTTTTGAGGATAAGATCCTTGTCACGCGTATCCTTCACGCGACGAGCGATCTTTTCCAGCATCCATCCCCAGTCCTTTTCTTCCCACTTTTCACTGTAGGGCGCCCGGTACAAAGGCTTGGTGAGGCGGTGCGGATTCGTGTACATGGAGAACAAGGCAGCGCCCTTGGCACACAAAGCACCTTCGTTGACAGGGAAGTCAGGATCCCCTTCCGTACTGACGAGCTTGCCGTCGCGCACATACGCGATGACCTGGCAGCAGACAGCGCAGAACGGACAGATCGTGATGACTTCCTTCGCGCCTTCTATCTTGAGACTCCCGGCATAGGCCTGGGCCTCGCCGAGGTTGAAACCGAACTGGCTGAGCGAGAGACAAAGGGCGCTCACGCCTGCCAGTTTCAGGAATCCTCTTCGTGTGTAGCTCATAGGCTTCCTCTCCTAGATCAGGATGAAACAGGGAACATACCGGAGGGAGTACTTGCCTGACGGCTGCGAGCTCCGGCACGTTTTTTCTGTGAAGCGTTCCTGAAACGAGGCGCTCCACAAAAAATATTTTATAAAACCTTAGCGCTGAAACGAAAAATTCGCAAGGGGATACAGCAAATAAACGATGTCGTTCAAAACGGGACAAGACCATCCGTGCAATCAGACGAGCTTGCCCGGATAAGCCATCTTCTCAACCGACAGTTCACAAGATATGCAGGCCGTGTACATGCCTGCTCTGCACATGGGCTTGTCACCTTTTATTGAAAAAGACATGGGAGACTGCGCTCGCTATGTCTCCCGCGGATACGGTTTACCTGCCCGCATAAACAGAAAGCAAGCGAGTCCGCGGTATTTTCGTGGGAGCTCCACCAAGCCATGGCGGATGCATATCTAGAGGCGTATGATAGCAAGACACCACCCTCCTCTGCCGTACGTGACAGTTATTATATAAAAAGCCCTCCCAAAGGCATATATCCTATCCTCCTATTGCCTACCCATAAATAATAGTTTAGCCTTTTTTAAACTTTTAAGGAGGATCATATGCAGAAAGTCCTGACCATTATGGCAACCTGTCTCCTGGGTATCCTTTGCGCTTCCGCTGCGCTAGCGGCTGAAGTGAAGACCGATTACTTTACTTTGAACCTTCCCTCCGGCTGGACACAGCCCCAGCCTGTCCAGTCTGCCCAGGGCGCAACCATGGCCATCCTCCAGAATGCCGCGGAACAAACTGTCGTCACAGTGGCCATCACCCCTGTTCCGCTTTCTGCCAAAGATCTTGCAACCCAGACCCTTGCCAATATGAAGGCTGCCGGCTTCACAGTCACCGAACCTGTGCTTTCCGGCGATGCCTATGTGGGAGAATTCTCCAAGGAACAGGTCAAGGGCGTCAGCTATTTCAGTGCCAATGGCAAGCTCGGCAGTGTCATCACCATCATGGGCGCTTCCCTCGACGCCGGTAAGAAGCTGCTGAAGGACAATTTCAAGCCCGCCGATAGCAAGCTCTTCCCAACTGGCTTTTAGCCATTGCGCCGCTCCCAGCTTCATACGACACGAAGGCCCTCGCTCCAGCAAAGCGAGGGCCTTTTTCTATGTTGCTTAACGCATGCAGGGTCTTCGGCAACTACTAAAAAAGACAGGATTTCCCCTGCCTGGATTCTTGCCTTTTTACTGCCAATAGCGCCGCAAACTTATTGAGGGAAGAATTCTCCATTCTTCCATACCAAAACCATGTGACGCCGAACACAAAATTATCTGACGCGTTACCGTGGTACAAAAGCCATTTTTGGTGCGGATTTGGTGCGGGATTTTGGCATGAAAAAAGGGCCTACGGCATTCCCGTAGGCCCTTGATTTTTATGGTACCGGGAGCGAGACTCGAACTCGCAAGGTGTTGCCACCGACGGATTTTGAGTCCGTTGCGTTTACCAATTCCACCATCCCGGCGTAGCCGCAGGCCAGAAGCCCACAAAGCTTTTAGAGATTACAGGTGATAGGTGCCTTCGTCAAGTTTTTTCGCCCTGCTGCCTGCATTTCTTCAAAAAGCACCGCTACCGTCTGCCGGTAAAAATGCAGGCTCCTGCTCAGGCCAAAGGCCTGCAGACAGACAAGGCTCCTTGACGAACCTGTTCCCATTGCCCTGCAAGCGCTCGATGCGGCTTGCCCGGCGGCACTCCCAGGCATCCACAGGATACTGGTGTGTCCAGGCTTGCATGAGCTGCCGTTGCTGACGGCTCAGGCGATAATGCTCAGTATAACTGTCAGCCATATAGAGGCTTGAGCGTGCGATCTGTCCGCGCGCCCGTTCCGGTGGCTCTACCCTGTTGCCGCTGATCTTCATGGGGCAGGAGCCAAAGGCCGAAGGGACATCAGGCCCCAGCATCTGGAAATTTTTGTTGGAACGCGCAGCATTGACCGAACCTATGGCAGGATACAGGTTATACATATCGGCCTGCATGCGGCGGTAGTCAGCATTGACCTTTTCTGCGCATGCCCGCCCTTTGAAAGTTCTGCCCTTGCGATCCACACAAAGGGAGTGACCTTCCCGCCACTCCGAAAACGCCCTGCCGAAATTCTCGGCCGGGACGACATGCTCCCATTCCACGCGTGAAGAACGCTTCTGGTGCTTGTCTGCCGTAAACCCCTGCGGCAGTTCGATCTGTTTGTGTGCATCGAACGAAGCCCCGCAATAGAGCGTCTGGCGATGATCATAGTAAACTTCCTGCTCCAGCAATCGCTTGGCTTTGGCAAAGCTTTCGTTTTGCATATTGCCCGCTGCCCTGCCCTGTGCAGGCAATAGCAGCAGCAATGCCCACAGCAACCATACGATCCTTTTCATGATGATACCCTCAAAAAATATCCTCGGACGGCCTGACTACGGGACATATCCTTCCAGAAGGTGAAATCTGCGGATAATTTTTGACGGGTATATAATATTATCTATATCTTTTTCAAGATATGCCTCCTTCCCCCAAAGCATAGAGAAAAGACCTAAAAAAAGGCCCATCATTAACGATGGGCCCTTCCTCTTCTGCCCTCCGGCGAGAGCAGCGGTACGTACCTGTTTACAGGATATACTGGCTCAGATCCTGATCGTCCCGGACATCGCGCAGGTGTTCCTGCACATAGGCCCTGTTGACCACGATCTGCGCACCGGGCATGTCCGGCGCATCAAAGGAGATGTCCGCCAGGATCTTTTCCATGATGGTGTACAGGCGGCGGGCACCAATGTTCTCGCTGGTGGCATTGATCTCTTCGGCAAAAGCGGCGATCTCTTCGATGCCGTCTTCCGAGAACTGCAAACGGATCTGCTCTGTCCCCAGCAGGGCCGCATACTGCCGCGTCAGGGCGTTGTGGGGTTCCGTCAGGATGCGCAGGAATTCATCTTTGCCCAGGGCATTGAGTTCCACACGCAGAGGGAAACGTCCCTGCAGTTCGGGGATCATGTCGGAAGGCTTGCTGAAATGGAACGCCCCGGCCGCGATGAACAGGATATGATCCGTGCGCACCATGCCGTACTTGGTATTTACCGCCGAACCTTCCACTATGGGCAGCAGGTCACGCTGCACACCTTCACGCGAGATGTCGGACGTGCGATTCTGGGAAGAGCTGGCGATCTTGTCGATCTCGTCGATGAAGATGATGCCCATCTGCTCCACGCGCTCGCGGGCCTTGTCCACCAGGGCCTCCTGATCCACCAGCTTGCCGGATTCTTCCTGGATCAGGACGTTATAGGCCTCGCGGACCTTCATCTTGCGACGGCTGCGACGTGGCGGGAAAGCCTTGCTGAACATGTCCCGTACCTGGTTGCCCATCTGTTCCATACCGGGGATGGCGAACATGTCCATGCCCTGGGCAGGCTGCTCGGTCACTTCGACTTCCACTTCACGGTCGTCCATGAAACCCAGGCGGAACTGCTGGCGCAGCTTTTCGCGGGTGTCGTTGCGATCGCCGCCAAAGGAATTGGGCAGCAGCAGATCCAGCAGGCGGGACTCGGCAGCCGCTTCGGCAGCGGCCCGGACGCGGGCGTTTTCCTCTTCCCGCACAAGATTGATACCGATCTCCATAAGATCGCGTACCATGGACTCCACATCGCGGCCCACATAGCCCACTTCCGTGAACTTGGTGGCCTCGACCTTGATGAAGGGCGCGCCGCTCAGCTTTGCCAGGCGGCGGGCTATCTCCGTTTTGCCCACACCGGTGGGGCCCATCATGATGATGTTCTTGGGCGCGACCTCATCACGCAGCTCCTCAGGAAGATGCTGACGACGCCAGCGGTTACGGACAGCAACAGCGACCATGCGCTTGGCCTGTTCCTGCCCCACCACAAATTTATCCAGTTCTGCCACGATTTCACGCGGGGTGAGTGTGCTCATTGCATCTCCTGCGTCCTTCGACGCTCTATTTTCCAGCCGGACAACCGGTACAAACGGTCCGGCGATTTTTTCGGCAGCCATGCCTCTTTATATATGAGCATGATTTTTCCCCTGGCAATGGCCCATTGCCGGGAACCTGCTTTTTTCCTATCGTGACCTATGCACCTTCCCCATATCTTCCATCTTTCTCCTCTGCCGCCGGGGCTGGACTGGCTGCCGCCCCTGCTGGGCATAGCCGTCCTCCTTTTGCTCCTGCGCACGGTGGTGCGCGGTGCCTGCCGTTTGTGCCTGCTGGTCATCCTGATGCTTCTGGCGCTGGCAGCCTTCCCTCATCGTGACCTGACCATGTTCGCCCTGGGGGGCCTCGCTGTCTGGTGCCTGATGCCGAAACGGGCTCCAAAGGGAAAAAGACAAGACGACAACCCCTGAACGACACAGCCCCACACGCCCGGCCTGGAGTTGAAAACATGTGCCACAGGTCTACGCGTGTCCTCTCTTTTCAGGTCATGTTTACGTCACCACCGCATGGCGGCCATAACAACGTTTTCTCCTGTCCCCTCAAAATGCATTGATAGACGGCAGATAACAAAAAAGGCCGGGTGAACCGGCCTTTTTTGTTATCTGCTCTACCGCAGCCCTTATTCAGCAGTCTTGCTTACAGGGCCAGTGGTCAGCATCTTCTGGCTGATGTAGATCACGACCAGCAGGCCGCAACCGATGGCGTCAGTGATGGCGCCGGGGGTGATCAGGGTGATGGCGCCCGCCAGCAGGATCAGACGTTCCCACCAGTAAAGATTGCGCAGCCAGTACCCCACGCTGGCAAAGGACAGGCTGGCGATGCCCAGCGCCGCAGTGGAAGCATAGAAGAGCACTTCCCAGCCGGTGGCGCCGATCATCAGCAGACCGGGATTGTAACAGAAGATGTAGGGGATCAGGAAGCCGGCCAGGGCCAGCTTGACCGCCATGAAACCTGTGGCGTTCGGTTCTGAACGT
>CALBAX010000054.1 GCA_937926875.1 uncultured Desulfovibrio sp.
CCCAGGGCGTCAAGACCAACGTGCTGTTCTTCAAGCGCGGCCAGAGCGACAAGGGCCAGACGCGGGAGGTCTGGTTCTACGACCTGCGCACCAGCATGCCGTCCTTCGGCAAGACCACCCCGCTCAAAAAAGAGCATTTTGCCGCCTTCGAGGCCGCCTATACGGCCGACGATCGCAGCGCCGTGCAGGATGAACGCTGGAGCAAGGTCAGCCGCGCGGACATCGCCGCCGGAGGGGACAATCTGGATCTGGGCCTGATCCGGGACGAGTCGCTTGTGGACTATGACGACCTGCCCGATCCCGTGGCCAGTGGGGAGGAATGCATCGCCCAGCTTGAAGAGGCGGTCGACCTGCTGCAAAGCGTGGTCAGGGAATTGGGGAGCCTGAGCCGCAAGGAGGCCAACTGATGGCCCGCCCCAAAAAGAACGCCGCCCAAGCACAGGATGCCCTGCCGACGCTGGATACCGTGCCCGGGATCCCTGTGGAAGAACAGCCCTACCCTCTGCCGGAAGGCTGGAAGTGGGTGAGACTGGGGGATTGTAACTGCTATACGGGCGAAATCGTCAATCCACACAATTTCCCTAAAGAGACTTTTGAACTATATAGCGTTCCAAGTAGTGCCGTTGACTACCCGGAAATTATTTCAGGTATTGATATCGGCTCATCAAAACAGGCTGTAGAACAAGGCGATGTTTTGTTATGCAAAATAAATCCTCGTATCAATCGTGTATGGTACGTTACAGGGTATACAAATAACAAATTATTAGCTTCTTCTGAGTGGATAATATTTAGAAATAAACATATCTCATCAAAATATATGATGTTTTGTATGAAGGCGGCCTATTTTCGGGAGTTTATGCTTTCAAATGTTTCCGGTGTTGGCGGTTCATTGATGAGAGCACAACCCAAGCATGTGCGTCGCTATCCCATCCCCCTCCCCCCTCTTGAAGTGCAACAGCGTATCGTCGAGCGTATCGAATCCCTCTTTGCCAAACTGGACGAAGCGCGGGAAAAAGCCGAATCCGCGCTCGAGAGCTTTGAACGCCGCAAGGCCGCCATCCTGCACAAGGCTTTTACCGGAGAATTGACGGCACATTCACATGTATCGTCAAAATGGAAAGATAAAAGCGCCGAAGAACTTTTTACATATGTTACCAGCGGTTCACGCGGATGGGCAAAATACTACGCAGAAAGAGGCAGCATATTTATACGTATGGGGAATCTTTCTCACAAAAGTATTGAGTTAGATTTTTCAAATATTCAGTATGTTCTTTTACCACACAGAACAGAAGGTCAGCGGACTCGTCTCCAAAAAAATGATATTCTTATTTCCATAACAGCAGATATTGGAATGGTTGGCATTTTCAGAGATGATACTGCCGAAGCATATATTAACCAGCATATTGCTCTTACACGACCTTCTACAAATGAAAATGCTGAATTTATTGCTTGGTATTTAATTTCTGATGTAGGTCTTGCCCAGCTTAAAAAGAAGCAGCGAGGCACGACAAAAGTTGGTCTTGGCCTTGATGACATTAGGTCGATTCATCTTAAGATGCCCTCCCTCCCCGAACAACAGGAGATCGTCCGCATCCTGGACCGCATCTTTGCCAGGGAGCAACAGGCCAGGGAAGCTGCCGAAAACGTCTTGCAGCGCATCGACCAGATGAAAAAAGCCATCCTTGCCCGTGCCTTCCGGGGGGAACTGGACTGAGCCAGGCAGCGGGGGAACACCCCGCGGGCCAGCCGACCCCGGAAGCGGGCATGGATCCCGCGCCCATCCCCACGATATGGCTGTGCTGCTCAGCAAAGGGGCTCCCCCCCGCTGGATACAAAAAGGGGAGTACGTTACTGTACTCCCTTTTTTGTTATTTTTCAGTCGTTATGCATATGTAAAACAAAAAACCACCCGACATGCGGGTGGTTTTGATTTTCCTGGTGGGCAGTACAGGACTTGAACCTGTGGCCCCCGCCTTGTAAGGGCGTGAACAATATTATTATCATTTTTTACCTATAAACCTTACTTACTGTAATTACAGGAAATTTAAAATATCCATATGCCTTGTCTTTTCCTATTTTTCATGATTTTCTATCATCCGTGTTGGGAATGGTGTTGGGAAAAACGGATTCTCCCAACACCTTTGGAGGAGAACTATGGAAAAAAGCAAACGAGAAAAATCCTCTAGATATCCCGGTGTTTACTACCGAATCGAGTCTGACGGTAAAGGACGGACCTTTTACATCGTATATCGCCGGGGAGGCCGTGGTTCCAAACTGATTGAAGAGCCAGTAGGGAAAACTTCTGGTGGGATGACAGAGGCCAAGGCAGCTCAAATTCGAGCCGACAGGATACGAGGTAAGGAACTATCCAACACCGAACAGCGCGAAGCGGCAGTAGCAGCACAGCGCGCTGAACAGGGACGTTGGACAATCGACAAGATATGGCAAGCATACCAAGAAGCCCATCCTGAGCATAAAGGCCGTGATCGGGATATCAGCCGGTATAATACTCATATTGGACCTCGCTTTGGCAGCAAAACTCCCGAAGAACTCGTTACTGCCGATATCGATGCTTACAAAGTAGACGCTCTCAAAGCGGCTAAATCTCGAGGTACTATCCAACGTGTCATCTCACAGATGCGCGCGATAATAAACTTTGGTGTCAAGCGTGGGTTCTGCCCTCCTCTTCATCCTGGACGACTGACTATTGAATCCATCCATGTAGATGGTGAGAAAACTGAAGTTCTCACAGATGAGCAGATGCGACGATTACTTGAAGCGCTAGATGCCGAACCTGATCAAGATGCCGCAGCTCTTATGAGACTGGCAATGGTCACTGGTATGCGTAAAGGGGCATTGCTAGCTTTAAAGTGGGAAGATTGCGATTTTGAACGGAGCATTATCAGACTGCGCGGAGAATCTGCCAAGAAAGGTACTACAGAATATATTCCCATGAACGATGCAGCTAGAACGATTTTAAAGAATGTCTCTCAAGTAGGGAGTCCATTTGTATTTCCAGGTAAAAATGGCGGACAAAGGGCTGATTATCGCCGGATAGCACGCCGTGTAAAAAAGAAGGCAGGGCTACCTGATGATTTTCGTCCGCTACATGGTCTTCGACATAATTTTGCGAGCTATCTTGCATCAAGTGGCAAGGTTGATATGTATTCCTTACAAAAATTATTGACACACTCCAGTCCACAAATGACACAAAGGTATGCCCACCTTGCTGATGAAGCTATGAGACGAGCATCCTGTGTTGCTGACTCAATTTTTAACAACTTGACAGATAAAAATCACGATGATGAGACATCAAAATGAAAGATACAGATAATATTAAGTACAAAGAAACAAGCAACTATTCCTCCTGTGAGGAAAACACAATTCGTGATTTAATTTCTAGTGATTATTGGAAATACGTCTATACTGCAACACATTTTACCAAAAAATTCCCCAATATCATCAGTAGAAACAGACAAAGTATAGCAGTGTTATCTGATCATATAGGAAGAGATGGTTATGACATCATTTGTATGATTAACGCTGTTATTCTAAAACTTTCTGGTCAAAAATATACATATGACTTGGAAAGTCTTAGTAAAGATGAGGTGTTTGCAATCTCTGATTTAGCCTTCTCGTCCTGTCATATGGGATATTATCCTTGGGACATTGATAGATTATGTCAACCTGAAGAAATTTTAGATTTTTTTATTCAACATGGATCAATGCCGTGTCCTCCCATTCCCTTCGCCTCTAATTCTGAGCAACAGGCTCGACTTTACACATATAACG
>CALBAX010000055.1 GCA_937926875.1 uncultured Desulfovibrio sp.
CTCTGGCCGAAGGGCTGGCCCTGCGCATCGCACAGGGCCAGGTCCCCAAAAAGTTCAGGGACGTCAAGATCTATGCCCTCGATATGGGCCTGATCCTGGCCGGGACCCGCTATCGCGGCGAGTTCGAAAGCCGCCTCAAGGCCATCGTGGAAGAGCTCAAGAACATCCCGGATGCGGTGGTCTTCATCGACGAGATCCACACCATCGTGGGCGCCGGGGCCACTTCCGGCGGCTCCATGGACGCTTCCAACCTGCTCAAGCCCGTGCTGGCCAGCGGGGAGTTGCGCTGCATCGGCTCCACCACCCATGAGGAGTTCCGCAACCATCTGGAAAAAGACCGGGCCCTGACGCGGCGCTTCCAGCGCATCGACGTAGGGGAGCCCAATGCCGAGGACTGCTTTGCCATCCTCAACGGCTTGCAGTCCCATTACGCGGACCATCACCGCGTGCGCTACAGCGAGACCGTGCTGCGCAGCATCGTGGATCTCTCCAACCGCTATGTCCGTGACCGTCTGCAGCCTGACAAGGCCATCGACGTGATGGACGAGGTAGGGGCCGCCGTCGACCTGCGCCGCAAGGATGCAAAAAGGACGGTCGCCGTCACGGTGTCCGACGTGGAACGCATCGTGGCCCGTATGGCCGGCGTGCCTGTGAGGACGGTCTCGGGGCAGGAACGGAACCGCCTGGCCAATCTGGAAAAGAACCTCAAGCAGATCGTCTTTGGACAGGAAGAAGCCGTGGAACAGACCGTGCGCGCCATCCTGCGTTCACGTGCGGGCCTGGGGCAGCGGCAGCGGCCCACGGGCGCCTTCCTTTTCTACGGCCCCACCGGTGTGGGCAAGACGGAGCTGGCCCGCGGACTGGCCCAGACCATGGGGGTGGAGTTCCTGCGCTATGACATGAGCGAATACATGGAACCGCACACGGTCTCGCGGCTCATCGGTTCGCCGCCAGGCTATGTGGGCTTCGACCAGGGCGGCCTGCTGACCGAGGCCGTGCGCAAGGCCCCGTATTCGGTCGTCCTGCTGGACGAGATAGAAAAGGCCCATCCCGACATCTTCAACATCCTGCTGCAGGTCATGGACTACGGTACCCTGACGGACAATTCCGGCCGCAAGACGGATTTTTCGCATACGGTGCTCATCATGACGTCCAATGCCGGGACGTTCGAGATGTCCAAGGCCAGCATAGGCTTTGGCAAGGCCGCGCCCGAGGACGCGGCCCGCAAGGCCCTGGGGGCTGTGGAACGCCTGTTCACGCCCGAGTTCCGCAACCGCCTCGATGCCATGATCCCGTTCCGGGCCCTCACGCCCGCCATGATGCAGCGCATCGTGGACAAGTTCCTGCACGAGATCGGGAACAGCCTTGCGGAACAGCAGGTCACGCTGGCCTCTACGCCCCGTGCCCGTGCAT
>CALBAX010000056.1 GCA_937926875.1 uncultured Desulfovibrio sp.
CCGCGCCCTGGAGCAGCTGGACCTCGTCCTGGCGGGCGGGCCGCTGGCCTCCCGTGATGCCGTGCTGCATCTGCTCAGGGCCCGTGCCCTGTGGCAGGCGCAGCGCCCCGATGAGGCCCGCAACGCCCTCAATGCCTATCTTGCCGCAGGGGGAAGCCGCCTGTGAGCCTGTTCTCCGACGCACGCAACATCGTCTCCCTGACCACGCGCCACAGTGACCTGGCCCTGGTGGGCCTGCTGGTGGCCGTCATCGCCCTGATGATCATGCCCCTGCCCACGGCCCTGGTGGACACGCTCATCGGTGCCAATCTGGCCCTATCCTTCGCCATCATGATGATGACCATGTATGTCAGGACACCGCTGGAGTTCTCTTCCTTCCCCACCATGCTGCTGTTCACCACGCTCTTCCGCGTGGGCCTGAACATCACCACCACCCGCCTGATCCTGCTCAACGCCGACGCCGGCGAGATCATCCAGACCTTCGGCGAATTCGCCCTGGGCGGCAACTTCGTGGTGGGTGCCGTGGTCTTCCTGATCCTGACCATCGTGCAGTTCCTGGTCATCGCCAAGGGTGCCGAACGCGTGGCCGAAGTGGGCGCACGCTTCACCCTGGACGCCATGCCCGGCAAACAGATGTCCATCGACGCGGACATGCGCGCCGGGGTCATCGACATGGAAGAGGCCCAGCGCCGCCGCGATGTCATCAGCCAGGAAAGCAAGATGTTTGGCGCCATGGACGGTGCCATGAAGTTCGTCAAGGGCGACAGCATCGCCGGCATGATCGTGGCCGTGGTGAACATCGTGGGCGGTACCGTCATCGGCATCACCCAGCACGGCATCTCGGCCGGAGAGGCCCTGGAGATCTACGGCATCCTGACCATCGGTGACGGCCTCGTCTCCCAGATCCCCTCGCTCATCATCGCCATCTCGGCCGGTATCCTCATCACCCGTTCCGGCGATACCCAGGAAGATGTGGGCGCGCAGATCGGCGGCCAGTTCTTTGCCCAGCCCAAGGCCCTGCTCATGGCGGGCGGGCTGATCTTCCTCTTCGCGCTCATCCCCGGTTTCCCCAAGCCCCAGCTTTTCGCCCTGGCCTTCGCCATCGCCGGGCTCGGCTACATCCTGGACAGGATACGTTCCGCCCCCGCCCCCCGGGATGCCCGCAAGGAACTCGACAAATCCCTCAAGTCCGCCACCCGCAAGGAACGCAAGGGGCGGCCCTCCGGTCCCCAGGACGATTTTGCCCCCACGGTCCCCATCATCCTCGATATTTCGGAGGGCCTGGCGGCCTCCCTGGATTACGACAATCTCAACGACGAGCTCTCCGCCCTGCGCCGTGCATTGTATTTCGACCTTGGCGTGCCCTTCCCGGGCATCAACCTGCGCGTCTCCTCTTCCCTGTCGGGCCTGACCTACGAACTCCAGGTCAACGAGATCCCCATGTCGCGCGGCCATCTGGAACAGGGCATGGTGCTGGCGCGCGAAAGCGAGGACACCCTGCGCATGCTCGGCCTGGACGTGCGGCGCGGGGAGAACTTCCTGCCCGATGTGGAAAGTCTGTGGATCCCGGCGGAAAAGCAGGCCCTGCTGGAGCAGGCCGGGCTCTCCTGCATGACCCACTCGCGCATCCTGGCCTATCACCTCTCCCTGGTGCTGGCGCGGCATGCCTCCAGCTTCATCGGCATGCAGGAGACCAAATACCTGCTGGACCGCATGGAGGAGCGCGCCCCGGATCTGGTGCGTGAAGCCACCCGCCTGCTGCCCGTGCAGCGCATCGCGGAGATCTTCCAGCGCCTGGCACAGGAGCAGGTCTCCATCCGCGACCTGCGGAACATCCTCGAGGCCATCATCGAATGGAGCCCCAAGGAAAAAGATACCGTCATGCTGACCGAATACGTGCGCGGGGCCCTCAAGCGCCAGATCAGCTACATGTATTCACGGGGCCAGAACATGCTGCCGGCCATCCTCATGGACCCCTCGGTGGAAGAGACCATCCGCAAGGCCATCCGCCAGACATCGGCCGGGGCCTTCCTGGCGCTGGATCCCGATACCTCGCGCCGCTTCATCGCGGCGGTGGGGGCAGCGGCAGGCGATTACCGCAAGCATGTCCAGATGCCCGTCCTGCTGGCCAGCATGGACATCCGGCGCTATGTGCGCCGCCTTATCGAGGCGGAGCATTACCGCCTGCCCGTGGTCTCCTACCAGGAGCTCACCCCGGAGATCAGCGTCCAGCCCATGAACCGGATCCGCCTCTAGGAGCTAGGCATGGAACTTGCCATCGATTACGCCGTCAAGGCCCTGTACCTGGTCATGATCCTGTCCCTGCCGCCCATCATCGTGGCCTCGGTGGTGGGCATCGTACTCAGCCTCATCCAGGCCATCACCCAGCTGCAGGAACAGACCCTGGCCTTCGGCGTCAAGCTGCTGGCCGTGGGGCTGACGCTCTTCCTCATGGGCAAATGGCTGAGCGGCGAGATACTGCGGTACAGCGAGGACATCTTCAACCGCTTCTACCTGCTCTGAGCAGCAGGCCCGGATACGGATGACGGAAGGGATGGCCCAGGATACGCCACGGACAGGACACGCATGGATTTTTCGCAATTTTTGCAGGAACTCGGGGTCTACGGGCACCTCACGGCCTTGCTGCTGGGCATGCCGCGGCTCTTCGCCCTGGTCACAGTGACGCCCTTTTTGGGCTCTGCGGTGGTGACGGGCCAGATACGTCTGCTGCTGGTGCTGGCCCTCTACCTGCCCTTGCATCCTGTCATCGTCAGCCACCTGACCGACGAGATCACGCTTTCCGCAGCGCTCTCCCTGGCGGTGGGCGGACGCCTGGCCCTGCTCCTGCTCAAGGAGGCCGTGCTCGGCCTGATGATCGGCTTTCTTGCGGGCATCGTCTTCTGGACCGTGCAAAGTGCCGGCTTTTTCATGGACAACCAGCGCGGCGCCACCATGGCCGAAGGCGCGGACATCCTTTCCGGCGACTCAAGCAGCCCTCTGGGCCAGCTGCTGTTCCAGAGCCTGGTCTACATTTTTTATACTTCCGGGGCGTTCCTGGCCTTCGTGGGGCTGGTGTACGCCAGTTACGGCATCTGGCCGGTGACACAGCTTTTGCCTCTGGATGTGCCCCAGGGGGCGCCCCTGTATTTTGCGGAGAAGGTCGGCTGGCTCATGGGCCACATGCTGCTGCTGGCCGGTCCCATCGCGGCGGCCTGCCTTTTGACCGACGTGGCCCTGGGCCTGATCAACCGTTTTGCGTCCCAGCTCAACGTGTATGTGCTGGCCATGCCCATCAAATGCGGCATCGCGGCCTTCCTGCTGTGCTTCTATTTCGGGCTGCTGCTGTCACATGCACCGGAACTTTTTGATTTTACACGGGAATCCATCCTCAAGCTGAACAATCTCCTGCCGGGAGGGAACTGATGCCGCCATGCCCGCAGATCATGACGGCGACCGCGGAGCGCGGGAGACTTTGAGCCTATGAGCAGCGAAAAAACAGAACAACCGACCCCAAAACGTCTGCGGGACTCCCGGGAAAAAGGACAGGTCGCCAAAAGCCAGGACGTGCCTTCGGCCCTGACCGTCATGGCGGTGGCCGTCTATCTGCTGGCCATGTCCTCCGACATGCTCAATACCATGCTGACCATGGGCGAGGCCCCCATGCTGCTCATGGACAGGCCGTTCGAGGAGGCCCTGCCCCTGGCCGTCACGTCCACCCTGCTCTGTGCCCTGCGTGTGGCCCTGCCGCTCATCGGCATGGTCATGGCCGTGGCCCTTTGTGCCAACCTGATGCAGGTGGGCGTGCTGTTCTCCGTACAGGCCGCCATGCCCAAGCTGGAGAACCTGAGCATGGGCAAGTGGTTCAAGCAGGTCTTTTCCCTCAAGAACCTGGTGGAGTTCCTCAAGAACATCATCAAGGTGCTGATCCTGGGCATCAGCGTGTACGTCATTTTTTCCGGCTACATGCCGCAGCTGTTCCGTATCCCGCAGGGTGACATCGGCGACATGTGGCGTCTTCTCGGTTCTGTTTGCGGTGATCTCGTCCTTGTTTCGGCGGGCGTGTTCTGCGTCATCGCCGCCGCTGACTGGTGCTTCCAGAGGTGGCAGTTCAACAAGCAGCACATGATGAGCAAGGAAGAAGTCAAGCGGGAATTCAAGGAAAGCGAGGGCGACCCCCTCATCAAGGGCAAGCGCAAGCAGCTGCACCAGGAGATGATCGCCCAGAACCAGATCGCCAACGTCAGGAAAGCGAAGGTGCTTGTGACCAATCCCACCCATTTTGCCGTGGCCCTGGACTATGAAAAAGACAGGACCCCCCTGCCCGTCATCCTGGCCAAGGGCCAGGGCGTACTGGCCCAGCGCATGATCGAGACCGCCCGGGAAGAGGGCATCCCCATCATGCGCAACGTGCCGCTGGCACGCAGCCTGTACGAGCAGGGCACGGAAAACGCCTATATCCCCCAGGACCTCATCGGCCCCGTGGCGGAAGTGCTGCGCTGGGTGCAATCCCTGCGCCAAGGATAAGCCATGCACGAAAAGAACGCCCGAACCCTTGCCCTGCTGATACGCCTGTGCGACGACCTCGCCTGGGGCCGTCCCGCGGATGAGGATGCCCTGTTCGCCCTGACCCGGGAAGGCAGTTCCTCGCCGGAGCTGGAACGCCTGGCCGAAGCCTTCGGCATGATGATCGTCAAGGTGGAAGCCCGCGAATTCCACCGGGCGGAATTGCTGGAAAAGGTGGACCAGCTCTCGCAGGAGCTGGAGAAAAGCCGCCTGCGCCTGCACGAAGAGAACAGGCAGGTGGTGGAGACCCTGCAAAAGGAATACAACGTCCGCCGCATCATCGGCCGCTGTCCGGCCATGCGGCAGGTGGTGGCCCAGGCTTTGGCCATCGCCCGCCGTCCCATCAATACCCTGATCCTGGGGCCTTCCGGAACAGGCAAGGAGATCTTCGCCAAGACCATCCATTACCACTCCCCCAGGCGTGACGCCCCCTTCGTGGCCGTCAACTGTACGGCCATCCCCGATTCCCTGTTCGAAAGCGAGATGTTCGGCATCGAAAAGGGCGTGGCCACCGGTGTCAGCGCCCGCCGCGGCCTGGTGGAAGAAGCCTCGGGCGGGACGCTCTTCCTTGACGAGCTGGCGGACATGTCCCTGCCCAATCAGGCCAAGCTGCTGCGCGTGCTCGAGGAACGGGAAGTGCTGCGTGTGGGCAGCGCCCGGCCCGTGCCCGTGGACATCAAGATCATCGCGGCCACCAATGTTGACCTGCGGCAGGCCGTGGCCCGGGGGCGTTTCCGGCAGGACCTGTACTACCGTCTCAATGTGGCCGAGCTGACGCTCCCGCCCCTGCACGAACGGGGCGACGACATCCTGCTGCTGGCCCGGCATCTGCTGGCCCAGCATGCCCGCAATATGGAACGCCCTGCCCTGAGCCTGGCCCCGGCCACCCAGCAGTGCCTGCTGGCCTACGAATGGCCCGGCAATGTGCGCGAACTGAGCAACGAGATGGAACGGGCCGCGGCCCTCACCGTGGACACGGTCATCCGTCCGTCGGATCTTTCTCCCAAGCTGCTGGCCGCCCTGGCGCGCCACGGCGGCATAAAGACAGCCGATACCGCTCCCCGTGAACCGCTGCCGGACATGCAGGCGACCTTCAATCTGGAACAGGCGGAACGCCTGCTGGTACAGCGGGCCCTCGATACCTGCCAGGGCAACAAGAGCCGGGCGGCGGAACTGCTTGGCATCACCCGGGAAGGCCTGCGCAAAAAACTGCTGCGCCTCGACCGGGCGGCCCATGGCCATGACGGGGAGGAAGCATGAACGCAAGCCTGCGCCTGCGCCTGGCCCTGCTGGTGGCCTGTTCCGTGGCCCTTACCGTCGCACTGGTCCTCTACCTGACCTGGCAGCGGGTCGGGGAGACCATGATCGGGATGGAAGAAAAAAATTTCGCCACCCTGCTGCTGGTGGAAGAGGAGCGGCTCAACACGGCCACCCTCAACCATCTGGCCGCCAAGGTGCGTTCCGTGCTCCTGCGCAAGGCACAGCTGCGGGATGCCTCCGCCCGTGCCCAAGCCCTGCTGCGTGCCCTGGCCCCGCAACAGGCAGCGGACAGCGGACAGGGCCACGCCATCCTGCAACCCCTGCTGTCCGCCATGGATGCCGCCAGTATCGGTCTGGTGGATGAAATCGACAGCATCCGCATGGAGATCCTGGATACGGAAAAGCTCCGCAACGGCCAGACCAGCCTGCTGGGCCTGTCGTCCGGCCTGCGGGACGTCAAGCAGCGGCCTGTGCAGCGCCTGTTCAGGCAGCTTTCCCGGGATGGTGATTTTGCGGTTTTCGACCTGCCCCGTCTCGTGGCCACCAACGAAGGCCGCATGGTCCCCTCCGGCACTTACCGTCCTGTGCTGGCCTACTTCCTGCCGCTGGACGGCAGCAGGCCGTCACGGGAGATCCTGGTCTCCATGATCCCCCTGGACGACCTGGAGAAACTGGCTGTCCGGGCCCAGACGCAACTGCTGGAGGACACACGGGAAAAATTCAGGGAGATGTCCCTTTACCCCGGCGGGCTCGTGGCCCTGCTGGACGGTAACGGGCATATCCTGGTCTCCGGCGGTGACGGGCAGCTTCCTGACGGCCTCGACGCGGCCCGGGCAGAGGCCCGCCAGACCGGCATGGCCAAGGTCATCCTGCCGTCGGCACAGGGCGACATGCTCTGCCTGCTGGGCAGTATCCGGGCCTTCGGCTGGTATGTGCTCCTGACGGCCCCCCTGGACCAGATACAGGAACCTTCCGACAGCCTGCTGGCCACTCTGCTGGCCGTGAGCCTGCCCATCATGCTGCTGGTGGCCCTGGCGGCCCTGCTCATGCTCATCAGGACGCTGCGCCCCCTGAAACTGCTGACCAGCAAGACCCGTCAGCTGGCCGACGTGGATTTTTCCGCTCCCGATGCCCTCGACCGGCTCGAGCCGCTCCTCAGCCGGGGGCTGCCTCTGGAGCGTCGTGACGAGCTGGGCCAGCTTGCCCGGGCCTATGCCCATCTGGGCGGGGCGCTTGCCGTCAACATCCGCAACCTGATGGAAGCCACAGCCAGCAAGGAACGTATGGAAGGCGAGCTTTCTGCCGCACGCGAGATCCAGATGGGCATCCTCCCGCCTCCGGACGGAGCTCCCGAGATGTGCGGTTTCCGGGCCTCGGCCTTTCTGGATCCCGCCAAGGAAGTGGGCGGCGACATGTACGACTTTTTCGTCACCAGCGACGGCCGGCGGGCCCTTGTCCTGGGAGACGTGTCAGGCAAGGGGGTTCCGGCGGCCCTGTTCATGTCCATGACCGTCACCCTCGTACGTTACGCCCTGGGCTCCGGCCTCGACCCGGCGGCCGCCATGTCACAGGTCAACGCCATGCTCGAGGCCCACAACCCGGGCAATATGTTCGTGACCCTTTTCCTGGCCCTGTATGACCCCCAAAGCGGCGAGCTGAGCTATGCCAACGGCGGCCACTGCCCGCCCTACATCATCGATGCCGCCTCGGACGCCCCGCCCCGTATGCTGGACAAGCTGAGCGGCCCGCTGGTGGGCGTCATGCCCGATATGGAATACACGCTGTTCACGGATACCCTCAAGGAACAGGAGACCTGTCTGATCTTTACCGACGGGGTGACCGAAGCCATGAACAGTGCCAAGGAACTGTACGGTGAGGCCCGGTTGCAGGACTTCCTGGCCGCCCATCGCGGCGCCTCGCCCCGGGAACTGCTGACGCTCATCTTTTCGGAGCTCGTCCGCTTCCGGGGCGAAGAACCGCAATCCGACGACATCACCATGCTGGCCTTCTGCCGCACGCACAACGCGAGCGTGGCCCAGCCTACCCCTACAGCCCGGACGTCTTCATGAACCCCTCTTGCTCCCCGATGGCCCAGCGCACTCCCCTTGGCCGCTTCCTGGCCGGATGGTCCGCCATCCTGCTGTGCAGCCTGCTGCTGTACGATGCCCTGCTCTATTCCTCCCTGCGTACCGCGACACGGGAAGGGACGCAGGCATCGTCCAGTGTGGCGGCCACGGCCCTGAAAAGCCGCATGGCCATAGGGATCCGTTTTGGCAAAAAGCTGGAGACCTATCACAATGCCGACCGCTTGCTGGCCAGTGTGGGCCAGGCGGCCGACATGCCCCTGGCCGTGCTGGATGCCCGGGGCAGGGCACTGCATCACTGGGGCCGCTTCCCGCTTTTGCCGGACATCAGCGACCGCCTGCCGCAAACGGACGGGGAGACGGTCCTCGCCCTGAAGGACGGCGAACTGCTGCTGGCTCCCATCACTGACCGGGCCAGCGCTATCGTGGGACATATCGCGGTCTGGATGCCTTCCCGCGATCTGGATGCCACGCTCCGGGATCTTTTCCGGCAGCAGCTCTTCTTCCAGGGCGGGCTGGCGCTGGCAGGGATCCTGCTTTTGTCCCTCTGCCTCGGCCTGCGCCGTTCCGGCGGCATGCCCCGAAACCTGTGCATCGCTGTTTTCCTGCTGCTCATGCTGGGCAACGGCGCCCTGGCCCTGCATGCCGTCAGCCGGCAGTACACGCAGGGGCTCAGGAACGATGCTGCGCATACCGGCGCCATCCTGACCGAGGACCTCAACCGCCTGCTGCTGGTGGGCGTCTCCCTGGACGATACCAGCCGCCTGTCTGCCTATCTGACCCGGGCCGTCACGGCCCACGGTGACGACCTTGTCCTGGAGGTCCTCGCTCCTTCCGGCAAGGTCTATGCCTCAAGCCATGCTTCCGGCCCCATTCCTGAACTTCTGCCGTCCGGTGAGGAATTCCCCCTGCTGGAACTGGCCTCGTCCTTCTCCGTCAGTGGGGATTCGCCGGAACAGGGCTGGAAGCTGCGGGCATCCCTTACGCGCGGCCCCTGGCTTAAACGCCTGATCGCCCACGGACTGGACATCCTGACCCTGGTGGTCATCTCCCTCATCTTCATGGTGGAGATGTTCCTGCTGCTTTCCCGCAGCCTGGAAGCCCGCCTGCACGGGACGACGCAGACCCACGCCCACCGCAGCGCCCTGTTCCGTCCGTTGATGTTCGTCTTCATCCTGGCCATGGACATGACCATTTCCTTCATCCCCCTGCGCATGGCTGAACTCACCTCGTCCGGCATGCTCCCGCGCGACGTGCTGCTGGGCCTGCCCATCTCCGCCGAGATGGGCATGACCGGCCTCAGTGTGCTCATTGCCGGGACATGGATGAAGCGCAAAGGGGCCCGGCCGCCCCTCATGACCGGCATCGTCTGCATGGCTCTGGGCTATCTGGCTTCCATGCTGGCCTGGAACCCCTGGCTCTTCATCGCCGCCCGTGCCCTGGTGGGGCTGGGGTACGGGCTTTCCCTGCTCACGGCCCAGGCATATACGGTACGGGACGGCAAACTGGCCGACATGTTCGCCGGCGTCTATGCCGGATCCCTGTGCGGTAGCGCCCTGGGGGCCATGCTGGCCGAACGCCTGGGTTACGGCCCCGTTTTCGCCCTCTCTGCCGCCATCCTGGCCTGTCTGGCCCTGGTGCCCCTGCGCCTGCTGCGCGGACAGGAAGGACAGACAGACATCCGGGAAGAGGCCCCGGCCGCCAGACTGACGCTGCCCCAGATCCGGTGCCTGCTGGCGGACCGCCACTTCCTGGCCTTCATCCTGCTGGCCCTGCTGCCCTCGGCCCTGCTCTGCGTGGGCTTCCTCAACTACTTTCTGCCTGTCTTCCTCAAGCAGGCCGATGTGGCCCAATCCAACATCGGGCGCATCTATATGCTCAACTGCCTCATCGTCATCTACAGCGGCCCCCTCTTCGCCCGCCTGGTCGGCAGCAGCCTGCACAAAGGCCCGCTCCTTTTCTGGGCCGGCATCCTCTCGGCCCTGTCCGTGGCCTGTTTCTGCTTCCTGCCCCCCCTGCCGGCGTCAGTGGCGGGCTCCATCCTGCTGGGACTGGCCACCGGCCTCAACATCCCTGCCCAGAGCGAATTCCTGCTGGAACTGGACATCGCCCGGGCCATCGGTGTGGATCAGGCCATGAGTCTGCTGGATGCCCTGCAACGCGTGGGACAGGTCATCGGCCCGGTCTGTGTGGGAGCGGTCATGGCCATCATGAGCGTGGATGACGCCGCCCGCTGGGCAGGCATCATCCTGGTGGCCATCTCCCTTCTTTTCCTGCTGCTGGTCCGTCCGGCCCGGCATACGGGAGACAGGGCATGACCCTCGCCCGGGACTGGATCCGCAGTCGCTGCCCGGACGCGCTGGCTGCCTTTGAACAGGCAGGGGCGCAGACACTGGCAGACTATGCGGCAGGCTTTAGCACGGATGCCGCCCTGCCCCGGCCGCCGCAAGCCGCTGACGACCTTGTGGAGCTGGCCGTCGCGGCCTGCGCCCGGCTGTATTCGACAGACATGGGACAGGCCCTGCGCCGTGAGCTGGAAACGGACCTCCATGCCCTCACAGCCAACCATCACGGTGTGGACTTCCACCCGGAATTCTTCCAGGGCGACCTGCTGTTTGCCATGAGCTGCCGCCACGCCGTGCCCCTGTTCAACTGTGGCGCTGTCCCGGCCAACAATGTGGCCTATCCGCGCGGCATCCTGCTGGGATGCGGTGCCCCGGGGGAGGTGAGTTTCCGCAGCCGCAAACTGCCCGTCCTGCCGGGGCGGGAACGGCATGGGCTCATCAGTGTACGCCCGGCATTCACCGCCGCCGAGGTCACCTTGCCTTCGCAACTTCCCGGGCAGCCGGAAGGGCCGCATGTCCTGGACCGTCTCGTCCAGGCCGTCTACCGGCATCCCCGCGTCCTGGCGCAGCCGACGTTCCGCGATCAGGCCAGCCTCATGAATGCCCTGCTGTGGCAGCAGGTCATCCCGGAGAGCTGTGCCATCCCGCCGCTGGTCTCCCTGGACATGCAATGGCTGTGCGGCCGCCTGATCACGGCC
>CALBAX010000057.1 GCA_937926875.1 uncultured Desulfovibrio sp.
CAAAAGCGCATCATCCGCGCCTGCAATGCCATCTCCAAACCGGTCATCGTGGCCACGCAGATGCTGCTCTCCATGGTCAACAGCCCCGCGCCCACCCGCGCCGAGACCACGGACGTGGCCAACGCCGTGCTGGACGGCGCCGACTGTGTGATGCTGTCCGAAGAAACCGCCATGGGCAACTTCCCGGTCGAGACCGTGCAGTACATGCGCAAGATCACCGACGAGGCCGAAAAGCTGCTGGTCGATAACCGCAAGCTGGAAGAGCCGGCCGCCAACAAGGGCATCCCCGAATTCCTGGCCTATTCCGCCTGCCTGCTGGCCGAAAAGGCCCACGCCAAGGCCATCGTTTCCCACAGCCTCAGCGGCGCGTCGGCCCGTCAGGTCTCCTGCCGCCGCCCTCCCCAAGACATCTACGCCCTGACCCCCGACCCGGCCACCATCAAGGCATTGAACTTCGTCTGGGGCGTGCACCCCGTGTTCGTCGCCGACCCGGCCAGCGATCCCAGCCACCTGAGCCGCGCCGAGAACTTCATCCACAACAGCCCGGACTTCCTGCCCAACGAATGCGCCGTCATCACGGCCGGCCAGCTCAAGGGCTCCACGGCCACCCCACGCGGTACCAACCTGGTCAAGATCTACTGGAAGTAAGGCTGCCGCAACGGCATACCTCGCCCTCCCCAAGGCCGTCCCCAGCCGGACGGCCTTTTTCACACTGTAATCCATACCATAATACTTCGAAATTATTTATTTTTTTAGTTTTTTCCTCCCCAATATCCACTTTTTTCATTTTTTTGTTTGACAAGAGGGCCTGTTTTGCGTAGGTTCCATCTTCGCGATGGGCTGTCGTTCAATTGGCAGGACGGCGGATTCTGGCTCCGCTAATCAAGGTTCGAGTCCTTGCAGCCCAGCCATCACAACTACATAGCGCGTCCCCATCGTCTAGCCGGCCCAGGACAACGGCCTTTCACGCCGTCAACAGCGGTTCAAATCCGCTTGGGGACGCCAAGAAAATTCAAGGACTTACGAGAAATCGTAAGTCCTTTTTCCGTTGTGGGGTAAATTTGCCCCACACCATGCCCCACAGATTTGAAGAAAATGTACATTATTATAAACTAGCTTATGAGGCAGTGGTTCAGCCACTTCGACTTATTTAGTAGGCTCTGTTATAGTATGTGGTTGTTTCATCTCCACAGTGCGGTGAAAATACAGCCTTTTTCTCCGGTTTTCCCCTTGGCGGGATCTACGGCTAAGATATTTTATCGGTTAATCCTTTGAAACTTCAAGGAAAAAGTATCAACCATTTTCTATAACACAACCATTTAGTAATCGTTTTTGCAAATCTCTTGGGAGTGAGTGTGATCTTAACTGATAATGAAACAAAAATTGATCTTCTCAATAATGAAGCCATAGCGACTACAATTATTGAACTTTTGCGAGATAGACCAGAGCAACCAGTAACCGTAGGGGTTCATGGGGATTGGGGCGCTGGAAAGTCTAGCGTTCTTGAAATGATTGAGGCTGGTTTTGAAAAACAAACAGATGTATTATGCCTCAAATTTAATGGCTGGCGCTTCCAAGGTTTTGAAGACGCTAAGATTGCTCTTATTGAAGGCATTGTCACAGGACTCATTGAAAAACAACCAGCACTCACAAAAATGGGCGAAGCAGTTAAAGGTGTTTTTCGACGAATTGATTGGCTGAAGGCAGCAAAAAAGGCTGGTGGCCTTGCGTTTACGGCTTTCTCCGGGATCCCTACCCCAGGTCAGGTTGAGGTAATTGTCAACAACCTGCATGGTATTATTGCAAATCCATCAAAGCTTGCTACCAAAGATAATATTGAAGCGGTTATAGATAGTGTACAGGGGCTCATTAAACCCAAGGAGGAGGGGGATTCAACAAACGTGCCCGACGAAATAAACGCATTTCGAAAAGCCTTTGATGATCTGCTTGATAAAGCAGACGTTAAACAGCTTGTAGTGCTTATTGACGACCTTGATCGTTGCTTGCCTGATACGGCTATCGAGACTTTAG
>CALBAX010000058.1 GCA_937926875.1 uncultured Desulfovibrio sp.
CGATGATAACTTTCGCCGCCCATCATCTTCTGCTCCAGCTGCTTTTAAAAAAACGACCACCCTAGCGCAGGTCGGTGACGCGCTTGGACTTGCTGAAGGTACGGGGCAGGCTGGCGTGGTCGGCGAGCTTCACGGCCACGCGAGCCAGCAGGGACTTGTGCAGGCGCTGCTCCAGAGCGGCCACCAGCTGGGCGTCACCGCCGGAGGTGGTGCCCTGGGCGCGTTCCACGGTGAGGGTCATGTGGTCCAGCGAGCGGTCGTCGCGGGTCAGTTCCACATGGTATTCGCCGCCCAGTTCGGGGAAGGCGCCGATGACGTCCATGATCTGGCCGGGGTAGATGTTGACGCCACGGTAGATGATCATGTCGTCGGAGCGGCCGAGGATGCGGTCATGACGGGGCATGCTGAGGCCGCAGGGGCAGTCCCCGGGCAGCAGGCGGGAAAGGTCGTGGGTACGGTAGCGCAGCAGGGGCACGGCCTCCTTGCGCAGGCTGGTGACCACCATCTCGCCCACTTCGCCTTCGGGCACGGGTTGCAGGGTCTCGGGGTCGAGGATCTCGATGATGAACAGGTCGGCCCAGTAGTGCAGGCCGTTGTGCTCGTCGCAGTCGATGGCCGTCCCGGGGCCGTACATCTCGGTCATGCCCGCGATGTCATAGCTGCTTTCCAGGCCCAGCTTGCTTTCGATGGCCAGGCGCATCTTTTCGCTGCGGATCTCCGAGCCGCAGATGATCTTGCGCAGCTTGAGCTGGTCGCGGATGCCGGCGCGCTCCACTTCCTCGGCCAGCAGCAGGGCCATGGAGGCCGTGGCGCCGAAACAGGTGGAGCCCATATCGCGCAAAAGCTGCAGATGCATCTCAAGGTTGCCGGGGCCCACGGGGATGGTGAGCATGCCGAAGCGCTCGCTGCCCAGCTGGAATCCCGCGCCGGCCGTCCACAGGCCGTAGCCCACGGCCACCTGCATGCGGTCCATGGGGGTCAGGCCCGCCATCTCGTAGCAGCGTGCCATCTGCAGGGTGAAATTGTCCACGTCATTGGCCGTGTAGGCCAGGATCTTGCGCTTGCCCGTGGTGCCGCTGGAGGCATGGATGCGCACCACTTCCTCTTCGGGCACGCAGAGCAGGGGCAGGGGGTAGCCTTCGCGCAGGTCTTCCACGTCCACGGTGGGCAGACGGCGCAGATCGTCCAGCGAAGTGATGTCGTCGGGAGTGACGCCGCAGGCTTCCAGACGTTTGCGGTACTGGGGGGACTTGAATGCCTGGCGCACGGTGAAACGCAGGCCTTCCAGCTGCTGGCGGGCGATCTCTTCGGGAGAAAGCCGGGGGATGAAACGGTGAGTCATGGAACTGTCTCCTTGAGATCATGGACCGTGGCAACAGGCAGCACAGGGAACTGCCGGGACACATCGCCGCAAGGCGGTATCCGCCCTGTGCCGGGAACGGCAAGCGGCGGGGCCTTTTCCGGCCGGGAATGGCCGGTACGCCCGCCCCAGCTTGCCGCCCGCCATTGTGCGCGTTTTTGCCCCAATGGGCAACAGGGAGGAACAGGCGCAAGCAAGGGGCGCTCACGCTCTGCCGGGTGCGCCATGGGAACGTGGCCGTGTCCCTCCGCATCGGATCCCCGGCAGCCTCCACGACGCGCCGTGGCCGACGGGCCCCGCCCAGCCATCGTACCCGACGCATCATGAGCGGCAGGAAAAAACGGGATGCCTCTCCTTTTTCCGAATAAAGCGCTGGGGAGGGGATGGGCCGGCCGAGGGCGGCCCGCAGGGCCGTGCCCGTTGTGACGAAGGAAGCTGCGGGCATCGGGAGCAACGATATTTTGGGGAAGGGGGCCCCTCCCGTGCCAGCCGTGGGCCCCTTCCTCAAAACAGCCTCCCATCACAGCCCGGCGGGACGGGGAGCCACGGGCAGCAGGCCCTCCAGGTCGATGCCGGCAGGGCCTACCGGGGCACGGTAGGGATAGATCTCCACCCCGGCATCCAGCGCCTCATAGAACAGGGCCGCATAGACGGGGTCCACCACGTCCGCCGGGCCGAAGCAGTGGCCGTCCGGGCGCTGCACCAGATAGAACATGGCCGCGCGCTCGCCGCAGCGCACGATGTCCATGAGCTCGCGCAGATGCTTCTGGCCGCGCTCCGTGGCCGCATCGGGGAAGCAGGCCACGCCGTCTTCCACCATGGTCACGTTCTTGCATTCCACCCACAGCGGCGGCAGATCCGGCCCGGTAAGGCAGGCATCCAGGCGGCTCCCGCCGCGTTTGGCCTCCCGGCGGCATTGCGTATATCCGGCGGCAAAGGCCAGCCGCCCGGCGTGGAAGGCAATGTCCACCATGCGGTTGGGCACGCTGGTGTTGACGCCCACCCAAAAACCCCGGCCCGGGGCGGGCCTGTCCGTGTCATCCTCCCCGCCGGGCAGGGGCGGCACGGCCCGCTCAGCCAGCCAGACGGCTTCCTGCGTATAGGGCAGCTTGCGCGCCGGGTTGGCCGCGGGCGAAGCCAGCAGCGGGGCTCCGGCCAGGGTCAGGCCCAGCATGCTGCCGGAGTTGTTGCTGTGGACCCAGACGTTCTGCCCGTCCAGCAGCATTTCCACACTGAAGCGCTTGTAACGCCTGATGAAACGCCCCACCACACAGCCCTGGGGAAAGGGCAGCAACGGTGTTTTTTCCATGGATCATCCTTGAAAGGGACACTGGGCCGCGGGGAGGGGCCCTCGTTTACAGTCAGATATGAACCTGATACGCTATTTCGCCGTGACCGGAGCGGGCGCGCCGCAGACCGGCCACTCCTATTCCAGGCAAGGAGCACCCTATGCAGATTTCCGAACGTGTGCGCACCATGAAGCCCTCGCTGACCCTCAGCGTCAACACCCGCGCCATGGAGTTGCGGGCCCAGGGCATACAAGTCACCAGCCTGGCCGTGGGCGAGCCGGACTTCCCCACCCCCAAGCATATCTGTGAGGCCGCCAAGGCCGCCATCGACGCCAATTTCTGCCGCTACACGGCCGTGCCCGGCATCCCCGAGCTGCGGGCCGCGGTGGGCGGTTACTTCAAAAAATTCTACGGCGAGGACATCGCCCCCGAATGCACCATCGTTTCCGCCGGCGGCAAGCATGCCCTGTACAACTTCATGCAGGCCTCCATCAACCCCGGCGACGAGGTGCTGCTGCCCGCCCCCTACTGGGTCAGCTATCCCTATACCATCCAGCTGGCCGGCGGCGTGCCTGTCATCGTGCAGGCCTCGCTGGAACAGGGCTTCAAGGTCACGCCGGAGATGCTGGACGCCAAGTGCACCGACAAGACAAAGCTGCTGGTGCTCAACACGCCCAGCAACCCCACGGGAGCCGTCTACAACGCCGGGGAACTGGCCGCCATCCTGGACTGGGCCGACAGCCGCGACGTCTACGTGCTGACCGACGAGATCTATGACCAGCTGGTCTTTGCCCCGGCCAAGATGGCCAGCGCCGTGCACCACTTCGCCAAGAATCCCGAAAAAGTGGCCATCCTCAACGGCGTTTCCAAGAGCTTCGCCATGACCGGCTGGCGCGTGGGCTATGTGGTGGCCCATCCCGAGATCATCAAGAAGATGTCCAGCATGCAGGGCCACTGCACGTCCAACATCTGTTCCATCTCGCAAAAGGCCGCCCTGGCCGGACTTACCGGCCCTCTGGATTTCCTGGGCGAGATGCGCGGCGCCTTCCAGCGCCGCCGCGACCTGGCCATGGACATCATCAACGGCTGGGATTTCGCGTCCTGTCCCTGCCCGGACGGCGCCTTCTACCTGTTCGTGGACGTGCGCAAATGCTTCGGCGGTACGGTCAAGAACTCCACCGAGCTCTGCACCTGGCTGCTGGACAAGGCCCGCGTGGCCGTGGTGCCCGGTGCCGCCTTCGGCGACGACAACTGCATCCGCTTCTCCTACGCCGTCAGCGACGACACCCTGCGCGACGCCCTGCAGCGCATCGGCGACGCCCTGTCCCAGCTGCGGTAGAGGCTGTTTCTTGAGGGGAGGGGGAACCCCTCCCCTCAAACTCCCCTCCCTTTCCCCA
>CALBAX010000059.1 GCA_937926875.1 uncultured Desulfovibrio sp.
CCGTGGAAGCGCAGATCGAATGCCGCGTGCTCATGATGAGCACCAACAACATCCTCTCGCCCGCCAACGGCGGTCCTGTCATCGTGCCTTCCCAGGACATCGTTCTGGGCCTGTACTACATGACCTCCGAGCGCAGCTTCGAGAAGGGCGAAGGCATGACCTTCTGCGGTCCCTGGGAAGTGGAAGCCGCCTATGATGCCGATGCCGTGTCCCTGCACGCCCGCATCAACGTGCGCATGCCCAACGGCAAGACCTACCGCACCACGCCCGGCCGCGTGCTGGTGAGCAACATCCTGCCCAAGGAAATGTCCTTCGAGAACGTCAACCTGGTGCTGACCAAGAAGATGATCGCCAAACTGGTGGAAAACTGCTACCGCCAGTGCGGCATAAAGGCCACGGTCATCCTCTGCGACAACCTGAAGAACATGGGCTATGAGTTCGCCACCCGCGCCGGTGTCAGTATCGGTGTGAAGGACCTCATCATCCCGGCCCGCAAAAAGGACATCCTGGCCGCTTCCCAGGCCGAGGTGGACGACATCGAACGCCAGTACCGCGACGGTATCATCACCCGTACCGAAAAATACAACAAGGTCGTCGATGTGTGGACCAAGGCCACCCAGGACGTCTCCACGGAAATGATCAAGGAGATCTCTTACGATATCCTGAAGGATCCCAAGACCGGCCGTGAAGAGAAGAACCAGAGCTTCAACTCCATCTTCATGATGTCCACCTCCGGTGCCCGAGGCAACCAGGACCAGATGCGTCAGCTGGCCGGCATGCGCGGCCTGATGGCCAAGCCCTCCGGCGAGATCATCGAAACGCCCATCACCTCCTCCTTCCGCGAAGGCCTGTCGGTGTTGCAGTACTTCACCTCCACCCACGGCGCGCGCAAGGGTCTGGCCGACACCGCCCTGAAGACGGCCAACTCCGGTTACCTGACCCGCCGCCTGGTGGACGTGGTGCAGGACGTGATCGTCTCCGAACACGACTGCGGCACGGTGGACGGCATCGAGCTGACCCACCTGCGCGAAGGCGGGGACATCAAGACCCCGGTGTGGGAACGTGCCATGGGCCGCGTGCTGCTCTACCCCGTCTACGATCCCGAAGATGCGGAAAAGGTGCTGCTGCCCGAGAACACCCTCATCGACGAGGCCGAGGCCGCTGTGCTGCGTGAACACGGCGTCAGCTCCATCACGGTGCGTTCGCCCCTCACCTGCCAGGCCGAACGCGGCATCTGCGCCCTGTGCTACGGCCGCGACCTGGCCCGCGGACATCTGGTCAACACCGGCGAGACCGTGGGCATCATCGCCGCCCAGTCCATCGGTGAACCCGGCACCCAGCTGACCATGCGTACCTTCCACATCGGTGGTACCGCATCCAGCACCATTGAGAAGAACAAGTTCGAAGCCCAGAACACCGGTCGCGTCATCCTCAACCGCGTGCGCGCCGTCACCAACCGTGACGGTATCCAGCTTGTGCTGGGCAAGAGCGGTCAGCTGACCATCGTGGACCCGCAGGGCCGCGAACGTGAGAAGTACATCCTGCCCAACGGCGCCCGCCTGCATGTGACCGACGGTCAGGAAGTGACCAAGGGCACCGTGCTGGCCGAATGGGACCCCTTCAACGAACCCTTCGTGTCCGAAGAAGAGGGCATCATCCGCTTCACCGACATCGTGGACGGCAAGACCGTGCAGGAAAAGGTGGACGACGTGACGCGTCAGGCATCCCTGACCATCATGGAATACCGTACCACCAACTACCGTCCGTCCATCTCGGTCTGCGATGAAAACGGCAACGTCAAGCAGCGTCCGCACAGCGTGGCGTCCGCCGTGTACAGCCTGCCCGTGGGCTCCATCATCATGGTCAAGGACGGCGAGGCCATCCAGGCCGGTGACATCATCGCCCGCAAGCCCCGCGAAACCTCCAAGACCAAGGACATCGTGGGTGGTCTTCCCCGCGTGGCCGAGCTCTTCGAAGTCCGCAAGCCCAAGGACATGGCCGTGGTCTCCGAGATCTCCGGTACCGTGTCCTACGCTGGCGAATCCAAGGGCAAGCGCAAGCTGGTGGTGACCCCCGAGATCGGTGATGCCAAGGAATACCTGGTGCCCAAGGGCAAACACATCACCGTGGCCGACGGCGACTTTGTGGAAGCCGGCGATCCGCTGACCGAAGGTTCGCCCGAACTGCACGACATCCTGCGCACCCGCGGCGAAAAGTACCTGGCCCGCTACCTCGTGGACGAGATCCAGGAAGTGTACCGCTTCCAGGGCGTGGGCATCGACGACAAGCATATCGAAGTCATCGTGCGCCAGATGCTCAAGAAGGTCACCGTGCTGGATTCCGGCGGCACCAGCTTCCTGGTGGGCGAACAGGTGGACAAGGCCGAGTTCAAGGCCGAGAACCACAAAGCCATCGTCGAAGGCCGCCAGCCTGCCACCGCCGAACCGCTGGTGCTGGGCATCACCCAGGCCTCGCTGACCACCTCGTCCTTCATCTCGGCGGCTTCCTTCCAGGAAACCACCAAGGTGCTCACCGAGGCTTCCCTCAAGGGCAAGATGGACTACCTGCGCGGCCTCAAGGAAAACGTCATCGTGGGCCGTCTCATCCCGGCCGGTACGGGCTACCGCGAGTATGTCCACGGCGACATCACCGTGCCCGACCAGAAGGAACGTCCGGACAAGTTCCTGGAAGATCTGGAAGAGAACCCCGTGCTGGTGGATCTGGGCCAGTAGGCCTTCCCTCTCCGCTGAACACCAGGGCGACCGTCATGTGGCGGTCGCCCTTTTTTATGGCCGATAGTCTCCCGCAGCCATGCAATGACGGCATCGCCGTGCCGCCTGCACCGTGCTGCCATCCTGGCGCCTCCGTCCCTTGTCCCAGCCTTTTTGGGCCTGCGGGCCTCCTCGGAGGCAACAAAATGTATGGCAGCCCTTCCCATCTTTCTTTTTGTGATTAATTCCTGATAAGAGAAAAAACTTCCCGGCAATGACCGGGAGGACCTGCGGGCAAAGACGCATCCCCCTCCGCCGGAGCCGCCACGTTGTGAAAAGGAGGTCAAAAAATTTTTCATACGTGCAAAGCATGGCTTCGTTAATATAACATATTAAAATAATTACATAAATGAAAAAACATAGCCAAGACGGAGTATTTTGGGAATATGCGTGCCACCTTTGCATTTCTTGCATTTTACGGTAGAAGGCAGGAATTGTTCCGCGCCTGAGACCAGGCGGCGACAGGTCATGCCCCGGCATGATCCGCCCCGCCGGATCCCGGCGCATCGTTCTGGAGAGGTTGGTTCCTGGTGCGCTGCACCTCTTGCTCATGACCGGATCTGGCTCGGTCTTGCGCAGAAACCACGATGCCGCAGGCATCTCGACTCATGGGAGAAAACGCATGACAACTCTGTTCTACATCCTGGCCTACCTTGCAGTAATCGGCTTTGTGGCGACTGCCGCCATCAAGGTGAAAGGCTATCTGGCTGCCAGCCCCCTGCACGCCCGCTGGGAGCTCTACCCCGTGCCGCATGAAGGCCCCAAAGGCTCCTACGGCGGCAGCTTCATGGAAGAGACCGACTGGTGGACCAAGCCCCGCCACGTCGACCATCTGGGCGATATCAAGGCCCTGCTGGAAGAAGTGCTCTTCCTGCACGCCACCTTCACCCACAACCTCAAGCTGTGGTTCCGCACCTATCCCTTCCACCTGGGCCTGTATATGCTGATGGGCGGCACCATCATCCTGGTCGTCGCTGCCTTCCTGCGCCTGTTCGGCATGAACCCCGACGGCGGCTTCCTGACCTTCGTGCACAACGTCATCAACGCCATCAGCCTGCTGGGCATGTTCGGCATCATCGGCGGCGGCATCGGCCTGATCTGCCGTCGTCTGCACGACGAAGGCCTGCGCAAGTACACCACCCCCGAACACTTCTTCAACCTGGGCGTGTTCATCGTTTTCGCTCTGGTGGGTCTGGTGGCCTGGGCCTTCAACCCCTCCTTCGCCCGCCTGTCCGGTGACTTCATCTACAACCTGCTCACCTTCAACTTCGCCGAGATCAACAGCAGCACCTTCATGCTGCATATGCTGTTCGGCTTCTTCGTGCTGATCTGGATCCCCATGACCCATATGGGCCACCTGATCTTCAAGTACTTCACCTACCATGACATCCGCTGGGGCGACACCCCCACCGATTTCAGCCAGAAGAACAACGAGAAGATGAAGCAGGCCCTGCAGTTCAAGGTGAGCTGGGCTGCCGACCACATCAACGGTCAGGGCACCAAGACCTGGCTGGACATCGCTACCGAATCCCCCAAGAAGGACTAGGGAGTACATCATGAAAGATACGCTGCGTTTGACTGATATTTCCACGGCCGAAGGCCAGATGGTCAGCATCGACCTCAAGGACATCCCCGATGTGGAAGGCCTTGACCTCGTCAAGATGCCCTGGAAGCCCGTTTCCGACGACCAGAAGGCCAAAGTGGCCTGCATCCTGGACGAAGTTTGTGTGCTGAACATCCCCAAGCCCCAGACCCCCCAGGAAGAAGAAGAGCTGGTCAACCGTTTCCTGGACGGTATGCGCAAGCTGTTCAGCAAGGAGAACAACTGGACCTTCCTGCCCATGCTGGAAACCAGCATGGACTACTGCGCCCAGTGCAACTCCTGTTCTGATGCCTGCCATCTGTACGAGATGTCCGGCCACAACGAGATGTACCGTCCCAACTACCGCTCCGAGATCTTCCGCCGCATCTACAAGCAGTATGTGAAGAAAGAGCCTCTGGCCAAATGGCGTTACGGTGACATGGGCCTGAACTGGAAGACCGTTGCCCGTCTGGGCGAACTGGCCTACCGCTGCAACCTTTGCCGTCGCTGCGCCCAGACCTGCCCCATCGGTGTGGACAACGGCCTCATCGCCCGTGAGATCCGCAAACTGTTCAGCCAGGAGCTGGGCTTCTCGCCCCGCGAACTGCACGAAAAGGGCACCATCAACCAGATGAAGGTGGGTTCCTCCACCGGCATGACCCCCGACGTGGTGAAAGAAAACGTGGAGTTCATCGACGAGGACTACACCGAGATCACCGGCGTGGGCATCCACACCCCCTTCGACGTGAAGGGCGCCGACATCCTGCTGATCCACAACGCCGGCGAAGTCATGGCCTGGCCCGAAAACATCGCCAGCTTCTCCCTGATCTTCCAGGAAGCCGGCCTGTCCTGGACCCTGTCCAGCAAGGCTGTGGCCTATGACGGCGTGAACTACGGCGTGTTCTACGACGACGCCCAGACCGCCCGTATCGCCCTGCAGCACATGCAGGCCGCCAAGGAACTGGGCGCCAAGAAGATCGTCATCGGTGAATGCGGCCACGCCCACAAGGCCATGACCGTCATCGCCGACCGCGTCATCCCCTACGAATACCAGGTGCCCCGTGAATCCTGCTATGTGACCCTGCGTGACATCGTCATGTCCGGCCGCCTGAAGCTGGATCCCTCGCGCAACAACTTCCCCGTGACCCTGCATGACCCCTGCAACGCCGTGCGTCTGATGGGTATCGTGCAGCCCCAGCGCGACATCCTGCACAAGATCGCCCCCCAGTTCCGCGAAATGCCCTGCCACGGCGTGGAAAACTACTGCTGCGGCGGCGGTTCCGGCTTCGCCATCATGACCCGTCAGAACATCGACGAATGGCGCGGCAACATCTCCGGCCGCAAAAAGATGTGGCAGATCGCCCAGGCCTTCAAGGACTGCCTTGGCCCCGAGACCAAGAAGTACATCTGCGCTCCCTGCTCCAACTGCAAGGGCCAGATCCGCGAACTGCTGGAACACAGCGACCTGTACACCAAGAACAGCTTCGCTTACGGCGGCCTGGTGGAACTGATCGTCAACGCCATGGTCAACGTCAATCCCGGCTTCATCAAGTGGGAAGGCGACGAAGAATAGATCTTCGACCCTGTGTAGCCTTTGGGGGAGCAGCGATGCTCCCCCTTTTTTTATGCCGGTAGCGCGAGAGGTCCGCGCCGCCGCATCCGCCCGCAGCGATGTTTTCCCTGTGAGCGAGGGGGAGGCCCTCCCTTTTGTGAACAAAAGATGTGTCCTCCCCTCGCGCTCCACCCTCCTCGCCAAAAGACGTTCTTTCGGGCCTGCCCCGTGCCATCGGTTGCCCTGCGACACCAAGAAAAAACGCCTGGATGACCGAAAAGACAGATCGCTGCCCCCGTCCATCCGGCCGCGTCCCGTATCTGACGGGCTATGGGGACACTGCGCGGGCTACCGGTCGTCCGTCCGGTTTCTGTTCCCGGAGCCAGGGGCACTCGCTATGCGGGGGGGCTTCGTTGAGCGCCGTGGCGCTCAACAGCGCTAAAGCCATAAAAAAAGACCGCGGGAAATCTCCCGCGGCCTCTGTTTATCCCGTGACGCCCTCAGGCCGTCCCGGACTTATCCACGTCCATACCGGTCGTCGAAACGCTCGATATCGTCTTCACCAAGGTAATCCCCGGTCTGGACTTCCACGATCTCCAGCGGCTGCGCCGAAGCATTGCCCAGACGATGCATGGTCTTCTGGGGGATATAGACCGACTGGTCCACATGCAGGTGCATCTCTTCGTCCCCCACGCGCACCAGCCCTTCCCCGGCGATGACGACCCAGTGCTCGGCCCGGTGCTGATGGCGCTGCAAGGAGAGCGCGGCACCGGGATTGACCTGGATGCGCTTGACCTGGAAACGCTCGCCCAGGGCCAGGGTCTCATACCAGCCCCAGGGCCGGTAGACACGCAGATGCATCTCCTGCTCGTGACGCTCCTGGGCAGCGAGGCGGGCCACCAGGCTCTTGACCTCCTGGCTGCGGGCCCTGTCGGCCACCAGGACGGCGTCACCGGTCTCCACCACCACAAGATCCTTCACGCCCAAGGTCGTCACCAGGCGGCTCCCGGCATGGATGTAGCACCCCTGGCTGTCCTGGGCCAGCACATCGCCCACACAGGCATTGCCTTCCGCATCCTGCGGGCTGTTCTCGTAGATGGCTTCCCACGAACCCAGGTCGCTCCAGCGGCACGGCAGCGGCACCATGGCCACATGTGCGCTCTTTTCCATCAGGGCATAGTCCACGGAGTCAGAGGGACAAAGGGCAAAGGATTCGCCATGCAGGCGGATGAAGTCATAATCGGTCCGGCGCAGGGCCCAGGCCTTGCGCACCGCGGCCATGATGGCCGGAGCCAGGCTTTCCAGCTCGGCCAGATACTGGGAGGCACGGAACACGAACATGCCGCTGTTCCAGAAATAGCCGCCCTGCGCCAGCATGGCTTCGGCAGCCTCCTGCACGGGCTTTTCCACGAAACGGCGGACCGCGAAACCGGAGGCCAGGGCATCGCCCTTTTCGATATAGCCGTAACCGGTCTCGGGACGGTCGGGCGTGACCCCGAAGGTGACCAGGGCCCCTTCACGGGCACAGTCCGCAGCCTGTGAGACAGCCGCTGCAAAAGCCGGCAGGTCTTCCAGCACATGGTCCGACGGCAGGACCAGCAGGACAGGATCGCCGTCTTCCACATCGCAGGCAGCCGTCACGGCCAGCGCGGCAGCCGCGATGGCCGGTGCCGTATTGCGGGCTTCCGGTTCCAGCAGGATCCGGCCGTCCAGGCCCTGACGCTGCAAGGCGGCTGCAGCCAGGAAGCGCTGTTCTTCATTGCAGATGACCACGGGCGCGGCCAGGCCGGGCAGCGCGGCAAGACGCTGCAACGTGTCCTCGAACAGCGTATGTCCGCCCAGGTCCATGAATTGCTTGGGATACTTGCGACGCGAAAGGGGCCACAGGCGTGTACCGGCGCCCCCGCACAAAATGACGGGACAGATCTTCATGTCGTTTGCTCGGTATATTTGGAAGCGTGGAAGGGGGAAGCCCCGCATCGCGGCAGACAAAACGGCCGGAGGGGCCCTCCTCCGGCCGTACGGCGACGCTACAGATAGTCGGGATTGGCAGCGGCCTTGCCGTTGGCCAGCATGATGCGCACATAATGCAGGCCGTGTTCGTCCACCGGGATGATGGGGAACTGCTTGCCGCAGCCGTCGCAGCGCACATTGCGCGGCTCCACCGGATTGACCAGCGGCACATGGCGCAGGCAGTGGGGGCAGCGGTAGAAGAACAGCAGCTCCATGCCGTCAGGGGCCACGGGCTCCAAAGGTCTCTGGTTAGCGGACATGGGCTTCCTCCACCAGCGGCGTCCCCGTCATGGCCTCAGGCTGGGCGATGCCCCACATGCGCAGCAGGGTCGGGGCCACATCGGCCAGTTTGCCGTCATGCAGACGCCATTCCCTGCCGGAGGCATCCAGCAGGATGCAGGGCACGGGATTGGTGGTGTGGGCGGTCTGGGGCTTGCCCTGTCCGTCCTTCATGACCTCGCAGTTGCCGTGGTCGGCGATGAGCAGCATCCGGCCCTTGCGGGCCTCCACGGCAGCCACCATGCGGCCCACGCATTCATCCACCACCGTGCAGGCTTCCACAGCGGCGGAGAGCACGCCCGTATGGCCTACCATGTCGCCGTTGGCCAGATTGCAGACCACCAGATCGTACTGGCCGCTCTGCCAGGCTTCCACGAACTTGTCCGTGACCTCGCGGGCGCTCATGGCCGGTTTCTGGTCATAGGTCTGCACGTCGCGCGGCGAAGGCACGAGGATGCGGTCTTCCAGCGGCAAGGGCTCTTCCACGCCGCCGTTGAAGAAATAGGTGACGTGCGCGTATTTTTCCGTTTCGGCCAGACGCAGCTGGTGCATGCCCTGCTGCGAGACCACTTCACCCAGGCCCATGGTCACGGATTCCTTGGGGAAGGCCACCGGCAGAGGGAAGTGGGCGTCATAGGCCGTCATGGAAGCCACGGCAGCCAGCTGCGGCACCCTGCCCCGCTCGAAGCCGGTGAAGGCCGTATCCACGAACGCCTGGGAAAGCTCGCGCATGCGGTCGGCGCGGAAGTTGTAGAAGAACAGGCCGTCGCCGTCCTGCAGGGTGGAGGCATCCTCGCCTTCCAGCAGCACGGGCTTGATGAATTCGTCGCTGATGCCTTCGGCATAGGAATCTTCCACAGCCTGCACGGCATCCGTGGCCTTGCGGCCCTTGCCGTGGACCATGAGATCCCAGACCTCGGACACGCGCTCCCAGCGCTTGTCGCGGTCCATGGCGTAGAAGCGCCCCGCCAGGCTGGCCACGCGTACGTCCTTCATGGGGACGGTCTGTTCCAGCAGGCTGCGCACATAGGAGGCGCCGCTCTGGGGCGGCGTATCGCGCCCGTCCATGAAGCAGTGGATGCGCACCGGCACACCGGCGGCAAAGGCCATGGCGCACAGGGCCACCAGATGGTCGATATGGCTGTGCACGCCGCCGTCGGAGAGCAGGCCCGCCAGATGCAGACGGCCGCCGCTGCGGCGCGTCTTTTCCAGAACGTCCAGCAGCACGGGGTTGTGGAGCAGGGAGCCGTCCTCAAGGGCCACGTCGATGCGCGTCATGTCCTGATAGACGATGCGTCCCGCACCGATGTTGAGGTGTCCCACCTCGGAGTTGCCCATATAGCCGGCAGGCAGGCCCACTTCACGCCCGGAGGCGGCAAGGCGGCTGTGGGGACAGCGCGCCGTCAGGTCATCCAGATGGGGCGTGGCTGCCACCCAGGGGGCATTGCCTTCCCCTTTTTCCGTCAGGCCCCAGCCGTCAAGGATGAGCAACAGGGTGGGGGTCATGCACGGGGCTCCTTGTTGAGGGCAGCGGCAGCCGCGCCCCACAGGTTCTCCAGCTGGTAGAGGTCGCGCACGGACTGCTGGAAGATGTTGACCACGATGTCGTTGCAGTCCACCAGGATCCACTGGCCGGTGGTGTAGCCTTCCATGCGCAGGTATTCGAAGTTCTGTTCATGGCACAGGGCAGAGACGCCGTCCGCCAGGCTCTGGGCATGACGCACGGACGTGGCGCTGGCCACCAGCAGGGCGTCCGTGAAGGCCCCCTGTCCGGTCAGGTCGATCTCGGCCACGTCCACAGCCTTGTGTTCCTCAAGCCACGCCTTGATGACGGCGGTTTTTTCCGCCGTCGGCAGTTCCGAATATTTCTTGGGGGTAGAGATAAGGTTTTGCATGTCCCTCCCATACCCCAAAGCGTACCCGAGGGCAACAATCCCGCCCGGGCCGGGATGGCCCGGCAGCGTGTTCCAGGCATAAAAAAAGGCATTTCATTGCAATATGTTATCCATGTTTTTCAAGCATATATCTTGACCTCGGGGGGCTTTTGCGTCATCCATAGACTACTCAGGATTTCAAGGAGAGATGCCGTGATTTTCAATATCGAGAAAGAAACGCTGCCCCGCGAGGATATCGAAGCCCTGCAACTGCGCCGTCTGCAAGACCTTTGTGCCCGTGTCTATGCCAATGTGCCCTTCTACCGCAAACGCTTTGACGAGAGCGGCATCAAACCCGGCGACATCAAGAGCCTGGCCGATCTGAAGAACCTGCCCTTCACCGAAAAGCAGGACCTGCGCAACTATTACCCCTTTGGCCTGTTCGCCGTGCCGCGTGACAACATCGTCCGCCTGCACGCTTCCAGCGGCACCACCGGCAAGGCCGTGGTGGTGGGCTATACCGCCCGCGACCTGCACAACTGGGCCGAACTGGCCGGCCGCAGCCTGTCCGCCGCCGGCGTCAACCAGACCGACATCGTGCATGTGGCCTACGGCTACGGCCTGTTCACCGGCGGTCTGGGCGCCCATGGCGGTGCCGAACGCATCGGTGCCACCGTGGTCCCGGCTTCGGGCGGCGCCACCCGCCGCCAGGCCTACCTGCTGCGCGACTTCGGCGCCACGGCCCTGTGCTGTACGCCCTCCTACGCCCTGCATCTGTGGGAAGCCGGCCAGGAAGTGGGCATCGACTTCCGTGACCTGCCCCTGCGCACCGGTGTGTTCGGTGCCGAGCCCTGGAGCGAGGAGATGCGCCAGGACATCGAACAGAAGATGGGCATCAATGCCCTGAACATCTACGGCCTTTCCGAAGTCATGGGCCCCGGCGTGGCCATGGAATGTGTGGAATCCAAATACGGCATGCACCTGTGGGAAGACCACTTCCTGCCCGAGATCATCGACCCCGTCACCGGCGAGCAGCTCCCCGAAGGCGAAGTGGGGGAACTGGTCATCACCACCCTCACCAAGGAAGGCATCCCGCTGATCCGCTACCGCACCCGCGACCTGACCAGCCTGGACTACACTCCCTGCCGCTGCGGCCGCACCCATGTGCGCCTGACCCGCATCCGGGGCCGCAGCGACGACATGCTCATCATCCGCGGCGTCAACGTCTTCCCGCAGCAGATCGAAGCCCTGCTCATGGAAAACCGGAACCTGAGCCCCAACTACCAGATCATCGTGGACCGCGTGAACAACCTGGATACCCTGGAAGTCCAGGTGGAGATGAACGATACCCTCTTCGCCGACGAGATCCGCAAGCTGCAAAGCCTGGAGAGCTCCATCCAGAAGAGCATCAAGGAATTCCTGGGCGTCACCACCAAGGTGCGCCTCATGGAACCGCATTCCATCCAGCGTTCCGAAGGCAAGGCCAAGCGCATCATCGACAAGCGGCCCACAGAATAAGATCAGTAAAAGCAGCATGCTGGAAAACAACTTGTTTATTTCCCGACAAAATGAAAAAAGCTGCTTGACAGAAAGGGGGTCTCTAGCGTAGAACCCTCTTTCGTTGAGCGGGAGTAACTCAGTGGTAGAGTGCAACCTTGCCAAGGTTGAAGTCGCGGGTTCAAATCCCGTCTCCCGCTCCATAAAACTGCCCTTTCGGGCGGGAATAACTCAACGGTAGAGTGTCAGCTTCCCAAGCTGAAGGTTGCGGGTTCAAGTCCCGTTTCCCGCTCCAAAAGCCGACACGGGCTTCTCACGAAGTCCTTTCCATAGCGGATCGTTCCGCATCCCGCGCGGGAGTAACTCAGTGGTAGAGTGCAACCTTGCCAAGGTTGAAGTCGCGGGTTCAAATCCCGTCTCCCGCTCCAGCAAATTCAGGGGTTTTCTCTTTGGAGAAAGCCCCTTTTTCTGTACCCGGATACAGCTCTCCCAGTAGCGCTCCCCTGTTGTACGGCGGCCCGGGGGCTCCCCTGCGCTGCTGCAGGCCGTAAAAAAACGTGCCGCACAGGCGAAGTTCCGCCTTTTTTTGCCATTGGGGGCCATTTGACATAATTTTATAAATTATTTATCAAAATATGTACCTTACAGAAGGAGTTTCCATGAGTACTGCTTCTACCATCAAATCGCTGGCGGCCTACGATTTGATCCGCGACATGATCCTGTCCGGCGAGGCCCTGCCCGGCACTCGTCTTGTCCTTGTGGATCTGGAAAAAAAGCTCGGCGTGGGGCGCGGCCCCATCCGGGACGCCCTCATGCGCCTGGACAAATCCGGCCTGGTCCAGAACATCCCCTACAAAGGGGCCATCGTCATGATGCCGCCCTCTTCCAAGGAGATAGAGCACATCTTCAACCTGCGCATACAGGTGGAATGTGCCCTGGCCAAGGAAGCCATGCACCAGGCGACCGCCGAAGACATGGACAGGCTGGAACAGCTGGCCGGCGACCTGGCCGATACCCGTGATGCCGACTTTTTCTTCCACAAGGACAGGGACTTCCACCTGCAGCTTTATTCCCTTTCACGGATGCACCATCTGCTGGCCGTGGACAGCCACCTGCTGGACTATGTGGAAGGTTTCCTCAACACCCGCCGCTATTCTCCCGAAGACATCTCGCTCTTCATCCAGCAGCACAAGGACATCCTCACCGCCATGCGGGAAAGGGATGATGACAAACTCATGGAAGCCATGCGCCGCAACATCCTGGTCGGTCTGGAACTGATGCAGGACGAGATGAAGCGCCTGAAGCGCCACTAGGCCGCGCGCTCCACAGGATACGCAAGCCACCTTCGGGTGGCTTTTTTCATTTTGGGGACAGGCCTGTACCTTGCGCACGCTTTTCACATCACGAACGAGATGCCAGAAGCCTGCGGAATGCCGCCCGGCAAGATCCCCTCTTCCTGCATCCTCTGCCTGTACTATAGATGGCCTCTCCATAAGCCTTGCCCCGTTTCCCCGGCGAAACGCTGCGGCTGATCGCCGGATGCCTAGCTACATCGGCAGGCATGGCTTGCTCCCTTTTCGGCAGCCGTTCCATCCGGTAAGGTCGTCCCTAACGTTCCCGCATCCTTTGCTGCTGCGGCCACCAGCTAAAGAAAAAGGCGACATGCCATGTGCATGCCGCCTTTCATATTCGTTGTGCCTTTCCCTGTTCAAAGGGCTGTGTCAACGCAAGTCCAGATATTTGTGGACCTGGACGCTCACACGCCACTGATGGGCAAAGGCCGCCTCCACGCACAGTCGTGTGGCTTCCTTCCCCTGGCTCACGGGCTGCAGCCAGACGAGCTCCGTCAGCGGCCGGACAGCCGCCTTGCGGGCCGCTGCCAGCGCCTGTTCGAAACGGGCCAGATCCGCGGCCGTATCTACAGGGAATTTGATCTCTCCGGCCCGCTCCCAGGCATCCTGACGCACTGCCAGGCCACCGGGCATGCCCAGCTTGGGGCTCAGGGTCACCCAGACATCCGCATGGCAACGGATGGGCATGGTGCCGCTGGTCTCGATCTGGACACGAAAACCCTCCGCCACCAGTCGGGAGGTCAGCTCGGTAAGATCATGGCGGCAGGGCTCGCCGCCGGTCAGCACCACATGACGCGGCCCGGCTTCCCGGATGGCTGCCAGCAACGCCTCGGGCTCCACATCGGCATAGCCCGCTCCCGGCCCCTGCTTGGCACGCACGGCGGCAAAATCCAGCGTCGCGCCGTCCAGCCGGGCGGCGTACTGCGTATCGCACCACGGGCAGGCCACAGGACAGCCCTGAAAACGGACGAACACGGCAGGCGTCCCGGCGAAGGAGGCCTCGCCCTGCAGGGTGACGAAAAATTCGTTGACCGCCAGGGGCCGCATCACAGGCTCCAGCGCGCCTTGCACTTGGCGGTCTCTTCCACTTCCACGGCCACCAGACGGGCCCCGGTGCCCTCCAGCTGGGCCGGTCCCACCACTTCGCCCAGATAGCGGGCCATGTTCTCGGCGGACGGATTGCAGGGAAGGACGCTCACCGAAGGATCCAGCGCCCGCAGGCCTTCCAGCAGGGGGTCCTTGTCCCAGACCAGGAAACGGTGATCCCAGTGATCTTCCAGCCACTGGCACAGGCGTTCCTTGACCACCTGGAAGTCCAGCACGCGCCCCAGGGCGTCCAGCTCGTCGGCGGTGCAGGTGAAATGGATGCGGTAATTATGCCCGTGCAGACGGGCGCAGTGGGATTCGTGCCCGCAGATGCGGTGTCCCACGGAAATATCATGGTAACGGCAGATACTGATCATCGTCTCCTCTCAACGCTCCGGCACGCCGGGCACAACTTCGGACATGCCCGCGGCACGGGCGACCTCCGGGCCTCCGGCACTATAGGGCATCTTGGCGCGGCTCGGCAACCATCCGGCGGAGGGGCCTCCGGCCTTCGCGGCAGGCTAGATGACGCCGCTCTCGTGCAGGATGTTCAGGCCGATGCACAGCAGCACCGCGCCACCCAGCACTTCGGCCCAGCCGTTGAGCATGGGCAGCGAAGACAGCTTTTTGCCCAAGAAGAGCCCGCTGGCCGAGATGGCGGCACAGACCACCCCGATGAGGCAGGAAGGCAGGAAGGCATTGGTATCCGTCATGGCAAAGGTCAGGCCCACGGCCAGGGCGTCGATGCTGGTGGCCACAGCCAGGAGGAGCAGGTTCCAGCCGGCCGTGGGGTCGCTCTGGGGACAGGACACGGGCTCGTCCTTGCGCAGGCCGCCGATACCGGAACGCAGCATGTTGCCGCCGATCCATGCCAGCAGGACAAAGGCCAGCCAGTGGTCCCATGCCTCGATGAAATGATGCACCGACTGCCCCAGGAACCAGCCCAGCACGGGCATGAAGAACTGGAAAAAGCCAAAGGCCACGCTGACCCGGACATACTGGCGCAGCCGGACTTCACGGATGGCGCATCCCGAGGCCAGCGCCACGGCAAAGGCATCCATGGACAGGGCCACAGCCAGCAGAAAAACAGTAAAAAATGACATGATCATCCCGCAGGTTGACGGAGGTGAAACAGACGAGTCATACCGCAAGCGCACGTCGGCGGCAAGTTTTCTGCCACAGCGGCCCCGGCAGGGAGCATGCCGCCGGCGCCGGCAAGCCCCTCGCCGCGGCCTGCCGATGCCCGCACGGCCCATGCTCCCCGCGATGCCTGCCGCGGCAAAGGACGCGTCCCGCGGCCCCTCCTCTTGCAGCCTGCACGGGCAACGCTTATATAGCGGGCAGGAGAGTGACCCATGCAAATGACTTCCATCCTCATATACTGGCTGGGCAACCTGCAGGCCCTGTTCGCACAGACGGCCCAGGCCCTGCCCTTCCTCATCCTCATGACCCTGCTGTCCGGCCGCAAGGGCAACGCGGCCCTGTGCCTCTGGGGCGGACGCCAGCTCCTGCGTCTGGGCCTGTTCTGCGCCGCCGTCGCCCTGCCCCTGTTCCCGCTCATGCTCCTGCTGGAAGCCCTGCGGCGACCGCAGCTGCCTCCGCTGACCGACCTCCTCGTCCAGCCCGCCACCGTGGCCCTGCTGGCCTGGCTGCCGGCCACCCTGCTGCTCTGGGGCCTGCTGCGTGCCTCCCGGCACTGGCCCGACGCCATGGATCCGGCCATCACGGCTTATCGCGCCAGCGACGTGCGCCTGACGCTCTGGGGCTGCCTGCTGGCCCTGCTGCTCTTCCTGCTGGGCAGCCTGCTGTCCACCGGCCTGCTGCTGGATCCGCCGCAGGGCATGGAGCGCAGCAACTTCATCCTGCTCCAGATCCGCCAGGCCCTGCATCTGCTCTTCCGCTACCTCTCGCTGGCGGGCGGCGCTGCCCTGCTCTGGCTCTGGCATCTGCGCCACCGCCCGCCGCTGACGGACGAAAGGGCGTTCACCCTGGCCGTCCGCTGGTGCGCGGTCTGGGCCGTGGTGGGCTATCTGCCTTCCATCATCGACTTCTGGAGCACCCTGCTGGCCGCCCTGCTGCGCAGCCTGCACAGCGGCGTCCCCTTCGACATCATGCCCCAGATGAACGCCCTGGTCCTGTCGGTGCTGGCCGCCCTAGCCATCATCAGCTGGAGCGTCTTCCTGTACCGGCCCCGGAAGGCCCGCAGCCTTGGGCTGCAGCTCCTGCCCTGGTGTTTCCTCATCATGCGCATGGCCGTGCCGTTCATCCAGTTGCAGCTGCCCCGGCCCTGACCCCGCTTGCTCCCGTCCCCGCCGCGGGCTATGCTGGCGGGGACCTCTTACCCCACTCCAAAGGATCTGCCATGCGCCACATTCTTCTTGCTCTCGTGTTCCTGCTGACCGCCGCCGTCAGTGCCCCGGCCGCCGAAAAGACCTTCAGCCAGTTCGCCGTGGACCTGCCCGACGGCTGGACCAGCGATGAACGCCCCGGTTTCCAGAGCGGCCACCCGGACGAATACATGCTCCTGCTGGGCAAACGCGGCGAGGAGGCCGTGGAGGCCCACATCACCATCTTCATCCTGCCCAACAAGGACAAGATGGACGCCAGGACCTTTGCCTCCCGCATGCGCGAGATGCAGGACGCCCCCACCGACCTGCAGCAGGAAGGCGCCATGTGGACCTTCCGCGGCACGCCCCGCAGCCGGGCCATGGCCATGGAGACCCTGACCCGCGTCAGCGCCGATGACGCCCGCATCCTCATCATCATGGAACAGGATCCGGCCGGTCTGGGCACGGCCAGGGTCGTGGAAAGCCTGCGCGGCCTGACTCCGGCCAGCAAGGCCCTGCTGGGCCGCTAGCCCGGGCCTTCCCCAGCCATCCAGGGCCATCCGTCATGCGGATGGCCTTTTTTCATGCCCGTCTGGCAGCGGGTACGAAAAGAGGGGGCCCTGCGGGCTCCCCCTCTTCACGATGCGTGGCACGGACGATCCGTCCCGCATCCTCTCCGCCGGACACACGAAGCGGAGAAATATTTCCCTGCCAGTCCAAGGGCAGGACGACAGTCGCTTTTTGCTTCCTCCCCACACGTTTTGGGGCAGGAGCTTTTTTGCCACCGGCAGCGCCCCAAAAGATGCGGGGCGCGCTGCCTGCCAGCGCACAGACAGCGGAGCGATGCAACGGCCCTTCCTTCGCTGCCCGCCCGCGCGTCCCCGCTAGCCCACGGAGGCGTGCGCCTCGGCCAGGCTGGCTTCCTCCTCGCGGCCCAGGGCGCGCAGGGCCCGGGCCAGCACCTGCCAGCCTTCGGGCGTGTCGCGCAGGCCCACGCTCTTGCGGGCCAGCAGCTCGGCCATGGCCGGGTCCTCGTCGCCGTCCAGATACAGGCGGGCCAGCAGGAGCATGGCCGCGGCATCGAAAGGATTGCGCAACAGGGTATCGTGCAGCAGTTCGCGGGCCTCGCCGCCATGCCGCTGCCGGGCCGCGAGCCGGGCCAGATAGCGCCGGGCAAGGCTGGGCCGCTGTTCCCCGGCCTGCTCCGCCTGCCTGTCCTCGATGGCGGCGGCCAGCTCGTAAAAACGCCGGGCCTCGTTGCGGCGCCCGCCCTCCTCGCACAATTGCCCCAGACGCAGATGGGCATAGACATGTTCCGGGGCGTCCTTGATGCATTCCCGGTAATAGCGGGCCGCGGCACGGCGCTCGCCCAGCTGCTGGCAGACCGTGCCCAGATTGTAATGGGTCTGGGCGATGCGTTCCTGACGTTCCGGCCCGGCATCGCCCTTGTAGCGCAGGGCTTCCAGGAAATGCCGCCGGGCCTCGTGATAACGGCCCAGGGCGGCCATGCAGACGCCCAGGGAGTTGCGGGCCAGCACGTTTTCCGCGTCGGCCAGCAGGGCGAGCTTGTATTCGTCGATGGCGCCGAAGACGTCCCCCAGCGCATAGCGCCGGTCCGCGCTGATGTTCAGGGCCAGGGAGTTGCACAGGCCCGCGCGCGGCGAAGGCAGCAGCTGGGCGTATTCCAGGGCCTTGAGGGCGCAGTCGGGCATCTCGCCCTTGCGGTAATGCAGGAGGGGATAGCCGGCAAGGCCGGCCGAGACCGGCAGCCCGGCCTCTCCCAGCCGGGTGCACAGGGCCGCGTAGTGCGGCAGCAGCGCCTCGGCATTGCTGTCCGCATGGAAGAATATCAGGGCGTTGCTGCCGTACAGCCCGGCCAGAGGCTCTGCGGCGCACAGTTCGGGGATCTGCCGCCATGCCGTGAGGCACTCGCCCAAAGCCGCTTCCTGTCGCGCGTCATGCGGGACATCCACCCGCGCGATGGCCAGCACGAAGCGGCCCGTGCGCTCTTTCTCCTGGGCAAAAAGATGCAAAAAATCCCCATGACCGTAGATGCCCGCGCAGGAGCCGCTCTCCAGGACGGGGACACGGGCGCGCAGTTCCTGCACGCTCCCGGCGGCGGGGGCCCCGTCTGTCTCCGTATCCGCCGCAGCCGCTCCTTCCTGCCGGGGCGTGCCGGGCGCATCGGCGGCAACGTCTTGCCCGCCCGGTGCATGGGGATGCGAAGCGGCAAGGGTGGGCACCTCCAGCAGACTGAGCCTGTCCCCGGCTTCCAGTGGCGCCGTGGCATCGGCCAGATGCACGGTCTCGGCCACGGAGTGGAATTCCCGCACCTGGAGGAGCACGACTTCGCCCTTGTACTGGTTGCCGGAGCCTTCCTGCCCCGACGGTCCCCAGACAGCGAAGCGCATGCCTTCCCGGGCCTTGGCCTGGGCCCCCAGCCCCACCCGCACCCGGCCCTGGGGCAGGGCCCGGAGCACGGTACCGCCATCCTGGAGGATGCGGGCAAAGGGCATGACGCGCGGCGCCCCGGGCTGGGAGGTCATGCGGGCCGCGAGCCGGGCGCGCTCCATGAGCATGCGGGCCTGCTCGAACATGGGCAGGCGCAGCTCGGCCCCTTCCATGTCCTGCGGATACACGGCATGACCGGCACTCAGCCGGGGACGTATGGTCCTGCCCGTCAGGGGAGCGGGCATGGCGGCCCCGGCCATGCGGGCCAGAGCGGCTTCGGCCGTCTTCTGGCAGGCGCTGCGGCCGCTCACCGAGGGCAGCAGCAGGGCCATGCCGAAACGTCCCACGCGGGCGGCCACCACGTCCGACGGCAGCTCCTCCTGCAAGGCTTCGGCCGCGCGGCGCATGAGCTCATCGGCAAAACGGAAGCCCATGCGGCCCACGATCTCGCGTCCGTTGGAAAAATGCAGCAGCACCAGTCCCATGCACAGGCGGTGCAGGGGCGAGTTCTGCCCGTCCCCGCGGGAAGGGTCCGCGAACATCTCGCGCACCCGGGCGGCCTCGTCTTCCATGGAGCCGTACAGCACGTTCTCCGTGGCCAGACCGGTCACGGCATCCACGCGCGTGGCCTTGACCCGGGCCAGCAGCTCCAGGCAAAGGTCAGCGATGGCGGGCAGTTGCGGCAACAGGACACGGGCATCCCTCACCTTGACGCCGTGCAGCATGAGCACGCCCAGCAGGCGCCCCTGCCGGTACAGGGGCAGGAGCAGACGGCGTTCGCGCGGCAGCAGTTCCGGCTGGCGCGGCGCATGGCTGGTGGGGAAATACAGGGCATGGTGCGAACAGTGGATGAACTTGCCCAGTTCCTGCATCAGGAGGGCGTCCATGTCCATGAGGTCCCTGCGGGTCAGATCACAGGCGGAAGGAGCGCTATTCATGCCGCCAGTGTAGTTGTCCCCCCGGGTATTGTCTAGAAAAAATCAAGAAATAATGTCCGGGACATAGGGGCCCCGGCGGACTTGCCCCCCGGACCCTCCTGCGCTACCTAAAAGAAAATCCCATTCGCAAAAGGAAGGATCCCATGCCGTATTCCGTCTATCCTCTGGGCCCGCTGGAGACCAACAGTTACCTCGTCTACAAGGACGGTCAGGCCGTGGTCATCGATGCCGGCGGCGACCCAGCCCCCATCCTGCACGACCTGCGCGCCAAGGGCCTGACGCTGGCCGCCATCTGCCTCACGCACCGCCACTTCGACCACATGTACGGCGTGGCCACGCTGGTGAAAGAGACCGGTGCCCCCGTCTATTCCCCGGTCCACGACGCCTGCCTGATCGGCACGGAATCCTCCGACGGCGGCATCTGGGGCTTCCCGCCGGTACCTGCCTTCGAGAGCCGCGACCTGCCCACGGGCCGGCAGGTCTTCGGCGGCATGGCCTGCACCGTGCTGGATACTCCCGGCCATACCCCCGGCGGCGTCTCCTATTACTTCCCGGACGAAAAGGCCGTCTTCACCGGTGATGCCCTCTTCTACCGCTCCCTGGGCCGCACGGACTTCCCCGGCGGCGATCACGACACCCTGCTGCACTCCATCCGCAAGGTGCTCTTCGCCCTGCCGGAAGAAACGGCCGTCCTGCCCGGTCACGGCCCGGCCACCAGCATCGGCAACGAACGCCGCAACAACCCCTTCTGCGGGGACTTCGTCTGATGCGCATCCTTTCCCTGCTGGGCAGTCCCCGCGCCAACGGCACCACCCATACCATGGCCCGCCTCATCGCCGGAGGGCTGTCCGGCGGCGGGACGGTGGAGGAGATCGCCCTGCAGGGAAGGCACATCCGGCCCTGCCGGGGCTGCCAGAGCTGTGCCGCCGCGCCCCATGTCTGCCCGCTGGCGCGGACGGACGATGCCGAGGCCATCTTTGCGGCCATCGCCGCCGCGGACGTGGTCCTCTGGACGTCCCCTGTCTATTTCTACGGCCTGCCCGCCCAGGCCAAGGCCCTGGTGGACCGTTCCCAGCGCATCTGGGCGGGGGTCGAGGCAGGCCGTCCCGCAGGCAAAGGCCCCCTCGTGCTGGCGGCCCTGGCGGCGGCCCGCCCGCGCGGGGAACAGCTCTTCACCGGCAGTTTGCTGGGCCTGAAATACTTTTTTGCCAGCTTCGGCGCCCGGATGGCGGACACCCGTACCCTCCGGGGCCTGGCGTGCCCCGGGGACCTGCTTTCCCGTCCCGACCTGTGTGCCGATCTTGAGCGCTGGGGCCGGGACTGGGCCGTCCGCCTGGAGGGCCGCCCATGATCCCTGCCGGGCAGGATATTGTCAGGGATGGAGAGCCGGCCATCGCCCCGGATGCACCGCCGCGGCGTCCCTCTCCCCTGCTCCGGCTGGCCCGCCTGCTGGGATTCACCGAACACCGCTGCCCGGTCTGCGGCACGCCCGTGGACGATGGGGGAGCGTACCTCCCCGGCCCGGAAGCCGGGATGCTGGTCCATGGGCTTTGCCCCGCCTGTGCCCGGGCCCTGGCTCCTTCTCCAGGGGGACGCTGCCGGGCCTGCGGGCTGCCCCTTCCCTGGCCTGCCGCCGGACACCCGCTCCTGTGCGGAGAGTGCCTGGTGTCCCCGCCCCCCTGGCAGGGACTGGCGCTGCACGGCCAGTATCGCGGGGCCCTGCGCCAGCTCATCCTGCGTTTCAAACACGGCGGCAGACCGGCCCTGGCCTTTTTGCTGGCCGGTCTGCTGCTGGATGCCGCCGCCTGCCTGCCCCTTCCCGATGCTGTACTGAGCATCCCCCAGCACAGGGACCGCCTGCGTCAGCGCGGCTACAACCAGGCACACGAACTGGCCGTGGCACTGGGGCTTTTGCTCACCCTTCCTGTCCGCCCCGGCCTGCTGCGACGTCCGGCGGCCACCCCCCACCAGACAGGACTCACCGCGGCCCAGCGGCAGCGCAACGCCGCCGGGAGCTTCCGGGCTGCCGATGTCCGGGGGCTGCACCTGTGGCTGGTGGATGACATCATCACCACCGGCAGCACCCTGCGGGCCGCCAGCACGGAGCTGCTCCGTGCCGGGGCCGCGCGTGTGGACGTCCTGGCCCTGGCGCGCACGCCCCGGCCCTGAGCCGCCCCTGGAAATGGCGCATGACAAAAATGGGGAAAATTGCTACATCTGCCCTGTATTACCCATAAAATAAGGATCGAAGCATGTCACTGCCACGTGCCGCCCTGCTGAGCTGTATGCTGTCCCTGGCCGTCTCCCTGACTGGCCCTGCCCCGGCCCGCGCCGAAGTCACCCTGCTCATCCCCAGCCGTACCGTCATCGACGCTCCTGCCGAGAAAAAAGGCGCGGAAGCACAGGCGAACAAAGCTCCCGCCGCCCAAGAGGCCCGGAACAACGCCGACAACGGCAAGGAAGCCCCCGCCGAAACTGCCGCCGGTGAGGAGAACAAGGCCCAGGCTGCTGCCCAGCCTGCCCCGCCGCTCAATGCGGAGGTGGACATGCTCATCAGCCTGATGCGTCCCAGAGAGCATGCCGCCCAGCCCATGGACATGCCCCAGCTCTTCGCCGTGCTGCGGCACGATGCCGGGACCCGTTTCGTCAACGGGACGTCCCAGCCCGAGCGCCGCGACCTGCTGGGCGACATGGAAGAGAGCCTGTATCTGGATACCAAGGCCTGGGGCGCCAATGTGGCCATCGACCAGCCCGGCCTTTACCAGTTCATCACCGAGACCCGCCCGCGCCTCAATGCGGAACGGCAATGCTTCGAGCAGCAGTACGTCAAGAGCATCCTGCCGGTGTGCGGCGTGGAGGACGGCTGGGAGCGTCCCGCCGGCCTGCGCCTGGAGATCCTTCCCCTGACCCGGCCCTTCGGCCTGACCGCAGGGAGCGGTTTCACGGGCAAGGCCCTGGGGCCTGACGGCCCTCTGGTCAACGCCCGTGTGTACATGGACCGCATCCGCACGGAAAAAAAGCCCGCCCCTCTGCCCTGGCAGCATGATCTGGAAGCCCGCGCCGACGCCAACGGCCAGTTCACCTTCATCCCGGGCACGCCCGGCTGGTGGTGCTGCGTGGTGGAAGTGCCCGGCCAGCCCCTCAAGGGCCCTGACGGCCAGCCCACTCCGCTGATCCTGGGGAGCGTCCTCTGGTTGTATGTGGATGCGGCGGAACAGCCCGACAAAACCCGGTAGTCCGGGAAATGCACTTTTTTCAGCAGGTATTTCCCGCGATTATCGTCGGGCAGCCCTGATCGTCCTCCCGGGAGAGCCTTGCGGGCCTTGCCTTTTTGCCCAAGCCAGCTATAAATACATGGTATTGAGAAAAGAAGCACACGCATCTTTCACCCTTACGGAGACATCGATGAAGATCAAAGCTATCCTGACCATGCTCATCATGCTGGGAGGCGCCTGTATGTATGCCCTGCCCGATACGGCCGATGCGGCCCGTCTGGGCGGCGGGCGCTCTTTCGGCAGCCGTCCTTCCATGTCCCAGCCTGCCCAGGCCCCCAGCGCCATGCAGCGCCAGTCCACGCAGCAGCGCCAGCAGGCGGCCCAGGCCCAGCAGCCCCAGCGCAAGGGCTTCCTTGGCGGTATGGGTGGCCTGCTCGGCGGCCTCCTGGCCGGTTCGCTCATCGGCTCCCTGCTCTTCGGCGGCGGCTTCTCCGGTGGCGGCATCATGGACATCCTGCTGCTCGGCATCCTGCTCTTCGTGGGCCTGAAGCTCTTTGCCCGTGCCCGCAGCAAGACCACCGCCGCGCCCGCCGGTGCCGGCAATGCCCCCATGGGCGGCATGGAGCCTCCCCTGCAACGCAACGATACTGCTGCCTCCGGCTGGGACACCCTGAGCAGTCAGGGGAACGCCTACAACAGCCAGCCCGAAGTGGTCATCCCCATGCCCGCCGACTTCGATGCCGAAGAATTCCTGCGTGGCGCCAAGATGGCCTACAACCGTCTCCAGGCCGCCTGGGACAGCCGTGACCTCAACGACATCGCCCAGTTCGCCAGCCCGGCCGTCATGGACGCCGTGCGCCAGCAGCTGGCCGAAGAGACCGAACCCAGCAAGACCGAGATCCTGCTGGTCAACGCCCAGCTCCTGAGCGTGGTCAACGAGGACAAGGAACAGCGCGCCCAGGTCTACTTCGACGTCCTCATGCGCGAGCGTCCCGATCAGCCCACGCCTTCCAACGTGCGCGAGATCTGGCATTTCGTCCGTGCGCTCGATGGCGGCACCTGGAAGCTGGACGGCATCCAGCAAGTAGCATAATATACGCAAAGAGGAACTGTTACTAGTCACCAAGGCCGGAAGTTCTTCCGGCCTTTTTTATCCCCGCCCGGCGGGACAAGGAGTCCACATGGAATGTTATGTCCGCAAGCACGACAAGCTCGTGCGTTATCTCGATATGTGCATCGAAGAAGCCAGCCGTGAGTACGCCCGCGTGACCATGCCCATCACCGAGAACCACAAGAACGGCATGGGCGTGGCCCACGGCGGCGCCATCTTCTCCCTGGCCGATGTGGCTTTCGGCTGCGCGGCCAATGCCGGCAACGATTATGGCGTGGTCAGCCTGTCCACCACCATCGAGTACCTGCGCCCCGGCATGGTCAGCCCCCTCAAGGCCGAAGCCCGCCTGGTGCGCAACGGCGCCCACGTGCTCACCTACGAAGTCGATGTCTACGACGGCAGCGGCGCCCATGTGGCCAAGTGCCTGTCCACCGGCTTCCAGACCAACGTGCCCCTGCCCCACTAAACGCGCACCGGGAGAGATCCGTCTTTTCCCGCGCGGCCCGTACCGGCAAGGGAACAGCCTTCCGGTAACGGCCCTTCTTCGATAGGCAAAAAGGGGACGGCATCATGCCGTCCCCTTTTTTATGGATCCATCAGGATTCAGTTCCCCTGCCGGGCCGCTGCCTCGTCTATCTCGTCCGGCATGGCCTGCGGCAGCCTGTCGGCGGGCCAGTCGGGCAGGCAGGCGAAACGCCGCCCGTCCGGCAGGACGACCCGCATGGCGTGCAGATACATGGGCGTCCCGGCGGCGCGGGCGCGGGCCCCATACTTGACATCGCCCTCGATGGGATGCCCCAGGGACGAGAGCTGCGCCCTGATCTGGTGAGTACGGCCGGTCAGCAGCCGCACCAGCAGCAGGCTGCGCCGATCCTCCACACGCACGGGCCGGACCAGCAGCAGGGCTTCCGCCTCGCCATCGCCCGGCGCACCAGCCTGCCGGACATGCATCTGTTCCCGACCGATCCCGGCCTCCTTGCGCAGCCAGTGCCGGAACAGGCGAACCCCGGCATGGGGCCAGCGCCCCTCCACCCAGGCCAGGTATTCTTTTTTCATCCGCCGTTCACGCAGGGCCGTGGTCAGCTCGCGCAGGACAGAAAAACTGGCGGCCACCAGCAGGATGCCCGAGGTATCCTTGTCCAGACGGTGGACAGGCGTGGGCTTGAACGGGGCATCCCCCGCCCGGGCCGCCAGCCGGCTGGACAGGCTGTCCTCATGGCCGGTGCCGGGATGCGTGGGCAGGCCCGCCGGTTTGCAGAAGACCCAGAGGTCCCCGTCCTTCTGCAGGGGATGGGGGGCCGGAGGCAGGGCCTGCGTCCGCGGGCGCGGCCCATGTCCCTGCCCCGGGGAGGTCTGGCCTCCCGTGGCCTTGCTCCTGCGGCTCATGCCCAGGGCAAAGGGAGGCAGGCGTACGCTGTCGCCCGCGGCCACCAGGCCGAACGGTTTTGCCCGCCCACCGTTGATGCGGACCTGACCCGTGCGGATCCAGCGATGCAGCAGCGACGGCGGCAGATCCAGGCGCCGTTGCAGGAACTGCAACAGCTTCTGCCCGCCTTCGCGGGGATCCACGATGACTGTATTGGGGTCGGGCGCTTCACCCATCATATCGGCTCTCCTCCAGGGATACCACGCAATCCTTGCGTTTTTCTATCCAGGCCTTGATGGCATGGCCGGAAACCAGCCGGCTGCCATGCTTTTCGTGGAGCATCCGGCGGTCGGCCAGGGCAAAGGCCTCCCGCAGGGAGGGCGCCTCTTCCGATCCGGAAAGGCCAAAGGACATGATGACCGGCATATGGCCGGAATGTTCGTTGTACTGCCGGAAAACTTCCCTGATCTTCTCCAGGACCCGCGCGGCATCTTTCAGGTTGCACTGGGGCAGCAGCACGGCGAATTCGTCACCGCCCAGCCGGGCCACGCAGTCCGTGGAGCGCAGCGAGCTCCGCAACAGGCGGGCGGCCGTCTGCAGCATGCTGTTGCCGGTATCATGCCCCAGGTAGTCGTTGATCAGCTTCAGACCGTTGACGTCGCAGCTGATGACGCTGACCACCTTGTCCGGCTGCATGTCCAGCCGGTCCAGCTCGTTATGGAAATAGACCAGGCTGTGGACGTCCGTCAGGGAATCATATTCGATCATCTCGGCCAGGCGGTCACGTTCCCCCTGGGTGGTGGTGATGTCCGTATGCAGGCCGATGAGGCGTGTGGCGCGGCCGTGGGCGTTGCGCCGCAGGACACGGGCACGGCTCAGGATCCAGCAATAGCTGCCGTCCGCCTTGAGCATGCGGAAGGACTGTTCGTAACTGTCCCCGTAACGGGGAGACATGATGACGTCCATCTGCCGCTTCAGGACCGCCGGGCGCTCATCGGGATGCAGCTTGTCCCGCCAGCTTTCGAAGGTGTTGCCGAACCTGCGCTGGTCATAGCCCAGCATGGCGCTATAGCGGGGGCTGTAATAGATGGTGTTGGTCTCCATGTTCCAGTCCCACAGGCCGTCACCGCTGCCGAACAGGGCCATGAGCGAGATCTCGCAGCTTTTGCTGGAAAGGGCCTCCAACGGCTCGTCCCCGCCCCGTTGCACGAGGTTACCCGTCACAAAGACGGGCTGTCCAGAATCATCACGGCCCACAAGAGTGCCGCAGACCAGGAAATTTTTACGGCTGCCATCCGGCAGATGCAGCAGCACGCGCTCCACGAAGCTGCCGTCATGGTCATGGGCGCTCATGAGCTGGGAAAAACGGCCGGAAAAGAAGCGTGCCACATCGGGCCCCATCATGTCCCGGATGGCCTGCCGGGGCAGACGCAGGACGCCGCTGTCGGGAAGACGGAGCAACCGGGCGCAGGTACTGTCCAGCGTGTATTCTTCCCGGACACGATCATAGATCCACCGGCCTTCCCCGCCGGTCTCATGCAACCAGCCCCTGCCGTCCATACGGGTCAAGGCCCCCACCAAAAGGCGGGGCGTACCGCAGGGGAAACGCTCCAGTACGACGGCACGGCAGCAGATGATGTCCTCGCCCACGGTCTGCAGGATCTCCATGGCACTGTCGGAGGAGGAGCGGCGCAGCCTGCCGAAAAGCTGCCGCACACTTTCCCGCCGGCCATCGGCAAGACCGTCACAGAAAGCCTCGTACTCGCCTTGGTAGCCTTCGCCCATCCTGCCTTGCAACAGGCCCGCGGCCTTCGGGTTCAGGACGATACGGTCGCTGTGGACGTTCCACTGCCAAAGGGGATCTGTGGCATCCAGGACATGGGATTCATACCAATCTGCTGACAAAGGGTCTTCACACATAGAGTCCATCACGGGTATCATACATGATTCCTTATCAAAAGCGCATGGGCGGAGCAAGCCTTTCCCTCCCGGCATTCCGCGTGTATGACAGGTGCAGCGGGAGGGCCCATGTTTCCGCAACAGCGGGCGGTGCTCCCCACAGGAGGTCCCTATGCGCTGCTGCGTACTGCAACATCTGGCTTTTGAAGATCTTGGGACGTTCGCGCCCATACTCCTAGAAGCAGGCTGGACGATAGATGCCCGCCCTGTGGCGGATGGCCTCCCGGACGCACGGGAATGGCGCGATGCCGACCTGTGCATCGTCCTGGGCGGCCCCATGGGCGCCAACGACGGCGCGGCCTATCCCTTCCTTGCCCGCGAACTGGAGCTCGTCCGCAGCCGCCTGGGCGAAGGGCGCCCCCTGCTGGGCATCTGCCTGGGCGCCCAGCTCATGGCACGGGCCCTGGGCGCGGCGGTCTATGCGGGCAAGGCCAAGGAGATCGGCTGGGGCGGCCTGCACCTGACGGAAGCCGGAGAAGCCTCGCCTCTGGCGGCCCTGCGCGGGGCCCCCGTGCTGCACTGGCACGGCGATACCTTCGACCTGCCGCCCGCCTCCACCCTGCTGGCCTCCACGGACATCACGCCCCATCAGGCCTTTCAGGCCGGAGCAGGCCAGCTGGCCCTGCAATTCCATGCCGAGGCCGATGCCGCCCGCATGGAACACTGGCTCATGGGCCATGCCTGCGAACTGGCTGCCGCCCGTCTGGACGTGGCGGCCATCCGTCAGGATGCCCGCGACCTGGGCAGCCGTGCCGCGGCCGCCGGACAGGATTTCTTCCGCCGCTGGCTGGCCGGCGTCTTCACCGCCTGAGCCTGCCCTCGATATCCCCACAGCCAAGGAGCACCGCATGAACGCCGAGATCATTTCCGTGGGCACCGAGCTGTTGCTCGGCCACACCGTCAATACGGACGCCGCCCATGTGGCCCGCGCCCTTTCCGTCCTGGGCATCGACCTGCACCATGCCTGCGTGGTGGGCGACAACGCCGCCCGTCTGGAAGGATGCCTGCGCGCCGCCCTGCAACGCAGCGACCTGGTCATCACCACCGGCGGCCTGGGCCCCACCAACGACGACCTCACCAAGGAGACCGTGGCCCGCGTCCTGGGCCTGCCGCTGGAAGAAGATGCGGACAGCCTGCGCAGGCTGCGGGAATACTTTGGGGACCGGCCCGTGGGCGAGAACCAGTACAAGCAGGCCTGGTTGCCGCGCGGCAGCCACGCCTTTGCCAACAGCGTGGGCACGGCCCCGGGCTGTGCCGCGCCTGCGGCAGGCGGCAAGCTGGTCATCCTGCTGCCCGGCCCGCCGTCCGAGCTCCTGCCCATGCTGCATGACGGGGTCGTGCCCTGGCTCGCCCGCAAGACCGGGGCCTGCATCCACTCCAGCATGGTGCGCACCTTTGCCCTGGGCGAAGGGGATGCCGAACTGCGGCTGCGCCACATGACCGGCGCCGCCAACCCCACGGTGGCCACCTACGCCACCGACGGCGAGATGTTCGTGCGCGTCACGGCCAAGGCAGCCACTGCCGAAGAGGCCGCACGGCTGGTGGCCCCTGTGCGGGATGCCGTCTGCCGGCGTCTGGGCGACCACGTCTACGGCGTGGACGTGGAGAATCTGGAAAGCGTCGTCGTGCCCCTGCTGCTGCAACGCGGCGAGACCCTGACCACGGCCGAATCCTGCACGGGCGGCCTGCTGGCCAAGCGCATCACCGACGTGGCCGGTGCGTCGTCGGCCTTCCATCAAGGGGTCGTGACCTATGCCAATGAGGCCAAGACCCGCCTGCTGGGCGTTCCCGAAGGGCTGCTGGCCAGCGTGGGGGCCGTCAGCCCCGAAGTGGCCCGCTGCATGGCCGAACAGGCCTGCGCCCGCTATGGCAGCACCTGGGGCGTCGGCATCTCCGGCATCGCGGGCCCCGGCGGCGCCACGGCCACCAAGCCCGTGGGCCTGGTCTACATCGCCCTCAGCAACGGGCAACAGACCTGGCTGCGCGTCATGCGCCCCCACGGCCGCTACATGGGCCGGGCCTGGACCCGCCAGCGCGCTGCCAGCCACGCCCTGGACATGCTGCGCCGTGCCATGCTCGGCCTGCCTGTGGAGATGGAGGCGTAGCGGCCGATCCGATAACGACGGGGGATGGCACCTTCCCTTCTGTCCTGCCGTGGCTTTCCCCGTTGCAACGGACAGGGCCTTGCGGCCGCTCCGGCGCGGCACACAGGGGCCCGCCCTCCCCCGGACGCGCTTTCGGCATCCTCACGACAGTCCAAAAGCGGCAGGCCGACATATGGCGGGAAACCGCAGGCCCTCTGTTCAGGATGTGCCGGGTGGCTCCCCTGCACATGATACCGCCCCGTTCACCGGCACAGGCTGATGCACGGGGCGGTATGTCATGACAGGGCGTTGCCGTCAGGCCGGCCTGTCGCGGGCCTCGCCTAATGTTCCAGGAACTCCACCACCTTCTGGCGGAATTCCTTGTAATAGGGCTTTTCCATCATCATGGCATGGGCAGCGCCGGGCATGATCTCCAGCCTGGAGCCGGAAGGCAGCTTGCTCATGGCAGCGCGCATGCTGTCGAGGTTCAGGTACGGGTCCTTGTCCCCGCCGATGACCAGCGTGGGCACCTGGATGGAGGCAGGGTCGATGAGGGCCGTATCTGCGGAGACCAGCAGGTCGCGGCGGCCGCCGTTGGGGCTGGAATCCTTGTCATAGCGCCAGCAGTTGGACTGGAACACGGCCACCACCTGCGGATCCACGATGGTGTAGTCGATGGCGCCGTCCTTGGTGGTCTGGAAGTCGCCCGCGGCATGCAGCCAGGTATTGTGGTTGAAAGGCACCTTCACTTCGGCGGCACCCAGGCCCACCATGATGGGCGCATACAGCACCAGCTTCTTCACCATCTCGGGATGACGGGCCACGAAGCGGCTGCTGGTGACGGTGCCCCAGCTCCAGCCCAGCACATCCAGCTTCGTCTGCCCGGAGACCTTGAGGATCTCGGCCGCGGCCGCCGCGGCATCCTCGGCGGCATAATCCGAATCGGGCATGAAGCCGTCTTCCACTTCCTGGGAGTCGCCGTAACCGGCCACGTCGAAGGTCCAGACAGCGAAGCCGCGCGCGGCAAGATAGCGGGCCAGGCTGTAGTCGGCATAGTTAACGTCGAACTCATGCGAGGAATAGGTCAGGCCATGCACCAGCAGGATCTGGCGCTGGGGCTGCGTCCCGGCCACAGCCAGACGCTGCAGGTGAAGGGCGACGCCGTTGCGTTCCAGAGGGAAGGTCTGGATCTGGTATTCCGTGGCGGCATCCGCACGGGCCTGTACCGTGGCGACCTGAAGGGAAAAAAGCAGCACCTGCAGCATCAGCAGACAGGACAGAAGTGAACGGATCATGGTCCCCCCTGTGTCCGCTCCCCGGGGCATCCCCGCAAGAGCGGCATTGGTGAAATGTGAAAGATGTGAGCTTTTGCGGCTGAAACCCCTTTGCAGTCGCTCAAAAATTTTATAGCATGGTTTAATGTTTGTAAACAACGGCGTATCCATTTTAACTTGGAAGCGCCGGGAGGCCGCAGGGCGCGGCCTCTTTTCCGGGAGGGAACATGCTGGATTTCTTGAACACGGTTTCTGGTTATGTCTGGGGATGGCCCTTGATGATCCTTCTGGTCGGCACGGGCCTGTGGCTGACCTTTTCCCTGCGAGCCCTGCAGTTCAGCCATCTGATCCACGCATTCACCCTCATCGTCCGCAAGACGCCCGACAAGAAGGCCCAGGGCGACATTTCCAACTTCGAGGCCCTGATGGTGGCCCTTTCGGCCACCGTGGGCACCGGCAATATCGCCGGTGTGGCCACGGCCATCTACATCGGCGGCCCCGGCGCCCTGTTCTGGATGTGGATGACCGGCCTCGTAGGCATGGCCACCAAGTATGCCGAAGCCGTGCTGGCCGTGAAATACCGTGTGCAGAACGAGAACGGCACCTTCAGCGGCGGCCCCATGTACTACATCTCGCGCGGGCTGGGCTGGAAATGGCTGGCGACCCTGTTCGCCTTCTTCGCGGCCATCGCCACCTTCGGCATCGGCAGCATGGTGCAGTCCAATTCCGTGGCTGACGCCCTCAACCACAGCTTTTCCATCGCGCCCGGCATCACCGGCATCGTGCTCATGGGCCTGACCGCCGCCGTCATCATCGGCGGCGTGCGCAGCATCGGCCGCGTGACCGCCCTGCTGGTGCCCGTCATGATCGCCCTCTATGTGCTGGGCGCGCTGGCGGTGATCCTCATGCACATCACCGAGATCCCCGGCGTCCTGGCCATGGTCGTGTCCAGCGCCTTCCAGCCCGTGGCGGCCACCGGCGGCTTTGCCGGCGCCACGGTGATGATGGCCATCCGTCTGGGCGTGGCCCGCGGCCTGTTCTCCAACGAATCCGGCCTGGGTTCGGCCCCCATCGCCGCCGCAGCTGCCCGTACCAGCCAGCCCGTGGTGCAGGCGCTCATCTCCATGACCCAGACCTTCATCGACACCCTGGTGGTCTGCTCCATGACCGGCCTGGTCATCCTCGTCACCGGCGTCTGGACCTCCGGCAAGAACGGTGCCCCGCTCACCTCCTTTGCCTTCGAGACGGGCCTGCCCGGCGAACTGGGCGGCCTTATCGTGACCATCGGCATCATCCTCTTCGCCTACTCCACCATCCTCGGCTGGAGCTACTACGGTGAAAAGGCCATCGAATACCTGCTGGGCAGCAAGGCCATCATCCCCTACCGCTGGGCCTTCATCATCTCCGTGGGTCTGGGCGCGTCCATGAAGCTGGATCTGGTCTGGACCCTGTCCGACATCTTCAACGCCCTCATGGCCTTCCCCAACCTCATCGGCCTCATCATGCTGACTCCGGTGGTCAAGACCGAGACCCTGGCCTATCTGCGCTCGCTGAAGGAAGGGGGCTCCGCACAAAGCTGACTGCCAGGATCAGGAAGCCCCTCCTGACCGCGCATCACGTGATGGCAGCCGCCGTATCCCGGCCACCGTCTTCTGACCGTAAAGCCCCCGCCCTGCGGGGGCTTTCATTTGCCCTGTGCCCTGCCAAGGCCATCCGGTGCGCCATGCAGCGGCCGTGGGCCGGGCAGTTGCCGCTGCCTGCGCCTCCAGCCCGGCCCACGGCCCGGTGCCACAGGCAGACCCTGCTCTCTTCCTGCCGCCTGCACGCTGTCCCTTTTTTTGCAGGGACAGCAGGGGGCAGTACGGACGATGCGTGCTCCGCAGCCCCCATCCCTGTTTTTGGCCGCCCCGGTCTTTTGCTGCGTGCTCCTGCCTCTGACCTCCCTCCGTCCCATCCCCATCTGTCCTTCAGCCCCGCCTCCCCTGCTCTCTGCGCCCCTTTCCGGGGATAGCGGAGCCGGCCCCGGGAAACGATGCTTCCCTCCGCCTCTATGGGGAGATTTCCCCATGTCCGCCCCCTGCACCTGAGGGATATCCCTGCCCGGATCTGGGTACGGGGGCTTTTTTGTGAAGAAAATAACGAATAAAAGCAGCCATCTGTACCGCATCGCCCGGTCATTGGCCGCTTCCGGGCCAAATTTCAGGATTCTCCTGATACCGGCCGCCCGCCCCAGCGCGTAGGGTAAGGCCATCAAAAGGAATGCATGTGGGGCATCGCCCCACCAGACAGTAAAGGGGGATCACATGGCGCGCAACGCACTTGCAACGACGGCCCGTGCCGTCAAAGCCGCTGCCGGGCAGTGGCTCGTTCTGTTTTTCCTGACTTTCGTCCTGGCCTGTCCGGCCATCAGCATGGCGGCCGATGCCGCCGCTGCGGCTCCCGCTGTCCAGACGGACGTCGTCACCGTGGCCGATGCCCAGGGTGCGGCCGTGACGCCTTCGCCGGTGGCCGCCACCACGGGCGACGTGCAGACCGCCCAGGTCGTGGACAACCATCCGTGGTGGTTCTGGCCCGTGGCGCTGCTCTTCTTCTGCTTCATCCTCGGCATCATCGCCGTCATGGCCGGTGTGGGCGGCGGCGTGCTCTTCGTGCCGCTGGTCTCGGGCTTCTTCCCCTTCCATCTGGACTTCGTCCGCGGCGCGGGCCTGCTGGTGGCCCTGGCCGGCGCCCTGGCTGCCGGCCCCGGTCTGCTGCGCCGCAACTTCGCCAACCTGCGCCTGGCCCTGCCCGTGGCCCTCATCGCCTCGGCCTGCTCCATCGTGGGCGCCATGCTGGGCCTGGCCCTGCCCACCGACATCATCCAGACCTGCCTTGGCGTGACCATCCTGGGCATCGCCGTGCTGCTCTTCTTCTCCAAGAACTCCGTGCGCCCCGTGGTCAACAAGCAGGACGCCGTGGGCCTGGCCCTGGGCATGAACGGGGTGTTCCTCGAACCCAGCACCGGCGAAGTGGTGGACTGGAAGACCCACCGCACCCTGGCCGGCCTGCTGCTGTTCATCGTCATCGGCATCATGGCCGGCATGTTCGGCCTGGGCGCCGGCTGGGCCAACGTGCCTGTGCTCAACCTGCTCATGGGTGTGCCGCTGAAGGTCAGCGTGGGCACCTCCAAGTTCCTGCTCTCCATCACCGATACGTCCGCCGCCTGGGTCTACCTGAACCAGGGCTGTGTGATCCCGCTGATGGCCATCCCGTCCATCGTGGGCCTGATGCTGGGTTCCGTGGTGGGTGTGCGCCTGCTGGCCAAGGCCAAGCCCAAGTTCATCCGCATCATGGTCATCGCCGTGCTGTTTTTCTCTGGCGCCAAGGCGCTGCTGAAGGGCCTGGGCTGGTAAGCTGCCGGGCATGAAGGAGACAGAAAAATGAACAAGAATGATATCCAGGCCTCGCCCGCGCAATTGCGCTATGCCGATACTCTGTTCTATGGTTCCCTCATCGGTTTCGTGATCATGCTCATCACCTACATCCTGTATGTGACGGGCATCCTCACCCCGCAGATCCCCCTGGACGACCTGCCGCGCCTGTGGACCGGCAGCGCCGCCGATTACCGTGCCGCCGGCAGCATCCCGCAGGGCTGGGGCTGGCTGTCCCTCATCGGCAAGGGCGACATCTGCAACTTTGTGGGCATCATCATCCTGGCGGGCCTGACCATCGTCTGCTTCGCCCAGCTGGCGCTTTCCCTGGCGCGTCGCAAGCAGTGGCTGCTGTGCGTCATCGCCATCCTCGAAGTGCTGGTGCTGGTACTGGCCGCCTCCGGCATCCTGGTGGGCGGCGGGCATTAGGCCGACGGATCACAGGCCGCGCCGTTCCTGCGCGGGAGGTCGCATGTTTTCTGCAATCAAAGCGTATTTCGGGCATCTGCTGGAAGTGCCGGACGCCGTATCGCCAGCGCGTTACCGCTCGCTGCGGCGCATCATGACCATCCTGATGGTCACGGTGTCGGTGACGCCCCTGCTGATCCTCACCGGCATCAACCACGCCCAGTACATGAGCACCCTGGAACGGGAGATGGAGAACCCGCTCTACGCCATGGTGCGCAAATCGCAGGCCTCGATGGAGCTTTTCCTCGGCGAACGGGCCTCCACCGTCAGTCTGATCGCCCATGCCTACAGCTTTGACGACCTGACCAACGAGCAGACCCTCAACCGCGTCTTCCTGGCGCTCAAGAGCGAGTTCCAGGGCTTCGTGGACATGGGCCTGGTGGATGTGAACGGGCGGCAGGTGGCCTATGTGGGCCCCTACAAGCTCAAGGACGCCGACTACGCCGGGCAGCCCTGGCTCAGCGAGGCACAGGTCAAGGGCCGGTACATCAGCGATGTTTTCCTGGGGTTGCGCGGCTTCCCGCACATGGTCATCGCCGTGCACCGCATGGAAGAGAGCGGCCGGGAATGGACCCTGCGTGTGACCATCGACACCTCCCGGCTGGAACGCCTGGTGGCGGCCGTGGGCCTGATGCAGGATACCGACGCCTTCCTCTGTGACAGCCGGGGCATCCTCCAGACCAACTCCCGCTTCTACGGCAAGGTGCTGGACAAACTGCCCCTGACCCTGCCGCCCCAGTCCTTCGAGACCACGGTGCGTCCCTGGAAGGACGACAGCGGCCAGGATCTCATGGTGGCCTATACCAGCCTGGCGGGCACGGACTTCATGCTCATGGCGGTCAAGCCCACCCTGGACATCTACAAACCCTGGACGGCCCTGCGCAGCGAATTGCTGCTGGTCTTCTGCGGCGGCATCGCCATCATCGTGCTGGTCTCGCACCTGCTGATGAAGCATCTGGTGGGACGCCTGCAGGCCAGCGACGAACGCCGCGTGGCGGTCTTCGCCCAGATGGAACACAACCAGAAGCTCTCCTCCATCGGCCGGCTGGCGGCCGGGGTGGCCCACGAGGTCAACAACCCCCTGGCCGTCATCAACGAGAAGGCGGGCCTCGGCCTCGACCTGCTGCACATGAGCGGCAACTTCGAGCGCAAGGAACGGCTCATCAGCCTGCTGGAGGCCATCGAGAGCACTGTGGAACGCGCCCGCGGCATCACCCACCGTCTGCTGGGCTTTGCCCGGCGCATGGAGGCCAACCGCCAGGAACTGAGCGTGCCCGAAGTGCTGACCGAGACCATGGGCTTTCTGGAACGCGGCGCCAAGAACCGCGGCGTGAGCATCGGTACGGACTTCGCCGAAGGCCTGCCGGACATCGTGTCCGACCGCGGCCAGCTGCAACAGGTCTTCCTCAACATCATGGGCAATGCCCTGGATGCGGTGCCTGACGGCGGCAAGGTGGACATCGCCTGTACCCGGACGGCCAGTGGCGGCCTGCTGGTGCGCGTCACCGACAACGGCAAGGGCATGAGCCCGGAAGTGATCAAGCACATCTTCGAGCCCTTCTATTCCACCAAGAAGGAGAAGGGCAACGGTCTGGGCATGTTTATCACCTACGGCATCGTGCGCCGTCTCGGCGGCGAGATCACCGTGGACAGCACCGAAGGCAAGGGCACGACGGTCAGCATCACGCTGCCGCTTACACCGCCGGAACGTCCTGTGGAGGCTTGAGATGGCACTGCGTGTATTGTTGGCCGATGACGAGAAGGAATTCGTGGAGACCCTGGCCGAGCGCCTGGATCTGCGCGGCATCGAAGTGCGGGTGGCCCTGGACGGCAAGGCGGCCCTGACCGCCCTGGACGAGATGGCGGCCGCGGAGGCCCTGCCCGACGTGATGGTGGTGGATCTGCTCATGCCCGGCATGACCGGGGACGCCGTCCTCCAGCAGGTGCGCCAGAAATACCCCGGCCTGCCGGTCATCGTGCTCACGGGGCATGACTCCGTGGACGATTCCGGCGACAGCCCCGTGGCCAGTGCCTTCGCCTGCCTGACCAAGCCGCTGAGCCTGGGCATGTTCCTGGAAACCCTGGAATCCGCGGCCCGCTCCGGCGGCAACGGTGCGGATTTGGGCAGGAGGGCGTAGCATGACCGATTCGCAATGCATGGGACGTCTGCTGGCCTCGGCCACGCACGACATGCGCAATGTGCTGGCCGTGATCCGCGAATCCGCCGGCCTGGCGCAGGACATGGTGCAGCTGGCCGCCGGGGCCGACAAGCCCGCCGACCCGCGCGTCATCAAGGCCCTGAAGGAAGCCCAGCAACAGATATTGCGGGGCGCGGCCCTGGCCGAGTGCATGGAGTACCTGGCCCAGGTCAGCCACAGCGAGAACGAGAACGCGCCCTGCGACCTGGCGCGTGTGGCCGGCACTTTCTGCCTCATGGCGGCCCGTCGGGCCCGCGCCGTGCAGATGGTGCTGGAATGTGCCGACAGCGAAGAACCTGTGTGGTCCGCCGTGCCCGCCCTGGCGGTCATGCGGGCCCTGCTGGACATCTTCGACCTGTGCGCCTCCGTGGGCGGGCAGGTGAGGCTCCGCTTCTCCGCCGGTCGCCAGAACAAGGCGGAAGGCATCATCATCGAAGTCTGCGACGGCGCCAATCGCGACATGGCCCTGGCGGCCCTTACGGGCAGCCCCCTGCTCAATGCCCGGCCCCGGCCTGGCTGGCAGGCCCTGCTGATGCCCTGGCGCGATCCGGCACAGCGCTTTTTCCTCTCCATTTCCGCCTGCGGGAGTGAAGACTAGAACGACATTTTTCCCGGCATCACCGGGTGAAGGAGAATGGCATGAGCAAGGAAGAGATCAAGATTCTGCTGGTAGACGACGAAAAACAGTTTGTGGACACGCTTGCCGAACGCCTTGCCATGCGCGGTTTCGCAGCGCGCGTGGCCTATGACGGCCCGCAGGCCCTCAAAGCCGTCGAAGACCCTACTGACGTCATCGTCCTGGACCTGCGCATGCCCGGCATGGACGGTTTCGAAGTGCTGCGCAGCGTCAAGAAGAGCAACCCCCAGGTGCAGGTCATCATCCTGACCGGCCATGGCGGTGATGCCGAAGAACAGACGGCCTACCGCATGGGCGCCTACAACTTCCTCAAGAAACCCATGGACATCGACGAGCTGCTGAACAGCATCCGCATGGCCTACCGCGACAAGGTGGAAAATGCCATGGTGGCCGTCAGCCTGGCCGAAGGCGGCGATTTCGACTCCGCCCAGGATGTCCTCAACGAAAAAGACCTCCTGGCCGAGCACAAGCTCTAGGCCGCCATTGCCCCTGTCCGGCGGCAGCACCGCCGGACAGGAAAGATCCCGCACGCTCCGGGCGTGCATCATGCCGACGCATTGTCGCAAGGGGGAAAGACGTCATGCGTGTACTCATCGTCGACGACGAACAGGCATTTGCCGAACCGCTGGCACAGCGTCTGGAGCTGCGCGGTATCGAAGCTGCCGTGGCCGGCGATGCGGAAACGGCCCTGGGCATGCTCTCCCGGCAGGAATGGGATCTGGTCTTCCTGGACGTCTGCCTGCCGGGCATGGACGGCGTCTCCCTGCTCAAGCTCCTGCAGGAACATGAACCGCGCCCCGATGTGGTCATGCTCTCCGGCGCCACGGAGATGAGCCAGGCGGTCAAGGCCATGCGGCGCGGCGCGCTCAACTGGCTGGCCAAACCCGTTTCCCTGGACGCGGTGCTGGAAGAATGCCGCAAGGCCCGGCAGCGGGCCGAGTCCCGCCGTCAGGCCCGGCGTCTGGCCGAAGAGGCCCGCCTGCGCAGCCTGGGCCGCATCGCCGAGGGCGTGGCCCACGAGGTGAACAATCCCCTGAACATCATCGTCCAGGCCGCGGGCCTCATGGGCGACAGCCTGGACAGCCCCGAAGCCGAGGCCCTGCCCGACATAGAGGACCTGCGCGAGTCCCTCAAGGCCATCGTGGCCCAGAGCATGCGCGTGCGCGAGATCACCCGCAAGCTGCTCATGGCCGGTGTGGGCCTGGATCCCCGCAGCGCACCCATGGACGTGCGGGCCGTGGTGTCCCGCGTCCTGACCCTGCTCCAGGGCCGCATGGACAGCCTGAACGTGGCCTGCCGGCTGCATTTCCCGCCGGAATGGGGCGAAGATGCGCCCCGCCCCCTGGGCTCCGCGCTGGAGCTGGAGCAAATCTGCCTGCATCTGGTGGAAAATGCTCTGGACGCCATGCCAGAAGGCGGCACGCTGGACATCGGCGCCCGGCTGCTGCCCGCCGATGCCGACGGCACCACCTGGTACGAACTTTCGGTGGCCGACAGCGGCACCGGCATCGCGGACGACATCATGCCCCATATCTTCGAACCTTTCTTCACCACCCACCGTCAGGCGGGCCGGGCCGCCGGCCTGGGCCTTTCCGTGGCCACGGGCCTGGCCCACGGCCGCGGCGGCCGGATCACGGCGGACAACCGTCCCGAAGGCGGGGCCCTGTTCCGCCTGCTGCTGCCCCTGCCTGCAGCCGAAAGCCGGAACGAAGGCAACGAGTAAGCGCCTCCCGCACCATCTTCGTCAAAAGGCCATCTCCCGGCCTTCACGGCCGCTCCGGCGGCCCTCCGAAAACAGCCACACCCACACAGCCCCTGCAGGCCCTTCGGACCGGCAGGGGCTGCTTTTTTATGGGCGGCCGGGCACAGCGTCCTGCCGTCCCGCCTGTATCTTCGCAAAAAAACCTTGCATCCCGCAGCCTTGCCTGTCCCGCTCCAGGCGGATCCGGCAAATCCTCCCGCGCGGCATTTTTTTCTTTTCAAACGGCCTCAAGGATGCTACACAAGCGCAGCGTGTGGCGCTCACCCCGCTTGACGGGGCCCTTTTTCCATCCTGTTTCTCCGCGCCCTGCCCGCCGCCCCGCGCGGCCCCATTTCCGCAACAACGGCCTGCCATGGCCGAAGGGAGACCCATGTCCTCATTACCCTGCATCGTTCTGGTGGGGCGCCCCAACGTGGGCAAGTCCACCCTGTTCAACCGCCTGATCCGCAGCAACCGTGCCATCACCCATGACCGTCCCGGCGTGACCCGCGACCGCATGGAAGGCGTGGTCCGCCGCAAGGGGCATCCTGATTTCGGCATCGTGGACACCGGCGGCATCACCCTGGATGCACATGCCATGGTCACCGAAGGCCCCGAAGGCATCCGCGGTTTCGAGTCCGACATCCTGCGCCAGGCCGAGGCCGCCATGAAGGACGCCTGTGCCGTGGCCTTCGTGGTGGACGGCCGTGACGGCCTGCTGCCCCTGGACGAATACCTGGCGGCCCACATCCGCCGCATGGGCCTGCCCACCCTTTGCGTGGTCAACAAGGTGGACGGTCTGGAAAAGGAAGACGAGCTGCTGGCCGAGTTCCACAGCCTGGGTTTCCCTCTGCTGCCGGTCTCTGCCGAACACGGGCACAACATCCGCGCCCTCACTGAGGAGCTGGCCGGCCTCCTGCCCGACGATTACGAGGCCGTGCACGAGCCCCCGGCCCTGCGCCTGGCCATGCTGGGCCGCCCCAATGCGGGCAAGTCCTCCATGATCAACGCCCTGGCCGGCGAGGAACGCATGATCGTCTCCGACGTGGCCGGCACTACCCGTGACAGCGTTGACGTGCGCTTCGAGCGTGACGGCCAGGACTATGTCTTCGTGGATACCGCCGGGGTGCGCCGCCGCACCAAGATCACGGACATCGTGGAAAAATATTCCGTCAACGCGGCCCTCAAGTCCACCACCAAGGCCGACGTGACCCTGCTGACCCTGGACGCCACCGAAGGCGTGAGCCAGCAGGACAAGCGCCTCATGGATCTGCTGGACACCCGCAAGATCCCCTTCATGGTGCTGGTCAACAAATGTGACCTGGTGCCCGCCGGGCAGCTCAAGCAGCTGTTGCAGAACGTGGGCGAGATGCTGGCCTTCTGCAAGCATGTGCCCATCCTCACGGTCTCGGCCCTCAAGGGCACGGGCCTGAACAAGATCCTGCCCCTGGCCCGCAAGATCCATGAGGAATGCGCCATCCGCGTGCCCACCGGCCAGCTCAACCGGGCCATGGAAGAAGTGCTGGCCCGCCACCAGCCCCCGGTGGTCAAGCGCGTGCGCGCCAAGTTCTTCTATCTGACCCAGGCCGAGTCCCAGCCGCCCACCTTCGTCTTTTTCGTCAGCGATGCCGACCGCGTGCCGGAAAGCTACGCCCGCTATCTGGAACGCGCCCTGCGCCGCATCTTTGGCATCACGCATGCGCCCATGCGCCTGCACCTGCGTTCCAGCCACAAGAAATCACAGTAAAAATAAGATGTTGTGAGCGCATGGATTTGTCTGTCCATCCGGCGAACCGCATTGACAGGAATCATATAAAGATGCAATAGAAAGGGCTTATACTGCCGCAAGGTAGACGTCGCTTTGCTGTTGTGCGGCGCGCGGCAGTGCATGGAGTCTCTCAAGGAGGGAGAAAATGAAAAAGTGCATGACCTGGCTCATGGCCGCGCTGTGCAGCGTTGCCGTCGCGGCTCCCGCCATGGCCGCCGACACCATCAAGATCGGCGTGCAGGGCGCCCACTCCGGCGACCTGGCCTCGTACGGCGTCCCCAGCCTCAACGCCGCCAAGATCGTCATTGAAGAAGCCAACGCCAAGGGCGGCGTGCTGGGCAAGAAGCTCGAACTGGTGGCCCAGGACGACCAGTGCAAACCCGAACTGGCCACCAACGCCGCGACCAAACTGATCTCCGACAAGGTCGTGGCCATCATGGGCCCCATCTGCTCCGGCGCCACCAACGCTTCCCTGCCCATGTATGAAAGCGCCAACATCATCAGCATCTCTCCTACGGCCACCACGCCTGCCCTGACCCTGGAAGGCAAGCACCCCCTGTTCCTGCGCACTGTGGCCAACGACAATGCCCAGGCCCAGCTGACCAGCAGCTACATCATTGATGTGCTGAAGGCCAAGAAGGTCGCCTACCTGCATGACAACGGCGAATATGGCAAGGGCTTTGCCCAGCAGAACCGCAACATCCTCGAAAAGGCCGGTGTCGAGACCGTCCTCTTCGAAGCCGTGACCCCCGACGCCGTGGACTTCTCCGCCGTGGTGCGCAAGCTGCGTCGCGCCAAGGCCGACGTGCTGGTCTTCGGCGGCTACCAGAACACGGCCTCCAAGCTGGTGCAGCAGATGCGCCGCGACCGCGTCAAGACCCCCCTCATCGGTCCTGACGGCGTGAAGGACGAGACCTTCCTCAAGATGACCGGCAAGGACAGCGAAGGCGTCATGGCCTCCTATCCCAAGGATACCAGTACCCTGGCCATGTACAAGCACGCCCGCGACGCCCACGTCAAGCAGTTCGGCAGCGAGCCCGGCTTCGGTTACTACAACGCCTATGCCGCCACCCAGGCCCTCATCAAGGCCATCGAAGTGGCCGGCAGCACCGATACCGACAAGATCATGGCCGCTCTGAAGAGCACCGAAGTGGATACCCCTCTGGGCAAGATGTCCTTCAACAAGGCCGGTGACGCCACCGGCCTGGGCCTGTCCGTCTATGTGGTGAAGGACGGCAAGTTCGTCGAAAGCGACCACAGCATCACTCTGCATTAATAGGATACTATGGCGCACGGGCGCGGGGGCACGGCCTCCGCGCCCTCTTGCCCGCTTGCGCCCGGGTAAACCGCAGCCCCTGTAACGGCATGGACTTCCAGTACTTTATCGAACTTTTCTTCGGCGGCCTCACACGCGGCAGCATCTATGCCCTCATCGCCCTGGGCTATACGCTGGTGTACGGCATCATCGAACTGATCAACTTCGCACACGGCGAGATCTACATGCTGGGCGCCTTCACGGCCCTGCTGATAGCCGGTGTGCTGGGCATCGTCGGTTTCCCCGCCGGAGGCATCCTCATCGTTGCGGCCCTCGCGGCCGTGGTCTGGAGCGCGGCCTACGGCTATACTCTGGAAAAGGTGGCCTACAAACCCCTGCGCGGCGCCCCGCGCCTGTCGCCCCTCATCTCGGCCATCGGTATGTCCATCTTCCTACAGAACTATGTGCTGCTGGCGCAGACCTCTGACTATGTCCCCTTCCCCCGCCTGCTGCCGGATATGGAATTTCTGGATTACCTGGGCAACATCATGGGCCCCAGTGATTTCCTGATCCTCGTCACCAGCACGCTGGCCATGGTCTCCCTGAGCCTGTTCATCCGCTATACCCGCATGGGCAAGGCCATGCGCGCCACCGCGCAGAACCGCAAGATGGCCCTGCTGCTGGGCATCAATGCCGACCGCATCATCTCGCTCACCTTCATCGTCGGCTCGGCCCTGGCGGCCCTGGGCGGCGTGCTCATCGCCTCCCACATGGGACAGGTCAACTTCGGCATCGGCTTCCTGGCCGGTCTCAAGGCCTTCACCGCCGCAGTGCTCGGCGGCATCGGTTCCATCCCCGGTGCCATGGTGGGCGGTCTCGTGCTGGGCATCGCCGAGAGCATGACCACCGGCTACCTGTCGGGCAACTATGAGGATGCCCTGGCCTTTGCCCTGCTCATCCTCATCCTCATCTTCCGTCCCGACGGCATCCTCGGCAAAGCGAAAGTGCAGAAGGTGTAGCCAACATGATGCAATATCTCACAAAAGCCCTTTTGGCTGCCTGTTGGTTCATGCTCCTGACCTTCCCGGTCATGGGCATCAAGCTCAACAGCGTCGACCAGACAGTGGAATGGCAGTTCGACAGGGTCATCCTGCTGGGCGTGGCCATCTTCTTCCTTTCCATGCTCTGGAACTGGTGTTTCAGCCGCAAGGCCCGCGGCATCCCGCTGATCCGCCTGCCTGAAGGCCTGGGCAAGGGCCTGCACAGCCTGGTCACCCTGCCCGGCCGCACTACCACCACCCGCCTGACCAGCCTCGGCCTGCTGCTGGCCGTCATGATCGCCATGCCTCTGGTGAGCTCCTTCTACCAGACGAACATCATGATCTCGGCCATGCTCTATGTCATCCTGGCCCTGGGCCTGAACATCGCCGTGGGCATCGCCGGCCAGCTGGTGCTGGGCTATGTGGCCTTCTACGCCGTGGGCGCCTATTCCTACGCCCTGCTCAACCAGGCGTTCGGCCTGGGCTTCTGGGCCTGTCTGCCCGTGGGCGGCTTCATGGCCATCGTCTTCGGCCTGGCCCTGGGCTTCCCCGTGCTGCGCCTGCGCGGTGACTATCTGGCCATCGTGACCCTGGGCTTCGGCGAGATCGTGCGTCTGGTGCTGCTCAACTGGACCAGCCTCACCGGCGGTTCCGGCGGCATCAAGAACATCCCCGGCCCCTCCTTCTTCGGCCAGGAGCTGGAGATCGCCGCCAACACCATCTTCATCTACTATCTGGTGCTGCTGGCCGTGATCCTGACCATCATCGTCATCAGCCGCCTCAAGAACTCCCGTGTGGGCCTTGCCCTGCAGGCCCTGCGTGAAGACGAGATCGCCTGTGAGGCCATGGGCATCGACCTGGCCCGCGTCAAACTTTCGGCCTTTGCCCTGAGCTCCTGCTGGGCCGGTTTCGCCGGTGTCATCTTCGCGGCCAAGACCACCTTCATCAACCCCGCCAGCTTCACCTTCATGGAATCGGCCATGATCCTGTCCATGGTGGTGCTGGGCGGCATGGGCTCCATCGTGGGCGTGGTCATCGCCGCCACCATCCTCATCCTGGCTCCCGAATACCTGCGTGCCTTCTCCGAATACCGCATGCTGATCTTCGGCGCCATCATGGTCATCATGATGATCTTCCGGCCTCAGGGCCTCGTCACCGGTGAGCGCCGCCGCTACCGCATCACCGCCCTGCAGGGCGGCAGCAAAGGAGAACGCGCATGAAACCCGTCCTTGAAGTCAAGGGCCTGACGCGTGACTTCGGCGGTCTGCGCGCCCTCAACGAGCTGGACCTGACCGTCAACGAAGGCGAGATCGTGGCCCTCATCGGCCCCAACGGCGCGGGCAAGACCACCTTCTTCAACTGCGTCACCGGCATCTACAAGCCCACGGAAGGCACCGTGCACCTGTACGGCGCCAACGGCGAGAAGCATCTGCTCAACGGGCGCAAGCCCCACCTCATCACGGCGCTGGGCATGGCCCGTACCTTCCAGAACATCCGCCTGTTCAGCGACATGACCGTGCTGGAGAACGTGATGATCGGCCGCCACTGCCGCACCAGGGCAGGCATCTGGGGCGCGCTGACCCGCAACCCCGCCACCCGCCGCGAAGAGCAGGAATCCATCGACATCTCCTACAGCCTGCTGGAGACCGTGCACCTGCAGGACCTGTGGAACGAAAAGGCCTGCAACCTGGCCTACGGTGCCCAGCGCCGTCTGGAGATCGCCCGCGCCCTGGCCACCGAGCCCCGCATGCTGCTGCTGGACGAACCCGCCGCCGGCATGAACCCGCAGGAGACCAACGAGCTCAAGGATCTGGTGCTCCAGATCCGCGCGGACCGGGATCTTTCCATCCTGCTCATCGAGCATGACATGGGCATGGTCATGTCCCTGTCCGACCGCATCTATGTCATGGAATACGGTTCGCGCATCGCTGCCGGCACTCCCGCGGAAGTGCGCAGCAACCCGCGCGTCATTCAGGCCTATCTGGGAGAGAGCGAAGATGCTTGAAGTCAAGGGCATTGATACCTACTATGGCAACATCCAGGCCCTGCGCGACGTTTCCCTGCGCGTGGATGACGGCGAGATCGTGACCCTCATCGGTGCCAACGGCGCCGGCAAGTCTACCACGCTCATGACCATCTGCGGCATCAACCGGCCGCGCAAGGGCGAGATCCTCTGGAACGGCGAGCCCATCCACGAGCTGCCCCCGCACGAGATCGTCCGCCTGGGCATCTCGCAGGTGCCCGAAGGCCGCCTCATCTTCCCCGACCTGAGCGTGCGCGAGAATCTCGACCTGGGCGCCTTCCTGCGCAACGACGTGCAGGGCATCAAGGAAGACATGGACTATGTGTTCGACCTCTTCCCCATTTTGGCCCAGCGCCGCAAGCAGACCGGCGGCACCCTGTCTGGCGGTGAACAGCAGATGCTGGCCATCAGCCGCGCCCTCATGGCCCGGCCCAAGCTGCTCCTGCTGGACGAACCCTCGCTGGGCCTCGCGCCCATCATCATCCAGCAGATCTTCCAGATCATCCAGCGCGTCAACGCCAACGGCACCACGGTCTTCCTGGTGGAACAGAACGCCAACCAGGCCCTGCGCATCGCCCACCGCGGCTATGTGATGGAGAACGGCCGCATCGTCACCAGCGACAGCGCCGAGAACCTGCTCAAGAGCGAGGACGTGCGCTCCGCGTACCTCGGCATGTAAAATCAGCAGATCGCGGCTGCCCTGCCGGGCAGTGTGTTACGAGGGGAAGGGGCCGCCTTAAAAAGCTCCTTCCCCTTTGTTATTGTTCCTGAAGCAGGCTTGCAGCACGTATGGTTCGGTAGTACGCAGATGCCCTGCTAACAGTTTGTTATCTCTTGTATTTTGGTGAAGAGTATTCCCCACACGCGTGGGGATGAACCGGATTTGATGCGCTCAGGCGACATGCGCAGGCCGTATTCCCCACACGCGTGGGGATGAACCGAACACCCCTTCATCATCGTCCGTCACCGTCACGTATTCCCCACACGCGTGGGGATGAACCGTTTAGGAACATGTGGAAAACCTCCTATACCAGGTATTCCCCACACGCGTGGGGATGAACCGAGATATGTATGATGAGGAGGAAAAGAAAAAATGTATTCCCCACACGCGTGGGGATGAACCGGTGCTCCCAGTGAGGGCAAGGGGCATCGATGCCGTATTCCCCACACGCGTGGGGATGAACCGACCTTCAATTTCAGAATAATTTTTAATATATTGTATTCCCCACACGCGTGGGGATGAACCGAGTTCAATGTAATTGTTAAGCTCTGCCTTGAAGTATTCCCCACACGCGTGGGGATGAACCGTCATTAACCATTATAATTGGCTTGAAAAAAATGTATTCCCCACACGCGTGGGGATGAACCGTTTCAGATGATACTGTATCCTGTTTTGATGGAGTATTCCCCACACGCGTGGGGATGAACCGATTGTTCTGAGGTAACAAAACAGGACTGGAAGGTATTCCCCACACGCGTGGGGATGAACCGTGACTTT
>CALBAX010000060.1 GCA_937926875.1 uncultured Desulfovibrio sp.
TTGAACGGCACAAAGTTGCCGTCCGGCATAAAAAGTCCGTCCGCCATGAAAAAAGACCTCCGTTTTTCCACCACAATGGCAGAAAAACGGAGGTCTTGCCCGGAAAGGGCGCGGGCTGTGCGAGGATCTTTCAGGGTGGCCGTGTGTCAATTCTGACACAAAAAGGCAGGCAAAAATCCGCAATATTGCCCGGATTGAAAAAATCCGGCTCTCTGTGATAGACTTTTCATTACACCCTATAACCCCGGACCATCCGGGCATCACAGGAGCCGGAAATATGGCTGAGAAATTTTCTCCCGATGTATTGTTACAGACTGCTACCCAGCTTTATCTCTCTGTGAGAAAAAACAAGGGAGACTTGGTACGCGAACACGGATCCATTGAAGACCGACGCACAAAGGAAATGGAAAGTTTTGTCATATTTTATTCTCAACTTCGGGATAAGTTAACAAAGGTCGCAGAGTAATGACAGCTTGATGGCCATTCGGCGCAAGGTCTTCATTGATGGCGGATACCAGGACTCTCACACGGTCCCAGCTATCCGCCTCATGCTTTTTCAGCACGTCCAGGATTTCATCACGGCACTGCAAAAACTTGTCCCGTTCCATACCATTTTCTCCTTTGGCTTACCAGCCGTTCAATGCAAAGCCTTCCAGGGGAATGCCCACATAGTCCCACGGCTCCGCGCTTCCCAGTTCCTTGCGGGCGTCCAGCATCATGGCGCAGGCAATGACGGAGTCGCCATGCCTGCCGCCGGTCTTGTCCTTGATGCGCTGCTCAGGCACGCGGGCCACGCCCTTCACCACGCGCAGGCTGCGAAAATCCGAAAGGATGCCCGCGTCCCTGGGCAAAAGCAGCGTCTTGTCCTCGATGCCCGCCTTGAGCAGCGGCATGGTCTCCCGGTACCAAGATTCGGAAATCATCACTTCCCGGACCTGTTCCGGCCCGTACTGCTGCCGTGCGGCTTCCGCCAGGGCGGAACCGTTGCCCCGCGCGTCCAGCGACACGCCGGAAAAGCGCGGCAGCCGGTCCAGGATGGCGAACAAGATCTGTTGCTGTGTCCGGTGCGGGCAGTTGCGCAGCTCCAGCACAAAGGGCGGTACCAGACGCAGGCCCTTCCCTTCCGTGGCTGGCCAGAACACGGAAAGGTCGCCGCTGCGCCCGAAGTCCACGCCGCAAAAATGCGCCATGTCCTGGGGCAGCGTGGCCAGCAGCGGTTCCAGTTGTTCCGCTATCCAGCCCCTGGTGTAGAGTTCCGCCACGGGCAGGGGCCAGTCCACAAAGTCCTCCGCCGGAGGCGTCCAGGTCAGCACCGGCATATCCTCCATGCAGGCCTCGATCATGGACGTGGTCAGGTAGGCCCCGGAAGACTGCCGGGGAATGCAGAACAGTTCTTCATCCGCCCCGTCCCCGTAGGTCTTGATAAGCTCCGCCCGCCAGGCGTCTTCCCCTTTCTGCGTCCAGGGCTTTTCCGTCACCTGGCAGATCCGACGGTACAGGCCGTCGCGCAGGGCATCGTCCAGTGTGATGCGGTGCAGGCTGTAAGGCAGGGTCCCGGCGCGTACATCCTGCACCAGCTGGTTGAAGGCATTGTCCGCGCCGTTGTGCGTGGAAATAATGATGACCTGCCCGCCCCACATCAAGAGTGCCAGGGCAGCCTTCAAAAGCTCCGGCAGGTCTTCCACGAAGGCCGCTTCATCTATGATGACGCGGCCCTGCTTGCCGCGCAGGTTGGAAGGCCGGTTCGACAGGGCCAGGATCTTGCGCCCGCTCGCAAAGTCGATACGAAAGGCCTTGATCTCCCGTTCGTCCCCGTCCTTGAACACGTCCTCGTTGACCTTTCCGGCCACAAGCTGGAGCCGCTTCGCCCAGTCGGCGCAGGCCTCGATATACTCCCGCGTCATGTCTTGGTTGAACGAGATATACAACACGTCCATGCCGTAGCGCCCGGACGTGGCCGCAAGCA
>CALBAX010000061.1 GCA_937926875.1 uncultured Desulfovibrio sp.
CTGGCACGTTCTCATTTATTGTGCGGAAGATTCTCATTTCTCTTGCGACCTCACATGCGTGACAGCTCACAACTGCACATGGGTGACAGGTGGGTGACAGATTCACCAAAATGGGCGGGAAACAAAAAAGAGGATACGGGCGTGGCGCACGTATCCTCTTGATTTTGTTGTGGTGCGCCCGGCAGGAATCGAACCTGCGGCCTACTGCTTAGGAGGCAATCGCTCTATCCGACTGAGCTACGAGCGCGCGTCGTATCTTGTAAAGCAGTCTGACGCGGACTGTCAAGTTGAAGCTGGAGGGGGAAAATATCCTGTATTTCCGGGGTGGAAGGCAGTCTTTGCTTCACCGCGATGCAGGAAAAATCCTTTGCAGAGATTCTGCGGTGTGCGTGCGGTCTGCTCAGGATCGCCTGTGCGCCAGGTGCAGCATGGGGCCAAGCGCGATGCCCATGGCGCCCAGCACGACGACAACGGCCCCCAGCAGGCTGAGCAGGCCCAGGTGTTCCAGGGGGAAGACCTGGGGCAGGGCCATGGAGCCCAGGGCTTCCAGGCCCAGCGTGAATAGCGGGGTGGTGGTGACCACAGCGCTGACCTTGGCGGCATGCCAGTTCTTCATGGCCGTGGAAAAAGCGCCGTAGGCGATGATGGTATTGATGCAGGCAAACAGTAGGCAGCCCGTCTGCAGCGAGTCCAGCTCAAGGAAGGCCGAAGGGGTGGAGAGCGGCGTCAGGGCCAGGGCACCGGCAAGATAGATGAAACGCATGATACGCCCGGGCGAGATCGTGCGCAGCAGGACTTTCTGGGCGATGCCGTAGCTGGCCCAGACGACGGCGGCCATGATCCCCAGCGCCATGCCGATGAGCATGTCGCCGTTGGCCAGCTCCAGCAGCCGGGTATTGAAGAACAGCAAAAGGCCCGCAAGCAGGACGACGACGCTGCCCCCCTGGATGGGGAGGAAGGGCTCGCGCAGGACGAACACACTGCCCAGCAGCAGAAGGACAGGGCCCGCCTGTGCCAGGATCTGGCAGGCAGAGGCGCTGAGGTAGCCCACCGACGAGTTGAAGAACACGAAGTTGCAGCTCAGGCCCGCAGCGGCCAGGACCAGCAGGATCTTTTCCCGGCGGCCCAGCGGCGTGCTGTTGCCGGGATGGCGGCAGGAAAGGCCCCAGGTCCAGGCAGCGGCCACCCAGAAGCGCAGGCAGACGATGGAAAGCGCGTCCACCGAGGAAAGCAGGTGTTTGAGGGCCAGCGGCAGGGCCCCCCAGAATAAGGCCGTGAGCAGGGCCAGCATCAACCCGGTAGCGTTGGAACCCGGCATGATCATCCTCCGTTGATCGTTACGGAGGGCACCCTACAGCTTTGGCCTGGGCTTGTCATGCGGAAATGGGGGAGGGGATGCGGAAAGCGGTGGCAAGGATGGGAGCGGGAACCACATGCATCAGGTGTGGCCCACACAGACATTACTTTTCGAACAGGGCGGCGTTTTGCAGCAGATCCCTGAAAAGGCGCATGGCAGGCGTGCTTTCCCTGTTTTTATGCCAGACGCAGATGGCCTGGACCAGGCAGCCGGACATGCTTGCCGGCAGTTCTATCAGGCTTCCGGCAGACAATTCCCGCTCCACGGCAAACGTCGGCAGAAAGGAGACACCCAGGTTGGCAGCCACGGTTTTTTTGATGGATTCGATGCTCCAAAGTTCTATGGTGTTGCGGAACAGGATGTCCTTGGCGCAAAGGTGGGCTTCCATACGTTCCCGATAGATGCTGCGGGGCTCGTTGATGATGAAGCTGGTCTCTTTCCTCTGGTGGGTCGTATCGAAATCCCGGAGCTCGGGAGCAAGCAGGGGCGAGGCGACGATGATCCCTTTTGCCTGGCCGAGCGGCAGCACTTCCAGCGTGTGCGGATGGCCGCCCACGTCATAGTAGACTCCCAGGTCGTACTGGCCGGAGAGGATGCCCTCCCTGATGTCGTGGCAGTTGAGGCTGTGCAGCTGGATCTTCACGGCCGGGGCCTGCTCCACGAATGCCCCGAGCAGAGCATGGAGTTTGTAAGAGAGCAGGGATTCCGCAACAGCTACGCGGAGTTCCCCGTGCAGGGACGCAGGATCGCTGCATGCCGTGATGGCCTGCATGGAATGCAGGATGGCTTCCATATGCGGCAGGATGTCCTTGCCGGTAGGGGTCAAGACCATGCGCCGCCCAAGGCGCTCGAAAAGCCGTACGGAAAGCTCGTTTTCGAGCTGGCGCACCTGAAAGGTCACGGTGGACTGGGAGCAGTTGAGCCGTTGTGCGGCCTTCTGGAAACTGCCTTCTTCCAGGATGGTCTTGATGACGACGATGCTGCGCGTATCCATGGATCCCCTCCATGACATATCGAAATAATAGAATCACTGCTGCAAATATATTTGCTTTTTTGCATAAAGTCATCAGCGTACCTTTCAGGGATGCCACGTGGCCCGGGATGGGACCGGGACACAGCCGCGACGGTCATCAAAAACAAATGGAGGAGCGCATGCCTGCATCGGTACTTTCGGCTTTTTTCGTCTTTACCTTCATCACGGCCATCACGCCCGGCCCCAACAACATCCTGGCCCTGACGACGGGCAGCCGGGCAGGATTCAGGGGCAGCATCCCTGTACTTGCCGGGATCTGCGGCGGCTTTCTTTGTGTCATGGCCATTTGTGGCGTGCTTTCTTTTTCGTTTTCCGTGCTTTCCGCCTCGTTCCTGCAGGTGATGCGTTATGTGGGGAGCGCCTATCTGCTCTGGCTGGCATGGAAGACAGCCATGCCGAAGGCGGAGAGCAACAGCGGCGGGCGTACCGGTGCGGGCTTCCTGACCGGATTCGTACTTCAGTTCGTCAACGTCAAGATCATGGTCTACGGTATGACGGCCTATTCCGCGTTCATCCTGCCGTATCACGATTCTGTAGCGGCGCTCCTTGCCGGGATGGTTTTCCTGACCATGATGGGCAGCCTGGGCACTATCGTGTGGGCCGTGGCCGGGGCCAGGTTGCAGGGCCTCTTCCGGCGGTATGCCCGTGTGACGAACTGGCTGCTGGGTGCGATGCTTGTCGGTTGTGCCTGGTCCCTGCTGGATCAGTGATGCCTGTGGTTGTACCCGCAAAAGCCGGGCGGGACATCCGGCAAGATGGTTTCATATTATGCTTAAAAGGCATGGATATCTATTTGATATAGGTATTTTACCGGATAAGTCCCTTTCTGCTATCCCTTCTGGAACGGCAGGCGGTCGCCAGCAACCTTGCTGCAGCGTGCAGCCTGCTTTTCGTCATGAGGGGAGAATGAGCCATGATGTCTCTGGATACGTTGCTGGAACACTTGGATGCGGGACAGCCGCTGGTCACCGGTACAGAAGCTTTTGACTGCATGCACGCCTATTCGTACGAGGCCATGCGCCTGACCGCTGAGCTGAACAATGCCTTCCATACGCCTGAAGAGATCCGGGAGATCATGGGGCGGATCACGGGGCGTCCGATAGATGAGACGTTCCGTCTGTTCCCACCGTTTTATACCGATTTCGGCAAGAATATCCGCATCGGGCGCCGTGTCTTCATCAATGCCTGCTGCTGCTTCCAGGATCAGGGCGGGATCAGCATCGGTGACGGGACGCTCATCGGGCACAGGGTGACCCTGGCCACCATCAACCACGGTTTGCCGCCGGACCAGCGCCATGTCCACAGCATCGCGCCCATCGTCATCGGCAAGGATGTCTGGATCGGCTCCGGCGCCATCCTCCTGCCGGGAGTGCATGTGGGCGATGGTGCCGTGGTGGCGGCGGGGTCTGTGGTCCGTGAGGACGTGCCGCCCCGTACCGTCGTGGCCGGGGTCCCGGCCAGGATCATCAAAAGTGTGGAGCAGGGCGCGTAGGCCCGTACCGTTGCGCGCAGGACGCCGTCACGCGGGCCGTCCAGCCGGGTCATGACACCGGCTGCCCAAAGCCGGACAGGGGAAAGAGAACATGCAGTACGCGACGCATTACGAGGAAGGGAAAAAAGTTTCGTTCAAAAAGTTCGATCTGCATCTGGCGGGCTTGCTGTTCCTGCCCGATGGTTTTGATGCGGATGGCAAATACCCGGCGGTGGTGGTCACTCACCCTGGCGGCGGCGTGAAGGAGCAGTGTTCTTCCCTTTACGCCTGGCATCTGGCCCGGGCCGGCTATGTGGCCCTGGCATTCGACGCCTCCCATCAGGGCGAGAGCGAAGGCCTGCCCCGTTGTCTGGAGGATCCCACCTCGCGTGTGGAGGACATCCGTTCGGCTGTGGATCACCTCGTCACCCTGCCGTACGTCGATGAGGAACGGATCGGGGCCATGGGCATCTGCGCTGGGGGCGGCTATACCATGAGCGCCATCCAGACCGATGTGCGCATCAAGGCGGCGGCCGGGATCAGCACCTGGGACGTGGGCGACAGCGCCAAGAACGGTTTTCCCGGTGTCGAGATCGAAAACTTCATGCAGAAACTGCTGCAGGAAGTGGCCCGCGCCAGGACGGCTGCTGCCCGGGGAGAAGAAGCTCCCTGCTGGAAGTATGTCCCGGACGGCCCGGACGAGATCGACGAGCATACGTCCGTGATCCAGAGGGAAGCCTATGAATATTACAGGACGCCGCGTTGCGGTTATCCGACGTCCGTCAACCGCTACCTTGTTTCCAGCAATGACAAGCTGGCAGCCTTCGATGCCTTTGCCTATCTGGATACGGTGTCGCCCCGTCCTCTGCTGTTCATCGTGGGCAGCCGGGCGGATACGCTCTATTTCACGGAAGATGCCTACCGGCGGGCCAGGGAGCCCAAGAGGATACATGTGGTGGAAGGGGCCAGCCACGTGGACCTGTACGACAAGCCGGAATACGTCACCCAGGTGGTGGCGGCCCTGAAAGACTTCTTCGGCAAGGCGCTGTAGACATATTCCTTCCTCTTATTGCCGGAGGCGCTGACCCCGAGGGGCTGGCTCCTCCGGCAGCGGGAAGACAGGAGCAGAGCGTGTCCTGCCCACTTCCTGCGTACCGTCTGCGGGATGGCCTGAGTTCAGGGCAGCGGAGAGGACGCGCCCGGGTTCCTGCGCTGCGGGGGAGAGCCCGCGGAGGGAAAAAGAAAAGCAGCCCGGCCTCTTTTACACGAGGGGCCGGGCTTTTTGGCGTCATGCGGGAGAGCTGGTAGCGGCTTCTGCTGAAAGTTGTCCAGGTAGTGCAGGCAGGCGGCAGTCTGCCGGCGAGGCAGGGGGCTTTCCCGGCGGAAAAGCGTTTGACAGGCCCGGGCGAGCGTGGAATGGAATCATGTCCATGAACGCCGTCGTCATATCGCTGTTTCTGGGGGGGCTTGTCCTGTGCATCGTCACGGGAGCATCCCTGCTGTGGGCTTTGGCCTTTGGCCTGCTGTGTTTTACCGGGCATGCTCTCCGGCTGGGCTTTCGGCCCCGAGAGATCGTGGGCCTGTGCGGCAGGGGCGTGCGGACCATCGGCAACATCCTGAAGATCTTCATCCTCATCGGCATGCTGACAGCGGTCTGGCGTTCGGCCGGGACCATCCCTTATATCATCCATCACTGCCTGCCGTGGGTGGACCCTGCCCATTTCCATTTGTGGGTCTTCCTGCTGTGCAGCCTGCTGAGCCTGCTGCTGGGGACCTCGTTCGGTACGGCCAGTACCCTGGGGGTCGTCTTCATGCTGCTGGCGCGCACGGCCGGGCTCGATCCGCTCCTGACGGCCGGTGCGGTCATGAGCGGCATCTATGTGGGGGACCGCAGCTCGCCCATGTCGTCCAGCGCGGCCCTTGTCTGCGCCCTGACGGGGACGTCCATCTATGACAATGTGCGGCTCATGTGGCGCACGTCCCTGCTGCCTTTTTTCCTGGTCTGCCTGGCCTACATCCTGTTGCCGTCGGCACGGGCAGAGAGCCTGCCGCATGTGGACGGCCTGTTCGCCGACGGGCTGGTGCTGGATGCCTGGGCCCTGCTGCCGGCCGTCTTCATGCTGGTCCCCCTGCTGTTGCGCTGGGATGTCAAAAAGATCATGGCATGCAGCATCCTTGCCGGATGCGTGATCTCTCTGTCTGTCCAGCAGATGTCACCGGCTGCCTTGCTGCGCTGTCTGATGCTCGGCTATGAGCCTCCGGCGGGCATGGAGATGTTGGCGGGGGGCGGCCTGCTCTCCATGGCGCAGGTGGCGGGCATCGTCCTGCTGACTTCGGCCTATGCGGGCCTGCTGGAGGCCACCGGCCTGCTGGACGGGCTGTCTTCTCTTGGCAGATGGCTGTCCTTGCGGCTGGGGGCCTTTCGGACAACGGTGCTGGCAGGCCTGCCCGTG
>CALBAX010000062.1 GCA_937926875.1 uncultured Desulfovibrio sp.
TTTGCCGGTGGGCCTGTGCAACGATGGGAAAGCCCGCGGAGAGGCCGGGCCGCTGCCATCCCGCAAGGCCATGTTATGGCACGGCAAGAACCTGAATGTATGGCTTTTGAGGGCAGAGACATACGGCAGGGAGAGCTGGGGCTGCGCAGACCGCGTGGAGGCGTGCCCTGCTAGCTTGGCAGCAGAAAACACGCTGTGCTTCAAACTGACAGTGCACTTCTGGAAGAGCTCTTCCAATTACCGTTGGTGGCGCGGGAGCATTCCCCAGAACGGCAACCTTCTGTTTCAGCGGCGACAGCTACAAAAAAGACTGCCTGTGATGCAGACAGTCTTGATGGACGGTTTTTGGGGAAGGAGGGGGCGAGGGGGGGGAACCCTTTTTCCGCAAGGAAAAGGGGTTCCCTCCCCCTCCAAAGGTTTTCCTAGTCCTTTTTCTGGTCCTTGAGCATCTTCACAGCGCAGAATTTGCCGCACATGGCGCAGACATCTTCATGCTTGTGATCTTCGCGGCGCTTGTCCAGCTGCTGGGGATCAAGAGCGGCGTCACGCATCATGTCCCAGTCCAGAGCCTTGCGGCCGGCGTTCATGGTGGCTTCGCGGCGCACGGCACGTTCACGGCCCAGGGCCACTTCGCCCACATGGGCGGCCACGCGCGAAGCCATGACACCGGCGCGCACGTCTTCCTCATTGGGCAGGGTCAGGTGCTCGGCCGGGGTCAGGTAGCAGAGGAAGTCCACACCGGCTTCCACGCCCAGGGCACCGCCGATAGCGCCGGCGATGTGGTCATATCCCGGGGCGCTGTCGCAGCACAAGGGGCCAAGGACGTAGAGGGGCGCGTTGTTGGTCAGGCGCTTGATGCCCTGGATCTGGGTGCGGACCTGGTTCATGGGCACATGGCCGGGGCCTTCGATCATGCACTGCACACCCTGTTCCAGAGCGTACTTGGCAAGGCGGCCCAGGGTGATGACTTCTTCCCACTGGGCGGCATCACCGGCATCCACGCCCGCGCCGGGGCGAAGACCGTCGCCCAGGGACAGGGTGACGTTGAACTGGCGGCACACGTCGATGAGACGGTCAAAATATTCCAGCAGGGGATTTTCCTTGCCGTTTTCCAGCATCCAGCGGGCCAGCATGGAACCGCCACGGGAGACGACGCCCATGACGCGATCCTGTTTGACGGCCATTTCCGCGCCACGCTTGGTCAGGCCACAGTGGACGGTCATGAAGTCCACGCCCTGGCGGGCCTGCTTTTCGATCTCGGCGAACAGGTCGTCAGGCTGCATGCTGGCGATGTCCCGGTCATTGTCCAGGATCTGCTGGCCCACGGAATACATGGGCACTGTGCCCAGCGGGCGGGGGCAGGCAGCCAGCATGCCGGTGCGGATGGCATCCAGATCCCCGGCGATGGAAAGGTCCATGACCGTATCGGCCCCGGCTTCCAGGGCCACGGCCAGTTTGCGTTTTTCGGTATGCAGACAGTTGCACAGCGGCGAGGTGCCGATATTGGCGTTGACCTTGATGCGCGAGGGCTGGCCCACGACGATGGGCGCCAGGCTCGCATGGGCGGGGTTGCCCAGCAGGACCATGCTGCCTGCCTCGATGGCGCTGGTGATGGTTTCAGGGGCAAGGCCCTCTTCCTGGGAAAGGGCGGCCAGATGCTGGTCCAGAAGGCCGCGCAGGGCGGCGTTACGGGAAAGGATGGAAGACATGGGTTGCATCCTTGGGTTTGGACGCAGGGCGCAAAAAAAGCCACGACCTGTTTTTCGCGGGTGCGGCTCAGCTTCCCTACGGCAGTGCGAACTGCGTCAGGTTCACAGGGTCTGGGACTATCCCACTCTCAGCCGTGCAACTGCCGTTCACGGCTCCCCTAGCTGGCGGGCACTGTAGCGGGCTTTGCCCCGGCTGTAAAGTGAGGCCCTGGGGGGCTGCTTGCAATAGCCGGGCAGCTGGACTAGGGTCAGGCGTCATCGCCCGCCTGCCACGGTCGTCTTTTCAGGATGGCGGCAGTACCGGGAGCGATTTTTGCCCAGGATGCAAGCGGACGGCCTTGCGGCCCGTCCATGCGGATGCCGCAAGGGGGCAATGTGATGACGCCCCCTGAGCCCAGAGGAGATCATGCAGCGCAAACGTTATCTCACCCCCCTGACATGGCCGGCCATCTCCTTTGCGGCCATGATCCTGCTGGGGACACTGGCCCTGTGCCTGCCCGTCTGTCATGGCGCGGGCGCCTCCCTCTCCGTGGTGGATGCGGCGTTCCTGTCCACGTCCGCCGTATGCGTGACCGGTCTGTCCCCGGTGGACATCAGCCAGGTGCTGAGCCCTGCAGGGCAGGGGGTGATGCTCGTGCTCATCCAGGTGGGCGGTCTGGGCGTCATGACCTATACCAGCCTGATCTTCCTCCTGTGGCGCAAGCAGGTGCCCTTCACCAGCCGCGAGGCCGTGAGCCAGGCATTGCTGGGCGGGGATTTCAATATGGGCCAGTTTCTCCTGCAGGTCGTGTGCATCGTCCTGGGGGTGGAGCTGCTGGCCGCGCTGGTGCTCTTCCTGCACGACCCGGTGTTCTTTTCTCCCTTCAGCGCCCTGTTCCATGCGGTCTCGGCCTTCTGCAATGCCGGTTTCTCTCTGGCGCCGGACAATATGGTCGCCTTTCGGGAAGACGGCCTGGTCTGCACGGTCATCTGCATCTGCATCGTCCTGGGGGGCATCGGTTTCGGCGTGCTGCGGGAATGTCTGGGCATCCTGACCCGGGGACGCCTGGCGCCGGTGGCGCGCCTGAGCCGCCTGAGCCGTCTGGTCATCAATACCAGCCTGTTCCTCATCCTGGCCGGGGCACTGCTGATATTCGTGGTGGAATGGCGTCGCGCGGGCAATGAAGATCTGGTGGGGGACGGCCTCCACCTGTTCCTGATCTCGCTGTTCCACTCCATCTCTGCCCGAACCGCGGGCTTCAACATGGTGGACATGGCCAACTGGAGCCACGCGAGTTTGCTTGTCCTGATGGTCCTGATGTTCATCGGCGGCGGGCCGGGCTCGTGTGCCGGCGGCATCAAGATCGTGACTTTCCGCCTGCTGGTGGGCTATGTGGCCGCCCAGGTGCGCGGTGATCGCCAGATCGTCTTCCACAAGCGGGGCGTGCCGCCGGAGAACCTGACGCGTGCCCTGACGCTCTTTTTGCTGTACACGCTGAGCATCTTCTTTTCCGTCTTTTTGCTGACCATCACGGAAAACGGCATCCTGCACCGGCTCGAGGGGCAGAGCATGGCCTTCATCAATTTGCTGTTCGAGGTGGTCTCGGCGCAGGGTACCGTGGGGCTGAGCGTCAACCTGACCCCCGAGCTGACCAGTGAAGGCAAGTGCATCCTGATATTCAATATGTTCGCCGGTCGTGTGGGGCTGCTCTCCCTGCTGCTGGCCCTGCGCAGCCTGCAGCCCAAAAAGGCCTATGCCTACGCGGAAAGCCAGCTGCCCGTGGGATAAGCACCGGAGAAGGATGATTTTGAAAGGACGCGGCCACGTCGTGTCCGCGGCTGTTCCTGACACTGCCCCCCCTGCGGGCGGGCATCGGCGCCATCGTGACAAGGAGCCTGCATGGCAGAGAAAACTTTGGAAATCGGCATCATCGGTCTGGGGAAATTCGGCTTGCGCATGGCCACGACTCTGGCTTCCATGGGGCATACGGTCATCGGCATCGACATGTCCGATGCCCGTGTGCAGCTGGCAGAAGAGTTGCTGGACACGGTCTACAAGGCCGACGCCACCAGCCTGAGCGTCCTGCGCTCCCTGCATGTGCAGGATCTGGACTGGGTGGTCATCAGCGTGGGCGAGGGGGTGGAACAGTCCCTGAGCATCACGCTCAACATCCAGGAACTGGGCGGCCCCAAGATCTGGGTCAAGGCCTCCAACGAGGAGCACAAGAAGATCCTGCAGCGCCTGCATGTGGACAGGGCCATCGTGCCCGAGATGGAGGCCGCTGTCATGGCCGCGCACCAGCTGTGCCATCCGGGCATGCTGGATCTGATCCCCAAATACGGCGGCATCGCCATCCAGGAGTTGCGCGTCGACAACTGGCACGGGCGCACGCTGGTGGACCTCAACCTGATCCAGTCTTTCGGGGTCATGGTCATGGGCATCCGCCCGGCAGGCGAGCGTGCCTTCCAGTTCGTCCCGCCGGCACTCACCGTGCTGCACAAGGGCGATACGCTGGTGGTGGCCGGCAGGGCCGATGCCGTGCGCAAGCTGGAGCCGTGATCCTGCCTTTGCCGTGTTTGGCCCATAAAAAAGGACGCCGTGGTGGCGTCCTTTTTTCGTTCAGCTGTCCAGCAGGGCCCGTGTCAGGATGGAGAAGCCCGACAGGCCGATGACGACGGCCAGCAGGCGCTGGAAGCTGGCCTCGCCGATCTTGCGGGCCAGGGGGTAACTGATGACCAGGCCCGTGCAGCAGCCCAGCAGACACGGTATCAGGCCCCGGATCACGGGCTCGGTGTAATAGCCCGCCAGATACTGCATGAGGACCAGGGGCAGCGAGAGACCCAGGAAGTACAGGCTGAGATTGCCGCGCGTACGGTCCTTGTCCCAGTGGGCCACCTGGGCATACATGCCGATGGCCGGGCCGCCGAGGCCGCTCACGGCCTGGATGAAGCCCGCCAGCGCCCCGCTGACCGATCCCCAGAGCAGGGGGGAGCGCAAGGGCCCCGGCCGGTGGGCGAGCAGATGCCAGATCATGTGGCCCATGAGCATGATCCCCAGGCCCATCTGCAGGGCACGCGCGGGGATGAGCGGCAGCAGTGCCACGCCCAGCAGGGCCCCGGGGATGGTGCCCAGGAGCAGCAGCCGGAGATCGGCCATGCGGTAATGGTGGCGGAACTGCCAGCCAAGGATGGCAGGCAGGGGGATGCAGATGATGCAGGTGATGAGGGAGGCCGTCTTGATGTCCGTGACCAGCAGGACGATGGGCAAGGCGAAGATGCCCGCGCCCAGTCCGCTGATGCCGTTGACGATGCCGCCCAGGGTCCAGCCTGTGAAACAGATGAAGAATGATGCCCAGTCCATGAGATGGCTATACGGGGCTGTCCTGGGCTTGTAAAGCTGTCCGTCCGGTGGCTTTTTCCGGGACAGGCACGGGGGGACAGGGGCGTGCCCAGACCGGCAGATCGCGCCAGAAGGCGGTCAGGCGGCGTTCCTGGCGTTTCCAGTCAGGCGAGACCTTGGCCAGTGCCTGCCGGTAGGCCGGGGAATGATCCATATGATGCAGGTGGCACAGCTCGTGCCAGCACAGGTGATCCAGCAGGGGCAGGGGCAGCAGGACGGCGCGCCAGTTGAGATTGACGCTGCCGCCGTCACGGGCACTGCAACTGCCCCAGCGGCGACGCTGGTCCCTGATGCTGACCCGGGCGACGGTGAGAGCTTCCTGACGGGCGAGCTGTTGCAGGCGGGGCGGCAGCAGCCTTTCCGCCTGGTGGCGGCACCACTGGCGCAGCAGCAGGGCGGCGTCTTCCGGCGCGGCAGCGGCATAGAGCCGGAGTTCCCCGTCCCGGACCAGGGCCAGCAGGCGTTTGCTGCCGGAGCGCACCAGCAGGGGTGGCTCCGTACAGGAAGCGGTCTGGCGGCGGCCTTCAGCCAGCGGCCCGGCGGAGATGACCCGCAGGGCCGTACCGCGCAGGGGCAGGAGGAGGCTTTGCGGCAAAACGAGCGGTGCGGGCGCGGGACAGGCGGGGAGATGGCGTTCCAGCCAGGGCAGGAAGGAGAACAGCAGGGCAGGCAGGGCTGTGGCGGGCATGCCGGCGGGCACGGTCAGGAGCAGGCCCCTGTCCGGGGACAGACGCAGTCGCAGCCTTCGGGCCCGGGCGGAAGGGACCAGGCGGGCCGCATGGCGGCTGCCATCTGCCAGGATGAACAGGACGGAGCGTGCATCATCAAGGAGCTGGACGGAAGAAGGAGCGAAGATAGGCTGCATGCCGCCAGCTTGCCACAGCTGCTGCGGGGCTGCAAACACGATATTGTAAAAATATATGAATGATTTCAAAATATTATAATGAATATGCTTGTTTTTTCATGGATTTGGCGTTATGCCTGTGACAGGCAGCCCGATAATTTTTTCGGGAAAACGGAAAAAGTGCTTGCATTTGCTAATAAGATTTATTATCAATAGCTCAACGGGGGGAACGAAGCAAGACCTCCTCGACAACAAGCACACCAACAGAGCCACAGCTCGGGAGACAGCATATGAAATCTTTGAAAGGTACCCAGACCGAGAAAAACATCCTGACCGCTTTCGCCGGAGAATCTCAGGCCCGCAACCGTTACGACTTCTTTGCTGCCAAAGCCAAAAGCGATGGCTACGTCCTGGTCCGCGACATCTTCCAGGAAACCGCCCTCCAGGAAAAGGAACACGCCAAGCGCCTGTTCAAGTTCCTTGAAGGCGGCGATGTGGAGATCGTGGGTGCATTCCCTGCCGGCATCATCGGCGCTACCGAAGCCAACCTGCTGGCCTCCGCTGCCGGCGAAAACCACGAGCACACGGAAATGTATCCTTCGTTCGCCGCCGTGGCCGAAAAGGAAGGCTTCTCCGAGATCGCCGCTGTGATGCGCAATATCGCCGTGGCCGAAGCCTACCATGAAAAGCGATTCCTGGCCCTGGCCAAGGACATCAAGGAAGGCCGCATGTTCATGCGTGAAAAAGCCACCGTGTGGCGCTGCCGCAACTGCGGTTGCCTGGTGGAAGGTACCCACGCTCCCGACCTGTGCCCGGCCTGTGCCCATCCCAAGGCCCACTTCGAAGAACTGAACTACACCTTCTAGTCCTTTCCTGACGTAGCCTGCCCGCTACAGTATGGATACCCGGGGCCGTGGCGAGATGCCGCGGCCCTTGTTCCACAGCAGGCAAAAAAGGCCCTCCCTTCATGAAGGGAGGGCCTTTTGCTGTCCAAGGGGCCTGCTTTTGGCGGCAAGGCCCGTGGCGGAGAGAGGAAGGCTTTTTCCATGCTGGATGTGGCCCTGAAAGGGCCGCCTCCGCCGGGACGCGGGATGGGATCTTCGGGGCAGGAAAATGCAGACAAAGAAGGCCGGACAGATCCGCAACCGGCGCTTCGCTGTGGCTGTCCGCCAGCCTGTGTCCTTCCGGCACCACGCCGCACCTGGGAGCCGCTCCACGCCAACCGCCAGTTTTTCAGGGCAGGCGCGGCCCCTGGCCGGAGAACAGGTCGAAATTGTTGCCCAGGCGCCCGGCGCCATTGAGCAGGGTCTTGCCCAGGGAAAGATAGTCCGTGCTGCTTTTGCTGCGCAGCTGGCGTTCCCGTGCCTGGGATCCCTGGGCAGCATTGCGCTGGTTCCAGGCCTGGACTTCCTGATTGTAGGCCGCGCGCTCGCCCTGTTCCTCGATGGACAGGGCATCCAGTTCTCCTTTTTCCCGCAGGTCGAGCTGGCTGTCCAGATGGCTGCCGCTGTCGATCTGTGCGCCCGAGGCCCCGGCCTGTGCCCGCTGCTTGCCGAGCAGCAGGGATGTTTCCTGCCGTTTGCGCACCGCTGCATCATAGCTGTCGGCCCGGGTCTGCCGGGCTTCTTCTTCGGCCATGCGGGCATTCTCTTCCGCTATCTGCGCATTGCGCCGGGCCATGCCGGCAGAGAATTCCGCCTGCTTGCGCTGCTCCTCCTGACGGCTCACGGCACTCCAGGTGCCCACGGCAGTGCTGGCAAGGGTCACGGCGGCCCCCAGCAGGGCCGCGGTACTGCTGGCCACGGCCATCAGCGCAGCTCCTTGTGCCAGACGCTTTCCGTATGGCGGGCCCCCAGGCGGCGGTACAGGGCGTCACAGGGGCGGGAGGCCGGGGAACTGTACTGGATCACGTCCGTACCGCGTTCCTTGAGCCCGGCCTCGGCCGCACGCAGCAGCCTCAGGACGGTCAGGCCCTTGCGGGCGGCCGGTGCCAGATACAGGCCATCCAGAGCGGCCAGACGTTTTCCCGGACGGTGCGGGCAATCCGTCAGGGTGAAGGCGGCGTAGCCCTGCAGTCTGCCGGAGCTGTCCCGGGCCGTCACCACATGCAGCATGCCCAGGCGTTCCCAGCAGGCATAGCGTTCCGTGTCCAGGGCGTAGACCTGCGGGCCGAACAGGGCGGCCTCGCTCTCGTCCCAGTGGGCCTGCAACAGGGGCGGCAGCTCCGGCAGCAGGCGTTCGAGCGGTTCACAGTGACAATGGATCATGCTCTCTCCTTGGTTCATATCTCTGCAAATTCCACATCCAGGCTCAGGGCCAGCAGGTGGAAGGGCAGGGGACGTTCCTGCACCAGCCAGATGGTGGCCGAGGGGCTGTGTCCTCCGGCAGGCAAAAAATCCACATCGCCGCTGAAGGGCTGGCAGGCCTCGTCCCAGCGCCGGGGCAGGAAGGGGATCTCGTAAAGTTCGTCGCGGCTGGCCCCGTAGCGGCCGCCCACGCTGCGGTACAGACGCAGGCAGCAGCGGCCCAGCGCCCGTTGCCGTCCCAGGGTGCTGCCGGATTCTCCGCTGCCTTCCACGGGCAGGGGCGACAGTACCGAGGCATAGGGCAGGCCTGCCTGGACGATGCGGGCGGCAAAGGGCAGCCGGATGCCGCCCTGCCGCACCACGCAGCCTTCCACGGGGCTCCCGTCCGCCAGCACGGCCAGGGCCTGGCCTTCCAGATGGTCGAGCCCGTCCACGTCGTTTCCCGCTTCTTCCCGGCGTATGCTCAGGCCGCAATCCACAAAGAAGGCGTCCTCCACAGGGTCGCTGTCCTGCCATTGGGGGGCCAGACGTTCCAGACAGTAGCGGGTGCCGCCGTCCGTATCCCGGCGGCGGACCACCAGCAGCAGTTCGTCGCTGTCCGGGCCGGAGATGCTGCACACGGACAGCACTTCCCCGGCCGTGGGATGGCGGCTCCAGCCCCAGATGTCGTGTTCCTTGAGATAGGTAAGGGCCAGCAGCAGGCCGTCGTCGCGCACGATCCAGAGCACGGATCCCGGCGTCTGCTGGTAGGCCCACTGACGCAGGCGGTGGCCTTCGAACAGATGCGGCGCCAGGATGGAAAGGTCGTTGCCCGCGTAGCCGTCTTTTTCCAGAGAATAGAACAGGTCGCGCACATGGGCGCCGTGGCGCTGCACATGCAGGATGGCATTGCCGATGATGATGGGCGCAAGGCCTGCGCTGCCCCAGTAGGACTGGGCCGTGATGGTGATGTTGCCCGGGGTGATGGCGCTGCCGTTGCCGCTGGCCTTGTATTCGCTGCCCGAGGTGCCCAGAAGCAGATCCCCGAAACTGGCCGCCCAGGCGATGGCGTCGATGGAGCCGGAAGCGATGAGGTATTCCACGGGGTCGTCGTCCTGCAGGGGGCGGGACTTGCGGAAGTTCTCGAAATCCCCGCTGCGCGAAAGGTAGAAGGCCTGCGGGCTGTCGCGCGTGCCTGCCAGGACCATGCGCTGCTGGTGGAAGGCCACCACGGACGGATTGTTGCCGTCGGCGAACGGGTCCCAGTCCTCGCGCGGGGTATCGGCGGTGTCTGCCTGATAGTTGTTGTCCGAAAATGTCGTGCCGCTGCTGACGCCGATGAAGCCGTAGTACCCGGCCTCCTCCCGGTAGATGTTGTATTCCGTGGCGCCTTCCACGGCTGTCCAGGAGATGTCCGTGCGGTTGCCCACCACCCAGTCGGAGGGATGCTTGCCGTCACAGCTGCCCGCCTCCGACGCCAGCGACTGTTTGCCGTTGGCGTCCACGGCCACGATCTTGTAGCGCAGCGTGTAGCCGAGCCCGGCGTCATCGTCGTTGTTGCCGCGGACAAAGGTACAGCCGGGGGCCTGGGGGGCGGGCAGGCTGCTGTTGAGGGCCACGGCTTCCAGCGTCCAGCGGTAGCCGTGGCTGCGGATGGCGTTCCCGGGCAGGGGGGCTTCCGGATCGCTGTCCGTGCTGCGGACGAGCTTGTGCAGCGGATAGGCCGTGTGGGCCAGATAGACGGTATCCCCCACCTGGGCGGCGCAGATCTCCAGCAGATGCCGGGCCTCGTAAGGCGTAGGCAGGCAGGGGATGTCCCCTTCCTGTCTGTCGAAGCCGTTGATGCCGGCGATGCACAGGGAATGCCCGGAAAGGACGAGTACGAAGTTCTGTTCCGCCAGGGCATTGAAGCTGAAAGGCAGGAGCACGGCCTCGTCTGCGAGACTGCCCAGGAACAGGGTGCCGGGGCGGCGACGCACGTCGCCGTGCAGGCCGGGCAGCATGTTCTCCATGCATTGCACGGAACTGCTGTAACGGGAAAGATCGTAGCGGGCGGCCAGGATGGGCGAGACCTCGCCGCCGGTGAAGTTGTGCAGGGCTATGCGCATGGATCCTCGGAAAAGGTGGAGGTTGCGGGAATCAGGGGAAGGCCTGCGGGGCTGTCCCGGATCGAGCTGGGAAGGCAGCATCACGGGATGTGAGAGGGGAGTGGGGGATCGGGCCAGACGCAGGATGCTCGTGTCCACTCAGCTACGTCTGCCTGAGGCTGCATGCTTCCGGGCGCGGGCCGGGGCTCAGATCGTTCCTGCCTCTTCCCACTGCCACAGACCTGCCGTGCCAGGCACCCAGACGCAGGCGGGCATGTCGGCTTTTGCCAGCCAGAGCGTGCCTTCGTAGCTGTAGTAGCTGCCGTTCTTCACGTCCATGC
>CALBAX010000063.1 GCA_937926875.1 uncultured Desulfovibrio sp.
GGCCTGCCCTGGTCCGCGGCCTTCCTCCTGCTTTCGTCCGCCGGTCTGGTGGACACCATCTTCATCGGCCGCTATGTAGGAGCACAGGCCCTGGCAGCCGTCAATATCGTCAGCCCTGCCTTCAGTATCTTTTTCGGCATGGGCGTCATGCTTTCCGTGGGCGGCACAGTCCGCAGTGCCCACCATGTGGGGCGTGGCGATCTGCGGGCCGCTTCGGCGGTCTTTGGCCGCACCATGCTGCTCATCCTGCTGGCCGGCCTGGTACTGGCCCTGCTTTCCCTGCAGTTCCGGCCGCTGCTGCTGACGCTGCTGGGGGCAGACGGTGATGTGATGCGGCCCGCGCACCAGTACCTGACCACCATCCTGTTTTTCAGCCCGGTGCTGCCCGCCTCCTATGCCCTTTCGCAATTCGCCCGGGTGGACCAGCACCCCACCCTCGCTTCTCTGGGGCTCATCCTGAGCGCTGGCGTCAACATCTTCCTGGATTACCTGTTCATCGCCCGCTTCGGCTGGGGCGTGCAGGGGGCGGCCCTGGCCACGGGTCTGGGCTTCAGCTGCACCCTGCTCCTGTTCCTGATCCACTTCCTTTCCCGTCGCGCCCTGCTGCGCCTGACCCTCAAGGGCTGTGGCTGGCGGGAGATCCTGCGGGCCAGCCTCAACGGCAGTGCGGAAAGCATCAACGAGATCTCCGTGGGCAGCATCATCCTGCTCATCAACCATTTGATGATGGCCCGCTTCGGCTCCTCCGGCGTGGCCGCCTTCACCGTGGTCAGTTACGGTTCGTGGTTCGGTCTGACCCTGGCTTACGGCCTCAGTGATACCCTGTCGCCACTGGTCAGTGCCAATCATGCCGCCGGTCTGCGCCAGCGGACGCACAGCTTCCTGCGTGTCGCCCTGCTGAGCCTGCTGGCGCTGGGCGTGGTCATGTTCCTTGTTTTCAGCCTCTACCCGCAGGAGCTTGCCCGCCTTTTCCTGCCCGACAACGCTGCGGTAGGCAGCCTGGCCTGTGACTTCATCGCCGACTTCCGCTGGAGCTTTTTCTTCAGCGGCCTGAACATGGGCATCGCCTGTTACCTGACCGGGCTCAACCGCTCCCTGCAGGCTGTGGGCATGGCCCTGAGCCGCAGCCTGGTATTCCCTGCCCTGTTCCTGAGCCTGTTCGCCCTCTGGCTGGAAGACCAGCATATCTTCTGGGCCATCCCTCTGGCCGAGGCCCTGACCCTGCTGCTGGGTATCGGCCTGCTGCTCCACGGCCGGTGGCGTACCGGCTGGTAGGCCTGCTGACAGGAACAGTCGCATGCCGTATGCTTGCGGCACATGACACAAGGAGTCCCCATGCCCACGAAACACCTTTTGCCTGCCCTGCTGGCCGCCCTGCTGCTGGCCGTTCCCGCCATGGCGGCCGAGCACGCCCCGGGATTCGAAGCCTGCATCAAGAAAAATCCCAAAAGTTCGGGCCAGAAACAGTGTCTGGATATGGAACGTGACTACTGGCAAAAAAAGCTGGACGCCCGCTATCAGGCCATGCAGGGCATCTGCAAAAAATTCTCCGGCCCCGAAGCGGAAAAACGCAGCGCCACCTGCCTGGAAGCCCTGGAAGAGAGCCAGCACAGCTGGCTGGCCTACAAGGCCAGCATGCGCCCTGTGGCCGAGAGCTATCCCAACAGCCAACGCGCCATGGAAAACCTGGCCTGGTTCGAGATCGACCAGCTGCGCAAGCGCATCCACGATCTGGAGACCCTGGATCCCTCGCTGGCAGAAAAGCCGGCCCGCCGCTCCAATACCATGGATGACATCGAAAAGGGCCTGTCGGATTTCGGCAACAGCATGGAATCCCTGTTCAATTCCGGCATGAAAAAAATGGGCCTGGACTAGGCCCGCCCTGGCTTTCGCAAAAAGCAGGGGCGGGGGAATACCCCTGAGCCTCGTTCCTGTCCCTTCGGAGCTCTCCCGCCCGTCCGCGGGCTGCAAAAAGGCGGCCTTTCCGTCATGCTCTCTTCGGGCCATCCTTTTACCGGGCTGCCGCGCGTCCTGTGTTCCAGCCCGGCTCATTTTGTGGAGGCATCATGGATTCTTTGCTCACGCTGCCGAAAGACATCCATCTTCCCGGCACGCCGGAACATTTCTCTCCCCTGCTCGCCTCGGACAGCGGCCTGCTGGTGGAGCGCATCGTCTCCTGGGGCCATGTGACGCCGGAAGGCCAGTGGTACGATCAGGAAAAGGACGAATGGGTCCTGCTGCTGGAAGGCTCCGCCCGCCTGGGCTTTGCTGGTGGTCGTGAAGTGGCCCTGGAACGCGGCCAGTGCCTTCTGCTGCCCAGGCATGTACGCCACCGTGTACTGGAGACCAGCAAGCCCTGCATCTGGCTGGCCATCCACGCACCGCAGCTGCGTCCGCAAAATGATGACGCGGCAGCCGGCCCGCAGGAATAGGAAGAGCTTCGTCCCCCTTCCACCAGCGCTGTGGCTAGCACGAACGGGAACGTCTTCTGCCGGGCCATGCCACTCCAGCCGGTTCGCGTTCATCGCTTCCGTACAAAGGCACCAGGGCCGCATGCCCCCTTTGACCACCAGCCCCGTGCCTTATGGCATTCCCCGGGAAACCGCTCACAGGAGGTGTCCATGTCGCTGCCCCTGTTCACCTGCCGCCCCATCGGCATCATCCACACCCCGCACACCGATCCGGCCCAAACGCCCCGGCAGCCCATCCACGCCGCAGGCTTCACCGGCCAGGTGGAGATATTCCCCGAATTCGCGGCCGGGCTCGAAGGGCTGGAACACTATGCCCGCATCTGGCTGCTCTTCGCCTTCCACAGGGCAGAGGCGCCGCGCCTGCACGTCATCCCGCACGGGCAGACACAGGAGCGCGGCGTTTTCACCACCCGGGCCCCCTGCCGTCCGGGCGGCATCGGCATGAGCCTGGTACCGCTGCTGCGCCGGGACGGGAACATCCTCCACATCTCGCATGCGGACATGCTGGATGGCACGCCCCTGCTGGACATCAAGCCTCATTCCCCCGATCTGGACAATGGCGCCCTGCTGTGACGCAAGGTCTCCTGCGATACCCGCCGGAAAGACTGGGGCCCTTGTGCCATCATCGTACCTGCTGACCACCGTTTTTGGGACGGGCATGCCTATCTTGCGGGCTGGATGCTCCCGCTAGGACAAAACCTTCTCCTAGGCTTGCCACGCTGGCGGGCCTTGTCTGCGGATCCTCCGGCGCTGGTGACATGGCAGCCGCGGCGTCCCCTTCCTTAGCCCTGTCCATCGGCTCCGGCGATCGCCATCCTCGGCACCGCGCCATTGCTGCCAGCACGTTGGCGCACGCAACGAAAAACGCCCGCAAGACGAACTTGCGGGCGTTTTTGTGCACCGAAACGGTACAAAGGGAGGCCCCCCATGGGCCTCCCGGCGGGCATTTCAGGGCCGAAGAGGTGAACCCTGAAATTTCATGCGTTCATGGCCTAGGGGCCTGCCGCACGACCTAGTCGGCCTGGGTGCGGATGAACGTGGGAATCTCGAAGTCTTCTTCACTGTAGGTGAAGTCCTCATGACCAGGATTGTGCTGGCGCCGGGGCATGGGCTGCTGTCCCAGCGTGGCACCTGTGCGCAGATAGGTCGGTTTCTCGAACTGGTCCTGGGCGGAATAGGGGCCGTATCCCCCCTGCGGATAGGAATTCTGGGGGATCCAGTCGCCACGCTGGCGCACGGGGCGCGGACGGGGCTGCTCATAGGCAGGAGCCTGCGGCGCTTCCATGGGACGGGCAGCCGGAGCGGCCTGCGAACCGGGGAACTTGGTCACGCTGGAGCTCTTCACCGGCTCGGGCACGGGCTGTACTACCGTGGCGCTGGGATCGATGCCCGTCGCGATGACGGTCAGGCGCAGTTCATCGCCGATGTTCTCGTCATAGACCACACCAAAGATGATGTTGGTGTCTTCGGGCGTGGCGTCGGCGATGATGTCGCCGATCTCGGCGATCTCGTCAGTGGAGATGTCCATGGACGCCGTGATGTTGTACAGCACGGCCTTGGCGCTTTCCAGGGACACGTCTTCCAGCAGCGGGCTGTTGATGGCGCGCTGGGCGGCCTCGCGGGCGCGGTTCTCACCGGCGGCCACACCGGTGCCCATCAGGGCCATGCCGGCTTCGGACATGGTGGTGCGCACGTCGGCGAAGTCGAGGTTGATCATACCGTCGGCCAGGATGACGTCGGAAATACCCTTGACGGCATAAAAAAGCACGTCATTGGCTTTCTGCAGCATGGCGGAGAACGGGGTCTTCTTGGGAGCAAAGGCCAGCAGGCGGTCATTGGGGATGGTGATCAGGCAGTCCACATGCTGCTTGAACTCCTCCAGGCCTTCTTCGGCGAAGCGACGACGCCGGGCCCCTTCAAAAGAGAACGGTTTGGTGACGACACCTACCGTCAGGGCACCCATTTCCTTGGCGGTCTGTGCCACAACAGGCGCGGCTCCCGTCCCCGTACCGCCCCCCATGCCGGCGGTCACGAAGACCATGTCGGCATCGCCGATGGCTTCCCGGATGGCGTTGACGCTTTCCAGGGCGGCCTCGCGGCCCACGGCAGGATTGGCACCGGCCCCCAGGCCCTTGGTGAGCTTTTCGCCCAGCTGGATCTTGACCGGGGCATTGTTGCGGCTCAGGGCCTGCATATCGGTATTGGCGCAGATGAACTGCACCCCTTGCAGACCGGAGGTGATCATGTTCTGCACGGCATTGCCGCCACCACCGCCTACACCGATGACCTTGAGCTTGGCGTTATTGCCCAACGTGATGTCGATATCATCAACAATGGATTGTGACATAGTTCCCTCTCCTCAATATTCTAAAAGCTTGCCCGCTTTGTTTTTTAGGAAATGTCGGAAAACCACTTTTTCATACGCGCCAGCAGGCCTTCGAAAACGCCGCTGTCACTGTGCGTGGGAGTAAACTTTTTCTGCCCGGAAACTTCCTTTTCCGCACCGTAACGCAGCAGCCCCACGGCCGTGGAGAACTTGGGGCTGTTCACCACATCCTTGAGCCCGCCCACATTGCGGGGATACCCGATGCGCGTGGGCAGGTTGAAGATCTGCGTGCCCAGCTCCTGACAGCCCTCGATGAGGGCCGTACCGCCGGTCAGCACCACGCCTGCCCCCAGGAAATTCTTGTAGCCGGAGTTTTCCAGCGTCCGGTTCACCAGACACAGGATCTCTTCCATGCGCGGCTCGCAGATCTCCGCCAGGATCTGGCGGGAAATGCGGCTGGGGTCACGACCGCCCACAGTGGGGACTTCGATGAACTCGTCATGACGCACCATGTCGGTCAGGGCGCAACCGTACTTGAGCTTGATACGCTCGGCCGCCGCAATGGGGGTGCGCAGGCCGAAGGCGATATCGTTGGTCAGGTTTTGGCCGCCCAACGCCAGCACATGGGTGTGCTTGATGGAATCGTTGGCGAAAATGGCGATGTCCGTGGTGCCGCCGCCGATGTCCACCAGGGTGACTCCCAGCTCGCGTTCCTCTTCCGTCAGCACGGCTTTGGCCGAGGCCAGGGATTCCAGAGCGATGTCCGAGACTTCCAGCTGGCTGCGGTGGCAGGAACGCACGATGTTCTGGGCCGAGGTCACGGCCCCGGTCACGATGTGCACCTTGACCTCCAGGCGCACGCCCGCCATGCCCAGCGGATCGGCAATGCCGCGCTGGTTGTCCACGATGTACTCCTGCGGCAGGATATGGATGACTTCGCGGTCGGCGGGGATGGCCACGGCGCGGGCCGCATCGAGCGCGCGTTCCACGTCGCGCTGGCCCACCTCGCCGCCTTTGACGGCGATGACACCATGACTGTTGATCCCGGCGATATGCCCGCCGGCGATCCCCACATAGACCGAATTGATCTCACAGCCAGCCATGAGCTCGGCGTCTTCGATGGCGCCCCGGATGGACTGCACGGTCTGCTCAATGTTCACCACCACGCCCTTGCGCATGCCGTGAGAGGGACGGGTGCCGATCCCGACGACATCCACCAGGCCGTTTTCCGCCATTTCCCCTACGACCGCGCACACTTTGGTAGTGCCGATATCCAGGCCTACAATGAGATCCGCCATAGTTACTCCTCACCAAACATCATCCGCGCATGGGCTGACTGAGCGTCACCCAGACACTGCCGTTGACCGAACGCACCTCACGCACGTTTTTCAGTTCGTGCCTGCGTGCCAGATCCCCCAGCGTCAGGCCGATCCGGGCAAGATTCCCGGCCCAGTCGTCCGTAGCGATGGAAAGCCGCATCTCGCGGTCTTCCAGATATATCTCGATGCCCCGTGCGGGGCTCACCGTGATCGACGCAATGGCCCCTGCCTCCACCGGCAGGCTGCCCGCATGCAGATCCTTCATGAAGCGTGGCAGGTAGACCACATCATCCTCGGCCCCCGTTTCCACGGTCAGGGTCGGCAGGGAGAGGAAGTTGCGGCTCTCCACCGGGGCGATGGCCTCGCCGGCTTCGTTGGCGTAATACAGCACCCCGTCCTTGTGGACCCAGAAGGTGGGCATACGCTCCTTGAGCTTGATGACGAAGCGATCGGGCAACAACCGTTTGACCGAGACCTCTTCCACCCAGGGCGTGGCGCGCAGCTTGCGCTCCACTTCCGCGATGCTGACCGCGAGGGAATTCTCCCCTTCCTTCAGGCCGCCGTACTGCAGGACCATCTCCCGCGACAATCTGACATTTCCGGCCACGTCGATATGCCGCGTGGCAAAAAACTCACTGGTCGTGGCCTTGCCGTACAACCAGATGGACCCGGCACACAGGCCTGTCACTGCCACGACCAGACCTGCCAGAAGGAGCAGGACGCAAAAAAAACGCTGCACACGCCCGCCCTGCAGCTTGCTCCAAAGGGAGAACGTCCGTTTCTCCTTCGCCGGTTTGGCCCGGTTGCGGGTATTGGGACGGGAAGCGGTGCCGCGGCTGGGAGCAGGGGTCGAACTGCCGCTGTAAGAGCGCGTATTGCGCCGATTTTTTTTCAGCGAAAAGGTCACGGCACGATCCTGACTTCCGTTTCCAGCGTGATGCCGAACTGCTCCAGCACCCCCTGCCGCGCGATCTCGATCAGCTCGAACGCGGCACTCGCGCTGCCATTCCCTTCATTTATCAAAAAATTGGCATGCATGGTCGAAAAAGCCATCCCGCCGAGCCGCCTGCCGCGAAAGCCGGCCCTATCCAGAAGGATGCCGGCTGGTTTGTCCGGGGCCGGGTTTTTGAACACGCAGCCCGCACTCCACGCTGTCACAGGTTGTTTAGACTTTTTCTCGCAAATATTGCGATGCATGAGTTTAGAAATGCCATCCCTGTCAGTCTTGGTCAAGTCAAATATGGCTTCGAGCACAAGAAAACCGTTTTTTCTGCCGTCCACCAACAGGGTTCTGTAACCATATTGCAGTTCCGCTGCCGGGAAGACCTGCGGGCGACCATCGACAATGGCCTTGATTTCCAGGAGATTCCTGCATGTTTCACACCCGTAGGAACCCGCGTTCATGGCCACGGCCCCTCCGACGCTCCCGGGGATGCCGACAAGGCCTTCAAGGCCGCCGAAACCCCGCCGGGCACAGAAACCGAGCAGGCGCGGCAGGGGCACGCCTGCCCCTACCCGCACATGGGCCCGTCCTTCAGACTCCCAGACGACTTCAGGGCCTTCCTTGATTGCAGAACGAAGCAGCACGACTGGTAATTCGCCATCCCGGGCAAGCAGATTCGTACCCGCACCAATGATGAACGGGCTCCCGCCCAGCTGCCGCAACCGTTCTGCCAGCAGCGGATAATCCTCGGCGCGCTCAAGCACCAGTTCCGCGATGGCCCGGCCCCCAAGATGCAGTGATGTCCGTTCTGCCAGCGAAGGGGACAGGATCTCACGCATCCCTGCCGCCCTCCAGCCAGGCAGGCCCCACACGGGTGATGGTGCCGGCCCCCAGGGTCAGCAGCACGTCACCGGGCTGCAGGATGTCTTCCAGCCCCTTGACCATGGCGTCGATGGTCTGGAAGTAGATGACCGGGGTCTCGGAGACCTGCCGCATGCCCTGGGCCAGACTCTCGCCGGAAACACCGGGGATGGGCTTTTCGGACGCGGCATAGATCTCTGTCAGCACCAGCTGGTCCACCACATCGAAGACCTTGCAGAACTCGCCGAAATGGGCCTGGGTGCGGCTGAAGCGGTGTGGCTGGAAGGCCACCACCAGACGGCGGTCGGGGAAGACCTGGCGGGCCGTGGCCAGCGTGGCCGCGATCTCGGCCGGATGATGGCCGTAGTCGTCGATGACGGTCACACCGTTACGTTCGCCCTTGAACTCAAAGCGGCGCCCAACGCCCCGGAAGGTGGCCAGACCTTCCACACAGCGCTCGAAGGGGATGTCGGCAGCCGTGGCGGCGCCGATGGCGCCCAGGGCATTGAGGATATTGTGACGCCCGGGATGGGGCAGGCTCACTTCTCCCAGCTTCCGGTCATCGCGCCAGACCTCGAAACGGCTGGTCATGCCCGATTCCAGCAGCACGGCGCGCAGCTGGTTGTCGGCAGCGAAGCCGTAGGTCAGCACCGGGCGCTTGACGCGCGGCAGCAGGGCCCGCACGCCGGGGTCGTCGCCGCAGACCACGTTGAGGCCATAGAACGGCACCTTGTTCATGAACTGGACGAAGGCGTCGTCGATGGCCTGCCGAGTCCCGTAGTGGTCCAGATGGTCTTCGTCCACGTTGGTGACCACGTTGATGATGGGGAACAGGCAGAGGAAGGAACCGTCGGATTCGTCGGCTTCGGCGATGAGGTAGTGACCGCTGCCCAGATGGGCGTTGGTACCGTAGACATTGAGGCGCCCTCCGATGATGACCGTGGGATCCAGACCGGCCGTGTCGAAGATGGAGGCCGTCAGGGACGTGGTAGTGGTCTTGCCGTGCGTACCGGCAATGGCCACGCCCTGACGCAGGCGCATCAGTTCGGCCAGCATCTCGGCGCGGGGGATGATGGCGATGTTGCGGCGGCGCGCTTCCACCACTTCGGGGTTGTCCTCGGCGATGGCCGTGGATTTGACCAGCACCTGTACGTTGCCCACGTTCTCGGCCGCATGGCCCACGGCGATGCGGGCCCCAAGACTGCGCAGATGTTTGACCACGGCCGAATCGCTCATGTCCGAGCCCGAGATGTCATAGCCCAGGTTGAGCAGGACTTCCGCGATGCCGCTCATGCCGGCGCCGCCGATGCCCACCATGTGGATCTGCCGAATCTTGCTGTCCATATGTCTCTCTCTATCCAGAAGAATATGTTGTCGTGAACTTACCGTGCGCACACGGTCTCCAGTTCCGCGGCCACCAGCTCCGCCGCGCGGATGCGGGCACAGCCGGAAGCCGCCGCCGCCATGGCGCGCAGCCTTTCGGTATCCTGAAGCAGGCCCGTGACCTGCTCCATGAGGCCGTCGTCCTCCATGCGGGCCTCGGGCAGCATCAGGGCCGCGCCTTCGGCCACCAGGGCCTGGGCGTTGCGCGTCTGATGGTCGTGGACCGCATGGGGGAACGGCACCAGCACCGAGGGCAGGCCCGCGGCGCAAAGCTCGGCCACGGTGGTGGCCCCGGCACGGCAAAGCACCAGATCCGCCCAGGCATAGGCCGAGGCCATGTCGTCGATGAAGGCGCTCACACAGGCCGGGTCATAGCCCGCCGCCGCGTAGGCATTGCGGGTCTCGGCTTCGTCGCGCACACCGGTCTGGTGACGCACTGCGATGCCCGCGGCCCGCAGGGCGTCCAGATGCCGGCACACATGGACGTTCAGGGCATGGGCCCCCAGCGAGCCGCCCATGACCAGCAGGCGCTTGCCGGAAAAATCATGCTGCCGCCCGGCCAGAGCCACCACGGCGGCCCGTACGGGATTGCCCGTCAGCACGGTCCGGGAGGCATCGAAGCCCTCGGTCCCCGGCAGGGACAGGCAGATACGCCGGGCAAGGCGCCCCAGGATGCGGTTGCTCATGCCGGCGATGGCGTTCTGCTCATGCAGCACCGTGGGGACACCGGCAAGACGGGCCGCCAGCATGGGCGCGAAGGCGGCATAGCCGCCAAAACCGGCCACCACCTGGGGACGGAAGCGCCGGATGATGCCCCGGGCCCGGCAGACGGCACAGGCCATGCGTCCGGCAGCGGCAAAGGCCCGCAGGCCACGCCCCAGGAAGCCGCGCACCGGCAGGCCGATGAAGTCGATGCCCGCCGCCCGGGCCAGACGCTGTTCCGGGCCGTACTGCGAGCCCACGAACAGCAGCTCCACACCGGGATGGCGCAGGCGCAGGGCTTCCGCCACGGCCAGCGCCGGGAAGATGTGCCCGCCGGTGCCGCCGGTGGTCAAGAGGACTCTTTCCATATGCTCCCCTCCTTGCCCGTGGCCGTGCGGGAAAAATTCATGAGCAGGCCCACGCAGAGCATGGTGGCCATAAGGTTACTGCCGCCGTAGCTCATCAGGGGCATGGGCACCCCCTTGGGCGGCGCCACCCCCATGACCACGGCCAGATTCATGACGGCCCCCATGGCCAGGATGACCGTCAGGCCAAAGGCCGTCAGCCGGTCGCGCAGTTCGGTCTGGCGCATGATGATGCGGTAACAGCGCCAGAACAGCAGGCCGAACAGCAGCATGACCACGGTCATGCCCACAAAGCCCAGCTCCTCGGCCAGCACGGCCATGATGAAGTCGTTGTGGGCCTCGGGCAGATAGAACATCTTCTGGCGGCTGGCACCCACGCCCACGCCGAAAAAGCCGCCCGAACCGATGGCCAGCAGGGACTGCACCAGATGGTAGCCCGTGTCGGTGGGATCGGCGAACGGATCCAGAAAGGCCAGCAGGCGGCGCAGGCGGTACGGCTCGAGGATGGCCAGGGCCATGGCGCCGGCGCAGGCCAGGATCATGGCGAAGAACAGGTAGATGAAGCGCGTGCCCCCGGCCAGACACATGAAGAACAGTATGCTGGCCACCACCACGGCGCTGCCGAAGTCGGGCTGCAACAGCAGCAGGCCGCAGAACAGGCCCGTCACGGCAAAGGGCGGGATGACGCCCCGGCTGAAGGTCTTGACCAGTGCCTGCTTGGAACTCATGAAATAGGCCAGGTACAGGGCCAGGGAGATCTTGACGAACTCCATGGGCTGCAAGTTCACGGGCCCCAGAGGGATCCAGCGCTTGGCGCCGTTGATGGACGGCGTCAGGGGCGACAGGGTCAGCAGGAGCAGGAACAGGGACAGGAAGATGGCCGGATACTGCAATTTGTAGAGCCAGCTGCGGGGCATGAGGGCCGCGCCCCAGAGCACGAGGCCCCCGCCGCAGGCAAAGATCAGCTGGCGCTTGAAAAAGTAGTATTTGTCACCGTTGACCTGCTCGGCCACGATGCCGCTGGCCGACAGCACCATGATGAGGCCGATGGCCAGGATGATGAGCATCAGGGTAAACAGCCACCAGTCGAAACCTTCAAAACTCACCTTGCCCAGGGCACGCGAGATGCCCCCGCCCTGGGGAGCGGCTGCTTCTTTTTTCTTTTCCTTCCTGCTCAGGAACATGTTCTTCATGCCAGGCTTCCCACGATACGCTTGAAGTCGTTGCCGCGTTCCGCATAGTTGCGGTACTGGTCAAAGCTGGATGTCGCCGGCGCCAGCAGGACCACATCGCCCTCCGCCACCTTGTCCTGCAGGGCCAGGACCGCGTCTTCCATGCGTTCGTGCCAGCACAGGGGCACCACGCCCTGCCAGGCCGCCTCGAAGATCTCGCGGCTGGCCCCGTACAGGTTCACGCTCTTGGCCTTGCGGCGCAGCAGATCCTTCATGCCGTCCAGGTCCCCGCCCTTGAACTTGCCGCCGCACAGCAGGTGCACGGGATGGTCCATGGCTTCCAGCGCCACCTCCAGGGCGGCCACCGTGGTGCATTTGGAGTCGTTCACATAGAGCACGCCGTGCACGCGGGCCACGGATTCCAGCCGGTTGGGCAGGGGCTTGAAGGCAGCCACCGCACGGGCCGCATTCTCCAGCGTCACGCCGAAGGGACGGCAGGCCTGCCAGGCGGCTTCGGCATTGAACTGGTTGTGCTGCCCGAACAGGGGGCAGTCGGGGAAACGTCCTTCAGGCCGGATCCAGACCTTGCGGGCCCTGATGCCGAAACGGGCGGCGGTCTCTTCCAGCTCGGGCGCCAGCACCGCCAGATCCTCTTCCGTCTGGCAGCGGAACAGGTGGAACTTGGCCTCGATGTATTCTTCCATGTCCTTGTGGTAATCCAAGTGGTTGGGCGAGATGTTCAGCACCACGGCCACCCGGGGATGGAAGGTGGAACAGCACTGGAGCTGGAAGCTCGAGGTCTCCAGCACCAGCACGTCGGCCTTTTCGCCGGAAAGCAGATATTCCGAAAGGGGCGTGCCGATATTGCCGCCCAGGAAAACACGCAGGCCCTGCTCACGCAGCATGGCCGCCGCCAGACTGACGGTGGTGGTCTTGCCGCTGGTGCCGGTCACCGCCAGCACGGGCTCGCCGTCAAGGGCGCGCCAGGCGAGCTCCGTCTCGGCCAGGATCTCGGTATTTTCCGCATCGGCATGAGGGCCCATCATCTCGCGCAGGCGCACCACAGGCAGGCCGGGGCTGGGCACCACCAGCTTCGCACCGGCAAAGAGTTCCGGCCCCTGTTCCCCCAGCACCAGTTCGATGCCTTCCGCGCGCAGGGCCGCGACCTGCGTTTCGTCCAGAGCCTGGAGATTGCTCTCCAGCAGGCGCACCCGGGCGCCCTGCCGCAACAGAAGACGGGCCGCGGCCTTGCCGGAACGCCCGGCGCCCACCACTACAGCCAGTTCACCGGCCTTGATGCACCGGCCACGATCTTCATTCTGAGCCATGTCACATCCCTCGCGGATAAGATAATGCCGCGCACTGCACCTAGAGGCACGGCGGACAGGATAAAAAAACAGCGAACGGGCCCCGGCCTCATACAGCCGGAGCCCTGCCGCCATCAGCGCAGTTTCAGTACGGACAGGGCCACCAGCCCCAGCAGTACGGACGTGATCCAGAACCGGATGATGATCTTCGATTCCGGGATGCCCTTCAATTCAAAGTGATGATGCAGGGGCGCCATGCGGAACAGACGCTTGCCGCCCGTCCAGCGGAAATAGCTCACCTGCATGATGACCGACAGGGTCTCGGCCACGAACAGGCCGCCCACCACGGCCAGGATGAGTTCCTGTTTGCAGAGCAGGGCCAGATAGCCGAGCACGCCGCCCAGGGCCAGCGAGCCCACATCGCCCATGAAGACCTGGGCCGGATAGGCGTTGAACCACAAAAAGCCCAGCCCAGCCCCCACCAGGGCCGCGCAGAACACCGTCACCTCACCGACGCCCGGCGTATAGGGCAACAGCAGATAATTGGCGAAGCGGGCATGGCCCGTCACATAGATGAAGATGGCGAACACGATACCGGCCACGATGCACGGCCCGATGGCCAGACCGTCCAGACCGTCGGTGAGGTTGACGGCATTGGACGAGGCCACCATCACGAAGACCCCGAACGGCAGATAGAGAGGGCCCAGATCGGGGGCCCAGTCCTTGATGAAGGGGATGCTCAGCTGACTGGAATAGCCGGGATCCATGAACAGGAAGAGCATGGCCACCACAGCCACCCCCAACTGGCCCGCCAGCTTGGCCCGGCCGCTGATGCCGCGATTCTCGGCATGGCGCAGCTTGGTCATGTCATCCCAAAAGCCCACGGCCGCGAAGCCCCAGAACACCAGCAAGGTCTGCCAGATGTAGAAATTGCCAAGATCCGCCCAAAGCAGCAGGCTGACCGTGAGGCTGAAGAGCATCAGCAGGCCGCCCATGGTGGGCGTGCCTTCCTTGCAGGCATGGGCCGTCACTTCGTGCAGGATATGCTGGCCGCATTTGAGGCGGCGCAGCCAGGCGATGAACCGGGGGCCCAGCAGGATGGAGAGCACCAGGGCCGTGATGAGCGCGGCCATGGAACGGAAGGTGATGTACCGGAAAACATTGAGCGCCGTCCATTCGGACGCCCACGGTACCAGCAGGTTATACAGCATCTACAGACTCTCCGTACGGCTGCAGGGCAGCCAGTCGCTCTGCTCCAGAGCTTCAAGCAATTCTTCCAGATGGTTGCCGCGCGATCCTTTGAAGAGCATGAGCCCTCCCTGCTCTCCCGCATCGGCGGGCAGATGCTCGCGCAGGGCCTGCACGAAAGCCTCGCCGGAATCCACGGGCAGGAACTTGCCCGTGTACAGGCCGTGCTCCAGCCCGTCCCGCACGGCATCGGCATGGCCGCCGCGCCAGAAGACCAGCACCGGGCGCAGCTGGGCCAGATGCCTGCCCAGGCGCTCATGTTCCCTGTCCGCCACGCTGCCCAGCTCGCGCATCTCGCCCAGCACCACCACGAAAGGCCGTTTCTGGGCGCTTTCCGCCGCGGCGTCAAGCATGCGGGCCATGGAAAGGGGGTTGGCGTTGTAGGTATCGTCCACGATGTCCCAGTTGCCGCGACGGCTGCGGGCAAAACGCTGCGGCGGCAGCTGCGCGTCGGCGAAACCGGCGGCGATCTCCTCGGCGGTCAGGCCCAGCATGTGGGCAGCGGCCGCCACGGCGATGCAGTTCTCGGTACCGTAATCGCCGCGGAAAGGCGCGACCACATCGCAGGGACGGCCGTCCAGCCACAGGCGGTACTGCCCGTGTACGCCATCGCTGCACCCGGCATAGGCCGCACGGTAGGAAAGCGGGCGCCCGCTGGCCGTGAAAAAGAGCACGTCGCCGAATACGGCCCGTGCCTCGCGGACGAGGTCGTCATAGTCGGCGCTCACGAGGGCCTGCCCTTCGGGGGCCAGATGGGCCAGCAGACGGGACTTGTGCCAGGCCACGCCGCGTTCGCCCAGGCCCTCGGTGTGGGCGGCGCCCACGTTGAGGATCAGGGCCAGGTCGGGCCGAAGGATGGCGCCCAGCTCGTCCATGTCGCCCTCATGGCTGATACCGGCCTCGAAGACCCAGAAGTCCTCGTCCCCGTCGGTCTTGAGCATGCACAGGGGCATGCCCACCTGATTGTTGAGGTTGAGGGCGTTGCAGGCGGTCTTGCCGCGCCGTGACAGCACATGGGCCAGCAGCTCCTTGACCGTGGTCTTGCCCGCGGAACCGGTGATGCCCACCACCCGGGCAGGGGACTTGCCGCGCCAGAGGGCGGCCACGGCGCCCAGGGCTCGCACCGTATCCCGGACCGGCAGTACAGGCACGGCCAGCCCTTCCAGCGGACGGGCGGCCAGCACGGCCACAGCGCCCTGCTCCACGGCACGGGCGGCATAATCATGGCCGTCCACACGCTCGCCGGCGATGCAGACGAACAGGCTGCCGGGCACGGCCTCGCGGCTGTCCGTGACGACCGAGGTGACCGTCACGCTGCCGTCGGCAACCTTCACCCCCCGGGCACAGCCCAGACAACGAACGATTTCAGCAAGATCTAGGCGCACCCCAACAGCTCCCGCACCACTTCCTGATCACTGTAGTGATGTTTGGTGCCCTGAATGATCTGATAATCCTCATGCCCTTTGCCGGCGATCAGCAGGGCATCATCGGGACCGAGCATCTCCACGGCCCTGGCCGTGGCCTTGCGACGGTCCACTTCCACGACGACTTCCTTTGCCTCGCGCAGGCCGGGCAACACGTCCTTGAGGATGGCTTCCGGATCCTCGAAACGGGGATTGTCCGACGTCAGCACGGCCACGTCGGCGTAGCGGGCCACCGCTTCGCCCATGATGGGGCGCTTGGTGCGGTCACGGTTGCCGCCACAGCCGAAGACCGTGACGATGCGCTTGAAACCGGCGCCGCGCAGGGCCTTCAGGACATTGACCAGGGCGTCGGGGGTGTGGGCGTAATCCACGAAAACGTGCAGCTTGCGGGCATTGGGCACCCGCTCCAGACGACCGCACACCCCGTGGAAGTCTTCCAGATGGCGCAGATCGTCCGGCATCAGGCCCAGTTCCAGGGCCAGGGCCTGCACGGAGAGCAGGTTGGAGGCATTGAAGGCCCCTACCAGCGGCGAACGCAGTTCCCACTGCTGGCCATCCAGATGCATGCGCAGATGGCAGCCGTCCGTGCCGGCGGACAACAGCTCGCCCCACAGGTGGCGCTGCTGCGGGAGCGCCTTTTGCAGGCCGAAAGACAGGGCCCGCGGGCACAGTTCCAGCAGGCGGCGGCCCCAGGGGTCATCGCCGTTGATGGCCATGACCTTGTCGGCACGGGGCAGCTCCAGGAACAGGCGGGATTTGGCCCGGAAATAGCTTTCCATGTCCTGGTGGAAATCCAGATGGTCCTGGGTCAGGTTGCTGAAGGAGGCCCCGGCAAAAGGCACCCCGCAGACACGCTGCTGTTCCAGGGCGTGGGAAGAGACCTCCATGACGGCGATGTCCACCCCGGCCTGCGCCATGGCCGCCAGCATGGCGTGCACGCGCAAGGGATCGGGCGTGGTCAGGGGCGCGGCCTCGCAATGGCCGGGCCAGCGGTAGCTTACCGTGCCCAGCACGCCGACCTTGTGTCCGGTAGCCGTGAACAGATGTTCCAGCAGATAGGCACTGGTGGTCTTGCCGTTGGTGCCGGTGACGCCCAGCACGCGCAGCGGCAGGCTGCCGGTATGCCAGCGGGCCTCGGCCAGACGCCACAGGGCCTCGCGGGGATCGTCATGATGGACCACCGTGCAGCCGGCGGCACGGGCGGCCTCGGCTTCGGCCCCTCCGGGCAGGCAGACGATGGTGGACGCACCGGCCTCCACGGCCGGCGGGATGAAACGGGCGCCGTCAGCATTGACGCCGGGGACGGCCACAAAGATGTCCCCCTTGCCGACTTCACGCGAGTCGGAGCGGATCTCCCCTCCCTCACGGCGCACCTTGTCGAGCAATTGTTCGAATTCGCGATTCACGGTTACCTCTCCGAGAGCCACAGAATGTAAGTGACGTTTTCTCCTTCCTTGGGCCAGGCCGTGCCCGGCGGCGGGCTTTGCCTGACCACGCGCGTGCCGCTCCCCTTGAGTTCCGGCACGATCCCGGCGCGGGCGAAAAGTTCCACGGCGTTGCGCACCGTCTTGCCCTTGACGTCGGGGACCCGGCTGGAGGCCTTGGCCAGATGGCCGGGCTGCTGCATGGACGGCGGACGGCTGGTCTGGACGTCTTCCTTGGCCAGGAAGGGCACGTCCAGCCGCGAAAGCTTGAGGCCGCGCTGACGGCCTTTGTCCTTGTCCGCCTTGTCGTCCTTTTCCGCCTGGCTGGTGGCATCAGGCACGATGGCGCCGCTGTAGGTGATGGCACGCGAGGCTATCTCGCGGAACACGGGCGCGGCCACCACGCCCCCGTACTGGTTCTTGGTGGGTTCGTCCACCAGCACCACGATCAGATAACGGGGATTGTCGGCGGGCAAAAACCCCACGAAGGAAGCCAGACGCTTGGCGCCATAGGAGCCCGCCTTGTGGTCGGCCTTCTGGGCGGTGCCGGTCTTGCCGGCCACTTCCACCCCTTCGATGCGGGCCCGTTTGCCGGTGCCGTCCTTTTCTTCCACCACATCGCGCATCATGCCCATGACCTCACGGCAGACACGCTCCGAAAAGATGCGTTCGTAACGCTGTTCCACGTTGACCTGCTCGCGCAGCAGGCGCAGCGGCTTGTAGACACCATTGTTGAGCAGGGTCAAGTAGCCCTGCGCCATCTGCAGGGCCGTGACGGACACGCTCTGCCCGAAGGACGCGGACATGAGGTCGGCCTCGCTCCAGGAGCGGGGCTGGCGCAGGATGCCCCGACTGTCGGCCACGGGCACGCAGGTGCTCTCGCCAAAGCCGAGGGCGCGCAGATACTTGTAGAGCGTGGGCGAGCCCAGCTCCAGGCCGATCTTGGCCATGCCTATGTTGGAGGAATAGCGCAGGACCTTGTGCGCGGGCAGCACGCCCTGCCGCGATGTGTCGCGGATGGTCACCTTCTTGATCTCCCACTTGCCGTTCTCGCAGTCGATGGCCGTATTGCGGTTGATCTTGCGTTCCTGCAGGGCCGAGGCCATGACGAAGGGCTTGAAGGTGGAACCGGGTTCCAGGGCGTCGGAGGCCAGCCGGTTACGATAGATCATGGGGCTGGACTGGCGGTAGGTATTGGGGTTGAAGAAGGGATACTGCGCCCAGGCCAGGATGTCGCCACTGGGCACGTCCACCACCAGTGCCCCGCTCCAGCGGGCGTCGAAATCCCGGGCGGCACGGGCCACGGCCTCTTCGGCGATGAATTGCAGCTGCACGTCCAGCGTCAGCATCAGGTCCTCGCCCCGGAGCTCGTCCTTGCCTTCCTCATGCAGGTAGAAACGGCGCCCCATGGCGTCGCGCTGCACCACCATGCGCGTGGGCGTGCCCGCGAGACGGTCGTCCAGCGAGCGTTCCAGCCCTTCCAGACCTTTGTCGTCCACCCCCACGAAGCCGAGCAGCTGCCCGGCCAGATGCTTGAAGGGGTAGACGCGGTCGTATTCCTTGGAAAGGCCGATGCCGGGCAGGCCCGCCTTGCGCACGGCCTCGGCGGTGTAATCGTCCACCTTGCGGCGCACCCAGACGAAACGGCGCTTGGTCTTGGAAAGCTCGTCATAGAGCTTTTGCGGTTCGATACCGAGGATGGGCCCCAGCGTGTTGGCCATGGTCAGGAAATCCTGGATCTCCTGCGGACGGGCATAGACGGAGCGGGCCTCCACGCTGCGGGCCAGCACCTGCCCGTTACGGTCCATGATCATGCCGCGCTTGCCGGTGACCAGCTCCGTAGCCATATGCTGGCGGCGGGCCTTGTCGGCCAGGCGCGGCCCCTCGATCATCTGCAGATACCAGGCACGGCCCCACAGGCCCAGCCACAGGACGCAGAAGATGGCCACGACCGCGGTGATGCGGGCCTTGCCCCAGTCCACCCTGTCGACCCAGCTCAAGCCCCTGTTCTTGGGCGCAACAGAAACACGCCGAGCCCCGCCGCTGCGTGCAGTACGCGATGCGGCACGGCTCGGACGACGTTTCTTGTCTCCGGCATCGGATGAGAATCTGAACATGCGTCCCCCGCTTGTGATGCTTGCCGGCTAGTGCGCTTCCATACGCCGGACCTGCCCCGGCTTCGGCTCTTTCATGCCGATCTCCTCCGCCTTGCGGCGCAGCTCATACGGGGAAAGAAGACGCTCCCGCTCCACTTCCAGCTTGGCGCGCAGGGCCTTGCGTTCCTGCAGCTTGTTCTGGGCAATATTGATGAAATAGGTGGTATCAATGCGCTCGATATTGCTCCAGACCAGGATCAGGCACATGGTCATGCAGGCCAGCAACCCCAGCGCCAGCAGGAGCAGCCAGCTCTTGGTCTGGACTTTGCCCTGCCCGCGGAACGGCAGCCCGACCGACAGCTTCTTCATGAAACGGCCTCGGCTATTTTCTCCACGGCACGCAGTTTGGCGCTGCTGGCACGCGGATTGATAGCCAGCTCGTCATCGCCGGCCTGCACGGGCTTCTTGTACAGGATCTCGACTTCCGGCACATGATGGCACACGCACACAGGCACATGCCGGGGGCAACGGCAACCCTCGGCCCAGTAGCGCATGGTCTGCTTGACCATGCGGTCTTCCAGGGAGTGGAAGGAAATGACCGCCAGACGGCCCCCCAGGGACAGACGGCCCAGGATGGCATCCAGGAAGCGGCGCAGTTCGCCCAGCTCGTCGTTGACGGCCATGCGCAGGGCCTGGAAAGTGCGCGTGGCAGGATGGCGGCGGGCCTTGGCGCGCCACGCGGGCGGATAGGCCTTCTCCACCAGGGCCGCCAGCTGGGCGGTGGTATCAATGGGGCTTTTCTGGCGGGCATCCACGATGGCCCGGGCTATGCGCCCGGCCTGCGGCTCCTCGCCCAGAGTGGCGATGCACTCCTTGAGACGGTCGAAACTCTCGCGATTGACCCAGTGCCAGGCCGAAGGGGCGCCGGAATGCTGGTCCATGCGCATGTCCAGGGGCCCGTCCCCGTAAAAGCTGAAACCACGCTCCGCCTCGTCCAGCTGCAAGGAGGAGACGCCGATATCCAGCAGCACGGCATCGACCTTGTCCCAGCCCAGGTCGTCGAGGGCTTCCTCGAACTGGCTGTAGCGGCAATGGTAGGTGTGGACGCGCCCGGCAAAAGGCTCCAGCCGGCGCCGGGCCAGCTCCAGGGCTTCTTCGTCCCTGTCCAGGGCGCACAGTTCCGCCATGGGGGCCGCCCGCAACAGGGCGCAGCTGTGCCCGGCCATGCCGAGCGTGCCGTCCAGGATGCGCACGGGGCGATCCCTTCCGGCATCCAGCACGGGCTGCAGGGCCGCAAGGGTTTCCTTCATCAGGACAGGGATATGCAGATCAGCCGCATTCCGTTCCTGTCCCTGCTGCTGCATGGTCATGCTTACCTCTAAAGAGCTATATCAAGATGACAGGCCGCCACTTCATCGCTGACGTCTTCCACCAGCAGGGCATCGAAGCGGGCCTGATCCCAGATCTCGAACTTGTCCGCCATGCCCACCAGCACCACGTCCTTTTCCAGACCGGCGGCACGCATCAGGGACTGAGGGATACGTATGCGGCCCTGCGCATCGGGGACCATCCGCTGCGCAAGACCGAGCAATTTCGTTTTGACGTGGGAAAGCTTCATGGAAGGGAGGGGGACGCTGTTCAACTTTTCGACGATGGTTTCCCAATCCGCGGGCATGTAGGCCTTGAGGCCTCCGTACAGGCCTATGGTCAGCCAGAAGGAGCCATCCCCGGCGTCCATCAGGGCATCCCTGTACTCTGGCGGCAGCAGCAGACGGCCCTTGGCGTCAAGATTGCGATATGAGCTCTGGATAAACAGATTTGCCACCGATCCTACCACCTGTCGCCACTATTTACCACGTTTTCCCACTTATGCCCTACCCTTTCCCCAGCTGTCAAGGGAACATGATGGGACGATGACAATCTTATGATATTGTTTATAAATTATCTCAATGAGTTACATATTGACAACAGGGGGGCTTCCCTGTCTGCTTCCGTCGTTCCTGCCGCTTGACAACCTGCTGGAAAGCCCGGATAGTTTTTTCTGGACATACAGCTGTATAGCGAAAGTCCGTGCTCCCCCACGGACATGAAAGGAATCAAAGATATGAGAACCAAAATCGTCGCCACCATCGGCCCGGCTTCCAACTCCAAGGAAAAACTGCGTCAGCTCGTCGAAGCGGGCGTCAGCGTCTTCCGCCTGAACTTCTCCCACGGTTCGGCCTCGGATTTCGTCCGTATCATCAACGACATCCGTGAAGTGGAAAAGGAGCTGGACAAACCCATCACCATCATGCAGGACCTGTCCGGTCCCAAGATCCGCCTGGGCGTCGTGCAGGAAAAGACCATCCAGGTCACCAAGGGCATGCAGCTGCTGCTGGGCCTTTCCGACCAGCGCACGAACGAGCTTCCCTTCCTGCCCTTCGACCACCCCGAGATCCTGGAGACCCTGGAGCCCGGCGACCGCATGGTGCTGGCCGATGGCGGCCTGCAATTCACCGTGCAGCAGAACCGGCCCGACGGTCTGGTGCTGCTGGAGGCCAACAACAGCGGCCTCGTGACCTCGCGCAAGGGCCTGGCCCTGCCCGGCAAGGCCACCAAGGTGCGCGCCCTGACCGACAAGGACAAAAAGGACCTGAGCGACGGCCTGGCCCTGGGCGTGGATGCCGTGGCCATCTCCTATGTGCAGACAGCGGACGACGTGCGCGAGGCAAAGCAGCTCATCGCCTCCTCGGGCCGTCGCGTGCCGGTGGTGGTCAAGCTGGAGCGCCAGAGCGCCGTGGACAACCTGGACGAGATCCTGAAAGAGACCGATGTCATCATGGTGGCCCGCGGCGACCTGGGGGTGGAATGCCCCCTGCCCCTGCTGCCCGCCCTGCAAAAGCGCATCATCCG
>CALBAX010000064.1 GCA_937926875.1 uncultured Desulfovibrio sp.
CACATCGTAGCCGCGACCGCGCTCCTTGGCGTCCATGCGGGCGTAGAACTGGAGGCCGCGGGTATTGACCGTCTCGATCCAGTCCGCGGGGGCGTGGTACATTTTCCAGATGCCGGGGCCGGTGGGATACAGGTGGCCCTTGTCGTCATCCACCAGCTTGCGGCCGCCCACCACGTCCGAGGCCTCGATCCAGAGGATGCCGCCATAGGGGAAGCCGCGACGGCGGTAATCGTTGTCGCCAAAGCTGTTCTGGTTGGCGGCCCAAAGGTTGTAAGCATCACGCACCAGGGCGTGGCTGGTCAGCATGTCATAGGCATTGGAGCCGATGACCGCGCTGATGCCCGTGTAGGGATTGCCGCCCATAGCCGCCTCGATCTTGCGCTTGGCCGCCATGATGCCGCTCAAGATGGGGTTTTTGTCCGCCTCCACAGCGGCGGGGAAGCTCAGATCCTGCTTTTTCTGGGTCACGCCGAAGGTATCGAAAATGTCGTGCAGCACAGTGCTGCCGTCAGCATCAAGGACGACGCCCTTGATGGCGCCCAGACGGTGGAACTCCAGCGTCATGTCCAGATTGCGCTTGATGGCGGTGAGCTTGTCATTGATGACACGCTCTGCCGTCACCAGCTCCGTGGAGCCGAAGGCCCGCACGTCCTGCAGGTCTTCCGGAGACACCGTGTCCGCCTGGGACAGGTGCGTGCAGCTCAGGACCTTGGTCTGGCGCTTTTCCGTCTGACCGGTCACATACTCGGGCTGGGAGCCACGCGGGGAATCCGCGATCAGGATGATGCGGCCGCGTTTGTAATCGAACGTCATATGCGTGGTCGTGAGCCCGGATGTCTCGAACATGCTGCCGAAACGCAGGGGCATCAGCGGCAGCTTGTTGACGGCCTCGGTCATCTCGACCACGGAAAACGTATCCGGCCAGTTAAGATTCATCGTCTTCCACCTCCTCGATGGTGCGGATGGCAAAGCCCAGGTCATGCAGGGCCTGCACGGCTTCGTCCTTCTTGGCCACGCTGCTGTCGAAGCGCAGCTTGTTCCTGTTGATGATGGCGTAGCCGCGCAGCACGTTCACTTCCTGGGGGGCGTCGGCATTGGCTGCGGTCTGGATCAGCACGGCCTTGGCATCGCCCAGGGTGCCGTCGGCCTCCTTGAGGGCGGAATAATTGCCGTCCGCATCGCGGGTCAGCACCGTGCCGAAGGCCAGATCACCGGACGAGGCGGCCAGCATGACCTTCTCGCGGCTGTAACGGGGGTCAATCTCGTGAATGACGAGCTCGGAAAAACTGGGGCCGAACTCGTAACTGTGGGCGATCACTTTGCTCATGCCTTTCTCCTTTACATGGCTGCCTCGGCGCGACGCCGCTCGGCATCAGCCACCAGTTTGCTCTTGCCTTCGCTGGAGAGCGCTCCTGGAGCGGCAGGCAGCGTCTGCGCCCCCTGCTCCTGCAGGGCGTTGAGGATGGCGGCCTTGCTGTCCTGCGGCTCCGCAGGGGCCTGCTGTGCGGCAGGGGCCTGCGGCATGAGCTTGCCGAGACCGGCCAGTTGCTGTGCGGACAGGCCCAGCGCTTTCGCCTGGGCCACGAACGTGCGCACGGCTTCGGCCTTTTCCTTGCCGCACACTGTTTCCATGGCGTTCAGGGCATACTCCACGCCATCGTCACTGGCCGAAGCCCGGCCTTCTTCAAGCAGTGCTTTAAGCAATTCGGGGGCCTCGGCGGCCAGGCGTTCGCGCGTCAGGGCCTGTTCGGCAGGGGCGTCAGGGCTGTTATCGGACATCGTTGCCTCCAAAAGTCGGTTGATGGCCTGGTCCTCGTCCTGCACGATGGCGGTCACGAGGCCAAGCTGCTGCGCGGGCTGGGCGAACAAAATCTGCGCCTCCGTCCACGCGGGGTCCTGGCTGATGCCCATGTGCCGGGCCACGTCAGCCTTGAAAACGTCATGCAGGGCGTCCACACGCTCCTGGAAATAGGCCGTCTGCTCCGGGGTCAGCTTTTCCACGGGGTTGCCCGCCGTCTTCCACCTGCCGCTGGCGATGTAGCTGATGGCGACGCCCAGCTTGTCCAGATAACCGCTGATGTTGACCAGCTCGGAGATGACGCCCACGCTGCCCACCTGGGCCGTGGCCGGGGCGTAGACGCGGCCTGTGGCCGAGGCCAGCCAGTAGGCGGCGGAAGCGGCCAGCCCGTCGGCATAGGCGGCCACGGGCTTGTCGTCGATACGGGCGATGTAGTCCGCCAGCTCCTTGACCCCGGCGGCCACGCCGCCCGGAGAGTTGAAGGAGAGCAGGATGCCCCGGACGCGCGTATCCTGCCGGGCTTCCTCCAGCGCCTGCCTGATCTCCACCTGCCCCGTTTCCGACATCCAGCCGCGCTTGCGGGGGATGACGCCGGTGACGGAGATCACCGCCACACCGCGCCGCAGGCTGAACGGTTGGGGCGCGGGCCTGACCGGTACGGGAGCGGGCTGTCCCCCACCTGCCGTACGGGCGCGGATGTCGTACAGCACCTGCCCGGCGAATTGGGGGGCCAGGGCCCACAGGCCATCAGGCGTCATCATCGGTCGTCTCCTTGGCGTTCGTGTCATGGCCGTCGGTGCGGCGTCCGGGCGTGGAGGCCGCTGCCTGCGATGTCGTCCCCGCCACGGGCAGGGCCTGCCGCACGTTTTGCAGCAGGGGGGCCTCCATCAGGAGCTTCGCCATGCCTTCTTCAAAGTCGCCGCCGCGCTGTGCCCAGGCTTCGCTGTAGGTCATGATGCGGTTCTCCAGTGCCAGCACCGTGGCCGAGACCTCCTTGACTGGGTCGATAAAGCCGCGGGCGGGGCCGATCCAGTCCGCATTGCACCAGAGGGCGCGGGCCTCATAAAAATCCGGGGCTCCGTCCGGCAGCGTGATGAGGCCGCGCAGCCAGGCTTCCTCCATGACCATCTCGTAGATGGGCTGGCAGTAGGAGCGCGCCAGCCACTGCCGGTAGTAGCTGTAGACCTTCCACGCCTCGTTGAGCGCGGCCCGCATGGAGCTGTAATTGGTCTGGCTGAAATCCTTGGTCAGGCTCTCGTAGGGGATGCCCTGGGCCGCCGCCATCGCCCGCTGCACGATCTGCACGAAGGCCGAGAAATTGGCCGAAGGACGTTTGGATTCCAGCACATAGGGCTTCTGGTTCACATCGCCGTACCAGACCTGCCCTTCCTCGATGGTCTGGAAGTAGGAGGGGCCTGCTCCTTCTTTTTCTTCCGGCCCCTGATGCTCCTGCACATAGCCGGGGAGTTCCCCCTGCTCCGTCGCGATGAAGACCGGGAACTGCGCCGCCACCACCTGGGCGAACAGCTCGAAATTGATGGTATCCGAGAGGTTGCGGAACAGGGCGATGCTCTTGGCGAAGGTGGAGCATCCGCGCTCCTGTTCGTCCGTCTCCATGCGGTAAAGATGGAAAACCTGCTGCCGGTGGCCCAGCCGGGCGCGCACAAAGCGGAAATCCGTGGACAGCAGCTCGCCTTCGTACATCCAGGTGTCCAGGATGGACGGCGGCGGGCAGGCGATATAGTAGCCCTCCGGCCTGCCGTAGGTCGTATAGCGGATGCCGTCGCGCACGTTGGGGTCCGTGGTCATGTCCGCCGGGGTCTGGAGACGCTCCGGGGCGATGGTCTGGAGGGCCAGGGAAAAGTGGCGCATCTGGCTGGAACGCTCCTTTTCCGGGAGCATGACGGCCAGATGCAGCAGCTCGCCCTTGCAGAGGATGGAGCGCAGGCCCAAGGCCTGAAGGTCGAAAAAATGGCTCAGGCCGCGCACATCGGCCTCGCGCATCCAGCGGTCGAAGGCCCATTCCATATCTTCGCCCACGGCGCGGGCCTGCTCCGGCGTGATGCCCAGGCGGGCCGCCGGGATGCTGGACTTGGGCAGCAGGCCCGTGCCCACCGCGTTGCTGGTGATGGTGTCCACCGTGGCATTGGCCGACCAGTCGTTGGCCATAAGGTCGGCAGCACGGCGCTGGATGACCTCCCGCTCGCGGGAAGCCCCCTCACGGCTCTGGATCTGCGGCCCGCGCCAGTGTGACAGGGGGCCCCGAAAGGCCCCCGCATCACGGGAGGCGGACGGCATACGCCGGGAGGTAGGGAGAGGTCTGCCCTGGGCATCGTACAGCATGGCTCACCTCACCACGCGCGCACTGACGCGCACCGGCCCGCGTCCACGCGAGAGTGCGGCCAGCTCCGAGCCGATCCAGTCGATCTGGTCGCGTATCTCAGCGAGATCGTAGCGGGTCAGGGTACGGCTGCCGATGGTATACGACTTGCCTGTGGAGGCCGCCTTGTAGGCGGCCTTCCAGTCGGCAAGCAACGAGAGGAGTTCTTCACGGGTCCACACAGACATGGGATTGCTATTATCATCCCCGCATTAGCATGTCCGCGTGTTTGGGAATCGGGAGAATGAAAATTTGCAGCGGCCCCAAAAACAGAAAGCCCCCGCAGGAAGGGCCATTCCTGCAGGGGCGTCTAACGAGTAACCAGACCCGGAGGGCCATTGGCTGCGGCAAGCGTTACCGGCTCTTGCCGCCGGATCTGTTGTATCCTTTTTCTCCTTGCCTGGGCAAGGCTTGACAAATTAACCTAGTAGGGTAAAATTTACTTATGGAAAAGCACTCGCCCCACTGCCCTCTGTCCAAAGTCAAGGAGCTGGCCAAAGCCGGAAAGATCCGGGCAACAGCCACAGCGGTGCAGTGTGCCCGCCGCCTGGGCTTTCGTGGGAGTGCCATGTTCGCGGAAATAGAAAAACTCGAACGTGACGAGTTCTATAAAAGCATGACGACCTACGCAAACCACACCATCTGGCAGGACGTCTATCACCACCAGAGCCCTGCGGGCATGTTGTACATCAAGGTGACCGTTGTGGATGACGTGCTTGTCGTCTCGTTCAAGGAGCTGTAGTTATGTTTTGTCCTGTATGTGGTGCAGCGGAACTTGTCCACGGTGTCCATGCCATACCCTACACCTACAAGGGACGCACGACTTCTTTCCAGCTCGAAGGCGACAAGTGCCCGGCATGCGGTGAGATCATTCTGGCAAAGCCGGAATGCGACAGGCTGGACACGCTGATGGAAGCCTTTGAGCGTTCCGTCAATACGGAGTTCTATGATCCGGCCTTTGTCCTGGCTGTCAGGAAGAAGCTGGGCCTCAACCAGAAGCAAGCCGGGGAACTTTTTGGCGGTGGGGCCAATGCCTTTTCCCGCTACGAGCTGGGGAAGACCAAACCCCCGCAAACGCTTTTGCAGCTTTTCCGTCTGCTGGACAATGATCCCTCACGTCTGAAGGAATTGCAGTCATAGCCCATCAGCGGCAGGTGTTGCGGCACCTGCCGCTTTTTCTTAGTTAATTTTTCTTAATTTGGGAAAATTATGATATATGCAATTCACGCAACGTTTCATTATCTATATCATACTTATATTTATGCTTTTCTCCATCTGGACATAATTCAAGATTATTTAATTTATATTCATAAATAACAACTGTTCTGCTTTTGTTTTTCATATTTGAAATTACATAACCAAAACTATAACCTAATTCTGCCATCATATCTGGAACCTTTTTAAGATCTTTTCCCGGTGATCCTAATTTTATTTCAACTATAAAGCAATTTAAGCAACCCCTATCATGACAAATAATATCAGGCCTCACTTTTTTAGACATCCCATTGATGCATATTTCTTTTAAATCGTCACCATTTCTTTCAAATTCACAGTCAATAAATAATCCGTCATTTTCAGATTCAATTATCTCTGAAAGGTAATGTCCTATCCTAACACTTATTGATTTCTCTATCTTACCTTGGCGCTCAAGCAAGGAACTGTCATTTTGATAAAATTTTTCAAGAGCCTGTTTTATAGTATCAATGTGCGACATACTTTTCTCCTTGAATGGATAGTTATAAGTTCCCCAATAAATAATCATATACTACTTAAAATATTTTTTCCCAAGTCAAAAAATTGGGGGGAAATCCCGTCCACGGCAGCGGCCACTGCCGTGGACGGGCAAAACGGTCAGGGCGGCCCTATCCCCTCCAGCGTCTGTACGTCTGTCGATCCCTGACCGTGCGCGGGCCGAAGCCCGAACTATGGTCAGACGGCGGGCTTGAGGCGCACGCCGTCATAGAACGAACCGTTGGAGCGGCAACGCCGGGCGAATTCCTGTATCAAGCTGCCGAACACCTTCATGCTGGGCACATCGCCCTGCCCGCTTTCCTCGCACCAGCGGCGGAAGGCTTCGTACAGGGCTCCGCCGGACACACGGCAGCCGTCGGCATATTCACAGCACTGCCAGAAAAAAGCGCGTACCCTGTCCCGGGCCGGAGCAGGCGCAGGCGGCGTGGCCGCCACCAGATTGCACAAATAGCTGAACCAGCGCAGCGCGGCGGGCGTACCGCCGTCATCCAGACGCGCCGTGTTCAGGGCATCCCGCCACAAGCGCTGCCGCATGACGGGGCGCAGGCGCAGGGCCTCGGGCGGGAAGGACGCCGGCGGCTCGAGCACAGGCTGCCGCCGGGGGACCTCCTAACGGCCGGTCTTGCGCAG
>CALBAX010000065.1 GCA_937926875.1 uncultured Desulfovibrio sp.
CGCCACCGATGGCCCCATGCCCCAGACCCGTGAGCACATCCTGCTCGCCCGTCAGGTCGGTGTGCCCCAGCTGGTCGTGTTCCTGAACAAGTGCGACCTGGTGGACGACGAAGAACTGCTGGAACTGGTGGAACTGGAAGTGCGCGAACTGCTGTCTTCCTATGACTTCCCCGGTGACGACGTGCCCGTTATCCGCGGTTCTGCCCTGAAGGCCCTGGAATGCGACGACCCCGACGCTCCTGAAGCCAAGTGCATCATCGAACTGCTGCAGGCCTGCGACGACTTCATCCCCGATCCCGAACGCGACATCGACAAGCCCTTCCTGATGCCCATCGAAGACGTGTTCTCCATCTCCGGCCGCGGTACCGTGGTGACCGGTCGTGTGGAACGCGGCGTCATCAAGGTCGGCGACGTGGTGGAAATCGTGGGTATCAAGCCCACCGCCCAGACCACCTGCACCGGCGTGGAAATGTTCCGCAAGCTGCTGGACCAGGGCGAAGCTGGTGACAACATCGGTGTGCTGCTGCGCGGCACCAAGCGTGACGAAGTGGAACGCGGCCAGGTGCTCGCTGCTCCCAAGTCCATCACGCCCCACAAGAAGTTCAAGGCTGAAGTGTACGTCCTGTCCAAGGAAGAAGGTGGCCGTCACACCCCGTTCTTCTCCGGCTATCGTCCTCAGTTCTACTTCCGCACCACTGACATCACTGGTGTGATCAACCTGCCCGAAGGCGTGGAAATGGTCATGCCCGGCGATAACAGCCAGTTCCTGGTGGAACTGATCGCCCCCATCGCCATGGAAGCCGGCCTGCGCTTCGCCATCCGTGAAGGTGGCCGCACCGTGGGCTCCGGCGTGGTGACCGAAATCATCGAGTAGTACCATGAGAGTGAATATCATCCTTGCCTGCACTGAGTGCAAGCGTCGCAACTACAGCACCCGGAAGAACAAGAAGAACACCACCGGGCGTCTGGAAATGAAAAAATATTGTCCCTGGGACAAGAAGCACACGCTTCACAGAGAAACCAGGTAACAATACTTCCGCAGGGGGGAGCACCCCTCCCCCCTGACGGTACGCAGGGCAGTAGCTCTAACGGCTAGAGCGGCGGTCTCCAAAACCGCAAGTTGGGGGTTCGAATCCCTCCTGCCCTGCCATTTTTTATCTTGTGGGAAGCACCATGGTAAAGAAATCCGCGCAAGCCGACTCCAAGACCGAACAGACCACCAACCCCATCTCCCGCCTGGCGCAATATATCGAAGATTCTCGCGGCGAACTGCGTAAGGTTACGTGGCCTACGCTCAAGGAAACGCGCAAAGCGACGTTTGCGGTTCTGGGCTTTGTTGCCGTCATGGCGATCGTGCTTGGCCTCGTGGATCTGGGGCTTTCGGCCATCATCAAGAGCATCCTGTCCTGAAGGCACATATGAACACTCCCGTTATCGACGAGAACTCCGAACTGGGGAAAAAATCTCGCTGGTACATCGTGCACACCTACTCCGGTTTCGAGCAGCGCGTGCAGAAGACCATCAAGGCGATGATGGATTCCGGCGAGGACAATGGCCTCATCCAGGAAGTGGTCGTGCCTACCGAAAAGGTCATCGAACCTTCCAAGAACGGCTCGCAGCCTCGCACCAGTACCCGCAAATTTTACCCCGGCTATGTGATGATCCGCATGATTATGACGGATCTTTCCTGCCATCTGGTGCAGTCCATCCCCAAGGTCACCGGTTTTGTGGGGGGCAAGAACCGCCCCACGCCCATGAGCGAAAGCGACGCCGCGCGCATCCTCTCGCTGATGGAAAGTCGCCAGGAGACCCCCCGGCCCAAGTTCAACTTCGAACGCGGCGACGACGTTCGGGTTATCGAGGGCCCCTTCGAGGGCTTCAATGGCGTCGTGGACGATGTCAACTACGAAAAGGGCAAGCTGCGCGTGTCCGTTTCCATCTTCGGCAGACAAACCCCGGTGGAACTGGATTTCGTGCAGGTTTCCAAGGGCTAGCATCGGAGCAGCGCCGCAGGGCGCTGTTCCAGTCATAAGGATAGAACATCATGGCCAAAAAAGAAGTTGCCAAAATCAAACTGCAGATCCCGGCCGGCGCCGCCAACCCCTCCCCGCCGGTGGGTCCCGCCCTGGGTCAGCATGGCCTGAACATCATGGGCTTCTGCAAGGAATTCAATGCCCGCACCCAGGACCAGAAGGGCATGATCATCCCTGTGGTCATCACGGTCTACGCTGACCGCTCCTTCACCTTCATCACCAAGACCCCCCCGGCCGCGGTGCTGATCATGAAGGCTGCCAAGATCGAAAAGGGCTCCGGTGAACCCAACCGCAACAAGGTTGGCAGCCTGACCATGGCCCAGGTGGAAGAAATCGCCAAGCTGAAGCTGCCCGATCTCAACGCCGCCACCCTTGAGTCCGCTGTGAAGTCCATCGCCGGCACCGCCCGCAGCATGGGCATCGAAATCAAGTAGGGACCGGTTTACCGGATGACGGCAGCCTGGCTGCCCCTCGTTGATCAATTGTACTGCCAGACCTGGAGCAGTCCATGTGTGGCAGGAGATAAAACGAAAGGATAAAGACATGCCCAAGCATGGCAAAAATTTTCGCAAAGCTCTCGAAGGCGTGAACCTGCAGGAACGCCTGAGCGTTGAAGACGCTGTGAGCAAATCCCTGGGCGCCTCCTTCGCCAAGTTCGACGAAACTGTCGACGTGGCCATCCGCCTGGGTGTTGACCCCAAGTACTCCGACCAGATGGTGCGCGGCGCCGTGACCCTGCCTCACGGCCTGGGCAAGACCGTTCGCGTGGCCGTTTTCTGTAAGGGTGAAAAGCAGGCCGAAGCCACCGCCGCCGGTGCCGACTTCGTGGGTGCTGAAGACCTGGTGGCCAAGGTCAAGGAAGGCTGGCTGGACTTCGACGCCGCCGTCGCCACCCCTGACGTCATGGCCCTGGTGGGCCAGATCGGCCGTCTGCTCGGCCCCCGCGGCCTGATGCCCAACGCCAAGACCGGTTCCGTCACCTTCGACGTGACCAAGGCCGTCAACGAACTGAAGGCCGGTCGCGTGGACTTCAAGGTCGACAAGGCCGGTGTTCTGCACGCTCCTCTGGGCAAGGTTTCCTTTGGTCCCGAAAAGATCCTGGGCAACCTCAAGGCCCTGCTGGAAACCGTGAATCGTCTGAAGCCCTCCGGCGCCAAGGGCACCTATATGCTCTCCATGGCTGTGTCCACCACCATGGGCCCCGGCTTCAAGATCGACATGTCCCAGGTGAAGAAATTCCTGGAAGGCTAAGCCCGTTTTTTAGTTGACATCGTGCGGGGATTGCAGTAATAGCAATCCCCGCATTTGAATTTACTGGCTAAGGCAAGGGAATTCGAGTCGAAGACGGCAGGCAGGCCGCAAGGCCTTTAATCTACCTGTCCAGACTTATCTTTGGCTCGGCATTCCACCCGGCAACCCCGAACGTGAGAGGTATCACGTGACCAGGTCTGAAAAAGCAGCCGTCATTGAAGCGATCAAAGCGAATGCCGATCGTGCTTCTTTTGCGGTGCTGACCGAGTTCAAGGGCATGACGGTGGAAGAGCTGACGAACCTCCGTGTGAACCTGCGCAAGGCTGGCGGCGAATTCTACGTCGTCAAGAACACGTTGGCCCGTATCGCTTTTACCGGTGGCACGCATGACGTTGTCAAGGACAAGTTCCACGACAACAGCGCCATTGCCCTTGGTTTCGACGACCCCGTGGCGGTGGCCAAGGCGTTGAGTGATTTTGCCAAGCAGAGCAAGCTGTTCCAGCTGCGCTGCGGCAGCCTGGAAGGCAAGGAAATGTCTGCCGAACAGGTCGAAGCCCTGGCCAAGCTGCCGTCCAAGGAACAGCTCCTTGGCCAGCTGCTCGGCACCATGAACGCCGTGCCCACCAATTTTGTTTCGCTGTTCGCCAACGTTCTCCGCGGCCTGCTCTATGCGCTTAAGGCCATCGAAGAAAAGAAGGGCGAAGCCGCCTAAGGCTTTCGCAGCAAAAAAAGCAATCAACCAAATTTTAGCCAAAGAGCTAGGAGTTTACCATGTCCGTGACCAAAGAACAGGTTGTTGAGTTCATCTCCAACATGACCGTCCTGGAACTGTCCGAATTCATCAAGGAACTGGAAGAAAAGTTCGGCGTGTCCGCTGCCGCTCCCGCCGCTGCCATGGTGATGGCCGCCCCCGCTGACGGTGGCGCCGCTGCCGCTGCCGAAGAAAAGACCGAATTCGACGTTATCCTGAAGGAAGCCGGCGCCAACAAGATCGGCGTCATCAAGGTCGTGCGCGCTCTGACCAGCCTGGGCCTGAAGGAAGCCAAGGAAAAGGTCGACGGCTGCCCCTCCACCCTGAAGGAAGGCGTGAGCAAGGAAGAAGCCGAAGAAGCCAAGAAGCAGCTGACCGAAGCCGGCGCTGTTGTCGAAGTGAAGTAAGTTCGGTTTTTCCGATCTTTTTGAAGGCGGGGTGCAAACCCCGCCTTTTTTTTGTCTGCGCACAGCCCTGCGATGCCCTTTGGCTGCCGCCTCGCTGTGGCTTTTTGATGCGCCTGTTTTTTTCCATTGACGTCCCGCCGTTTTCCATACAAAAAAGACGGAGCCACTTTTTTTCCGGCGTTGCCCCGGCGGCACAGCCTGCTGGTACAGCCTGCGCTGCTTGCGGCAGCCGCCCCACCCTCTCCAGCCCCTTCCCGGGAGCTGCCGGATCGTGGAAAAAGTTCTTGCAAAAACCATGCTTTTGCGGTATGTCTCTTCGTTCCAAAACTGTTGTGGGAGAAGTATCTGGTTTTTCTGGTAGATAACGCCCGACGCGCATAGCCTTTCTTTTCAAGACAAGCGGCCTCACCCCTGCCGGCAACGCGGGGAAGTGTCGTTTGTCCTTTTTGCGCGTTGTGAAAACCGGATCCCACTGAGAGATATAGATTGTACGCTTCGGATCGCGGCATGACTGGCGTTTTGGCAGTCTGTCCACAGCGGTCTGCACGGGCAGAATGCCGACCGGACGTTCCGGTGCAACGCCGGCAGCCGAAGCGCAACCGCTACCTACCTTGAGGTATCGCATGGGCCAGCTTACCAAACAGTTCGGCAAAATCAACGTTACTCTCCCCATTCCGCACCTCCTCAATCTTCAGATCGACTCCTACAGCAAGTTCCTGCAGGAAGGCGTTGCCGAAGCCGATCGGAACAAGGAGGAAGGACTGGAAGGCGTATTCCACACCGTCTTCCCCATCGAAGATTTCAACAAGACCGCCAGCCTGGAATTCGTCAGCTACGAAATCCGCGAGCCCAAGTACGACCAGGCCGAGTGCATCTCCAAGGGCCTGACCTACGAAGCCCCGGTGCACATCAAGGTGCGCCTGGTGGTCTATGACACCGATGAAGCCACGGGCAACCGCACCATCCGCGACATCAAGGAACAGGGCATCTACTTCGGCACCCTGCCCCTGATGACGGAAAAGGGCACGTTCATCATCAACGGCACCGAGCGCGTCATCGTCAACCAGCTGCAGCGTTCTCCCGGCATCATCTTTGAACACGACGGCGGCAAGACCCACACCAGCCGCAAGGTGCTCTACTCCTGCCGAGTCATCCCCATGCGTGGCTCCTGGCTGGACTTCGACTTCGACCACAAGGACATCCTGTATGTCCGCATCGACCGTCGCCGCAAGATGCCCGCCACCATCCTGTTCAAGGCCATGGGCATGAGCAAGATGGACATCCTGGAGTACTTCTACACCCGCGAGCATTATCTGCTGAAGCCGCACAACACCCTGATGTGGGAAGTGGAAAAGTCCCTGTACCGCAAGGACAACGCCTACTCCGACATCGCCACCGAAGACGGCACCGTGCTCATCAAGGCCGGCAAGCCCATCACCAAGCGTGGCTGGCGTCAGGTCTGTGAAGCGGGCATCAAGGCCATCGAAGTGCGTCCCGACACCCTGGACGGCATGTTCCTGGCCGAGGACGTCATCGCCCCCGGCAGCGGTGAAGTGCTGGCCGAAGCCGCCGACGAGATCACTCCCGGCCTGCTGGAGCGCATGCGCGAATCCGGTATCGAGCGCATCGCCGTGCTGCACACCAAGGGCACCGACACCTCTTCCTCCATCCGCGACACCCTGATGCAGGACCGCATCCCCGATCAGGAAAAGGCGCAGGAAGAGATCTACCGCCGTCTGCGTCCTTCCAGCCCGCCCACCGCCGAGATCGCCGCCAGCTTCTTCGACAACCTGTTCCGCAGCCCGGACTACTATGACCTGTCGCCGGTGGGCCGTTACAAGCTCAACCAGCGCCTGGGCCTGCCCGACAGCGAAGATTCCCGTACCCTGACCGACAACGACATCCTCACCGCCATCAAGGTGCTGGTGCAGTTGAAGGACAGCCACGGCCCGGCCGACGATATCGACCACCTGGGCAATCGCCGCGTGCGCCTGGTGGGCGAACTGGTGGAGAACCAGTACCGCATCGGTCTGGTGCGCATGGAGCGCGCCATCAAGGAACGCATGAGCATCCAGGAGATCTCCACGCTCATGCCCCACGACCTGATCAATCCCAAGCCTGTGGCCGCGGTGCTCAAGGAATTCTTCGGCACCTCCCAGCTGTCGCAGTTCATGGACCAGACCAACTCCCTGTCCGAAGTGACCCACAAGCGCCGCCTGTCGGCCCTGGGCCCCGGCGGTCTGACCCGTGAGCGTGCCGGCTTCGAAGTGCGCGACGTGCATACCTCCCACTATGGCCGCATCTGCCCCATCGAAACGCCCGAAGGTCCCAACATCGGTCTGATCGTGTCGCTGACCACCTTCGCCAAGGTCAACGACTTCGGTTTCATCGAGACCCCGTACCGCGTGGTGCGCAATGGCCGCATGACTGACGAGATCGTGCATCTGGACGCCTCCCGCGAAGGCGACCAGGTGGTGGCCCAGGCCAACGCCCGCGTGGACGCCGACGGCAACTTCCTGGACGAGTTCGTGACCGTGCGCGTCAAGGGCGAAGTGGAGATGCGCTCCCGTGACGAGGTGACCCTCATGGACATCTCGCCCAGCCAGATGGTCTCCATTTCGGCCGCGCTCATCCCCTTCCTGGAACACGACGACGCCAACCGCGCCCTCATGGGTTCCAATATGCAGCGCCAGGCCGTGCCGCTGCTGCGCAGCGAAAAGCCCCTGGTGGGCACCGGCATGGAAATCGACGTGGCCCGCGACTCCGGCGCCTGCATCGTGGCCCAGGCCGACGGCAAGGTGGAATACGCCGACGCCGACCGCATCGTGGTCTCCTACGAAGGCGACCTGTACAAGAAACAGGGCGGCGTGCGCGCCTATGACCTGCTGAAGTTCCACAAGTCCAACCAGAACTCCTGCTTTGGTCAGAAGCCCACCTGCTACCCCGGTCAGGTGTTCAAGAAGGGCGAGATCCTCGCTGACGGTCCCGGCATCGACGAAGGCCAGCTGGCTCTGGGCAAGAACCTTGTGGTGGCCTTCATGCCCTGGTGCGGTTACAACTACGAAGACTCCATCCTCATTTCCGAACGTACCGTGAAAGAGGACATCTTCACCTCCATCCACATCGAAGAATTCGAAGTGGTGGCCCGCGACACCAAACTCGGCCCCGAAGAGATCACCCGCGACATCCCCAACGTCAGCGAAGACATGCTGCGCAACCTAGACGACAGCGGCATCATCCGCATCGGCGCGGCCGTGAAGCCTGACGACATCCTGGTCGGCAAGATTACCCCCAAGGGCGAGACCCAGCTGACCCCGGAAGAAAAACTGTTGCGCGCCATCTTCGGTGAGAAGGCCCGCGACGTGAAGAACACCTCCCTCAAGGTGCCCCCGGGAGTGGAAGGTACGGTCATCGACGTCAAGGTGTTCAACCGTCGCTCCGGTGAAAAGGACGACCGCACCCTGGCCATCGAGGCCCACGACACCGCCGTGCTGGACCAGAAGGAATCCGATCACATGCGCGCCCTGGGCAACCGCACCCGCGAAGTGCTTGCCCCCCATGTGCTGGGCAAGCTGACCGCTGTCAGCGTCCCCGGCAACAAGAAGGGCGAGGTGCTGGTGGAAGCCGGTGTTGCCCTGACCCGCGAGCAGCTGGACGCCATCCCGGTGAAGAAGCTGCAGGGCCTGTTCGAGAGCAAGGAAGTCAACGACATCGTGGCCGACCAGCTCAAGGACTACGACCATCAGGTGGACTACCTGCACGCCATCTATGATTCCAAGCGCGAGAAGGTCACCGAAGGGGACGATCTGCCTCCCGGCGTCATCAAGATGGTCAAGGTCCACATCGCCATCAAGCGCAAGCTCTCGGTGGGCGACAAGATGGCCGGCCGTCACGGGAACAAGGGTGTGGTCTCCTGCATCCTGCCCGAAGAAGACATGCCCTTCTTCGCCGACGGTCGCCCCGTGGACATCGTGCTCAACCCCCTGGGCGTGCCTTCGCGTATGAACATCGGCCAGATCATGGAAACCCACCTGGGCTGGGGCGCCAAGGAACTTGGCCGCCAGCTGGCCGAACTGCTGGATTCCGGCGCGGCCCTGCAGGTGGTGCGTGACGAGGTCAAGGACGTCTTCGACTCCCCGGCCATCACCGAGCTGGTGGACAAGATGGATGACGAAGAGTTCATCGCCTCGGTCAAGAAGCTGCGCAACGGCATCGTGACCAAGACCCCGGTCTTCGACGGCGCCACCGAAGAAGAGATCTGGGGCTGGATGGAAAAGGCCGGCAAGGACAGCGACGGCAAGACCATCCTGTACGACGGCCGCACCGGCGTGCCCTTCAAGAACCGCGTGACCACCGGTGTCATGTACATCCTGAAGCTGCACCACCTGGTGGACGAAAAGATCCACGCACGCTCCACCGGCCCTTACAGCCTGGTCACCCAGCAGCCGCTGGGCGGCAAGGCGCAGTTCGGTGGCCAGCGGCTGGGCGAAATGGAAGTCTGGGCTCTGGAAGCCTACGGCGCCGCCTATCTCCTGCAGGAATTCCTCACCGTCAAGTCCGACGACGTGACCGGACGTGTGAAGATGTACGAGAAGATCGTCAAGGGCGACAACTTCCTGGAAGCCGGTCTGCCCGAATCCTTCAACGTTCTGGTCAAGGAACTCATGAGCCTGGGCCTCGACGTGACCCTGCATCAGGAAGACGGCAAGAAAAAGCCCAAGCGTATCGGCTTCATGCGCGACCAGGAACCCGAGGAATAATCCATGGATGCGCCGGGCATCACGCCACCGCGCGGTGCCCGGCAGCGCCATTCCCCGGGACGGAGCGTCAACCATACGCCACAACGACTGTAACGAGCTTTTGACAAGCAAGGTAGATATATGAGCCTGGACGATCTCTTCACTGCACGCGGCACGTCGGCCAATGTGACCAACATCCGCAACCTGAAAGCCATCCAGATTTCCATCGCCTCGCCCGAAGCCATCCGCGAATGGTCCTACGGTGAGGTCAAGAAACCGGAAACCATCAACTACCGTACCTTCAAGCCGGAGCGCGACGGCCTGTTCTGCGCCAAGATCTTCGGCCCCGTGAAGGACTACGAATGCAACTGCGGCAAGTACAAGCGCATGAAGCACCGCGGCATCGTCTGCGAAAAGTGCGGCGTTGAAGTCATTGCCTCCAAGGTGCGCCGCGAGCGCATGGGCCACATCGAACTGGCCGCGCCCGTGGCCCACATCTGGTTCCTCAAGACCCTGCCCTCCAAGATCGGTACCCTGCTCGACATGACCATGGCCGATCTGGAAAAGGTGCTGTACTTCGATTCCTACATCGTGCTCGATCCCGGCCAGACCAACCTGCAGCGCCGCCAGGTCATCTCTGAAGACCAGTACCTGCAGATCCTGGATCACTACGGCACCGAAGACGCCCTGACCGTGGGCATGGGCGCCGAAGCCGTGCGCTCCCTTCTGGAAGAACTGGATCTGGAAAAGCTGCGCACCGAACTGCGCGAAGAGAGCGAGACCACCAAGAGCCAGACCAAGAAGAAGAAGCTCACCAAGCGCCTGAAGATCGTCGAAGCCTTCCTGGAGTCCAACAACAAGCCCGAATGGATGATCATGGAAGTCATTCCCGTCATCCCGCCGGAGCTGCGTCCCCTGGTGCCCCTGGACGGCGGCCGTTTCGCCACCTCCGACCTCAACGACCTGTACCGCCGCGTCATCAACCGCAACAACCGTCTGAAGC
>CALBAX010000066.1 GCA_937926875.1 uncultured Desulfovibrio sp.
GAAGCGGAAAATGATGGCAGCACGCCGGATGCTTCCTCTCCGGCAGTTGCCACAAATCCCGCGGCCCCCTCATCCCGGTGCGGCGAGGTGCTGGTAGTGGGCCTGGGCTCCGGCGATCCTGCCCAGCTCACGCCCGAGGTGGATGCGGCCCTGCGCCGCTGCGATACTGTGGCCGGATACAGCAAATATGTGGATTTCATCCGCGACCGCATCCACGGCAAGCGCCTTATCGAGACCGGCATGAAGGGCGAGGTGGAGCGCTGCCGCGACGCCCTGGCCGCTGCCGCTGCCGGGGCCACGGTCTGCATGGTCTGCTCCGGCGACCCGGGCATCCTGGCCATGGCCGGGCTGCTGTTCGAACTGCGCGCCCGAGAACAGGCTTTCAGCGCCCTGCCCATCCGGGTGCTGCCCGGCATCACGGCGGCCAGCACGGCTGCTGCCGCGCTGGGGGCCCCCCTGCAGAACGGTTTTTCGCTGGTCAGCCTTTCCGACCTGCTGGTGCCCGCTGACGAAGTGCGCCGCAACCTGCGGGCCGTGGCGCAGTCGGCCCTGCCTGTGACCCTGTACAATCCTGCCGGGCGCAAGCGCCGCCAGCTGCTGGCCGAGGCCCTGGACATCTTCCGCCAAGCGCGCGGCGGCGACATCCTCTGCGCCTTCGTGCGCCATGCCGGCCGCCCGGAAGAGACACGCTGGATCGGCCGTCTGGCCGACCTGCCCGCCGATGAGGTGGACATGTCCACGCTGGTGCTCATCGGCAGCGCACGCACGGTCACGGATCAGGGCGCGCTGTTCGAGGCCCGTGGCTATGCGGAAAAATATCTGGACAAGGACGCGCCCGCGTCCGCCGCGGACGGTCGCTGATGCGGGACTTCCACGCCTTTTGCCTGTCTGCCCCCCGCTCCGGCGAGGGCAAGACCGCCATGGCCGTGGCCCTGATGCGGGCCCTTGCCCGCCGGGGCCTTGCCGTACAGGGCTGCAAATGCGGGCCGGACTACATCGACCCGACCTTCCATGCCCTGGCCACCGGCCGTGCGGCCTGCAATCTGGACACCTGGATGATGGGCGAGGCCGGCGTCCGCGCCCAGTGGCGGGCCGCCGTACAGGGGGCCGATGCCGCTGTCTGCGAGGGCGTCATGGGCCTGCTGGACGGCCGCTCCCCGGACGACCTTTCCGGCAGCACGCTGGATTGTGCCCGTGTGTTGCACCTCCCCGTGCTGCTGGTGGTCAGCGTGCGGGGCATGGCTGCCTCCCTGGCGGCGCTGGTGGAGGGCTTCCAGCGACAGGCGGCACGTCATGGCGTCCGGCTGGCGGGCGTCATCGCCAACAATGCCGGCAGCTCGCGCCATGCGGCCCTTCTGCGTCAGGCGCTGGAAAAGGCCGGGCTGCCGCCCCTGCTGGGCGCCCTGCCCCGCCACGAGGTCTGCCGCATCCCGGAACGGCAGCTGGGCCTGTTGCCGGCCGCTGAAAGTGACTGCGATACGGCGTGGACGGACCGGCTGGCGGAACTGGCGGAAAGCCATGTGGATCTGGACCGCCTGCTGGCCCTGACGCGCCAGCCCCGGCCGCTCGCGCAGCCCCGGCCCGCCGCCGGGCAGCGGCAGCAGCGCCTGGCTGTGGCCCGGGACGAGGCCTTTTGCTTTTATTACCGCGCCAACGAGGACGCCCTGCGCGCCCGCGGCTGGGAGATCGTCCCCTTCTCGCCCCTGCGGGATACGGCCCTGCCGCCGCAGCCGGATGCCCTGTATCTGGGCGGCGGCTACCCGGAAGCCTTTGCCGCCCGGCTGTCCGCCAATACGGCCATGCGTGCCGCCATCAGGGACTTCGCTGCCGCTGGCGGCGAAATCTACGCCGAGTGCGGCGGCTACATGTATCTGTGTTCCGGGCTGGAGGCCGCCGCCGAAGGGCACGGCCTGGACGGGGAACGCCGCATCTGGCCCATGTGCGGCGTGCTGGAGGCCACGGCCCGCATGGGGCAGGGCCTGCGCTCGCTGGGTTACCGCGATGTCCGTTTCACGGGCGGTGCCCCCCTGGGCCTGCCTCTGGAGACCTGCCGGGGCCACGAGTTCCACTGGTCGCACATCGAGCTGCACCGGCCTTACGCCCCCCTCTATGACGTCACGGACCGTGCGGGCACCCGCCCCGACGGCGTGCATCACGGCAATGTGCGGGCAGGGTACGTGCATCTTTACTGGGGCGGTCTGGCTGAGGCTGCCGCTGCCGGGAAGACGGATGTAGGGACGGCCCCTGCCGCTCCCGTCTCCCACACGCCTGCCGGGCAGGTCATCCTGCTCAACGGCCCCTCCAGCGCGGGCAAGAGCACCCTGGCCCGCGCCCTGCAGGAAAAACTGCTGGCCGACCACGGCCGTCACAGCATCATCCTGTCCATGGACGATCTGCTGCGGGCCTGCCCCGGCCGTCCGGGGGCCCTGTTGCAGGGCATGGCCGCCACGGGCCTTCCCCTGACCGCCATCCTGCACGCGGCCACGGCCGAAGCCGCCCACGCCGGGGCCTGGGTCATCGTGGATCATGTGCTGGGCGAGCGCCCGGACTGGATAGACGATCTGTGGCAGCGCCTGCGGGGCATCCCCATCCTGCCCGTACAGGTCTGCTGCGACCTGGCCGAACTGGAGCGCCGGGAAAACAGCCGTACCGACCGTGCACCGGACTGGCCCCATGCCGCCCGGCAGGCGCGGGACATCCACACGCCCCTGCCCGGTGAACTGCGTGTGGATACCAGCCGTACCAGCCCTGCATACTGCGCGGCCCGCATCCTTTCCGCCCTCGCCCTCCACGGCGGGGCCATGCCGTCACCGACCCTTGAGGAGGATCCCCATGAAGCCTGAGGCACACGGCGGCGACCGGCTGCGCATGGCCGCACTGGCCGGGCGCGCCCCTGACAGCCTGCTGGATTTCAGCGTCAACGTCCGTCCCGAAGGCGCGCCGGAATTCCTGCGCCTGGCCCTTTGTCGCGCCCTGGACCAGATCTCGGCCTATCCTTCTCCCCATGCGGAAGAGGCCATGGAGGCCGCCGCCCGCGTCTACGGCCTGCCTGCGGACTGTTTCGTGTTCGGCAACGGCAGCAATGAGCTCATCCACCTGCTGGCCCGCGCCCTCAAAGAGGAAGGCACCCCCTGCGCTGCCGTGATCGAACCGGCCTTCAGCGAATACGCCCTGGCCTGCGGGCTGGCCGGTCTGGAGGTACGCCATCTGGCCTGCGGGGTGCGCCGTGACGGGGACAGCGACGAGGACATGCTCCGGCGGCTGCTCTCCCTGCTGGCGGACGTCCCGGCCCGGACAGCCGTCTGGCTGGCCAATCCGGGCAACCCTTCCGGCTCCTTCCTGCCACCTGCGGCCTGCCGCCGTCTGCTGGGGGCCCGCCCCGACCTGCTCTGGATCATCGACGAAGCCTTTGCCGCCTATGCGGGCCCCGACGAAATCTCTTCCCTCATCCCGCAGCTGCCGGACAATGCCGTACTGCTGCGCTCCCTGACCAAGTTCCATGCCGTGCCCGGCGTGCGGCTGGGCTACCTGGTCACGCGGACGGAACGGGCACAGCGATGGCGCGGACAACTGCCCGCCTGGAGCGTCAATGCCTTTGCCCTGGCTGCCGCGCAGGCCGTGCTGGCGGATACGTCGGACTTTGCCGAGCGGACACGGGACGAGAACCACCGCCGTCGCGAGCACCTGTGCGCCTGCCTGCGCGGCGTGCCCGGCATCACGGTCTTCCCCTCGCTGGCCAACTATGTGCTGTTCCGCTGCCAGCAGGCCCCGGCGGATCTCTATGCCCGCCTGCTGCGGGAATACGGCATCGCCGTGCGCGACTGTTCCAATTACCGCGGCATGGAGGACGGCAGCTGGTTCCGGGCCGCCGTGCGGCTGGAAGAAGACCATCAGCGGCTGGCCGATGCCCTGCGCGGCATCCTGCATCCGGGCACGCCTGTGCCGCCGCGTCCGCGCACGCGCCGCCCTGCCCTCATGCTGCAGGGCACGTCCTCCGACGCGGGCAAGAGCATCCTGGCTGCCGCCTTTTGCCGCATCCTGCGGCAGGACGGCTACGATGTGGCGCCGTTCAAGGCCCAGAACATGTCCCTCAATTCCGGGGTGACCGCCATGGGCGAAGAGATGGGGCGCGCCCAGATCGTCCAGGCCCAGGCGGCCCGCATCGATCCCGAGGCCCTCATGAACCCCGTGCTGCTCAAGCCGCATTCGGAGACCGGGTCACAGGTCATCGTCCTGGGCAAGCCCGTGGGGCACATGCAGGCCCGCGAATATTTCCGCTACAAGGCCGGGCTCTGGCAGACCGTGCGCGATGCCTATGACACCTTGGCCGACCGGCACGAGGTCATGGTTCTGGAAGGGGCAGGCAGCCCCGGCGAGGTGAACCTCAAGCAGCACGACATCGTCAACATGCGCATGGCCGCCCACGCGCAGGCCTCGGTGCTGCTGGTGGGCGACATCGACCGCGGCGGGGTCTATGCCTCGCTGCTGGGCACCTGGATGACCCTGGAACAGCAGGAGCGTTCCCTGCTGGCGGGCTGGCTCGTCAACAAATTCCGGGGCGACGCCTCCTTGCTGGAGCCGGCCCATGCCTATGTGCGGCAGGCCACCGGCATCCCGGTGCTGGGCGTCATCCCCTGGCTGCGCGACATCAACATCCCGGATGAGGACATGGCCGGGTTCCCCTGGTCGCAGACGGCGGACACCACGCCGCCCCCGCCCGGCATCCTCGACATCGCCGTGGTCATGCCCCGGCATGTCTCCAACTTTACGGACATGACGCCCCTGGCCGCCGAACCGGACGTGCGCCTGCGGGCTGTGCGCCGGGCCGAAGACTGGGGACAGCCCCATGTGGTCATCCTGCCCGGCACCAAGAGCGTGGCCGCCGACCTGGCCGCACTGCGGGCCGATGGTCTGGGCGAGCTCATCTGCCGCCATGCCGCCCGGGATGGCTGGCTGCTGGGCATCTGCGGCGGGCTCCAGATGCTGGGGCGCGCCATCCTCGATCCGCTGGGGCTGGAGTCTGCCGCGCCTTCCGTGCCCGGCCTCGGGCTCATGGATCTGGAATCCACTTTTGCGGCGGACAAGACGCTGGCCAGCGTGCGCCGGGCGACCACGCCGCTGCCGGTCATGACCGGCGGTTACGAGATCCATCACGGCCATACCAGCCACGGCCCCTCGGCCCTGCCCCTTTTCGTGCGCGAGGGCCAAGGCGCTCCGGAAGAACGTGTCTGCGGCTATGTGAGCGGACGCCGCTGGGCCACCTATCTGCACGGCCTGTTCGATGACGATGCCTTCCGCCGGGCCTGGCTGGACCATGTGCGGCAGGACGTGGGCCTGAGGCCGCAGGGCCGCCAGCTGGTGCGCTGCGATCTGGAAGCCTCGCTGGACCGCCTGGCCGGCGTGGTGCGCCAGAACGTGGACATGAAGGCCATCTATCGGCGTTTGGGGCTGTAAGAACCAGCCAGCCCGCAACGGGACGACGGTCCGGCACACACGGCCGCTGTCATCACCGGGAACAACGCGGCCCCCTCGCCTTGGCGGGGGGGCCGCGCTTCGCGTCTGTCAGGCGCTCAACAGTGCCAAGACCCATAAACAAAAAAGCCGTCCTTTACGGGCGGCTTTTTTGTGATCCCTGTCAGGACAGCAGGGAGGAGAACTGCTCCACAGGAAGCGGCCGGCTGAGCAGATAGCCCTGGGCCCTGGGGCAGCCCAGTTTGCGCAGGATCTCCAACTGTTCCTCGGTCTCCACCCCCTCGGCAACGGTACGGATGTCCAGGTCCCCCGCGGCCTCGATGACCAGCCGCAGCAGACGCTGCCTTTTTTCGCTGCCGCACAGGTCGTCCATCAGGCTCTTGTCCAGCTTGAGTTCATCGAAACCCAGACGCGCCAGGGTCATGAGATTGGCATAGGCGACACCGAAATCGTCGATGGCCACCCGGAAGCCCTTGGCCCGGATACTGTCCACGGCTTGCTGAAAAGCGCAGAAATCTTCCGCGGTTGCCGTTTCCGTGACCTCCACCTGCAACAGTTCGGCCGGGATACCGTGTTGTTGTCTGATCTCCTCCAGCCTGTCGGCCACCTCGGGGAAAGCCAGCGTCGTACGGGAAAAGTTCACCGCCATGGGCACCAGCGGCCTGCCCTCCTCCCGCCAGCGGTCCAGGCAGGCACAGACCTTGTCGAACACATACAGATCCACCTGCGGCATGGCATAGAGGGATTCCAGCAGAGGGATGAATTGAGACGGCGGGATGACCTTGCCGTCGCTCATCAGGCGCAACAGGATCTCGCCGCCAACTATCGCTTCATCCTCCACCCTGAACTGGGGCTGGCAATACAGGGTGAAGCAGTCCGAGGCCAAAAGCTCGTCCAGACGGCCGGGCCGGGCCAGATCGAGGACGTCGTCCAGCACGCTGCGGTAACGGCCGCTCTGGGGCGACGAACGGTAAAAATCCCGCTTGGCGGCAAACATCTGGGCATCGGCAGCGATCAGGCCCGCAGCTATATCATCCTCAGTGCGCACCCAGGCACAGCCCACGGAAGCAGTGAACCCCAGCGTCCCGGCGAACAGGGCGCGTACCCGTTCCACATCCCGGCGAAAGGCATGTTCATCCCCTTCCCGCCACAGCAGGATGAATTCGTCACCGCCCATGCGGTATACGGCCGTATCCGGCAGCAGCTCATGGACGGAGCGGCTCACTGCGGCCAGGACAGCGTCACCGCCGCTGTAGCCTTCGCCGTCATTGATGTCTTTGAGACCGTTGATGTCCAGGAAGATGATGCCGATGTCGGTATCCCGTTTCTGCACGTCGCGCTGGAAGGCGTTGCGGTTGAATACGCCGGTCAGCTGGTCGTGGAAACTGAGGTAATGCAGCTCGTTCAGAGAGTCCCGCCGCCACAGGGAAGAGCTGAGGAAAAATTTCATGGACGACAGCAGTACCCGGGAAGAGTCGATGCGCTCGGGATCCAGGTTGTCCACCCCCACGAAGCCACGCAACGTCTTGCCGTTCCAGAGCGGGAACACGAGCAGGGAGTGGATGGCCTGGCGCTTGAGCACGGCGTATTCTTCAGGGCTGGTCACACGCAGGCTTTCCAGATCCGTGATCAGGATGGGCTGGTGGGCGTAAAAATTGGGCATCCAGCGGGCGATGATCCCCACAGGGACATTGGCCAGGGACTCCTGTTGCGGCACCACGCCCTCACGGCACCACTCAAAGGTGTTGCGGACGACATCGCCGGAGAACTCAAAGATATACGTCCTGTCAGCATGCAGATAGTCGCCTATGGCAGCCAGAACGTCGTCGATCAGGAAAGGAAGTTCCGAATCCTGCCGGTACAGCTTGCGGGCGCAATGGTTGATGAAGTCCTGCAGGGAAAGGTTCTTGTCCAGCTGCTCCTGCAGGAACATATGCTCCGTGATGTCCATGGCGACCTCTGTCCTGACCTGCCTGCCGTTGAACTCACAGATGCTGTCGCTCAGCATGAAATGGCGTTTGACAAGCCGGTTATAGAACTTCCAGACATAGCAGCCATCTTTGGAAAGCCTGCTGTTGGTGCAGAAAGGACAGGGGGTCTGCCGGCCCTGGAGGATCTCGTGGCACTTGCCCCGCAACCCCTGGGGGATATGGAATTTTTCTGCCAGCGCCCTGTTGTAGTAGAGCAGCTCGTAAGTCTCCATATCGGCGATGTAGACCAGTTCCTGCAGGTTATCCAGAATCTTTTCATGCATATTCATAACTTTACTACCCGGAGGTGGACGGGAAAAAACGGGTTCGACGGCGAATTGATATAAATGAGTTTTGATACCACGGGACGAATGAAGCGTAAAGGAAGGAAACGCCCCCAACGCCGCTGCCGCACAAAAAGATCCTTTCCCGTCATATCCTTGAGCAATCTTCCCAAGTCGGGTACAAGTCTCCCGTTGCCGCCGTCCGGGGCGGCACTCCAGCTGTTTTCCCCCTTTTTCTGCAAGACATACGGAACTCCCCATGTCAAAAGTCGTCATCATCACTACCGGCGGCACCATCGCCATGCAGCATGACAGCGTGACCGGCGCGGCCGTGCCCGCTGTCAGCGGTGCGGACCTCGTCCGGGCCATCCCCGGCCTGGGCAGCGTCTGCGATCTGGAAGTGCGCGAGTTCGACAACCTGCCGAGCCCGGCCATCACCCCCGATCACATGTTCCGCCTGGCCGCCATGGTCCGGTGGTATCTGTCCATGGACGACGTCAGCGGCGTCGTCATCACCCACGGCACGGACAGCCTGGAAGAAAGCGCCTACTTCCTGGACCTTTCCCTGGAAGGTCACAAGCCTGTCTGTTTCACGGCAGCCATGCGCTCCGGTGACGAGCTCAGCCCCGACGGGCCGCGCAACATCCTGGCGGCCGTGCGTGTGGCGGCCTCACGCTCGGCCCGCAACATGGGCAGCCTCGTGGTCATGAACGAACAGATCCACGCCGCCCGCGAAGTCACCAAGACCCACGCCGCCAATGTGGCCACCTTCCAGTCCCCCTGGTGGGGCCCCCTGGGCGTGGTGGACGGCGACAGGGTCATCTTCCGCAGGGCCCAGCTGGGCCGTCAGACCTTTTTGCCCCACAGCCTGTGCAAAAAAGTCGACCTCATCAAGCTGGTCACCGGCTCCGACGCAGCCTATCTGGACTTTGCCATCTCGCGCGGTGTGGACGGCATCGTGGTGGAAAGCTTCGGCCGCGGCAACGTGCCGCCCTATGTCATCCCCGGTATCGCGCGCGCCCTGGAAAAAGGGATCATCGTGGTCAACGCCACCCGCACGGGCGGCCGCGTGCTGGACGAATACGGCTACGAAGGCGGCATGCTGCAACAGCACAAGATGGGCGTCGTCATGGCCGGGGAACTGAGCGCCGCCAAGGCCCGCCTCAAACTGATGCTCATCCTCAGCCAGTACGGCCCCGACGGTCGTCCCGACCCCGCGGAAGTGGCCCGGTATTTCGAACACAGCATGTAGGAGGCGACTCCGGAAAGATAGCGGCCGGCAGGACAGACCCGGCAAGGCGGCTTCCCGCCGCACCGGCATGTGACCGCAGACCGCGATACGAAAAAAGGACGCCGGAGACATTTCCGGCGTCCTTCCTTCAAGTTGACCGCAGGCAAGGCCGGCTCAGGCACGGCGGGCACAGTCCGCGCACAGGCGCCGGCCGTCCATGTCCACGGCACGGGCCATCAGGACTTCCTCACCACAAGCGGGGCAGACCAGCACAGGCAGACGGCGCACAGGCTGGGGCAGCTCGCCTTCCGGCTCGGACATCCGGAAAAGGTCTTCGAACGGCGCGGATAGTATATGATCCATCTCCTTGCGCCGCAGCCGGACCATCTCGATCTCCAGCTTGGTACGGATCCATTCCGAAAGATTCTGGGCCGTCAGTTCCTTTTTGATGACCGCCATGCGCCGGGTAGTCTCGTCATCCCGGACTTTCTCCACGATACGGACTTTTTTCCCGTCACTGCGACGCACGAAGATGAAAGCCGTCTTGCCGACATCACGGCACAGCAGGTTGCCCTTGCCCAGCGTGCAGCCCAGGAGGACCTGGATGGCATCCACCGCACAGGTCTCCCCTTCGCTGATGGCCAGCAGGCCGTCCTCCGCGCTCCCCATGTTCTCGCGGACCCACAGGGCCACGCGGATACCGCTGCTGACACTGGCACACCAGTGGCCATGGAAGGCCACGACCTTGTCTATCAATTCCTGATCTATGCCCGGGGCGTACATCATGGCTCCTTTATTTTGCTGCACCCTCTCATAAAAAAGAACAAAACGCCATGCCCTGGGCAGGCCCGACGCGGCCCGGAATCCGCTTGCATTCGGCCGGGCCGGGCGCGATACTGCCAAAAGACCCGGCAGCGACGACCTGCCCCGGGCCGGAATCTTTCCGGAGGCCCGCCTTCCTGTGGCGACGCCTCTCTCCGAGCATAGCCCTGATGGAGGGAACACATGTATAGATTGCTGACCTCGGCCCTGTGCGCCGCCCTGCTGTCCTGCGGCCCCGGCCTTGCCTGGGCGGCTCCTGCCGCCGATGCCGCGGACATGAGCAAACCGGCCACGGAGCATACCCGTGCCGTCCTCGCCGCCATGAGCAAAGAAGTGGACTTTGCCGACCGCCAGGATTTTCAGGACGCCCAGCGCGGCTTTCTGGCCCCTCTGCCGGACAGGGGCCGCATCCTCAACGCCGCCGGTCGCGAGACCTGGGATCTTGCCCCCTATGATTTCCTGGCCCCGGCCATGAGCCGTGACTTCCCGCCGTCGGTCATCATGCCCACCCCGGCGCCGGACACGGTCAATCCTTCCCTGTGGCGGCAAAGCCAGCTGGTGCTGCGCGACGGCCTTTACAAGGTCGTGGACCGCCTCTACCAGATCCGCAATGCCGACCTTTCCAACATGACCATCATCGAGGGCGACAGCGGCATCATCGTGGTCGATCCCCTCATCTCCGCCGAGAACGCCGCGGCGGCCCTCAAGCTCTATTATGCCCACAGGCCGCACAAACCGGTCGTGGCCGTCATCTATTCCCACAGCCATGTGGACCATTACGGCGGCGTGCACGGCGTGGTGGATGAAAAGGACGTGGCCGCCGGCAAGGTGCAGGTCATCGCGCCCAAGGGCTTCATGGAAGCGGCCGTGGCCGAAAACGTGCTGGCCGGCAATGCCATGGGCCGCCGGGCCCAGTACATGTACGGCTCCCTGCTGCCGCCCTCGCCGCGCGGTCATGTGGGCGCCGGACTGGGGCTGGCCACCTCGCGCGGTACGTCGGGCCTGCTGGGCCCCACCCGCCTCATCGAAAAGGACGGCGAGACCCTGCGGCTGGACGGCCTGACCTTCATCTTCCAGATGGCACCCAACACCGAGGCCCCGGCGGAGATGCACTGGTACATCCCCGAGCTCAAGGCCCTGACCGCCGCCGAGAACTGCACCCACACCATGCACAACCTCTACACCCTGCGCGGAGCCAAGGCTCGCGACCCCCTGTGCTGGAGCCGGGCCCTGGACGAGAGCCTGCAACGCTGGGGCGGCGAAGCGGAAGTCCTGTACAGCATGCACCACTGGCCCGTCTGGGGAGCGGAACGGGTGCGTACCGAGCTGGGCCTGATGCGGGACCTGTACCGCTACATCAATGACCAGACCCTGCACCTGGCCAACAAGGGCCAGACCATGCTGGAGATCGCCGAGACCCTGCGCCTGCCCCCCGAACTGCAGCGGGTCTTCAGCCTGCGCGGCTATTACGGCAGCCTCAACCACAATGCCAAGGCCGTGTACAACTATTATCTGGGCTGGTTCGACGGCAACCCCGCGCACCTGCACATGCTGGCCCCGGTGGAGGCCGCCCGCAAGTATGTGGAATACATGGGCGGTGCCGACGCTGTCCTGAAGCGGGCCCGCAAGGACTTTGAGGCCGGACAGTACCGCTGGGTAGCCCAGGTGCTCGACCACGTGATCTTTGCCGAGCCGGACAACAAGGCCGCCCGCGAGCTGGCCGCCGATGCCCTGGAACAGCTGGGCTATCAGGCCGAAAGCGCCCCCTGGCGCAACTTTTACCTGAGCGGTGCCCGTGACCTGCGGGGCCTGCCGCCCGCCATGCCCGCCAATGACGCCAGCCCCGTCAACACCCAGGCCCGGGCCATGCCCGCGGCCCTGTACTTCGACTATCTGGGCGTGCGTCTGGATGGGGTCCGGGCCCAGGGCAAGACGCTGGATCTGCTCATCCGCCTGACAGACGCGCAGGAAGGCTGGGAACTGCATCTGGCCAACAGCGTGCTCACGGCCCACAGGGCGGACCGGGACCGTCGCGCGCCCCTGCTGACCTGCACCCGCCTGCAGATGATGGCCCTGTTCGAAGGCCGCCTGACGCCTGAACAGGCCGTGCAGCAGGGACTGCTCCAGAACGCCGCACCGGTGAAGGAACTGCTCTCCCTGCTGGACAGCTTCCGTCCCGATTTCCGGCTTGTGCTGCCCTGACCCGCATCCGCTGACGAAAAAAGAAGGAGGACGGTCGCAACGGTCGTCCTCCTTTTCCATTCGCGGGGGAAGGTCACAGGGGCCTCACGGGCTTTGCCGGGCCCATCAGGGCATCAGACACGTCCCATGAAGAGGAAGAGCGTATGCAGGACGCTCAGCGAACAGAGCAGCGCCTGCTCTCCCCATGCCCCTCCCTGCCCCCAGCACCGGATCTCCAGGGCCCCCTGACGGCAGACGGCCATGCAGTCCCGGCACAGGGTGCAACGCCAGTCCGGGCCAGCGGCCTTGCCGGGCCCGTCCAGCCGCAGGGCGCCGTAACGGCAGGCCCTCGCGCAGGCCCCGCATCCCGTGCAGCGCCCGTTCCGGCGCAGACGCCACGGGGACAGACGCGCCAGCAGGTTGGCCGTCAACCCCAGCGGACAGATGCCGCAACAGTACATCGGGATGCCCAGTCGCCGGCTCAGCCAGAGGGCACAAGGCAACAGGGCCAGCCCCAGCGCAAGGGCAAGGACCAGGGCCCAGGGCCACGGCACCCCGGCAAGGCGCAGGCCCAGGGGCAGGAGCAGGCTCACGGCCAGCAGGCCCCAGCGGGCCTTGCGCCAGGCCGCGGGCACGCCCCGGCCTCTGCGGGGCCCGGCATCCGCCGCCCGGGCATCCCAGACGCCCAGATAGCATAGATGGCTGCACCAGGCACTGCCCGCCAGCAGCAGCGAGACCGCGAACAGCCCGGGCATGAAGAGCGAGCCCCCGCCCCGGTACAGCGGCCCGGAGAGGATGAGCCCCGGCACGGGCAGGTGCGGCACGCCCTGCAAAAGGAACAGGCTGTGCAGGAAAAGCCCCGCCAGCAGCTGTCCAAAAAACACGCAGGAGAACAGCAGCCAGATGCGCCGCCGCCATAGCGGGGCCCGCCGCCTGTCCGCGAGCCAGCCGTAGACGAGGCCCGCCCACAGGCCGGCCGGCAGGGCCTGCACCGCTCCCCAGCCCGGCATGAGCCGGTGCAGCAGCAACAGCTCAGGCCGCAGCCCGTCCAGCAGCAACAGCAGGGCCGAGACCAGCAGGCAGGCCAGTGCCTGGGCACGGGGGCCGGGAGCCTCGTCCCTGCGGCAGGCGCGACTGCGCAGGACTGCGGCGGCCAGCAGGGTCAGCGCGGCCACCGCACCCAGTATGCAGACCATCCTCAGCCAGTCCTGGCCCAGTTGCAGACGCCAGCGGGCCAGGGCCAGCGTCGTCATGCCCCACTCCACGCCCAGCCCCAGCAGGAAGACCGCGGCACTGCGCCGCAGCCAGGCCACCGGCCGCCAGAGCAGCCCGGCCCAGACCAGGCAAACGCAAGAAAGGCCCTGTTGCCCGCTGCGGAAAAAATGGGCTGCTCCCAGCACGAAGGCCAGCGAGGCCCCCGCCAGAGCCGCGCGGCCCTGCCATCTCCCCGTTTGGGGACAGGGCCGGGGCGTTGCCGCTGCCTGCACGATACTGTCCATCCTCTCCTCCTGCATGCTTCCCCGTCTGCGATCGGGACGGCCTGTCTGCCGTTCGCCCGTGTTCATGTCCCTCATGGTCCCACCAGTGGCAAGACAGGCCCATCTTGCCACAGTTCCCGCCTCCAGGCTGTGCCCGCAGCCACACGACCGCGTACAACCTGCTTTTCAGGAAAAAATATGTGGGGACGAGATGGTGACAAAATGCCCCGTACAGCAGCGGACAGCATACTTAATTCCGCAAAATGGAACGATGGTCTGGTATCTCCCTTCGGGACGCCGGAGCGCATGCGTACCCGCAGGCATCCTCCCCGCCATCTGTCACCTGAAAGCAAGGAGGCTCCATGCCCAGCCATACCGATCCTATGTTCGACCGTGCCGCCGGTTGCCTCATGGGCCAGATCGCCGGGGATTCCCTGGGAGCTCTGGTGGAATTCTGTTCCCCGGCCACCATCCGCGAACGCTATCCCGACGGTCCCCGTCTGCTGGAAGACGGCGGCACCTGGGACATCCTGGCCGGACAACCCACGGACGACTCGGAAATGGCCCTCATGCTGGCCCGCCTGCTGGCCGGGGCCGTGGGATACGATGCCGAAGACGCCCGCCGCCGTTACCTCTTCTGGCTGGAAAGCCGGCCTTTCGACATGGGCCGGACCATCGCCGTTGGCCTGAGCGGGCATCCCGACCCGGACAGCCAGGCCAACGGCGCCCTCATGCGCGTGAGCCCGCTGGGCATCTTCGGCGCCACCCGCCACTGGCAGGACGTGGCCCGCTGGGCACAGCAGGATGCCGCCCTGACCCATGCCCATCCGGTCTGCCGGCAGGCCAATGCCCTGTATGCCTGCCTCATCGCGCAGGCCATCCGCAGCGGCGATCCTCCCCGGGACCTGTATGCCTGGCTGCTCAGGCTCGCCCGGCGACAAGCGCTGGAGCCCTGCCTGCACGAGGTGCTGGAGCTGGCCCCGCACGAACCGCCTGCGGATTATGTACACAAGATGGGCTGGGTCCGCATCGCCCTGCACAATGCCCTGTGGCAACTGCTGCACGCGCCGACGCTGGAAGAAGGCGTGGTGGATACCGTGCGGCGCGGCGGTGATACGGACACCAACGCTGCCATCTGCGGGGCCCTGCTGGGGGCCGTGCACGGTCTGGGGGCCATCCCGGCGCAATGGCGGCACACCATCCTTGCCTGCCGCCCGCAGGCCGGTCGCCCGGGCGTGCACCATCCTCGCCCGGACTGCTTTTGGCCCGTCGATGTACTGGATCTTGTCCCGCGCCTGCTGGAAGACCGCCGCGATTTCCGCTGGGAACGCTTCTGCTCCACGGAAGACGACCTGCCCACGCTCATCCGCAAGTCCTGAGACTGCGGAGCGGCCAGCGCCACGAGTAGCCCGCCGGAAAGGCAGGGAGGGGAATACTTTACACACCGCCCAAAGCCCGCCATAGTGGACGGACATGACGGCTGCATGTCCGCACAAGGAGGGCTTATGGCTGAAACCATGCATGCACTGGTCTATCACGGTACCAACGACCTGCGGCTGGAGGAACGCCCCCTGCCGCGGATACAGGATCCGCGTGACGCCATCGTCAAAGTGGAACTTTCCAGCATCTGCGCCAGTGACCTGCATATCCGCAACGGCGCGGTACCGCGTGCCCTGCCCGGCACGGTGCTGGGGCACGAATTCGTGGGCGAAGTGGTAGAGACGGGCAGCGAGGTCCGCAAAGTACGCCCCGGCCAGCGTGTGGCCGCCAATGTGGAGACGTTTTGCGGCACCTGCTGGTTCTGCCGCCAGGGCTACGTCAACAACTGCCGCCACGGCGGCTGGGAGCTGGGCTGCCGCATCGACGGCTGCCAGACCGAGTATGTGCGCGTGCCCTTTGCGGACAACGGGCTCGACCCCATCCCCGATCCCCTGTCCTATCAGGACGTGCTGCTGGTGGGCGACGTGCTGGCCAGCGGCTACTTTGGAGCGGAGCTGGCCGCCATCCGCCCCGGCGACAGCGTGGCCGTACTGGGGGCCGGGCCCGTGGGCCTGTGCGCCATGCAGTGCGCGCGCCTGTTCGGCCCCGCGCAGGTCATCGCCGTGGACATCCTGCCCAGCCGCCTGCACCTGGCCCGGGAACGCGGCTATGCCGACCTGGCGCTCGACGCCGCCGCGGACGACGTGGAAGCGCGCATCCTCGAAGCCACCGGCGGTCTGGGCGCCGATGCGGTCATCGAATGCGCTGGCGGGCACGATACCTTCCAGACCGCCTGGAAGGTGGCCCGTCCCAATGCCACCGTGGCCGTGGTGGCCATGTATGAACAAGCGCAGAGCCTGCCCCTGCACCTGATGTACGGCAAGAACCTGACCTTCCGCACCGGCGGTGTGGATGCCACCCACAGCGCGGAACTGATCCGCCTCATCGAGCGCGGCCGCATCGACACCAACCCGCTCATCACCCACAGCCTGCCCCTGAACAAGATCCTGGAAGGCTACCGCATCTTCGAACAGCGGCAGGACGACTGCATCAAGTGCGCCATCACGCCCTGGAAGCGCTGACCGCATCAAACGCTCTACACGAGGGCCCTGCGGGGCCCTTTTTTATGGATCACGGAGGCGGCCCTCCCCCCTGCCTCCCGGCGACGCCGGACAGCCCCCTCTCCGTCCCAAAACGGAAAATGGACTTGCCTGGGACAGCACTTCTGTCTACGCTGCTCATATCCGGGAGGCGGCCCCCTGCTGCCCCCGTCAGACCGTAACCGGAGTTGCGTATGGACCTGTTTTCCGTTCTGGGGCTGGCGGACGCCCCGGTGCTGCTGGCGGTGCTCTCGCTGCTGGCTGCACTGGTGCTTTCCCTCTTCAGCCTGATCCGTCAAGGGAGGGGACATTAGATGCTGGTCGATGTCCTCATCTGGGGCGGTTATATCGCCCTGTTCATCTGGCTGTCCCGCAAGGGCAGCGGGCACGATGTCATGGTCTCGGGCCGCGTGGGCTTCGGCATCCAGGCCTTTGCCTATGTGGCGACCTATATCTCCGCTGTGGCCCTGGTGGGCTTTGGCGGGCTGGCCTATGCCTACGGCATGCAGATGCTGCTGGTGGCCGCCGGTAACGTCTGGCTGGGGACCTGGATCGTCTATCGCTATCTGGCCTGGCCCACCCGCCTTTGCCAGCGCAACCTGCAGGCCCGCACCCCGGTGCAGCTGCTGGCCAACGGCCACCGCAGCCCCCTGCTGGGCCGCTGTCTGGCCCTGATCTTTGCCGTGTTCCTGGGCGTCTACGCCTCGGCCGTCATCAAGGGCGCGGCCCTGCTGCTGGCCCAGATCATGCCCGTGCCTGTCTGGCTGCTGGTCTGGATCGTGGCCCTGCTGGTGGCAGCGGCCATCTATATGGGCGGCCTGCGCGGCGTGCTCTATACCGAAGCCATGCAGGGCTTCGTCATGCTGGTGGGCATCTGCATGCTGACCGTGGCCGTGTTCGACAAGGTGGGCGGCCCGGTGGAAGGCATGGCCCGGCTGGCGGAACTGGCGCCCACCGCGACGGCCAATACCGGCTTCGTCTCGCTGGCTGACGGCGGACAGGGCTGGTTCATCATCTCGCTGGTCATCGTCACGTCCGTGGCGGTCTGGGCCCAGCCCCAGATGATCCAGCGTCATTTTGCCCTCAATTCCGCCCGGCAGGTCAACCGCATCACGCCGCTGGCCATGCTGGTGCTGACCGTGCTGGTGGGCGGCGCCTACTATGTGGCCAGCCTGGCCCGCCTGTTCATGCCCGAAGTGGCCTCGCCCGATGACGTCATGCCCGCCCTGGTCAAGATGCTGCTGCCCGACATCGGCCTGCAGCTCTTCGTGCTGGCCATCGTCTCGGCCTCCCTGTCCACGGCCACGGCCATCTTCCACATCGCCGTGGCAGCCATCGCCGAAGACCTGCCGGGCCGCAAGACCTCGCGCGGCATGTGGGTCGCGGGCATCGTCTTCTGTGTGCTGCTCAGCGGCGGCTGTGCCCAGATCAAGGGGCAGATCATCGCCATGCTCTGCACCACCAGCTGGAGCATCGTGGGCTCCACGGTACTGGTGGCCTATGTGGCCCTGGTGCGCTTCGGCAAGCGCAGCAGCCTGGCCGCCTGGTGCAGCTGCGCCGCGGGCTTCGTGAGCTGTATGCTCTGGTACCTCATGACGCATCCGCAGTTCGCCATCCTGCCCATGCCCTGGCCCTCCCTGGCCGCGCTGCCGCCCTTCTTCGTGGGCTTTGCCTTCTCTCTGGCGGGCTGGGGGCTCGGCTGGGCCCTGGACGGCGAAGGACGCCGGAATTCCTCCTTCTGGCCCGCGGGCATGAAGCCCGGGATGTAGTTTTTTGCAATACAGGAAAGGGGACACCTTTGCGTTGCCGCCGATGCCCGTAAAGCTCCTGCATCATCAACGGGCAGGCCCTGCGGGCCGCCATCCGGCCGCACTGGGGCGAAAGGAGCTTCCGTTGCCTTCAAGCTCCCTCCCCTTCCCCAGCGTGTTTTATGAGGGAAGATGGCGAGGAGGTGACGGGATGGCCCGTACAGCATGAAAAGACGGCATGCCCCGCCAGAAGGCACAAAAAGACCGGCGGCCCGCAACAGGGCGCCGGTCTTTTTGTATCTGTCATGTTTTGTGATGGCCGCATTGCTGTTGCCGCGTTCCTGCCCGGAAGATGAGGAAGGACGCCCGGCTGCCGCCAGACGGTCGCCCAGCCATGCGCGTTGCCGCCTCAGTCCGTCGTACCGCCCTGCCGTTTCCGCAGCCACGCAGCCCGGGCCTGATGCAGCAAGGCCAGCTGCCCCGGGATGACATCCTGCCGCCGGAAATGCCGCTCCACGGTCCGGCGGGCAGCAAGGGACAGCTCCGCCAGTTGGTGCGGCTGCGCCAGTATCCCCGCCAGTGTGGGGACCAGCTCCGCCGCCCCGCACCAGAGGCATCCCCCGCCTTCCTGCAGCAGGGGCCAGCGCGACGCATCGTCCGCCAGCACCGGCACCACGCCGCAGCTCATGGCTTCCAGCAGCACCGGCGCGGAAAGGCACGATGCCGCCGGGGCCGTGATGACGGCCGCCGTACGGAGCAGATCCCGGTAAGCTTGCAGGGAGAGACGCTCCGGCACCTCGATCCCGGGCGGCAGGGAGGTACCAAGATCCGCCAGAGATGCCCGTCCTGCCGCGCTTTCGCACAGCAGCACCGGACGGCAGTCCGGACACTGCGCCAGCAGGGCTTCCGCCAGACGCAGCATCGGCCAGACATCCGCCGCATCCCGGACAGCGCACAGCACCCGGGCCCCGGCCCCCGGGCTGGTCGTCCCGCTTGGGGCAAGGGGGGCAAAATAATCCGTATCCACCGGATACGGCAAGATCACGGCGCCCCGCTGTTCTGGATCGCGGGTCCCCGCTTCCGCCGCCAGCCTGATGACCAGATCGCTCTGCAGCATCTGGCGGCATTGCAGCAAATGGCGGACAAGGCCCTTGCCGTCCCCGGCCAGCCCGTCAGACGGCAAACTTTCCGCAAAGCAGGCCACGAAGGCTTCGGGGAACACGTCCCGGAGGAACAGCCCCTGCTCCAGTGCGGAGGAAAGCAGCACCATGTCCGGCACAAAGCCGCTCTTCCGCAGCAGGCGGAAGGCCTGCAGGGCCTGCCGTCCCGTCTCCACGGCCCTGTCCAGAGCCGTGCCCGCCCCATCACCGGCAAGACGGCGGGAACGGGAAGGGAAAAGCACCACATGCCGCACCCCGGGCACACTGAAATCCCGTCTGCCCCGGCAGGAGGCAAAAAGGACCTCATGCCCCGGCTGCGCGGCAAAGGCCGCCAGCAACGGGCCCAGATCTCCCGGGAAGGTGTGGTTGACGAAAAGGATGCGCATGGAAGCTCCAGCGGATGCTGCCAAAAGGCGGGGCGGCCTTTGGGCCGCCCCGCCGGGATTTTGGTTAACTGTTGGTGTTTTCCAGGATGAAGACCTGCTGGGCCATCTCGCCATTGTCCGACGAAGAGGCGGCGTCGTGCTGGAGATTGGTCTCCAGGGTCAGGTCGTTGTCCGTGGACGTAAAGACGTGGGTACCATCGGCGGAAATGCTCTCATTCCACTTGCTCATATCCAGCGTCAGGGTCTCCTGCCCGTCGGCATTGGTGCCCAGCGTGATGCCGTACCTGTCGGCCAGATCCTGGATGCTGGTCAGACTCAGGGCAGCATCGCCCTTCAGCAGCACTTCGATACCACTGACGAGAGGCTTGTCACTGCCCGTATTGCTCAGCAAGCTGTCCAGCGTCAGGTTCTTGTCATCAGAGACCATGAAGTCGATGCCGCTGCCGCCGCTGACCAGATAGTCGGCCTTGTCGTAGACGATGATGTCGTTACCGGCACCGCCGAAGATGGCATCCTCACCTGCGCCGCCGTCCAGGTAGTCATCACCGCCCATGCCGAGGAGCACGTCATCACCGACGCCGCCGAAGAGCTGATCGTTGCCGTCGTCATCCGTGCCTTCCACGGACTTGATGAAGTCGTCCAGCTCATCCTCGGTCAGATCCTTGATGCCCTCGACCGTGACGTCGTCCAGGTTTTCGGGCTTGTCATCGCCCACCAGCAGGTCGTCGCCCGTACCGCCGTAGAGGCCGTCATGACCGCCGCCACCATAGATGGTGTCGTGCCCTTCCTGTCCGTAGATGGTATCGGAGGCGCTGCTGCCGGTGATAACGTCGTCGCCACCATCACGGCCGGTCAGGCTGTCCAGACCAATACCGGCTTCCGAGCCGTCCATGTTCAGCACCGTGCCGTCAGCCTTCACAAGGTAGAAGTCACCGTCAGCATCCACGCGGGTCTCGTAGCCCAGCTCCTCGGCATGCTGCAGCATGTACTTGACGCTGTCGTCATGGGTCCAGCCTTCGAACTTGGTGCCCTTGAGCGCGTTGGCATTTGCCGCATTTTCCAGCCACTGGAAGACATCCGCACCGGAGCCGTAGTCGATACCGGCAGCCACAAGGGCGGCTGCGATGCTCGTGGTTTGTATCAGTTCATAACGCAGCCGGTCGGTGTTCATCACGTCACCGTAGATGATGGTGGACGAGGTGGCGTGTTCTGCCCGGATGGTGTCGTCACCGGCATCGGCCAGATCCGTGGAGGTGATGACGCCACCGCCGACAAGCGCCGCCGTCAGGTCGTCTTCGGAATTGACAAGGTCGCTGTCGCCTTCGACAAGAGGCTGATCTCCACGCCATATGCCATTCGTCCAAGCCTTGTCACTGTCGTGCGTCTGATACGGATATCTCGCGACGTTCTGCCCGGAGCCGCCCGTATTGTCGATAAGGTCCAGAATGGTCTGCGCATTTTCATTCAGCGAGGTGTCCGTGCCAATGCCGATGGCGTTGACCTTCACGCCGCTTCCGGCGTTCTGAAGATCCTGAGCCGCCTCAAGGGTTTGCCTGACAGTCTCCTGGTTGCTGTAATTGCCTTCTCCTTCAACCTCAGGATTCCCCCACCAGTCCGTACCATCATAATAATACGTCGGCTTACCATCGGAAATGAAGAAGGCCAGGTTTTCGCCGCCGTTACCGGCAACACCGCCCTCTGCAGTATCCTTGCTGAACCACTCCGTGGCCTTTTCCATGGCGGCTTCGTAGTTGGTGCCTTGGCTGTAGCTCCAGCTGTTCATGTCCTTTTGCCATGCATTCAACTGGCTGGCGAACTCGTCGTACACCCGCTGCTTTTCCGCATCAGAGGCATCGCCTTCGATGGTCCATGTACGGGTTCCCATCTCGCCGGTACCGAAGCCCACGAGCTGCAGCGAGATGTCACCGTCATGATTCTGGAGGGAAGTTTCAAAGAAGTTCTTCAGGGCGTCCACGGCCATTTCGATACGGGAGGTATTGGTACCCGAATGCAAGGGATCCGCCATCGAACCCGACAGGTCGAGCATGATGGAGATGTTGTAGTCTTGGCCGGGCTGTACGGTGGTCTGCACTTCCACGCCACCGCTGTCGCCTGCGGCCACGGTGCCGGCAATGCCCTCACCGCCGGTGATGGTGATGGTGTCGTTACCGTTGTCGATGGAGGTATCCGTAGCCGGCGTCTGGTCCACCACTTCCAGCGGCACGTTGACCGTAGTGCTGGCAACGTCGCCGTCGGCGTCTTCGGTCTTGAAGACCAGCTCGAACTGGTTGGAGCCCTCCCCGGTTCCATCAGTCACCCGGAAGTCTTCGTACTGCTCCATGCTCCAGTTGCCGTCCTTGCCCAGCGTGGCGGTGAAGAGCTGCTCACCGTTCGCCGCCGTACCGGTCAGGATGGAATCGCCGGAAGCGCCTTCGCTGAGCGTCAGCGTCACATCCGTCTGCTGGCCATCCACCAGAACCGTGATGGTGCCGGAAGTGCCGTCTGCACTGAGGGTGCCTTCATTCACCATGCCGGCGAGGTCGAAGCGGGCATGGATGTCCGTATAGGCGTCGGCGAAACCGTCCGCACCGGACTCAGCCGTCACCTTGCCTTCATTGATGATGATGGGATCATCACGCTTGGTGATGAAGTCAATGCCCTGGATGGTGAAGTCGCTGTTTTCATTCGGGAAGTCAGGCGTCCTGTTGTCCACGGCGGAGATGACCACCTTGTCGAAGCCGCCGAGCACCACGTCCGACGAATTGAGGGTGAACGTACCGTCGGACGACTGGCCTTCCACGACCGTGCTGCCCACGATCTGGCCGTCACGGTAGAAGGTGACCAGCGCCTTTTCGGACACATGGTCCCACTGCGTCGTGCCTGTCGCCCCAGGTTCGCCGTTGTAGAACGCGCCGAAGTCGATGGTCACGCCGTAGGCCAGCTGACCGCCGAGATCGAACACCACGGCTTCACTGGCATTGCCGCCGATGACGCTGATCTCCTCATTATGCTCACCGGCATCCACGGTCAGGCCCCAGTCGGCCTTGCCGCTACCATAATCCTTGTACGGCGAGTACTTCAGGTTATAGAGGCGGTTGTAGTCTATGTCGCTTATCTGCACGTCGTCGCCGGAACCGGAGTAGGTCACCTTGGCGGCATGCATGGTCACGCCGCTCCAGCCGTCAAGGCTGGTACTGTGCCCAAGGTTCCCCACGCCCTGCGTGAAATCCACAGCCTGGCCGTCGTCAAGATTACCTGCACCGCCGCCGGGAACCAGCGTGGTGGACATGTCGGAAGCGGTGATGGTGGGCCCGTCGTCGTGCACTTCCACCGTGAGCGTGCCTTCTGCCGTATCGCCCGTGGCGTCCGTCACACTGATGGCGATTTCGCCCGTCAGCTTGTCCGTATGGTAGTTACCGTCAGCGGGAGTTTCATGATGCTGGTCACCAGTAAGCTTGTAGCTGTAGTTCACCGTCCAGCTGCCGTCCGCAGCCTGCGTCGCTTCGGTCACGGTCACGGCAACGCCGTTCACCGTCACCACGCTGCCCGTCACCTTGGCGCTGTCGCCGGTAACGGTCACCTTCCAGCCGCTTTCACCACCCACGGTGATCACGCCGTCTTCGCCGTTCAGCTGCACCGTGAACGAACCGGTGCCGGAAGCGCCGTGTTCCGCATGCTGGCCGGAGCCGCCGGCAAGCGCGCCTTCGTCCACCATGATGTTGGCGTCACCCGCTCCAGGCGTCTCCACCGTCACCACGGGCACGTTCTCATCACCCTTGATGGTGATGGTCAGCGTCGCTTCCGACGTATCGCCGTCCGCATCCTTGATGGTATAGGTGAACTCTTCCGTAACGCTCTCGCCCTTCGGCACGTCCACACCGGGGGTCAGCTGATAGGTGTAGGTGCCGTCCGCATTCAGCGTCAGCGTGCCGTAGGTGCCGTTCACGGCCTCGCCGGGATTGCCACCGTTGACCGAGGACACCGTCTTGCCCGCGGGGGCGTCCGCGCCGAACACGTCGTTGTCCAGCACGTTTGCACCGCTGCCGCCCGCCTGCGCCTGCGCTTCCGTCAGCGTGACATCGTCGGCCTTCGCCACAGGCCCGTCGTCGTGCACTTCCACCGTGAGCGTACCTTCTGCCGTATCGCCCGTGGCGTCCGTCACACTGATGGCGATTTCGCCCGTCA
>CALBAX010000067.1 GCA_937926875.1 uncultured Desulfovibrio sp.
CGCTGATGCCGCCATGCCGGAAAACCCGGTGGCGGGAACGAACGAAGAGGGAACGCCGGAAACCCCGGTGAGAGAAGAAGATGCCGCCGCCCCGACGACCGGGACGGCGCGGGAAGAGGCGCAGCCCCGGCAGGCGGCGGACAGTGCCGCTGCGGCTCCGGCCGGTGCCCCGGCTGAGGCGTCGTCCGATGAAACGGACGGTACGAAAGAAGCCGTCGCAGATGCAGAGGATGCCGCTGACGTGACTCCCGCCACCCAGGACAAGGCCGCCGAAGCTCCCCTGAGCGCTCCGGTCTTCCCGGTTCCGGATCAGGAGACTGGGGCCGGGCAAGCCCTGCCCGACGACGTACAGGACGACGACGTGCGCGCGGATGCGGCCGAAGCGCCTGTGACCGACGCGACCCGGCCAGCGGGGCCTGCCACCACGGACAGTCCTGTGCAGGAAGATGGAGCCGCTCCCGCCGCCACCAAAGACCATGGCCCGGCCCCCGCGCCCACGGCTCCGGACTTCCCGTCCGAGCCTGCCGCGGGAACGAGCGCTGATGCCGTCATGCCGGAAACCCCGGTGGCGGAAACGAACGAAAAGGGAACGCCGGAAGCCCCGGTGAGAGCAGAAGATGCCGCCGCCCCGACGGCCGGGACGGCGCGGGAAGAGGCGCAGCCCCGGCAGGCGGCGGACAGTGCCGCTGCGGCCCCGGCTTTCCCCTCTGTGGGAGCCACAGCCAGTCCCCTCGCCGGCGGTTATGTGAGCCCCAGCCTGCGTCATGCCGGCGAATGGGTCGGGGAGCCCATGCCCATCGGCACCCCGGTCAACCGGCCTGCCCCCCGGAAGGAGGAAACGGCGTCCGCTCCGGTGGAGACCGTGGTCACGGTCCGCCCCCTGCGCCGGGACGTCAGCCCGGACGAGATCGCCCGCAAGCTGGGCAAGCCCAGTCTGGTGCCCACGGACAAATCGGCCCTCATCACGCCGCAGCCCCGCAAGAGCGGCAGCTCCGGCCCCGCGGCCGGGAAGCAGCCTGCCTTCCCCGGTGCTCCTGTGGAAGAGGCGCCCCATGCCATGCCCGGCAGCAAGGACGTTTCCAGCCTGCCGGACATGACGCCGGACAGCACCACCCTTCTTGCCAGCGGCCGGGAGGAGACCAGCCGGACCAGGGCCGCGGCCAATACCCTGATGCGCTTCCTTTCCCGTTTCCACACGGGCAACAGCCAGCCCCAGGACAAGGAAGAGGACAAGGGCCCGCAGGCCCCTGCCGCGACCGTGCAGGAACGGCAGGGCACCCCGCGCCCCATCCCCAAAAAGGAAAGGCCGCTGGAAGAGACACCGGAAGCCGCGGCAGACACCCCCGCCACGGCCAATCCCTGGATCGAACGCCGGACAGCTCTCCGGCCCGTGGCGCCCACGCCGCGCCTGCCTGTGCCGCCCATGCCCCAGCGGCCCCAGCCGCCGGACAATCCCGACGATCCGCTGCCCGCCCTCATGTGGCGCATGGACAAATATCTGGCAGAGGCCGGCTATGCCCTGGAGCAGCGCCGTCTGCATCTGGTGGCCGATGCCGCCGGACGTCTGGCCGCCGAGGCCGAGAGTTACGGATTCCGGGTGCTGGGCCGCATGGCGCGTTGCGTGGAGAGCGCCGGCCGCGCCAAGGACCTGCAAGCCGTGACCGACCTGCTGCCGGAACTGGCCACGGCGGTGGAACGCCACCGCATCTCCCTGGGGTCCTGACAGTCTTGCCGGGGCCGGTAGCGCTGACCGGCCCCTTTGCCTCCCCGCCCCGGCGCCGGGGCCGTGACAGGCCCTCTTGCACAAAGAGGCAAGTCGTGCCAGACTGAATCCTCCACGCCCACAAGGGCCATCTCTTATTTTATGCAAGGAGTCCACATGAGTTACGAACGTGTCCTTCTGCCCGTGAGCGGCAAGCATTCCGGAGAACGCGCCCTCAAGGCCCTGAGCCAGGCCAGGAAGCTGGATCCCAAGGAGATCATCCTGCTGCACGCTGTGGCGCCCAGCGTGGGATCCCCCATGCCCAACCTCACGAGCGACAAGCAGGACGTCACCGTCAAGGCCGAAGCCCTCCTGGCGCCTCTCGCCGCCGAGCTGGACAATGCCGGCATCGTCCATCAGACCGTCATCCGCCACGGACTGCCTGTGGAGACCATCGTCAGGACCGCCCAGGAAATGGACGCCGGAGCCATCGTCATGTTCTCGGACGGTCATGACGACCTGGCCGACAAGCTGTTCGGTTCCATCACCGAGCATGTGCTGCGCAGCACGCCGCTGCCCGTGCTGGTCGTCCGCCAGTAGGCCTTTGCCGCCCCATCGCCATCAAAAAAGCCTGTTCCCCGGAACGGGCTTTTTTTGGTGGCGGCGTGGTGTCCCGACAGGCCTTGCACAAATCGTCCTGTCGTGCGAAAATAGTCCGCTGAGATGCCCTCTGGGGCAATGTCATTCCAATCCAAGGAGCCCACATGATCTACCAACGTGTCCTCGTACCCGTGAGCGGCAAAAATTCCGGCGAACGCGCTGCCAAGGCTCTGCGCCATGCCAAGACCCTGTGCTCCGGCGAGATCATCCTGCTGCATGTGACCGAAGCCCTGCCCAATCTGGTGGGCGGCGCTGCCCATACCGAACTGGAACGTTCCAATACCGCCAAGGCCGAAACCCTGCTGGCGCCGCTGGCCGATGCGCTGAACAAGGAAGGCGTGGCCTGCCGCTGCATCGTGCGTGAAGGCCTGGCCGCCGACACCATCGTCACCGTGGGCCATGAAGAAGGCGTGGACATGATCGTCATGTACACCGACGGCCGTGACGGCCTCGCCGACATGCTCATCGGTTCCATCACCGAACGCGTGCTGCGCAATACCGATATCCCGCTGCTGGCTGTGCGCCGCTAGCGATCCGCCGTGCTGACACTGGGGACACTATGCCTTGTGGCAGCGCACCTTCTGTCCTGGGGGGCCGTCTGCCATGCCCTGCTCCACAAGCGCGACCCGCGCTCGGCGCTGGGCTGGATCGTGACGGTCCTTTTTTTGCCCGGTGTCGGCATCGTGCTGTACTGCCTGTTCGGCATCAGCCGTGCCGAAAGCCTGGCGGCCCGCCTCATGCGCAAAATGGCCGCCATCGAGCCTGACTACGCCCACCATCCCGAAGTCGTCTGCCACCGTACGGCCATCGCACCGCCGCAGGAATGGCCCCTGGAGGTCCTGGGGCGACGCCTGACAGGCCAGACCCTGTGCTCCGGCAACGGCATCCTGCCCCTGCGCAACGGCAACGAGGCCTATCCGGCCATGCTGCACGCCATCAACCGGGCCAGCAAGCAGGTCTTCCTCTCCACCTACATCTTCCGTGGCGGCAGCGTGGGCGAAAGTTTCACCGAGGCCCTGTGCCATGCCGCCCGGCGCGGCGTGGACGTGCGCCTGCTGGTGGACGGCTTTGGCGGTGCCGTCTACTCGCTGCGCAAACCCTGGAAGCGCATCCCCCAGGCAGGCGGCCAGCTGGCCCGCTTTTTGCCGCCCCGCCTTTTCCCGCCCAGCCTCAGCCTGAACCTGCGCAACCACCGCAAGCTGCTCATCTGCGACGATACGGCTTTCACCGGCGGCATGAACATCGCGGACAACCACGTCCTCAGCAAGCACCCCGGCTGCGTACAGGACCTGCATTTCCGCTGCGAGGGCCCCATCGTGGACCAGTTGCGCCGGGCCTTTTTGCTGGACTGGGGCTTTGCCACCGGCAAATTCGACCAGCGCAACCTGCCGCCCAGCAGCAACATCATGTCCGGGGACAGCCTGTGCCGCATGGTGCTGGACGGCCCCGGCACCGAGGCCGACCCGCTCAATGACCTGTATTGCGGGGTCATCAGCAGCGCCCAGCATACGGTGCGCATCATGACGCCCTATTTTTTGCCGTCACACGAGCTCATCGCCGCCCTGCGCAGCGCGGCACAGCGCGGCGTCAGTGTGCGTGTGGTCCTGCCCGGCAAGAACAACCTGCCCTTCGTCCACTGGGCCAGTTTCCGCCTGCTGCCCGTCCTGCTGGAAGCGGGCGTGCGCGTGTGGTTCCAGCCGCCGCCCTTTGCCCATACCAAGCTGCTGGCCGTGGACGGCTATTACTGCCAGATCGGCTCCGCCAACCTGGACGCCCGCAGCATGCGCCTGAACTTCGAGCTGAACATGGAGATCTTCGATCCCGAATTCCATACCGCCATGGCCCTGCATATGGACATGACCATCGCCCACAGCCGCGAAGTGACCCTGAGAGACCTGCGGAACCGCCCCCTGATCCTCAAATTGCGTGACGCCGCCTGCTGGCTGTTCTCGCCATATCTGTAAAAAACAGGGCACGGCCTCCGGCCGCCTTCCGGTCGCGCCTTGCTGTCGATGCCCGTAAGGCTCCCTCCGTCGCCAACGGGCACGGCCTTCGGCCGCCTTCCGGTCGCGCCTTGCTGTCGATGCCCGTAAGGCTCCCTCCGTCGCCAACGGGCACGGCCTCCGGCCGCCTTCCGGTCGCGCCTTGCTGTCGATGCCCGTAGCAACACGTTTGCATCGCCTTTTCCGCATCTGGCACAGTCATGCGGGATGTCCCCGTCCCCTGCCAACGTACGATGTCTTTCTCCCATCTCCCGGCAAAGCGCGCTGGGGAGAGGGCGGGGAGTTTGAGGGGAGGGAGGACCGCTCTCGCGCCAGCAGAGGGGTCCTCCCTCCCCTCAAGCCTTTTGCCTCCAAAACGCAAAAGCCCCGGCCTTGCCGGGGCTCCGTCATCTTACCGGTAGAAATCAGGGCATCTGCCGCCCGGTCATGACCGGGACTGTTCCGCCTGTTCTTCCTTTTTCTGCTGTTCCAGCAGACCGGCCGCCCGCAGGGCCTGGCGCCGCTGCCGGGCCATCTGGCGCAGGTCGGCCACGCTGTCGCTCTCGTCCATGATCTCGCTGCCGAGCATCTCCTCGAACACGTCCTCCAGCGTCACCACACCGGCAAGGCCGCCGTATTCGTCGAGCACGGCGAACAGGTGCGAACGCGAATGCAGCAGCTCCTTGAGCAGCTTGTCCAGGGTCTGGCTCTCCAGCACGAAGTGCAGGGGCTTCATGATCTCGGAGAGCGGCGTCTCGCCCTTTTCTTCCAGCAGGCAGTGGAGGATGGTGCGGCGGTCCACCAGGCCCACCAGATCCTCGTTGTCCTCGCCGTAGACGGGGATGCGGCTCACATGCCACAGGCGCGGGTTCTTGTAGGCCTCGGCGGCGGTCATGTCTTCGGGCAGGGAGAAGACCACGGTGCGCGGGGTCATGATGTCGTAGACCCGCTTCTGGTCCAGGGCCAGGATGTTGCGGATGTAGGCCTCCTCATAGGCCTTGATCTGCCCGGCCTGGCGCGACAGGCTGGTCACGGCGCGGATGTCGTCCTCGGAGATGTCCGGGCCGTTGGACGGCGGGGTCAGCACCCGGGTCAGCAGGCCCGTCAGCCAGATGACCGGGGTCAGCAGCTTGACCGACACTTCCAGCGGCCGGGCCAGCACCACGGCGATGGAGGTGGCGTAGGCCACGCCCAGGGTCTTGGGCACGATCTCGCCGAAGGCCAGGATGAGCACCGTGAAGCCGGCGGCGAACAGGGCCATGTGTTCGGCACCGAAAGCCGCCATGAAGGCCGCACCTGCCACGGCGGAGCCCGCGGTATTGGCCACGGTGTTCAGGGTCAGGATGGCGGCGATGGGTTTTTCCACATTGCTGCGCAGGCGGAAGAGCACTTCCCCCACGGGCCTGCCGTCGTTGCGGATCTTCTCGATGGCTGACCAGGGCACGGCGTACAGGGCCGCTTCCGTCAGGGAACAGGTGAAGGAGATGACGACCGCGACACTGACAGCAAGAATCAGGGTGAGCATAGGTCCCTCATGAAGGATGGAAAACCGCCGCAAGGCATCCGGCGGCTTGCATGAACGTATCTCCAGCATATATCCTGTGCAGGCGGCCTTGGCAATGTGCCGCAGCAAAGGAGATGCCCATATGGAACGTCTTGCGGAGGAGATCCGACGAAGGGCCGGGGAGGCCGACCCGCGACTGGCGGCCCTGCGCCGTCACCTGCACCGCCACCCGGAACCGGCCTGGGGCGAATACCTGACCGCTTCGCTGGTGGCCCGTGCCCTGCAGGATGCCGGTTTCCGGCTCACCCTGGGGGCCAATGCCCTGCGGCCTTCGGCCCGTCCCCGCCAGCCCGAGGCATCCTTCTGCGCGGCCCAGAGCGGCCGGGCCCTCAACGAGGGCGCCGACCCCACCCTGGTGGCCTGCATGGCCGGCGGCCTCACGGGCCTGTGGGGCGACCTGGACCTGGACGCCCCCGGTACTCCCGAAGATGAGCGCGGCCCGCTGGTGGCCTTCCGTTTCGACATGGACGCCAATGCCGGCATCACCGAGGCCACGGACAAGGGTCACGTCCCTGCGGCGCAGGGCTTCGCCTCCTGCCATGCGGGCTGCATGCATGCCTGCGGCCACGACGGCCATGTGGCCCTGGGCGTGGAGCTGGCCCGGCTGCTGGGCGGCCTGCGGGACGAACTGTCGCAAGTCCTGAGCGGCCGCATCCGCCTGATCTTCCAGCCTGCCGAGGAGGAGGGCGAAGGCGCGCCCGGCATGGTGGCCGCCGGGGCCGTGGACGGCGTCCGGGCCCTGTTCGGCCTGCACCTGAGCATGCAGGCCAGCCGCAGCGGCGATCTGGTCTGCGGTACGGACAAGTTCCTGGCGACCACCAATTTCGAAGTCTTCTTCACCGGCCAGAGCGCCCATGCCGGGCTGGCCCCGCACGAAGGCCGCAACGCCCTGCTGGCCGCCTGTACGGCCGTGACCAACCTGCTGGCCATCGCCCGCCACGGTCAGGGCGCCTCGCGCATCAACGTGGGCGAGATGCACGTCAACGAGACCCCCAATATCATCCCGGCCAGGGCCTGGCTGCGCGGCGAGACGCGCGGCGAGAACGGGGACATCAACGGCTACATGCTGGCCGAGGCCCGGCGCGTGGTGGACGGTGCGGCGCGCATGCACGGCTGCCGCAGCCGCTTCCTTTGCCAGAGCCATTGCCCGGGCGCCATGTCCAGCCCCGAGCTGGTGGATCTGGTGGAAGGCACGGCACGGGACATGGGCACCTTCCGCGAGGTGCGCCGCAAGGCCGATTTCTGGGCTTCGGAGGACTTTGGCTGGTTCATGAACAAGGTGCAGGAGGACGGCGGCCAGGCGGCCTATCTGCAACTGGGCGCCGACAGGCCCGACGGGCATCACACCAGCCATTTCACCTTCGACGAGAGCGTCCTGCCCCGGGGGCTGGAACTGCTGGCCCGGCTGGCCGTGGCCACGCTGGCCCGGCGCCCGGCCTGAGCCCGAGCCACAGGACACACGCATGAATGCCCCCTCCCCATCCTGTCCCGATGATGCCGCGGCCCGGCGTCTGGCCCGCAGCATGGCCCTGGTCTCGGCCTTCTGCCTGACCGGCGATACCATGCTCTACATCGCCCTGCCCTTGTTCTGGCAGGAGTGCGGCCTGACCGCGCTCTGGCAGGTGGGCGTGCTGCTGGCCGTCAACCGTCTGGTACGTCTGCCGCTCAACCCGCTGGTGCGCCTGCTCTATACCCGTATCGACCAGCGCACCGGCATGGCCCTGGCCGTCGTGCTGGCCGCCTCGACCACCCTGCTGTACGGCGTGGCCCAGTCCTTCGCGCTCTGGCTGCTGCTGCGCTGCCTCTGGGGCCTGGCCTGGACGCTCCTGCGCCTCGGCTCCCTGTTCGCCCTGATGGCGGCTTCCCGCAAGGACAACCGCGGCTATCTCATGGGCAGTTACAACGGCCTCGTGCGCCTGGGCAGCCTGATGGGCATGATAGGCGGCGGCCTGCTGGCCGACCTGCTGGGCTTCTCCACCGTGGCCCTGCTCTTCGGGGCCCTGACGCTGGCGGGCCTGCCGCTGGCCCTGGCCCGCATCCCCCGCAGCGGCCGCGCCACCGGCGCGGCGAGCCGGGCCGCCACGTCCCTGCTGTCGGGCCTGCACCTGCGCCTGCCCGCCATGCGGCGCGTCTTCATCACGGGGCTGCTGGTGGCCCTGGTCTTCCAGGGCATCTACGCCGCCACCCTCAGCCGCATGGTGGCCCTGCATGTGGGCGAGCTGGCCCTTGCCGGCGGCCTCGTCATAGGCTGCGCCACCCTGGCCGGTACGCTGCAGGCCCTGCGCTGGCTCTGGGAACCATGGCTGGCGCCGTGGTTCGGCCGCCTTTCCGACGGCCCGCGCGGCCGGGGCCCTGTGCTGTGCGCCTGCCTTGGCGGCGGTGCCTGTACGCTGGCCCTGGTGGCCCTGAACCTGCCCGCACCGTTGTGGCTGCCGCTGCTGCTCTGCTCGCAGCTCTGCGCCACGGGCCTGGCCACCCTGTCCGATGCCGCGGCTTCAGACACGGCCGAACAGCACGGCCACCCCACGCATACGCTGGCCTCCTATGCCTTCATCGTGGATTGCGGCGCGGCTGCGGGCCCGGTACTGGGCTACAGCGTGCAGGCCCTCTGGGGCATGGATGCGGCCTATCTCACGGCAGCGGCCCTGCTGCTCTGCCTGCTGCCGCTCTGGAGGCCCAGGAAGGCGGCAACCGCCTGATCCTGAGCCGTGCGCGGCGCTTCCGGGAGGATGGCCCCTTTCGGGCAGGCTGTCAGAGGCCTGCGAAAAAATTTGCCGGAAAATGATTTTTTCATTGACAGGCAGGGGCCTTTTGGCTAGAAAGGACTTCTCGCACGGATGACGTGCGAATGCTACCGCGTCGCGGGGTGGAGCAGCTCGGTAGCTCGTCGGGCTCATAACCCGAAGGTCGTAGGTTCAAATCCTGCCCCCGCAACCAGAAAGATCAAAGGCTTCCGATGAAAATCGGAAGCCTTTTTTCGTAAGCGGGATCTTTCTACCACTATTCCTATCCCAAATATCCATATGTCAGTCGGGGCTCCCCGCACCTGACAGGCTGCGCAGATGTCACCGGCACGCTCTGGAAGGCATTTCGCCCTGTTCCGCTACCCCGTACTTTGCTGGTGGCACGCCCGCACAGGCCGTGTTCCGGCCAGGGCAGCCAGCCCGGACGACCGGACGGTCTCGTCACGGAGACAGCGTTGACGAAAATGCCCTGCCGGCAAAAGAAACGAAGCGACAGCCGGACGATCGCCCTGCATGGCGTGCCGCTTCTTTTGCCGCTGCCTACTCCTGGTGAAACAGGTCTGCAACACGTTGCAGGGCAATGCCCAGCTCAGAGGCCGCCGCAAACGCTTCCGAAACTTTGGCGCTGGGTACGACCATGAAGACATATTCATCACCGCCAGTATCCCACAGCAGGATCGTCAGGCCATAAAGATCATGCACTGCGGGTTCATACGCGCGGAGCACATCCTCAGGATACGCGTCTTCATCGTCGCAGGGGGGCAGGTGTTCCTTTGCCCCCGGCGGCAGGAGGCAGCACAGGGAAGCGAAAACTTCTTCCGGCGCTTCCTTCCAGTCCACCCAGTCCAGACGTTTCCGATCCCTCAGGGCCAGTTTCATCAACGTGAGATGCCAGCCGGTGTAGGCTTCTTCCATGCCGAATTCTTCACAGAGCGCGGCGCACTGTTCCGGTGTCGTGGCGGCGGCGTGGATCTTGCCCGCCAGCGCTTCGGCATCAGCAACGCCGAGCAGGGTAAAGAACGCAAGCAGGGCCGGGCGCGATATGGGCACAGGCTTCGGTACCCTGGGCGCATTCACCTCCAGGAACACTTTCAGCGTGCGCTCCATTTTTGCTATGATGGCAGGATCAGTGACTTCGGTATCCCGCCCTACCGTCTCATGCCACGGACAGTCCCAGTGCACATAGCGCAGTTCCACCGCATCGCCGCAAAGCACCACAAAGTAATAATCGACGGCCCAGCCGGCGTTGACGACTTCCCCCATGTAGATGCTTTTGGGGATATAGAACGTCCCTTTCTCGCACACATATTCGGAATCCGAGCTTTCCCCCATATCTATATCGCATTGGGGAAAGCCGCCGGCAGCGAGCAATTTTTCTGCAGAGGGGATGGTGCGCGAGCATTTTCCCTGAAAAAATGCAAACAGGTCTGTGTTTATGATGTCACTGTGATAGGGCTTGCCGCGCAGTCCTTTAGCGGTATAATATATATGCATGCATCTCTCCCTGATGGACGATTGCTTTTTGAAAAACGGCGATCCTGAAAACAGGCAGCAAGGGACTGTTGCTGCGCCCGTCAAATACGGTATCGCATTCCTCCGGGACGCATTCCCCGCCAGGGACGGCACTCATGGAACTGCCGCTCGTCCATGCTCAGGCTGCCGACGTCTTCCTTGTTTTCCCTCTTCACGAAGAGCATACCCCAAAATGCCCGCTCTATCAAAAATGGCGGGCATCCGTGGGCTGTGCGGCAAATATCGCCAGCCTGTTTTGCGGCGCCTGCCGGAGGGCACCAAAACGGATCGCCTTCAGCGCCCTCCGGGCCGGAGACGGCCGGCATCCGGTACACGCAGCGGGCATCCACCGAAAGATTGGCTGTCTTTTTGATGGTGCTGACCTGCTTATGGTGCTGGCCTGCTTGTTGATGTCAGTCATGCGACTCACGCCCCCCTGCCGGGAAAGACACAGGCGCTGCTGTTGCCACCGATCCCGGCCAGCAGCTCGCGTACCGGCCGGGTGACGGAATGCTCTCGTCCCAGCTGCTTTTGGCCCTTTTCTACTCCTTCCCCTGATGATGGCGCCGCGCTCGAAGTCGATGTGCACCCATTCGAGGCGGAAGAGCTCGCCGTGCCGCGTGCCGGTGAACAGGCCATGAGCATGAATTGCCCGGCCTTGCGGCTGTATGCGTTGCGGGCGGCGTCGATGAAGCGGGCGCGCTCCCCGGTGGTGAGCATTCCGGTTTCGATATGGTTCAGACGCGGCATCTCAAGGTGAAGTTGCGTGGGTGACTGCAAGGCCACAGCCCTTTCCTGCCCTCGCAACATGACAAAACCCTTGCGGTGGATGCCGCAAGGGCTTTGTCATGTTGGCTCTCCTCTTCTTCCCATCCCGCGGTAAAGCCCTCTGGGCTCTGCCACAGCGTTCAGGCGCCCGCTCCCTGTGCTACCGCAGCTTCAGCACGAAACGCGTCCGGGCATCGCTCGCTGCATCTTTTTTATAGTCAAGGACGGCCCTGATGGGCGCTGCTTTGTCAATGCCAAAACGCGCCTTGCATTCCCGGACACTGCGGGAAGCGATGGCCGTGAACTCCGCCCGCGTCATCTTCCGGTCAGCCGTTACCAAGACGATGTCTATGCCCTTGGCATAGGCGGAGACATCCACGGACCTGATCCCCTTGTCGGCATAACGGGCCAGCAGCTCTTCCTCAAAAGCGCTGAAACGGTCGCTGTCGTCCACAAAGACTTCGGAATCACTGTTCTCCATAGCGGTATCCGCCTGCGACTCCGCAGACAGGGCGATACCGGGCAAGGCAGTGGAAAGGGCGCACGCGACCAAGAGCAGGAAAAAGAATTTCTTCATGGCACCTCCGGCCAGACAGAGGGGATGGGGGTTGCAGGATATCGCCGCGAATCGCGGCACCAACGGCCTTGATACGGACTGCGGAACGTTTTTGGGCCTGCCCGGCCGGGGGCCCTCCCGGCGCGACATGTCCACCGTCCGCTACAAGGATCGTCACGATGACATGAAGACAGAAAGAGGCGTTCCATATCGCACCAGACGGCAAGGATGTGCCCTGCACGGTGCCGGCATCCGGGACATCTTGTGCACGCCCGGAGCCAGGCCAGCGCCTAGAACGCCTCGTACTCCCCGATGGCGCAGCGGTCCCGCAACGCGGGCAGGGTGCGTTCCAGCAGCACGCCGTCGCTGTGGCGGGTGTCGTAGCCGTAGGTGACGCGGATGCCCAGGGTCACGAAGCGCACCGCGCGCTCCAGGGCCACGGGCAGGCTGTCCCCCTGGAGGAACGCCCCCACCAGCACGCTGGAAAACGTATCGCCCGTGCCGGGATAGAAGGCCGGGATGTAGGGCGCCTCCATCTTCCAGAACCGGTGCTGCCCCCGGTCGTAGGCCACGGCCGCGCAATGGCCGGGACGGGCCGCCGGGGCGCTGGTGATGACCACCCTGTCCGGCCCCATGGCCGCCAGGCGTTGCAGCTGCTCCTTGAGGCCGTCGGGCGAGATGTCCGGCCGGTAAGGCTCGTCCAGCAAAAAAGCCGCTTCGGTGAGGTTGGGCGTGATGACGTGGGCGTGACCGACGAGCTGGCGCATGGCCTCCACCATCTCCGGCGTCTGGGTGGGGTCCAGGGTGCCGTTGTCACCCAGCACGGGATCCACCAGCGCGAAGCCACCGGGCTTGAGGAAATGGCCGATGCAGCGGGCCGCTATCTCCAGCTGGCGCGGGTTCCCCAAAAATCCCGAATACACGGCGTCAAACGAAAGCCCCAGCTCCTGCCAGTGATCCAGCATGGGGCCCATCTCGGCGGTCAGGTCATGGAAGGTGAAGCCCTCCACCCCGGACGTCTGGGAAGACAACACCGCCGTGGGCAGGGGGCAGGTCTGGACCCCCATGCTGGCCAGGATGGGGATGGCCACAGTCAGCGAGGCACGCCCGAAACCGGAAAGGTCATGGATGGCGGCCACACGTTGCAGGGGGATCTCGTGCATGGGCACCTCGGCGGGAAGGGAGAGGGCAGGAACAGGAAGCCAAACTCTGCCATCGAAGGGGCCATCTTGCAAGCCGGACAGCAGGCAACACCTGTGAACGCCCCGGTTTTCGACAAAATGAATGCCGTTATTTGCATCCAGTGCCCGGTACAGATTTTCCGTCTGCCCGGCCCGCACGCCGGGAAAGCAGCGCGTCCGGGCAACAGCCGGGCGGGGGGACAGCCGCCGGCCCTGACCGCGACCGGACGATGGACACAAACGCATGCACCGGGACGGGGATGGCTCGTGAACGGGGGAGGGAAGCGCCCTGCCGGATGGCGGCGGCCCCTGGCCGTGCCTGTCGCACCGCAGCACGCTACGGGCATCGGCAGCAGGCAGCGGGCTCTCCCGCCGGATGGCGGCCGGTCGTGCGGGCAGGCCCTAGATCTTCTCCAGCGCCAGCCGGAAGGAGAAACCAATGAAGATGAGGCCCGTGAGCCGATGCAGCCAGGCCTGGAAGGCGGGCCGGGCAAAGATGGCGCGGATGCGGTGCAGCAGGGCGGCCAGCAGCAGATACCAGCCCAGGCAGAACAGGGCCATGATGCCGCCCAGCTCCAGGAACTGGGGCCAGAGGGCGGCGTGCGGGTCCAGGAATTGCGGCAGCATGGTCAGGAAGAAGACCACGGCCTTGGGGTTGAGCACATTGGTCAAAAAGCCCTGCCGCAAGGCCCTGCGCCGCAGGCCGCTGACAGGCTGCGCCTCCCTGTCCTGCCCGCTGTGGCGCACCACGGCGGCCGTGACCTCGCGCCCGGCCCGCAGGGCATGGAGGCCCATCCAGAACAGATAGGCGGCCCCGGCATAGCGCAGAAGCGTGAACAGGGTGACGGACTGGGCGATGACAGCGCTGATGCCCAGCATGGCGGCCGAGGTATGGACCATGATGCCCAGCGCCACGCCACAGGCCGCAGCCTGACCGGAACCGCGCCCTTCGGCAAGGGAGATGCGCGTGATGAGGGCAAAATCCGGGCCGGGCAGCATGACCAGCAAGCCCGTCAGCGGGACATAGAGGAGCAGGTTTTCCAGCGAGACCATGCGTCGTCCCTGCAGCCCCCCCGTCGTCGCGGGAGGGGAAACAAAGGGAGGAAGGGCCCTTCCCGCAGGGACGCGCCCTTCCTCCCGGATGTACGGAGACGGAGATCGTGCGAAATGACGCGGCTGCCTACAGGCAGGCGCCGATGATCTCGCCGAATTCCTGGCAGCCCACCACGCGGGCGCCTTCCACCTGGGCGGCCAGGTCCACGGTGACGGCGCGGCCGGCGATGGCCTTGCTCACGGCGTTGCGGATGCGCTCGGCAGCCGCGGGCACGCCCATCTGTTCCAGCATCAGGGCGCCACACAGGATCACGCTGCCGGGGTTGGCCTTGTCCTGGCCGGCAATGGTGGGAGCGGTGCCGTGGGTGGCTTCATAGAAGGCCAGGGAGTCGGACATGTTGACGCCCGGGGCCAGGCCCAGACCGCCCACCTGCGCGGCCAGGGCATCGGAGATGTAGTCGCCGTTGAGGTTGGGAGTAGCCAGGATCTGGTACTGTTCGGGACGCAGCAGGGCTTCCTGGAACATGGCGTCGGCGATGCGGTCCTTGACCACCAGACGGCCTTCCACGGGCTCCTTCTCGGTGCAGGTCAGGTCGCCGAACTCCTGGGCGGCCACATCGTAGCCCCACTGGCGGAAACCGCCTTCGGTGAACTTCATGATGTTGCCCTTGTGCACCAGGGTCAGGCTCTTGCTGCCGGTATCCAGGGCAAAGCGCAGGGCGCGGCGCACCAGGCGCTTGGAGCCGAACTCGCTCATGGGCTTGATGCCCACGGCGGCTTCCTCGCGGATCTTGGTCACGCCGAACTCTTCACGCAGGAAGGCAATGAGCTTCTTGGCTTCCGGGGTCTGGGCGGCGTATTCGATGCCCGCGTACACGTCCTCGGTGTTCTCGCGGAAGATGACCATGTTCACGCGCTCGGGATGCTTGACCGGCGTTTCCAGGCCTTCGAAGTGACGCACGGGGCGGATGCAAGCGTACAGGTCCAGCGTCTGGCGCAGGGCCACGTTGAGGCTGCGGATGCCGGTGCCCACGGGGGTGCCCAGGGGGCCCTTCATGGCGAAATCGGCAGTGCGCAGGGCGTCCATGGTCTCCTCGGGCAGGGGGGAGCCGGTCTCGGCCGTGGCCTTTTCACCGGCCAGCAGTTCCACCCACTCGATGCGCATGTCCGATTCCTTGGCCAGCGCGGCGTCGATGACAGGGCGGGCGGCGCGCCAGATTTCGGGGCCGATGCCGTCGCCTTCGATCCAGTAAACTCGTTTGCTGCTCATTGTCTGCATCCTTTTCTGTATTCCTGATTGCGGCCGCCAGGGGCGGGCCTGTAGGCAAAAACGGCGCACCGGGGACACCGGCGCGCCACCATGCGTCTAGTCTTCGGCTGCGCGGGCTTCCTGTTGCAGGGCCTGCGAACGCTTGAGCAGCTGCTCAAGCTGGATGTCCACGCCGATGACGCCCACGATGTTGTCGTCATCGTCCGTCACCGGGCAGGACACGGTGATGACCAGCTTGCCCGTGAACTGGGACTGGTACACGTCCATGATGTGCATGTCGCCGGTCTGCATGGGCATCCTGAACCATTCGCGCTGCGAGAAGTCGAAGCCGATGGGCAGGGCCTCGTACTTTTCACGGTAGGCCGGGTCGGTGATGGCCGCGCACTTGAGGCTGCCCTTGGTATCCGTGAGGTAGAGGTACTGGATGAAGGGGTACTCGCGCGAGAAGCTGTCCAGGCGGGCGCAGGCATGCTTGCCGAAGTCCCGCAGATCCGCGTTCTGCGCCAGACGGGCGATGAGGTGGGCGGCCAGCTCGTCGGCCAGTTCCTTCATGTGGTCGAACTCGGTCTCGAACAGTTCCGGCATGTAGCGCTGCACCAGGGCCGCCATCTCGTCGTGCGACAGGTGCGTGGTGCGGCCGGTGTCGTAGATGGCCACGATGGCTTCGTAGATCTGGCCCACGGCGGGGTGCTTCTTGGAGATCTGCTTGCCCTCGGGCAGCTTGAGGTTGACGTTGATCCAGTAGGCCACCCCGGCACGGCCGGTCTTGTCGGTGATGATGATGGGCACGGGACGGCCCAGCAGGTGCTTGGTGTCGAAGATGTTGTAGATCTCTTCGTTCTTGGCCAGGCCGTCGGCATGCACGCCGGCGCTGGTGGCATTGAAGTCGCGGCCCACGAAGGGATAGTTGTAGGGGATGTTGTAGTGCAGTTCCTTCTCGAAGAACTCGGCCACCTCGCTCAGGATGGTGGTATCGGCGGCGGCATCGTCACCGGTGAGCGAGATGTACTCGATGATCAGGGCTTCCAGCGGCGTGTTGCCCGTGCGCTCGCCAAAGCCGAACAGCGTGCTGTTGACCGCGCCGCAGCCGTTGAGCCAGGCCGTGACGCCGTTGACCAGCACCTTGTGGAAGTCGTTGTGGCCGTGCCATTCCAGCCATTCGCCGGGCACGCCGGCCTCGTCGGTGAAGGCGCGCACGATGCGCTGCACCGAGCGGGGCAGGGCCGCACCGGGATAGGGCACGCCGTAGCCCATGGTGTCGCACAGGCGGATCTTGACCGGCATGCCGCTCTGCTGGCTCAGCTCCATGAGCTTCTGGGCAAAGGGCAGGCAGAAGCCGTAGATGTCGGCGCGGGTGACGTCCTCGAAATGGCAGCGCGGGATGATGCCCCATTCCAGGGCCTGCCGGGCCAGGTCGAGGTACATGTCCATGGCCTGCTGGCGGGTCTTCCCCAGCTTGAGATAGATGTGGTAGTCCGACACGCTGGTCAGCATGCCGGTCTCGTCGAACTCCATGTCCCGGGCCAGCTTGAGGTCGTCCTTGTTGGCGCGGATCCAGGCGGTCACGCGCGGGAAGCGGTAGCCGCGCGCCCGGCAGACGTCGATGCACTTGCGGTCCTTGGCCGAGTACAGGAAGAATTCCGATGCCGTGATGAGGCCCGTCTTGCCGCCCATGCGGTGCAGGAAGTCGAACATCTTGGCCACCTGCTTGACCGTATACGGCGGCCGGGCCTGCTGGCCGTCACGGAAGGTGGTGTCCGTGATGCGCATCTGTTCGGCAGGACGCGGGGCAAGGAGCACCTCGTCGAAAGTCGTGCGACAGATGCTGGTGTAAGGAAAAAGCTCGCGGTACAGCTGGGGCTGTTCCCGTTCCTGAAGCGAAAGCGGGCGAACGCTGCCCGTCTGGTGGATGATGCTGCTCATGGAACTCCGTCCGGCCTGAAAAGTGACGTACAAGGTAAAAAACATATCCTGTTAGCGGCGGCGCGTCAAAGGGCCGGCGGGACGGCGCTCCGGCCGCCGGACGTACCGGAGGACATGCCGCCGGGACTTGCCAGAACAGGCAAAATGACGGATTGTACCGCCTATCGGAGCCCATCCTCCGGTTGAAGGAGCGTTTATGTCGGTTTGTGTGCAGTACCCCTCGGCGGGCTGCATTGTGGAATATCTTGAAGGCAATGCCATCCAGATCGCGCTGGTCACCGAGGAATCTGGCGGCAAACTGCGTCTTTTGCTGCCCAACCGGCGCGAGACGCGTCTCACCACGTCGCGCCTGCTGCCCTGGGCCGGGCCCGCGCTGGGCTCCGTGCCCGGCAAGGACGAGTCCGCCCGCCTGCTGGAGCAGCACCGCGCCCGCCGCGAGGAGCTGGCCGCGGCCCTGCCCGTGCTGGAGCTGTGGGAGATGAGCCAGGGCGAAGTGCCGGAAGCCTCGGCCCAGTGGTTCGCCGAACTGGCCGGACAGGCCGGGGACGCCGACAGCGTCGCCGCCTGCGGACGTGCCCTGCTGGCCTGCAAGAGCCACTTCCGTTTCCAGCCCCCCGTCTTCCAGATCTTTTCCGCCGAGATGGTGGAGAAGCGCCTCAGGGAACAGCAGGAACGCGCCGCCCGCGAGGCCCTGGTGCTGGGCGGCAACAGCTTTTTCCGCCTGCTCTGGGACGTGGCCTGCAAAAAACGCGCGCTGCCGCCCCGGCCCGGCGAAGGCTCCCGGGGCATCTCCGAATGGCCGGCCCCCGAAGTGGCCGAACGCCTGAAGCAGATCCTGTTCGCCCGCATGGCCGATCCCGAGAGCCAGGAATACGACGAACTGTGGCGCATGCTCTCCAAGGGCCTGCCCGACGTGCCACACCTGCCCGTGCAGCTGCTCATGGCCTGGGAGCAGGTGCCCGCCCATTACAATTTCTGGTATGACCGCGCGGGCTACGCTCCCGGCGACGACTGGTGGCAGCCCCTGGCCCCGGCCGTGGCGGCCTTGCAGCAGGCCGCCCGCGAGGTGGAGCTGCCCGTCTGCGACCTGCCCTTCATCAGTATCGACAGCGCCACCACCCGCGACGTGGACGACGCGTTCCACATCCTGCCCGCAGACGACGGCGGCTTCGACCTGACCCTGGCCCTGGCCTGCCCGGCCGTCTGCTGGCCTTTTGGCGAGGCCCTGGACAAGGCCGTGTTCCGTCGCGGCACCAGCATCTACCTGCCCGAGGGCGACAGCCACATGATGCCCGAGGCCCTGGGCACGGACGCCTTTTCCCTGCTGGCCGGCCAGGATCGCCCGGCCTTCTGTGTGCGGACGCGCATCTCGGCCACGGGCGAGATCCTTTCCTGCGAGCCCCGGGCCGCGCGGGTGCGCCTGGCCGCCAACCTGACCTACGACGACACCCAGGCCGTCCTCGACGCCCTGGCCGCCGGCGAGGCCCCGCAGGCGGACAACCCCGCCGCGCCCTGGGCCACCATGCTGGCCTGCGGCAACGATTTTGCCCGTATCTGGCAAAAGGCCCGCATCGCACGCGGGGCCGTCATCATGGACCGGCCCGAACCGTCCATCGTGCTGGAAGGCGAAGGCGCGCAGACGCGCGTGTCCATCGAGCCCGGGCACGAGACCCCGGACTCCCAGCCGCTGGTGGCCGAGATGATGATCCTGGCCAGCGCCGCCGTGGCCCAGTGGGCCGCGGAACGCGAGATCCCCATGCTGCACCGCACCCAGGACGTGGCCCTGCCCAGGGAATACGCCGGTGTCTGGAAGGAGCCCCAGGACATGACGCGCATCATGCGCGCCCTGATCCCTTCCAGCCTCGAAGTGCAGGCCCGGCCCCACGCCGCCCTGGGCCTGGCGCGCTACACGCCCATGACCTCGCCCCTGCGCCGCTACCCTGACCTCATCAACGAGGCCCAGCTGCTGCACTGGCTCACCCACGGCACGCCCCGCTGGGACAGCGAGGCCCTGTCCACCCTGCTGGTCAGCCTCAATGCCGTGCTGGATGCCGCCGGGCAGGTGCAGCGCTTCCGCCCGCGCTACTGGAAGCTGCTCTACTTCCGCCAGCAGGGCGACAAGGTCTGGTGGGACGGCGTGGTCACGGAAGAGAACGACATGTTCGTCAACGTGAGCCTGCCCGCACAGGGCATGTACGTGCGCGGCAAGCGCCGCATGTTCGACGAACGTACCTGCCCCGGCATGGCCGTGCAGGTGCGCATCGGCCGCGTACACCCGCTGTACAACGAGATCCAGATCCTCGAAGCCGTCAGCATGGACGGCTGATGCCGGGATCCTGGGGATATGTTTCCGGGGGATGATCCGTGCCGAGGGGAGGGGGGCCCCTCTGCTGGCGCAAGAGGTGTCCCCCTCCCCTCAAACTCCCCCCCAGCGCGCTTTGCTCCGGAGGGTGGGGACAAAGACTGGCAGAGACGACAACGCCATGACAGCTACTGTGGCGGGGCAAGGACAGCCCCGGTTCAAGGAGGGAATATGACGGCCTTTTTGTGTATCGTCCTGGGTTATGTGCTGGGTTCCGCCCCGTGGGGGCTGGTCATCGCCCGCACCTTCTGCGGCATCGATCCCCGTAACGACGGCAGCCGCAACACCGGCGCCACCAATGTGGCCCGCCTGTGCGGTTTCCGCTGGGGCGTGCTGACCCTGGCCTGCGACCTGGGCAAGGGCGCCCTGCCCGTGGCCCTGGCCCTGTGGCTGGGCCTTTCGCCCCTGCTGGTGACCTGCGTGGCCCTGGCCTGTGTGCTGGGCCATGTGTTCTCCTGCTTCATGGGCTTCCGCGGCGGCAAGGCCGTGGCCACCAGCATCGGCGTATTCCTGCCGCTGGCCTTCTTCCCCCTGCTCTTCTCCTGCGCGGCCTGCGTGCTGGTCATCTGGCGCAGCGGCTTCGTCTCGCTGGGCTCCCTGACCCTGGTCACGGTGCTGCCCTTTGCCCTTCTGGCCGCCACCAAGTACGCCTGGGTGCCCCTGTCGCTGTGCATCTGGGCCCTGGTGGTCTGGAAGCACAAGGAGAACATCGCCCGCCTGCGTGCCGGTACCGAAAAGAGCTGGCTCAAGAGCCGCCAGAAGTAAGGCGACGCCACGACGACAGCAAAAGGCCTCCTTCCCCTGCGGGAAAGAGGCCTTTTTTCATATTTCATTGCACAGGATCTTGCCCCGCCAGCCCTGCCCGGCAAGGCATGGCCCGGAAAGAAGGGGCTCCCCCTGCCGTACGCCTGCCCCAAGGACAACAGGCAAGACCTGGGCATTCCTGCTTCTCCCCAATAAGGCGCCCTGGGGAGGGGAAGTTTGAGGGGGGAACCCCTCTCGCGCTAGCAGCGACCGGATGGCGGCCCGCAGGGCCGTGCCCGTTGCGACGCAGGAAGCTGCGGGCATCGACAGCAGAGATGAGGGGATCCCCCCCTCAACAATAAAAAGCTTGCAGGTATCAACAGCAACACAAGGAGCCCTTCCCCCGAAAAACTTTCCCCTGCTAGCGGCCTAACAGGCCCCGGATGGCGCCGCCGGCATCGCGCACGGCACCGCCGATGCTGTTGCCCGCGCCGCGGGCCGTATCACCGGCCGCGCTGCCGGCCTTCTTGCCGCCTTCCAGCAGATCGCTGCCGAGGCCCTTGACCGCATCCAGAGCGAACCTGGAGTCCAGCGAGAACGAGAGGTCGTCGAAGGGGCCTTCATAGTTCACGGGGATGTTCAGCCCCAGCGTGGTGATGGTGGCCGTGCCCTTGAGGTGCTGGCGCGGCAGGCTGGCGTGGGCCTGGCCCCTGGCCTGGAGCCTGGGCGAGGTGGCCGTCATGGGCGCCAGGTCGGCTTCGCCCTCGCGCAGCACGAAGGGCACATGCACCTGCTCGAAGGTATCGGACACAGCGCCCTTGAGGCCGGGCACCGAATGCAGCAGGGAGGTCAGGGCCGGGACGTGCATGTTGCGCAGCCGCAGGTCGCCCGAACCGGAAAGGGCGGCCATCAGGGCGTCGGCGCCTGTGCCGCTCGTGGTGCAGGAGGCCTTGAGGGCCGCCAGACCTTCCACGGAGCGGGGCTTTTCCAGGGATTCCTGCAGGGGGCCCAGGGCCACTTCGGCCGCATCCAGATCCAGCGCGTACTTGCGGGACTGGAGCTCGGCACGGCCGCTGGCAGCCAGGCGGCCGCCGCTTTCCAGCACGCCCTGGAAGGAGGTCAGGCGGTAATCGCCCTTGCTGCCGCTCAGGGCCAGGGCGATGTCACGCAGATGCATCTTCTTCCAGCCCAGGGACGACATGGCCAGCCGCATATTGAGCGTGGGCCAGCTGGTGGCGCTCTCCTTGTCCGCGGCGGCCACGGCCTTGCCTTCCCCGGCCCTGGCCGCTCCCGCATCCTTGCCGCTTTCGGGCAGGGGCAGATATTCATCCAGTTGCAGCTTGCCCAGGCTCAGGGACCCTTCCATGGCGAGCACGTCCCGGAAGTGCAGGCGCAATTCCGCCCGCAGGGGCGTGGCGTCCAGCTTGCCCTTGCACTGGGAAAGCGCCAGCGTGTCACCTTCCCAGGCCACGGAGCCCTTGAGCAGCAGCGCGTCCTGGGCGTGGGGCTTGAGCTCCACGCCCAGGGCCGAGGCCAGCTTGCGCGGCGATCCTTCCAGCAGGACAGAGCCCGTGAACGCCGGGCCCTCCAGGCCCAGCGTGCCGGTGAGCCCCACGCGGCCGTGCGGCACGGAAAGGCTCAGACGGGTCAGGTGCAGGTGCCGGGCCGCTGTATCCAGCGAGGCATCGCCCTGCAATTGTACGGGCCCGAGGCCCGCGGGCAGGAGGCCCCGGCGGGACGGCGTGATGGTCAGGGAAAGGTTCTGCACACGCGGGGCCATGCCGAAAAGCCCGGCCTGGGCATCCAGGGCCAGGGTCCCGGCCAGCGCGCGCCCGGCGGTGAGCAGATCATAGGTGAAGTCGCAGCGCAGGACGGCATCCTGGCCATTGCGCAGGTTCTCCACAGAAAGGTTGATGTCGCGCAGGTCGTAGCGCTCGTTGCCCTTCTCCACATGCAGGCTGCCCTTGCTCAGGGTCAGGCGGCCCAGCTCCAGCGGCAGGAGCACGTCGCTGCCGGAATTGTTGCCGGCAGCCTTGCCGGAGGGCGCACCCGCAGGCGCGGCGGCCTTGCCTTCCGGCAGCAGCAGGCTCAGCGAAGGGCTGTCCAGGCGGACTTCCCCGATGACAAGCTCCCCGTGCAGCAGCGGTTCCAGCTCCAAATGGGCCTCGCCGCCCCTGGCCGTGAAGCGCATGCCCTGCCCGTCCTGCACGCCGTCCCAGCTGACCGCGGTGAATCTGGCACCGGGGGGCAGCAGGGAAAGCTCGGGCGGGCTGGCGAAGCGCACGGGCGTGCCTGTGGCTTTTTCCACCGCCGCCGAGATCTGGCCGCTGATGAACCCGGTATCCAGCTGGCTGACCACTACGGCCAGGACCGCCGCCAGTACCAGAACGATACCTCCGATCCAGCAAAGTACGCGCTTCATGTCTGCCTCCGATGGCCTGTCTGTCCTGTGGTGCGGGCTACAGGACAACTGTAGGGCATCGCCAGTCCCGAGGCAAGCCGGCCCCCCGCCGTCGCGGGTTACCTGCCTGTGGAAGAGAGGGGAACGCCCACAAGGATGGCATGGCCGTATCCCGGGCCGTCTTGCGGACGCAAAAAGGGGGAGCCTTGCGGCTCCCCCTTCATATTCGCAAACCGGTCCGTGAGGACTAGTTGTTTTCCTGAGCGGCCTTCAGCAGGTCGCCGAGGCTCTGCCCGGCTTCCTGGGGACCAGCGTGGAATTCTTTGGGCTTGCGGCGGTCTTCGTCGTCCTTGATCTGCTTGATGGACAGACCCAGGCGGCGTTCTTCGGCGCTCACGTGGATGACCTTGGCCTGGATCTCCTGACCTTCCTTGTAGAGCTCGGCAGGGCTCTTGATCTTCTTGCTGGAAAGTTCGGAAACGTGCACCAGACCTTCGATGCCTTCTTCCACTTCCACGAACAGACCGAAGTCGGTGATGTTGGTCACCACGCCCTTCACGGTGCAGCCCACGGGGTAGGTGCTGGGCACGTGGCCCCACGGATCATCGACCAGCTGCTTGATGCCCAGGGTGAACTTTTCGTTTTCCTGGTCAACGGTCAGCACCTTGGCCTGCACGGTGTCGCCCACCTTGTAGATCTCGTTGGGATGACGCACCTTCTTGGTCCAGCTGATGTCGGACACGTGGATGAGGCCGTCGATGCCGTCTTCGATACCGATGAACATGCCGAATTCGGTGATGTTCTTGATGACGCCTTCGAGGATGGTGCCTTCAGGATACTTTTCGGCCACCAGTTCCCAGGGATTGGGACGGACCTGCTTCATGCCCAGGCTGATGCGCTTCTTCTCGCCGTCCACACCCAGGATGACGACTTCGACTTCGTCACCGGTGTGCACCATCTGGGAAGGATGACGCAGCTTGCGGGTCCAGGACATTTCGGAGATGTGCACCAGGCCTTCCACGCCGGGTTCCAGTTCCACGAACGCACCGTAGTCCACCAGGTTGGTGACCTTGCCGGTGCACTTGGCACCTTCGGGGAAGCGGGCGGAGATGTCCTGCCACGGATCGGGCACCAGCTGCTTGAGGCCCAGGGAGACCTTGTTGTTTTCGCGGTCGAAGGAGAGCACCTTCAGGGTCAGGTCCTGGCCCATGGTGATCATTTCCTTGGGATGGCGGATGCGCTTCCAGCTCATGTCGGTGATGTGCAGCAGGCCGTCCAGACCGCCCAGGTCCACGAACACGCCGTATTCGGTGATGTTCTTGGCCTTGCCGTGCACGATCTGGCCTTCTTCCAGGGTGCGCAGCAGATCCTGGCGCTTGGAATCACGCTCTTCTTCCAGCAGCACGCGGCGGGAAACGATCACGTTGCTGCGGCGGCGGTTGATCTTCAGCACGCGGAATTCGAATTCCTGGTTGACCAGGGCGTCCATGTCGGGCACGGGACGCAGGTCCACATGCGAGCCAGGCAGAAAAGCTTCAACCCCGCCGATGTCCACGGTGTAGCCGCCCTTGATGCGACGCACGATGTGGCCCTTGATGACCCGGTTGTTTTCCTGCACGTCTTCGAGCTGGTCAAAGACCTGCATGCGCTTGGCTTTCTCAAAGGACAGCGTGATGGTGCCTTCCATTTCGTTCTTGCGAACGACGTAGACATCCACACGGTCGCCCACGCTGACGGTCATGTTGCCGGCGGCGTCACGGAACTCGCTGGCCGGGATCTGGCCTTCGGACTTGAAGTTCACGTCCACCAGAACATTGTCGTCATCCACGCGAACGATCTCGCCCTTGGTGATAGAGCCTTCTTCGAGGTCGCCGAAGTCGGGATTGAGATAGTTTTCAAGGGCGCTTTCGAAACTCATTTCGTTTTCGTGCCCGGTTTCCTTGTCTGCCATGCTTGACATGCCTCCAAACATAATTTGTCCCCTGTGCGGGGGTGAAAGAACGTAGCAAAAGGAAAGCCAAAGCACAAGGCGAAAATGGCCCGGCCCCATGTCAGGGCACGCGGAACGGTCCTTTCCCCGCCATGGGCAGCAGACAGAACATCATGAAAGGACAGGGAAAAGGGCTCCCCATCCCCGGCAATGGTTCCCGAAAAGAAAAGGGGAGGCGCTGTACCGCACCACAGGGCCTCGCCACCCCGGACGCCAGGAACTGCACGCGTTCATCTCCTGCCTGCCATCGTTGCATGCCCATCGCCGCCTGCCCGCCCCGTAAGAAGGCCGGAAAACGAAACGCGGGCACACCGTCCGGCGACGGCATGCCCGCATCATGGCGATGGGGAATATGGCCTAGCCGGCCAGCTTCACGAAGGTCAGCTCGTGCTTGTTGCAGGAAAGATGCAGCAGACGGCCGCCCGGGATGGCCGCAAAGGCCCGCGCCGTCTCGTGGTCGGTCTGGGCCTGGAACTTGAGCGTGCAGACCACGTTGCGGCAGGCATCGGCCGCCAGCCATTCCCGCACGGTCTCCAGCAGACGGTCGGGGTAGCAGATCATGTCCGAGAACAGCCAGTCCACCTGGCCCACATGGCGCGGCTCAAGGCCGAAACCGCTGCCCAGGCAGTGGTTGACGCCGGGCATGGCCGCCACCTGGGGCGCCAGCCCGGCCTTGTCCACGCTGAACACGCGGCAGCCCAGCCGCCCCAGCACCCAGGTCCAGCCGCCCGGTGCGGCGCCCAGGTCGATGCACAGTTCCCCCGGCGCGGGCGTGCGCCCGGTCAGGGTGAAGACTTCCCACAGCTTGAGGTAGGCGCGGCCCGGCGGGTCCTCGCGGTTCTCCACGAACTGCACTTCCCCGTCGGCAAAGGGCGAGGTGGTGCGCGGCGAGGCCAGCATCAGGTCTTTTTCCCACAGGGTGAAGGCCCCCAGCGGCGCGGACGGGGCGGGCGTGCCGAAATGCAGGGGCCGTGCCGCCACATAGGGCAGCTGCTCCTGCATGAGGCGCAGACGCCGCACATGCCCGCCGAGGGTGGGGATGTGCGCCCGCCAGTTGCGTTGCAGGGCCGAGAGCTGCCGCGCCCCGCTGCCGATGGAGGTCACGGGGATCCAGCGCGGTTCCGTCCAGACGTTCTGGGCCCAGGCCGCGGGCTCCGTGCCCCGGGCCAGCACCAGACGGCCACGCACGGTGATGACGCGGTCCCCCAGCTCTTCCAGCAGGGGCTGCATGTAGTCGCGCGCCGCCACCTGCACGCTGAAATCTTCTTTGGGCAGGGCCGAACGGGGCAGGTCGGGCCAGCGACGGGCCAGAATCACCTGCTCCTGCTGCCGGGCCTCGCGCCGCTGTTCGCGGCGCTCCTGCCGCCAGCGGGGCAGGGCATGGGCCTCCCCGGCGGCAGGAGCAGGCTGTTCCGCCTTCTTGCCCCGGCCGGTTTTGGCCCGGGCGGGAGCCTGCGCTGCCGGCTCCCCGGAAACACGACGCCCGGAACGGCGGGACGGGCCCTGCCTGTCCGCGCCCTGCTCCGGGCTGGCCTTGCCCCCGCTGCGACGGCGGGGCGCTGAACGTTTTTTCTCTTCCCTGTCGGCTTCCTGCGGGGCCTGCTCCTCATGGAGGGCGCCGCGACGGGGCGCGGGAAATGATCGACTGTGCGTACTCATGCGGCCAGCATAGCCCAAAGCCCGGCCAAGGCCAAGCGTCCGCCTGCCGTCCCCGGCGCCCGGGAATGGCGCGACCGGCGGGAAAAGACGTGTCCGCGCCGTGGCCGCCGGACGAAAGGATCCCTTTTCCGCACATCTCCCGGACAGCACAGGCTCCCCCCTCCCGGAAAACATGCATCCCTTCGCTGATCTTCTAAAAATTCATTTTGAGTTTCAGACAGTTGAAATGTGACCTTCGTTGCAGTGGCGAATGTCTCCCCCTCCCGGTGCCGGCTTGACTTTTGTGCCCCAAACCGTTTTTGATGGCGCATCCATGCGGGGAATTCCGTGCGAATCGGAAACAGTCGCGCTGCGGTAAGAGGGTACGGAGCTTCTTTGGCGACACGCCACGACAGCCAGCCGTCACGGTGAAGGCGAAGCGAAGGCCCGGAGGCATGCCTCCCCATTCCCTCAAGTCCGAATACCCGCCATCCCTAACCTTTCAACGCGTCATTGAGGAGGTTCCATGCGTCACATCCCCACAACATCCCTGCGCTCCACGCTGCTGGCCCTGCTGCTCACCCTCTGCCTGGCCCTGCCTGCCCTGGCGGCCCAGAAAGAAGGCCTGCTGCTGGTGGCTTTCGGCACCAGCGTGCCCGAGGCCCAGCCCGCCCTGACTGCCATCGACAAGGAATTCAAGGCCGCCTTCCCCCACAGCCCCGTGGTCTGGGCCTATACCTCCAGCATCATCCGGGCCAAACTGGAAAAGAAGGGCGTGCATATCGGTGACGTGGCCGCCGGTCTGGAAGAGCTGGCCCGGCAAAAGGTGGACGTGGTGCGCGTCCAATCCCTGCATGTGGTGGCCGGCGAAGAGTTCAGCGAGATGGAGCGCCTGCTCGTCAGCTGGCTTGTCCGCCATCCCGACAGCTTCAAGGCCGTCTATCTGGGCCGCCCGCTGCTGGAATCCCGGCAGGATGCCGAGGATGTCCGCCGCGCCGTCCTCAGCGTTACCGAAGGCAAGCGCAAGCCCGGCGAGCTGCTGGCCCTCATGGGCCACGGCCAGAGCCACGGCCGGGGCGACATGGTCATCGAAGGCATGCGGGCCGCCCTGGCCGATGCCGATGATCTGGCCGTACTGGCCACGGTGGAAGGCTCGCGCGGTTTCGATCAGGTGCTTGCCGCCATCAAGACCAGCCGCGCGTCCGTCATCTGGCTCCAGCCTTTCATGGTGGTGGCCGGGGACCACGCCCGCAACGACCTGACCGGGGACGAGCCTGACTCCTGGGCCTCGCAGATCCGCGCCCTGGGCCTCACCCCCCGCCCCGTGCTCACCGGTCTGGGCGAGCTGCCCGGCGTGCGCGCCGTCTTCGTGCGCCATGCCCGCGACAGCCAGGACGATTTGCTGAAGAAGTAAGAGAAGATGTTGCCCGGGGGAGAAGGGGCCCCTTTTGGAAAAGGGTCTCCCTTCTCCCCCTGCCCCCCTCTTCCCCCCCAAAACTTTTTCTCCGGTCCGGCCGGGTGGTCCCCGTCGCTGTCTGAAGGCCAGGCCATCCGGCACAGGGCAGTCATCCCGCATCCCCGCCAGACAGCCGCATGTACAGCAGCAACATGCATGCATCAGCCAGCAAAAAAGGACGCCACGCGTGGCGTCCTTTTTTGCTGGCTTTGTTCCGGTGTGCCAAAAACTGTACGTCCGTTTCCCCGTGAAGGCCGCCTTCTTTCCCTGCTTAGAAAAGCAATCGCATACCGCTCCCGGCCCACTTGCCGCCCCTTCTTCCCCGGGGACGGACGCACGAAGATAACCCACCGTGCCTGGACGGGCCATCACTGATCCAAACAAAAGTTTTTGGGAGGGATGGGGGGAGCTTGAGGGGGGAAGGGGGGACCTTTTTTCAAAAAGGGCCCCCTTCCCCCCTCA
>CALBAX010000068.1 GCA_937926875.1 uncultured Desulfovibrio sp.
GCCCAGTTGCCCAGCGAGGTGACCAAAGTCGGCATCACGGTGGAGAAGCGCGGCAACGACATCCTGGCCATGCTGGCCTTCCAGACTGACGGTACCTCCCTGAGCCTGAACGAGCTGGTCAACTATGTAAACAACAACGTCAAGGATGCCCTGGCCCGTCTGGAGGGGGTCTCCTCGTCGGACATGATGTCGCAGCAGGAATACGCCATGCGCATCTGGATGGAGCCCTTGCGCATGGCCGGGCTCGGCATCTCGTCCAGCGAGATCAGGAGCGCCGTGGAGGCGCAGAACGTGCAGGCGGCCGCGGGTACACTGGGGGCCGAAGGCAGCAACCGCTACGTCTCCTACAAGCTCAATGTGCAGGGGCGCCTCAAGACGGCGGAAGAATTCGGCGAGATCGTCGTCCGCTCCGATGCCGACAGTGGCAGGATCGTACGCCTGCGGGACGTGGCCACCGTGGAACTGGGATCCAGCAGCTATTCCGGCCGTTCCACCTTCAACGGCAAGGAAAGTGTGGGCCTGTCCCTGTACAGGAGCCCCGATGCCAATGCTCTGGCGACCATGAACCGCATCAAGGCCGAGCTGGCTACCTGGGAGCAGCGCTTTCCGCCCGGTGTGAGCTATTCCATCGCCTATGACCCGACCAAGTTCATCGTCGCGTCCATGCGGGAGATGGTCTCCACCCTGGTGGTGGCCCTGATCCTGGTCGTTTTGGTGACGTGGCTGTTCATCCAGGACTGGCGGGCCACGCTCATCCCGGCGGTGGCCATCCCCGTGTCGCTGGTGGGGACCTTCAGCGTCATGTACGCCCTGGGATACAGCATCAACACTCTGACCATGTTCGGCCTGATCCTCGTCATCGGTTCCCTGGTGGACGATGCCATCGTGGTGGTGGAGAACACGCAGGGCATCATGGAGCGCGAAGGCCTCTCCGCCCGGGAGGCAGCCATAAAAAGCATGCAGCAGATCACCGGGGCCGTCATCGCCACGACCCTGGTCACGGTGGCCTGCTATGCGCCCCTGGCTTTTTACGGCGGCATGGTGGGGGCCATCTACCGCCAGTTCGCGGTGAGCATGTGCGTGGCCCTCTGTCTTTCCACCGTGGTGGCGCTGACGCTCAGCCCGGCCCTGTGCGCCCTGGTCCTGCGCAGGTCGGGCGGGCAGTGTGCCCCCGTCTTCCTGCCCGTCAACAGGTTCCTGGACGCCCTGCGCGGCCGCTATCTGGGCATGACGGGGCGTCTTGTACGGCGCGGCGGACTGACACTGGGGATACTGGGCGGGACCTTCCTCGGCGTATGGCTCCTGTACGGGCATATCCCGCCATCGTTCCTGCCCATGGAAGACAAGGGCGTCATCTTCTGCAATGTGGAATTGCCCGGTGATGCTGTCCAGGAGCGTACCGATGCAGTGCTGTCCACGGTACGCGAGCGTCTGGCGGCCATCCCCGGCATCCATTCCGTCATGCAGGTCTCGGGCATGAGCATGCTCAGCGGCAGCGGGGAGAATGCGGCCATGTGCATCGTGGAACTGGACCCCTGGGAGGAGCGTACCACGCCGCCGACCCGTCTTTCGGCCATCATGGGACAGATACAGGGCCGTACGCACGACATCGCCGCTGCCAGCATCGTGGCCTTCACGCCGCCGGCCATCATGGGGCTGGGTGCCACGGGCGGTGCCTCGTTCGACATCTGCGGCATCGGGGACATCGACGCTTCCGCGCTGGCCAGCGTCACGGATGCCTTTGTCCGTGATCTGTCGGCACGTCCCGAGACCATGTTCGCCATGACGGCCTATGATGCGGCCACGCCGCAGCTCCGCCTGCGTCTGGCCCGGGAAAAGGCCGAATTGCTGGGCGTACAGGCAGGGACCGTGTTCTCCACGCTCCAGGATGTGCTGGCTTCCTACTATATCAACGACTTCACTCTGAGCGGCAACAACTTCGAGGTCAAGCTCCAGGCCGGGGCCGACTCCCGCTCGTCGCTGCATCATGTGGAAGAACTGCTCATCCCCAACAGCAGCGGCGACATGGTGCCCCTGAGCGCCCTGGGCACGCTCCAGTATGAAGTGGGGCCGCGCCAGATCACGCGCTTCAACAAGATGGTCGCGGCGGAGATCAACGCCCAGAGCGCCCCCGGTGTCAGCTCCGGCGACCTGTACGCGGCCATCGAGGGCATCAAGCTGCCCGCGGGCTACCATATCGAATGGACAGGCCTCAGCTATCAGGAAAAGCAGAACACCGGGCAGATAGTCTTCCTCATGGGGCTGGCCCTGCTGTTCGCCTATCTTTTTCTGGTGGCGCAGTACGAGAGCTGGACGATCCCCGTGCCGGTGATGCTGACCGTCAGCTTTGCCGTGCTGGGGGCCCTGCTGGGGCTGACCGTTTGCGGGGAATCCATGAGCATCTATGCCCAGCTGGGCCTGGTCATGCTCATCGGCCTTGCGGCCAAGAACGCCATCCTGATGGTGGAGTTTTCCAAGCAGGAGCGCGAGGGCGGCAAAGGCATCGAAGAGGCGGCCCTTTCAGGGGCGAACCTGCGTTTCCGCGCTGTGATGATGACGGCCTGGAGCTTCCTCTTCGGCGTTCTGCCCCTGGTGTTCGCGGACGGTGCGGGTGCCGCCAGCCGTCAGGCCATCGGCATCACGACCTTTGCCGGCATGCTGGCGGGCACATGCGTGGGCATCGTGGTCACACCGGCCTTGTACGCCGTTTTCCAGCGCCTGCGCGAAAAGGCCTCAAGGAAGTTCCGCGGCGGTCGCGCGGCCCTGTGCCTGCTGCTGGCTGTGGGCCTGTCCGGTCTGGGCGGCTGCACCCTGGGGCCTGACTTCAAGCGGGCAGACGCGGACGTACCGGAAAACTTCCTGCCCGGCACGCTTGCCGGTACGGGAGCCCCCCTGCGTCCGTCCTGGTGGGAAGACTTCCATGAGCCGCTGCTGACAGCCCTGGTGCTCGAAGCGCAGGAGGGCAGCCTTTCCGTCCAGCAGGCTGTGCAGCGGGTGGCCCAGTCGCGGGCAGCCCGCATGGAGGCCCGTGCGGAATTCCTGCCGGATGCTACAGGGACGGGCGAGCTTGCCCGCTCCCGGAACTATGCGCCCGACGGGACATCTACCAAACTGGATGCTTCCGTACAGCTGGCACTGGCCGTGGATGTGTTCGGCGGGCTGCGGCGCAGCCTGGAAGCTGCCGGTGCCGATCTGGAGGCCGCGGGCATAAGCCTTGCCGACGCACGCGCCTCCCTGGCGGTGGAAGTGGCCAATGGCTATGTGGACCTGCGGCTGGCACAGGAAAAACTCCGCATCGCGCTGGAGAACGTGGCCGTGCAGCGGGATACCGTACGCATCATCCAGGCCCGTGCCGATGCCGGCACCGTGGCCATGCTCGACCTGCACGCCGCCCGTGCCCAGATGGAGACCACGCAGGCCTCCGTGCCGTCGGCAGAAGCGGAGGTCGTGGCGGCCATCCGCAGTCTGGAAGCCCTTGCCGGCCGCAATCCCGGCATGTTCGATGCCCGGCTGTCCCCCGCCGGGCCCATACCGGAATTGCGCAGCCTGCCTTCGGCCGTACCTTCCGATCTGCTGCGCCGCAGGCCGGACGTCCGCAAGGCCGAAGCCGAGCACCATGCGGCCACGGCGCGCATCGGGGTGGCCCAGGCCTCGCTCTTCCCCAGCTTTTCCCTTGTGGGCAGCGGGGCCGTCACCTCTTCGGACTTCGTTTCCTGGAGCGATGCCATGAAGAGCCTGGGCGCAGGGCCCATGGCAAGCTGGAACATCTTTTCGTTCGGCCGCAACAAGGCCGCTGTGGAGCAGGCCCGGGCAGCCGCGGCAGAGGCCGCTCTTGTATACCGGGGAACGGTCCTGGAGGCCCTGCATGACGTGGAGACGTCCTGGTCGGCCTATGAAAAAGAATCTCGCCGGGAGGACGGCCTGCGTGCGGCCCGGGACCACCAGAAGCAGGCCCTGCAGCTTTCCCGTGATCTGTATGCGGGGGGAAAGGGGGACTATCTGGATGTCCTGACAGCCCAGGCATCCAGCCTGAGCGCCGAAACGGAATACGCCTCGCATCGGGCCGCCATGGCCAAGGACGCTGTTGCTCTCGTCAGGGCCCTTGGCGGCGGCTGGACAGGCGACGACATGACGCAACGCTGATGGAAGAAGAGCCCTGCCGGAGACCGGCAGGGCTCTTTCATGTCGGGGCTCGGCCGCATCTCAGTTGGCCGTCACTTCCTTTTCTTCCACCACAGGCGGTCCATCCTCATCCAGCGTCACGACGAAATAGCGCCGGCCGCTGGTCTCTTTGCCCAGATGCTGCTGCAAAACGGGCAGCATGGCCTGCAGCAGGGTGCGGAAATCGTCGTCCTGTCCCGTACAGCGGACCTCTGTCCGCCAGAGGTTCTTGCCGCGGCCGCCGTCCGGGGCCCGTGTGCAGCCCTCCAGCAGCAGCCCGGCATGGAAAAAGACCTTGGTCCGGGTCTCTTCCTCGCGTACCCAGCGGGTATGGCGAAAATAGCCCCGGCCCCAGGTATAGGGCACATAGCTGACCGTGGTGTAGATGCGCACGTCGGGTTCGCTGATGCCGAAGCTGATGAAGACCAGGTTGTCGCTTTTGGCCTGTTCCTGTCCGTCCAGCTTCAGGGTGTAGCCCCGGGCCGTGAAGCAGGGCTCCAGCTGTGCGGCCACATCCCGGAACAGCAGGTCGTCCTCGGCCATGCCTTCCACGCCGGGGCGGGGCACATAGACCGTGCCGGCGCTGTCGGCCTGGGGGCCGCGCAGGGAGTCCACGCTCACGCCGTACTGGGGGGCGCAGGCCCCCAGCCAGGGCAGGAGCAGCAGGCAGAACAGGATCAGGCAGCAGGGTCTGCCGGTATGGCGAAAGCGGGGACGGATCATGCGACACCCCCTTGGTATGCTGAAGCTCAGGAGCCGCCCGGATGCTTTTTTGACGGGGCCTGTTTACAGGGTCGCGCCGAGGGCGGCGAGGCAGGAGACCCCGGCCAGCAGGACGGCCAGCAGCAGGGTCAGCAGCTTGCCGCCGGTGGAGATGCGGCGCGGGGCCACATGCATCTTCAGGGCCACCATGCCCTGGAGGATGCGCTGCAGGGGCCAGAGCACGCTCAGCAGGAGGCCGCCGGCACAGATGAGGATCATGCCTTTGACGCCCTGGACCTCCAGCAGCTGGACAAAAGCGTCCTTCCAGGGCAACTGCTGCTGGCTCATGGCGGTGCTGATCTCGTTGATGCGCTGCTGGGATTCCGCGCCGATCAGGGTCGAGCTGGCGGTGGACATGCCGCCGATGAGCAGGAAGACCAGCAGGAGGAAGAGCCCGGCCGAGCCCATGATCCAGGAGGCATGCTGGGCCTCGTCCTCCAAGCCTTCCTTGCGGGCGCTGTTGCGGACCGTCAGGGCCAGCAGGGGGGCGATGATCCAGAGCAGGAAACTCAGGTTGGACAGGGGCGTGGCGAACATGGCCACGAGCAGCAGGAAATACAATCCCCACAGCGGCAGGGGATTGCGGATGGCAGCAGACATGACGGATCCTTGCAAGGGGTTAGACGGTCTGCCCGTCACGGGCAGGGGTTCCTTATTTCTGGATAGCATGATGCCTGCCGCCCTGCCAGAGGAAAAAACTGCCCGCCGGACGGGGCTCCGGCAATGGGCATCACGTCTCAGGCCTGTTCCGGCGCATCCTCATGGGGAAAGATGCGGGCCAGCTCTTCCGGAGGGAAGGGGCCGCGGGCATGGCCGTCCTCGAAAAGCAGGAGACGGGCCGCCAGACGGCGTGCCTGGGCGATCCCGTGCGAAACGAGGATGATGGCGTAACGCTCCGAAAGCTGCAGGAGCAGATCCTCGATACGGCGGGTACTGGCCGGGTCGAGGGATGCCGTGGGCTCGTCCAGCAAGAGTATCTGCGGTTCCAGGGCCAGCGTGCGGGCCAGGCAAAGGCGCTGCTGCTGGCCGCCGGAAAGGGAGGCAGCAGGATCGCCCAGGCGGTCGCGGACTTCCGGCCACAGGCCCACGTCTTCCAGGCTGTGCCGGGCCCGGGAGCGTGCCTCGTCCATATCCAGCCCGGCAGCCAGTTGCAGGGGCAGCAGCAGGTTCTGCCCGATACTGGCCGGCAGCACGTTGGGGGTCTGGAAGACCATGCCCACCTGACGGCGCAGGCGGGAGAGGGCCTCTTCGCCCCGCAGGCGGCTGATGTCCCGCATCTTCCCGTCCAGCAGAAGTTCCACCTGCCCCTGCATGCGGCTGCCCTTGGTGCAGTCGTGCAGGCGGTTCAGACAGCGCAGGAAGCTGGTCTTGCCGGAACCGGAACGCCCCAGCAGGACGCTGATGCCGTGGCGCGGCAGTTCGAGATCCACATGGTGCAGGATGGCACGGCCGTTGAGGTGCAGGCAAAGATCATGGATGCGGACAAGTGGGGTCATTGCGGTCCTCCCGAAAAGGTCAGGGGCGTCATGTCCGGCTGTCGTTCCCGGCGGAAGCGCTCATGCAGCCACCAGGCCAGCAGGAGCAGGCCGCCGGAAAGGGCCAGCAGGGTCAGGGCGGCGCCGAAGCCCCGTTGCAGTTCTTCCGGTGTCTGGTATTGGGCAGCCGTATAATAGATGAAAAAGGGCAGGGCCTCGAAACGCAGGCCCAGACCGGCGGGAAGCCCTGCATTGGCCACCACGCCGGTGAGCAGGATGACGGCCGTATCTTCGGCAGAGCGGCCCAGGGCCAGCATGACGCCGCTCAGGATGCCGCGGCTGGCCTGGGGCAGCAGCAGATGCCGCACGATCTGGCCGTGACGCAGGCCCAGGGCGGCTCCGCTCAGGCGCAGGGAGGCGGGCAGGCTCTCCAGGGCCGTACGGGTGGTCACCACCAGCGCGGGCAGGACCAGCAGGGCCAGGCAGCCCCCGGCCAGCAGCAGGCCGGAACTGGCCCCGGCAAAGCCCAGACGGTGCAGGAACAGGATGAGGGTGAAGCCGAAGATGCCCATCACGATGGACGGGACGCCGGACAGGATGTCCATCAGGCTGTTGAGCAGGCGCTGCATGCGCGGCGGTGCGTATTCCGCCAGATAGATGCCGCAGCCGATACCGGGCACAAGGGCCAGGGCCATGGTGATGCCCAGAAGGCAGAGAGTGCCCAGACAGGCGGGCCAGATGCCATCCCAGATGGGGAAGCGGCCCAGCAGGGCGGGCCAGAGCGGTGCATCGCCCACCAGAAGGGCGGCATCCAGCACAGGCAGCCCCCGCCAGAGCAAAAAGCCCAGCAGCGCGAGGACACAGGCGCTGCACAGGATACCGGCGCCGCGCGCCAGCAGGTGCAGGCCCGCGGGAGCATGGCGGCGCCAGAAGGCGGGCACGGGTGGCAGGAGCACGTCCTGCTTTTTTTCCAGACGCCGCAACACCAGACTGACGCCGGTACTGATGCAGAGCAGAAGCCCCCCGGCCACGAAAAGGGAGTTGTAGGCCGGGCCGCCCACGTCCGTGGCCGTGACCAGGCCCATGTGGGCGGTCAGGGTCCGCAGCCCGGCGAACAGGCTGTGCGGGACGTTGGGCGCGTTGCCGCTGAGCATGAGCGGGATGAGGGTGTCCCCGATGGCCCGGCCGAAGCCCAGCAACCCGGCGGTCAGCAGCCAGCGGCGGACGGCGGGCAGGGCAAGGCAGGCAAGGACGGTATCCCGGCCCATGCCCAGGGAAATGGCAGGCAGGAGCAGGCGTCGCATCTGTTCGCGCAGGGCCACGTCCATGACCAGCACCATGGTGGGGCTGATGAGCAGGGCCAGGACACAGGCGGTGGAGAGCCAGCACAGGCCGGAGCCCTGTCCGGCGGCCTCCCTGACCAGGGGAGTGAGCAGGAACACGGCGGCAAAGCCGTAGACCACCGTGGGGATGGCGGTCATGAAGCGGATGAGGCCTGTGAGCCATTTTTGCCAGAATGCAGGGACGGGATCCTGCAGGGCGCAGGCCAGCCCCAGGGACAGGGGCCAGGCCAGCAGCAGGGCGGAAAAGGACAGGATGAGGGAGCCCGCCAGCATGGGCAGGATGCCGAAGTCCGTGGGGGGGCGCCACGACCAGGAGAAGATCAGGCCGCCCTGGGCGCTCCAGAGCACCGGCAGGGCAAAGCAGCCCACCAGAGCGAACAGGGCGCCTGTGGCGAGGATGACGAGCAGGCCGCACAGACGGGGCAGGGCCCCGCTGTGCCGCAGGAAAGGAAATGCCATGTTCAGGATCCCGGCGGGGCGGCATGGCCGCCCCGCATAGTGTGATGACGGATTACTTGCGGCCGGTGGGGATGTAGCCGCTCTTTTCGATGATGGCGCTGCCTTCAGGCGAGTAGATGTAGTCGATGAAGGCCTTGGTCAGACCGGACGGTGCCCCCTTGGTGTTCATGTAGAGCAGGCGGGTCAGGGTGTAAGCGCCGGAGGCGGCATTTTCCTGCGAGGGGACCATCTTGTCGAAGGTCAGGGCAGCCACGCTCTTGTCCACATGGCCGATGCCCACATAGCCGATTCCCAGCTTGTCCTGGCCGATGGCCGTTTTCATGGCGCCATTGGAGTTCACCACATTGGCGGAAGCCACGATGGGGCCTTTCTTCAGGGCCTTTTCCACAAAGACTTCGCGGGTGCCGCTGCCGTCTTCACGGGTGTAGACCGTGATGGGGGCATCCGCGCCGCCCAGGGCCTTCCAGTTGGTGATCTTGCCGGCAAAGATGTCCTGGGCCTGCTGGGCCGTGATGGCCCGCACCTTGTTGGCAGGGTTGACCACCAGGGCCACACCGTCGATGGCGAAGGGGAAGCTCTGCAGGCCGTACTTGGCGATCTCTTTTTCCTTGAGGGCGCGGCCGGTATTGCCGATCTGCACCAGGCCTTCGCCCACCTGCTGCACGCCCACACCGGAGCCGCCGCCGGCCACGGTGATGCGGATATCGGGATTGACGGTCATGATGTTCTTGGCAGCGCCTTTCATGACCGGGATGTGAGCCGTGCCGCCGGCGATATCAAGCGTGCCGGAAAGCCCCTTGAAGCTGTCCAGCGGGGCGGCATGGGACGTCATGGCAAAGATCAGGCCCGCCATCAGGGCAGGCAGCAGGAAACGGCAGGTTTTCATGATGACCTCTCGTACGGAAAATGTGGGCTGTTGCAGGAACAGCGGGAAACGCGCCGGGCGCGTCGCCTCGAACCGGGAACACCGGCAGAGGACAGGTACGTGTGCGCGGTCCAGGACCACAGCAGCACGCCCCGAAAGCATATCGGGACACATCATCCAGGAAAGGTGCAGGAAAGCGGCAGGCAGGCGATGCTGGGCAGCATCTTATCTCGGCGGCATCGCCCGGGAAGGTCTTGCGCTGTCTGGGAGCCGCCAGGACCGTCCGTTTCCGGCACACATGCCTGAACGCACAGATCTCCCCACGGGAGTCCGGCGCATGCGTCAGCAGAAACGGATATGCATGGTGACCTCCAGCCATTGCCGCCCAAAGGCGGCGGTGTTCACAAGAATGTCCCAACTGTAAGAAGAAAGGAAGGCGGGGTCAATACGATGCACCGCATACGGCAACCCATTCTTGCCTTGGAGCGGGGAGCATGACTATAGTCTGTCCCCGTTGCCGCAAGACGGAGAAGCAGCGGGACTGCTGCGCAACATATTGGGGAGGTGCACCATGGCGGTAGGCTGGGCGGGCGACAATGCCGTACAGGAGCAGATCCAGGATTCCATAGCTGACGAGGTACGGCGGGCCAGGGCCTGCCTGCCCCGGGGAGAGAGCCGTGCCTTTTGCGAGGAATGCGGCGAACCCATCCCCGAAGCCCGCCGGCGGGCCCTGCCCGGTGTGCGGCTGTGCCTGGAATGCCAGCAGGAAGCCGACAAAGAGCAGCACGCCGTGCATCTGTACAACCGCAAAGGCAGCAAGGACAGCCAGCTGCGCTGATCCTGAGCAAGAACAAGGAAGATCATATGTCGGGCTTGTTGTCGCGCCTGCGGGCGCGCATCCCCCTGGAGGAAGGATCTCTGGTCCTGATCACCATGATCTGGGGCGCCACCTTCATCATCATCCGCAGTGCCCTGGAGGCCACGGGGCCCTTCTTTTTCGTGGGCGTGCGTTTCGCGTTTGCTGCCCTGGCCCTGACCCTGTTCTCCCTGCCGTTGCTCAAGGACTTCACCTGGCGGGAAGTCTGGGCGGGCATGGGCATCGGCCTGTGCATCTTTGGCGGCTATGCCTTGCAGACCTGCGGTCTCCAGACCATCACGGCCAGCAAATCGGCCTTCATCACGGCCTTCTATGTGCCGCTGGTGCCCCTGTTGCAATGGCTGGTCATGAAGCGTCCGCCACATTTGATGGCCTGGGTGGGCATCGCCCTGGCCTTCCCCGGCGTCCTGCTGCTGTCCGGGCCCGATGACAGCAGCGCGGGCTTTGGCCGGGGCGAGATGCTGACGGCCATCAGCGCGCTGGCCATCGCCATGGAGATCATCCTCATCGGTCTGGTGGCCCGCAGCGTCAATGCCCGGCGTGTCACCATCGTGCAGGTGCTCATGGCCTCTTTGCTCAGTTTTGCCACCATGCCCCTGGTGGGCGAGAGCGTGCCGCCGCCTTCCTGGCTGGTGCTGGGCAGCGCCTTTGCCCTGGGCGTCTCCACCGCGGGCATCCAGTACGCCATCAACTGGGCGCAGAAAAAAGTCTCGCCCACCCGCGCCACGCTCATCTACTCCTGTGAACCGGTCTGGGCAGGCATCTTCGGCCGCATGGCCGGGGAACGCCTGCCGGGGCTGGCGCTGCTGGGCGGGGCCATGATCCTGGCCGGGGTGCTGGTCAGCGAGCTGAACCCGTGCAGCCGGAAAAAAAAGAAGGGCGCGGCACAGAAAGATCAGGATGTCCACAGCTCCTAGCAGGGATGCCGGCCCGAAGGCGGCAGCAGGCTATAGCCATGCAGGATGAAAGGGGATACCATCCAGGCAGCCCGAAGTTCCACCTCTTCAGCGCATGATGAGTTTGGACGTCTGGTCCGGTCTGCTCCGCGTGCCTGGGGGCAGCCGCTTGCGGTGTGGCTGCCGTACTGCCATCGTTTTTCGGAGAAGGGCACCGGCATGGCGGGCCAGGAAAGGGGCTCGCGGGCGCATAGGGGATCGCCACCGGCAATGGAGACAAGGGGGGCACGATGCAGCATGCCTCTTTGACAGACGATGCGAAAAAAAAGAAAATCGCGGAACTGACGCGTCTTTTTTTGCATAAGCACTACTGCGAGAACGATACGGAGCTCCTGCTCTCCCACCTTGACGATGCCTTCAGCTGGTTCGGTGCCGGGGAGCATGAGTATGCCGTCGATCCGGCGACCGTCATCAGGACGTTCCGGGCATTCGCGGGCAAGGTGCCCCGTTGCGAGATAGGCGAAGAGCAGTACGACGTCATCCAGCCCATGCCGGACCTGTTCATCTGTACGGGCATGCTCTGGGTCGCCACCGCTCCGGATTCCGGCATCTGCCTGCGCGTCCACCAGCGCATCACGACCGTTTTCCGCTGGACGGCGCAGGGGCCCCGCTGCTGTCATCTCCACCTTTCCAACCCTTACAGCGAGATGGACGCGAGCGACAGCGGCTTTCCTGAAAAAATGGCTGAGGAGTCCCGCCGCTATCTCCGGGAGCAGATCGAGCTCCAGAAAAGGAAGATCGCCGAGCAGCACGACGTCATTGCCCAGATGTATGTGGAAGATCTTTCCACCGGGCTGTACAACAGGAACAGGTACAACCAGGTCTGTGACTCCCTGTCCGGAAAGGATTGCGGCAGCCTGGGCATCGCCTACTTCGATCTGAACGGCCTGAAGAAGATCAACGATCTCCAGGGGCATCAGGCTGGTGATGCCCTCATCCGCCGCACAGCGGAGTGCCTCCTCCAGGCATTTGGCAAAAAGGGCTATCGCATAGGCGGTGACGAGTTCATCGTCATCGACCACGAATCCGGCCGGGAGACCTTCCTTGCCTGTGTCCGTGAAGCCCTCCGGGCCATGGAGGAAAGTCATATCTCCATCTCCTGCGGCATTTCCTGGCGTGCCGAGCAGGGCAATATCGACGAGCAGATCAACGAAGCTGACAAAAGGATGTACCTGGCCAAGCGGGACTTCTATGCCTGCAAAGGACATGACCGCAGGCACTGCTGGCCGGGACAGGATTGACCTGTGGTTCTTTTACCCGGCGCAGGGCATGGCTGCCCGAGAGGCCGCTGCGTTTTTGCATGGCGGCGGATGCGTCTTCTCTGGCGTCCTTCCATATTTCTGAAAAATTCTTTTGCGAAACGCTTGACTCCGTGAGCTGTTTTCTATACATAGCTTTTCACGACGCGCTCGTAGCTCAGCTGGATAGAGCAACAGGCTACGAACCTGTAGGCCAGGAGTTCGAATCTCTTCGGGCGCACCATGCAAATTCAGGCGACCAGTTCTACTGGTCGCCTTTTTTGCTATGTGCAGGGAATTTTCTGGCGGTCTGCATCAATGCGTCCACTATGCCACATGGCGAAGTGCTGCAAAGCATCTTCCGGGGGCCTCCTGCCGGGCATCTTTTCAGTCTTCTGGCTCTGTGCTACAAGGCAAACGCCGGCCCGGGCCCGTCTTCCCGGACAGGCCCGGCCGTTTGGCCCAGCCCCCCGTAACGTGCGTACGCACATCCCAAGGAGGAACACAGCCCATGGAAAACAAAGTACTGGAAGTCCTGGTCAATGCCGGAAAGCCCCTGCGTCCTGGCGACATCGCCAAGGAGCTGGGTGTGGATTCCAAGGAAGTCAGCAAGGCCATTGCCGAACTGAAGAAGGAAGGCAAGGTCATGTCGCCCAAGCGTTGCTACTACGCTCCGGCGGAATAATCTCCCGCAGCGGCGAGAGGAAAAGGGCGGGCCCGAAAGGGTCCGCCCTTTGTGTATCGCATCCCTTGGCCACAGAGGCCGCAAGCTAGGCGTTGACACCGTCCTCCTTGCGCCAGCGGGCCAGATGGGAACTGATGAAATCGCAGATGAAAGCCTGCTCCTCGCGGCCGTTGCCGTGGATGTCCATGGGCGCGGCGAACTTGTACCGCACCGGCAGGCCGCTTTTGATGGGGCCAAGTTCCTTGAGCTTTTTCCCCGTGCCCCAGGCATCGGTCTTGAGGGCCAGCGGCACCACGGGCACACCGGCCTTGCGGGCCAGCTTGACCCCGATGGTATTGAAGTGCTGGGGATCGAAATCCGGGGTGCGGGTGCTCTGGGGGAAGACGATGATGGATATGCCTTTCTTCAGGCGCTCCACGCCGCCTTCCAGTACGGCCGTCAGGTCTTCGCGGGGATTGGTGCGGCCCACCACGATGGGGTCGCGGGAACGCATGACGGCCCCGAAGAAGGGCAGGGAGACCAGGCTCTTCTTCATCACGAAGGTCACGGCACGGTGGGGCCGGATGATGCCGGGCAGCATGAAAGTCTCCAGCGTGCTCATGTGGTTGGCCACGAAGACGCAGGGGCCGCGCGTGGCGGAGATGTTCTCCATGCCTTCGATGCTCACCGGGCAGCCCACGCGCTCGATGAGCTCCGTCACACGCAGGCTGGCGTGGACCCAGGCACTGTCGTCACACAGTCCTTTGGCGGCCCTGCGGCACAGCCAGAACACGGGGCCCGCCAGCAGGCTGCTGTAGAATCTCAGGGCCGGGAAGCGGGCAGGGGCGCCCAGCTGCGGGGCCGTGCTGACATAGGTGGAAAGATCGCCGAACGGGGCCTCTACGACCCCTTCTTGATATTGCTGCATCAGGATTCTTCCGTTTTTCTGATTTTATGGATCTTGCGCCACCACTGGCTCAGGCGGGCTTCGTCGCCCATGTCGCGGGGCTGGTAAAAGCGTCGACCCACGAGCTCGGCGGGCAGGTAGTCCTGCTCCACCCAGCCGTCGGGGTAGTTGTGGGGATATTTGTATTCCTTGCCGTAGCCCCATTCCTTTTGCAGCTGCGTGCTGGCATTGCGCAGGTGCAGGGGCACGGGCCGCGCTCCGTTGTATTTGACCTCGCGGGCGGCGGTCAGATAGGCGGCGTAGCTGCTGTTGCTCTTGCGGGCCAGGGCCAGATAGACCACGGTCTCGGCCAGCGGGATGAAGCCCTCGGGCATGCCCACGAATTCCACGGCCTGCTGGCAGGAGACGGCCAGGGGCAGGGCATTGGGGTCGGCCAGACCCACGTCCTCCGAGGCGGAGAGGATGAGGCGGCGGCAGATGAAGCGCGGGTCCTCGCCACCTTCCAGCAGGCAGGCCAGATAATACAGGGCCGCGTCGGGATCGCTGCCGCGGATGGACTTGATGAGGGCCGAGGCCAGCTCGTAATGGCTGTCCCCGTCCTTGTCATGGCGCATCATGACCTCGGGCAGGGCGGACTTCAACTGCTCGGGCTCGCGCATCTCCGCGGGCAGGGAGGCGGCGTATTCCACCAGGTTGAGCAGGGTACGGGCATCCCCGTGGGCCGCGGCGGTGATGATGTCCAGCACCTCGTCGTCAAGCGTCACGCCCGCCTGTTCGGCGCCGCGCCGGGCCAGTTCCATCAGTTCCGAGCGTCCCAGGGGGCGCAGGCGCAGCACGTGCAGGCGCGAGAGCAATTGCCGGGTGACGCTGAACGACGGGTTTTCCGTGGTGGTGGCCAGCAGGGTCAGCTCGCCAGATTCCACCAGCGGCAGGAAGAAGTCCTGCTGCGCCTTGGAAAAACGGTGCAGCTCGTCGAGCACCAGAATCTCTATGCCGTTGAGGGAGCGGCGCAGGTGCTGCAAGCCTGCCTCCGGTGCGCTGAGGCGCAGATAAGGGCGCTTGCGGGAGCGCGCCAGCAGCAGGGCCAGCGTGGACTTGCCGCAGCCCGGCGGGCCGAAAAGCAGCAGGCTGGGCAGGCGCTCCGCCGCCATGAGCGATTTGAGGCGGCTTGCCAGATGGCTCTGTCCGAGAAAAAGATCGGGATCATCGGGGCGCATGCGCTCCGGCAGGGGCTTCTGTGCGGTCATGGCTGTCCTTTATCCAGCAGGATCCGCCAGATGGGAGGCCCACCAGTGCAGGCCCAGGCACAGGGTCGCGGCGGTCTCGCAGCGCAGCACCCGGGCCCCCAGGCTGACGAAGGTGAACTGCGCCGCCCGCAGGCTGTCCAGCTCCCGCTGGGAAAAGCCGCCCTCGGGACCGATGACGTACACGGTGGTACCGGGGCGTCCGGCCAGCCGGGGCGTGAGCATGCTCACGGTGTCCTGCATCTCCCAGGGCAGGATGCGGCGGTCGGCCGCGGCAGCGCGGCCGACCAGTTCGTCCACACCGCCGGTCAGGGCCTCCACCTGCGGCAGCCAGGGATTGCCGCATTGCTTGGCCCCGGCGATGAGCTGTCCCCGGCAGGCCTCGGCAGCATCGGCAGGCAGTTTGCCCTGGCTGTGGTCGCCCTGCCAGAGCCAGATGGCATGGGCGCCCAGTTCCACGGCCTTTTCCATGAAAAAGCCGCGGCGCACGGCCTTGCTGAAGGCCAGCGCCATGACGGCGCGGGATTCCGGCGCGGGGGCCATCTGCTCTTCCTGCAGGACAAGGCGGGCCTTTTTCTTGGCGGTCTCGGCGATGGCGAAACGGCCGCTGCGGCCCTGGCCGTCGAGCAGCAGGACTTCCTCGCCCGGGGCCAGGCGCAGCACCTGGACCAGATGCTTGGCTTCCTGGCCTTCCAGCCAGAGGTCATGGGCCCATTGTTCGGGAGGAAGATAAAAACGGTGCAGACTCATGATGCGTTGGATCCTTTTGCCGTCCGCGCGCGGCGCACGGCCTTGAAGCCGTCCTGCAGCGAGACGAGACGGCCGTAATTCTTGCGTATCTCCAGACCGGCCTTGGTCAGCCGGGATTCGGGGGGGTCCATGTAGGTGCGGCGCAGGTAGGCATCGGAAAGGATGCGTTCCACGCTGTCCACGATGCCGTCCACCAGGGCCGGGAAAAAGTTGACGATCTCGAATTTCAGGTCCGTCAGCAGGTCGAGGGCCTCGCGCATCATCTGGCGGTAGCCCATGCGGCCCACCTTGCCCTTGCGCTGGGCCAGATCCTCAAGGATGCGGACGCGCCGCGCCTGCTGGATGTAGCTGAAGCGGGTGCAGACCTCGCGGTGCAGCTCGCGCATGTTGCTGAAGGCATCGTCATTGTCCGGCGAGTAGAGGTAACCGTTGAGCACGCGGCTGACCTTGGCAAAAAAGTCGTCGCTGTAGCCTATCATGCGCCGCTGGTGCTTGGTGAGCCAGGCATAGAGGAATTTGAGGCGTTTCTCGTCGGTATCGGTGTTCTCCACGATCTCCGTGCGCTTGAAGACGATGCGGCCGGTGTATTCGCCGCGTACGATGTCGTTGAGGCGCAGGAACATGTTGGAGGTGTCCTTGATGATGTTCAGGCCGGACAGGGGCGCGCCCGTGAGCGGGTGCAGGATCTCCTGCCAGGCCACGGACAGGGCGCGGTCCTGCTGCACGTTGCTGGCATCGAAGCGGTGCTGCCGGTAGGTGACGCGGATGATGACGACCCGGCGGTCGCGGTCCAGGAAGTAGCCGCCCTTTTCCAGCGTCTCGAGAGCCTCTTCCTGATCCTCGTCCACGGAGATGAGGGCGATCTTTTCCAGCAGGGGATAGCGGGTGCTCTGCCCCGTGGACGTATAGGTGGTGATGGTGCGGTCCGTCTGGCCCAGGACGCGCAGCATGAAATGCTCGCCCAGCTTGTGCAGCTTGCGGGCAAAGAGCGCGCTGGAGGTGCGGCGTTCCGAGACGATGGGGAAGCCGTAGAGCTCCATCAGGTACTGGTAGACGAACATGCGGTTGCGTTCGTAGATCTCGCTGTCGCCGTAGACGAATTTGCCGATGCGCATGCCGAAGCGCTTGAGCTCGCTGTCGATGTCCGACGGGAAGGAGGCGAAGACCCCGGCCAGATGGAACTGCCGGCCCGCATCGAGGGCGAGCACCTGGGCCCTGTCCATGACCAGCAGATAAGGCATGAGCGAGGGGTAGTTGTCCAGGATCACGGTATCGGCATTGGCGAACTGCTGGCGGAAGATGTCCTGGTGCATGCGCGGCAGGCGGGAGGCCAGGGTCTGCACGTTGCGGGCAAGGACCTGGTTCTCCAGCGGGCAGCAGGCGCCGTCGGCCTCCATGACGATGGGGTGCAGCTTGTCGAACTGGAAGGTCTCGGAAAAATAGTCCAGCTGGCGGGCAAAGGCCACCATGGAGAAGCCCGGCAGATCCTTGTATTCGAACATGTCGTTGTCGAACGAGGGCAAAAGCTCGCGGCTTTCCACCAGGGGGTAGTTCTTGTGCTCCTGGTAGGGCTTGACCAGGCAGAAGCGGATATGCACGGCATCGAGGAAGCGCTTGAGCTCGTCAAGGCGCGAGATGACGACCGGCTCGGATGTCGTATAGGCATCCTGCCAGTGAAAGCCGTCCTTGCTGAAGATCTCCTGCCACTTGATCATGTGCAACCTTACCCGATTCTCTGTAAAGAGTAACTGCTTTTGTGGGGAATTTCCAGAGGCGTCCCCGGTATTTGTCGTTTTTGGGCGCCGGGCCCCCGGTGCGGGCGAAAAGCTGTTGCGGGCGCTATGCTGCTTTGTTACAATTCCCTGCGTCAGTCCCGGGGCCTGTGCCCGGGCCCACCATCAAACGCGTACCGACATGACTGCCAATACTCTTGAACAACACATCCTCAGCATCGTCTGCAGTGTTTTCGATGCTTATTCCGCCGTCCTTTTCCTGCCCTCCGAAAATGGTGAGGAGCATTACCTCGCGGCCTCCTTCAGCCTTGGCGAGGGGGTGGAGCAGGGATCCATGCTCTCTTCGGGGAGCCTGGTCGACTGGATCATCCGCAACCGCCAGCAGATGCTGGTCCCCAATTTCGACCAGCACAAACACAAGCTCGGCTATTACCGGGAAGGCGAGGAAGCCGGCATCAAGGCATTCATGGGCTGTCCCGTGCCCACGGGCGGCGCCCTGTGCGTGGACAGCAAGCGGCAGTATTCCTTCACTGACAGGGATTACAAGCTGCTGCAACTTTTTGCCGAGCTGGTCTCCCGCCAGCAGGCCAGCAAGGGCCGGCAGGAGATGGCCGGCGACATCCCCCGCTATTTCGCCGAGCTGGCCGTGATCCAGGAGCTGCGCTTCCGTTACCGCCGCTGGTCGCAATTCATCCAGAACTACGTGCGCACCATGGTCGATGCCACGGGCTTCGACTACTGCGCCTTCGCTTCGGTGGATGTCCCCGGCGAGAGCTATTGCGTGGAATGCGAGTCTGCCCGTCTGGTGCTGGAGAACGGCGAACCCATGGTCCTGCCTGTGGGCAGCGGCATCGCCGGCTGGGTCTTCAGCAATGACCAGCCCGTCATCAACGAAGGACTGGAAGGCGCTCCGTCCACCATGCTGTTCGGCAAGCTGCCGGGCATGCCAGATTTTCAGGCCATCATCTGCCTGCCGGTACAGATCAACAAGAGCACGCGCGGTGTGCTGTGCCTGGCGCATACGTCCACGCGCAGCATCGACGAGTCCCTGCGCTCCTTCGTGCGTCAGGCCGTGGATCATCTGGCCCTGTTCCTCGAAAATCTGTACCTGCGGGTACGTCTGCGTTCCCTGCTGCCGCAGGGCACGGTCCATAGCCAGGGCCCCCGCCGCTACGATCCCGATACCGCTCCGGTGCCGCCCGTCAAGAATCCTTAAGCCATGCTGTCCCGATTTTTCAGCAGGTTCCTGACCCAGGACATTGCCATGGATCTTGGTACAGCCAATACGCTGCTGTACACCAGGAAGCATGGCATTTTCATCAATGAGCCCTCGGTGGTGGCTGTCGATGCGGCCAGCCGCAACGTGCTGGCCGTGGGCGCTGCCGCCAAGGAGTACCTGGGCCGCACGCCCCGGAACATCTGCGCCATACGTCCCATGAAGGACGGCGTCATCGCCGACTTCGACATCACCCGCGAGATGATCGCCCATTTCGTGGGCAAGTGCATCTCCGGCCTGCGTCTGGTCAAGCCGTCCATGGTGATCTGCATCCCCACAGGCATCACCCAGGTGGAGAAAAAAGCCGTCATCGACGCGGCCCTGCTGTCGGGCGCACGGTCGGTGGCCCTGGTGGAAGAACCCATGGCCGCGGCCATCGGGGCGGGCATGCCCGTGCAGGAGCCCACGGGCAACCTGGTACTGGACATCGGCGGCGGCACCAGCGAAGTGGCGCTCATCAGCATGACGGGCATAGCGGTCTCGCAGTCGGTGCGTGTGGCCGGTGATGCCATGAACCTGGCCGTGCAGCATTACCTGCGTGAGGTCTTTCGTCTCGAAGTGGGTGAGAACACAGCGGAAAATGTCAAAAAGATCCTTGGTGCGGCCCTGCCCCAGAACAATGGCCTGCGGCTGGAAGTATCGGGCAAGGATCTGGTCTACGGTGGTCCCCGGGTGGTGACCGTGACCGAGGGCGACATCTGCGAGGCCCTGCACGATCCTGTCCAGGCCGTGGTGGAGACCGTGCTGCGCGCGCTGGAACAGGCGCCGCCGGCACTGGCCGCCGATGTTTATGACAACGGGCTGCTCATGGCCGGAGGCGGGGCCCTGCTGCGTGGTCTGGACCAGTGCATCGCCCGGGCGACGCACCTCAAGGTCGCGGTGGACAAGGATCCCCTGACTACGGTGTTGCGCGGGACGGCGCAGGCCATGCTGTACCGCGAGGAGTACGAAGGGATTTTCATCAATTAGGACAGGACGGGCCGACCCTTGCCTTTCGGACGAGGGTGGTGCCATGCCGGAAGGGCGGGCATGTCCCCGGCCGGGATGGCCGCCGTGCGTCCTGTCCACACAACTGCCGTGCGCCCCTGCCGGTCAGGGGGCCGGTCTTGGGACATCGTTTCATGCTGACAGCCCGATTTTTGCAGGATGTGGTGGCCGTCGTGCGCGAGAGCGGCGACATCATTCGCCGCCAGTGGGAAAAAACGCATGCCGTCAGGCACAAGGGCAGTATCGATCTGGTGACGGAAACGGACGTGGCCGTGGAGGCATTCCTCAAAGAACGTCTGGGGGAACTGCTGCCACAGGCGGAATTCCTGGCCGAGGAAAGCTGCGTGGCCGGGCAGGAGCCGTCGCCCCTGTGCTGGATCATCGACCCCGTGGACGGCACCACCAATTTTGTGCACCGCATCCCCCAGGTGGGGACGTCCGTGGCCCTCTGGGCGGACGGCCATGTGGTGCTGGGCGTGGTGAATGTGCCCATGATGGATGAATGTTTCTGGGCCGCTCTGGGCATGGGGGCCTTCCGCAACGGCGAGCCCATCCATGTGAGTACGGCCGGGGCCCTGTCTGACGCTGTGGTGGCCACGGGCTTCCCCTATGCTATCGCCGAACGCCTGGACGACGTGCTGGCCCGTCTGGCCCTGGTGCTGCCCAAGGCCCAGGGCGTGCGCCGCATCGGGGCTGCCTCGGTGGATCTGGCCTATGTGGCCGCCGGGCGGCAGGACGCCTTTTACGAGATGCTGCTCAAGCCCTGGGACGTGGCTGCCGGCTGGCTGCTGGTGGAAGAAGCCGGCGGACGGGTCACGGCGCTGGATGGCCGTCCGTATGCCTTCGGGGACGAGATCATGGCCAGCAACGGCCTGGTGCACAAGGAGCTGCGGCATCTGCTGGCCGCCGTGACGCCCGTGCAGGCGGAAAGGCGCCCCGCATGAGCCTGCCTGCCGGGGATACGGCCCCCCGCCGCCTGACGGCCGGGGATGCTGCCGCCATGCAGGCACTGGAGGCAGCCTGTTTTTCCCTGCCGTGGAGCGAGGAACAGTGTCGTGCCGCCTTTGGCCAGCAGGCCTTTGTGGCCTACGGGCTGGAAGAGGCAGGCGTTTTGTGGGGCTACATCTCGCTTTACCAGGCGGCGGACGAGCTGGAAGTGCTCAACCTTGCCGTCCTGCCCGCTGCACGGCGGCAGGGGTTGGGCGAACGGCTTTTGCGCACAGCCTTGCAAGAAGCTGAAAAAACAGGTATCAACAGGGCTTTGCTTGAAGTCCGTACCGGGAATGCCCCGGCCATCGCCCTATATGAGAAATGCGGCTTCGTCCGGGTGGGCAAACGGCCCCGCTATTATGCGGATACCGGCGAAGATGCCCTGATCTATCAGTGTGATCTGGCACCGCAGGACTGACAGAGAGGATATTTCCATGCAGAAGATCATCGCTGCCAACTGGAAAATGTACAAGACCCGGCAGGAAGCCCGCGAAACGGCTGCTGCCGTGGCTGCTGCCCTGGACGAACAGCCGACCCTGCACGAAGTGGTGGTGTTCGCGCCCTTCACGGCCATCGCCGACGTGGCGGATGCCTTTGCCGCCTCGCAGGCGCAGGCCGGTGCGCAGGACGTCTGGCCTGCTGTGGAAGGGGCGTTCACCGGCGAGATCTCGCCGCGCATGCTGCAGGACGCCGGTGCGGTCTGGGTGCTGACCGGACATTCCGAGCGCCGGCATGTGCTGGGCGAATCCGATGCGCTGGTGGGCCGCAAGACGGCCTTTGCCCTGGAGCAGGGCCTCAAGGTCATGCTCTGCATCGGGGAAAAGCTGGAAGAGCGCGAAGCCGGCCAGCTGGAAGACGTGCTGCGCCGTCAGCTGGACAGCGGCCTGCCCGTCGGGGAAAACGCGCTGGAAGGCCGCTTTGCTGTGGCTTATGAGCCCGTGTGGGCCATCGGTACCGGCAAGGTGGCCGGTCCCGACGAAGTGCTGGCCACCCACGCTGTGGTGCGCCGCCTGCTGTGCGAACGCCTGGGCGAGGCCGGCAACAGGATCCCGATCCTGTATGGTGGGAGCGTCAAACCGGCCAATGCCGGCAACCTTATCGGACTTGACAATGTGGATGGTCTTCTGATAGGTGGCGCTTCTTTGGACGCGCAAAGTTTTGTGCAGATCATCCGGGCCTAGGCCTGAAGTCCTTCATTTACGTCGTGCCCTTGGGAGGCTCTTGTGCAGACCCTTATTCTGACGCTTCATATCATTGTTTGTGTGGTGCTCGTCATTCTCATTCTCTTGCAGGCCGGCAAGGAAGGTATGGGCGTCATTTTCGGTGGCGGCAATACCTCTGTGTTCGGCAGCAGCGGTGCCGGTGGCATGCTGGCCAAGATGACCGCCTTCATGGCCGTGGTCTTCGTGGTGACTTCGCTGAGCTACACCTATGTGACCAGCTCGCGTCCCAGCGATGAATCCGCCGTGCTCAAGGTGGAGCCCCTGACCATCGAAGACGTGCCTGCCAAGCCCGCCGCCGCGCCTGAAGCTGCTGCTCCGGCCCAGCCTGCCGCGACCAGCGCTGCTCCTGCGGCCCCCGAAGCTGCTCCGGCCGATGCTGCCGCCCCTGCTGCTCCTGAAGCTCCTGCGGCATCCGAAGCTCCCGCCGCCGAGGCTCCTGCTGCGGACGCTCCTGTGGCCCAGCCTGCCCAGCAGTAGACGTTTTTTTGATCCAATGGAAAAAGCCGCGGTCCTGCCGCGGCTTTTTTTTCAGCAACAGGGGGCTCCCATGACCGACGACAACAGCTTCAAGAACAATCCTTTCAAGGCCCTGGAAAAAGGACGTTTCCCGCAGCAGAAAAAGAAGGGTGCCCCGGCGGCGCCGGAAAAACGCGGCAAGCGCATCGCGCGCCAGGCTGCCGCGCCTGCGGACGACGAAGACGCCTCCCTGTTCCTGTCCGCCATGAGCAATGTGGAGCGTCAGTCGGCTCACGGCGGTGCGGGCCGCGACCAGGGGAGCGGGCAGGGGGGCTTTGCCCTGGAAGAGCAGTGCGCCATGCCGCAGGTGAAGAAGCTCAAGGAAAAGAAGAAAAAGGGCAGTGCTCCCCACAAGGAGAGCGGGACCGCGGCCCTGGCAGCGTCCGATGCTGTCGCTCCGTCCGCCGGCAAGGCAGGGGATGCGGCAGCCGGTCTGGAAGCCGTGGTGGCGGCTTCGGAGGAAGACGACTTTTGGCTGGCCATGAAACAGGTGGCGCCCCTGCAGGGCAAGGGGCGGGACGTGCCGCCTGCGGTGGCCCAGAGCACCCCGCCGCCGTCTGCGGATACCAGCCTGCAGGACTTTTGGGACGGCAAGCTGGAATTCGCCCTGTCCATGACCGACGAATACATGGAAGGGCATGTGGTGGGGCTGGACCAGATGATCATGAACAAGCTGCGTGCCGGTGGCCTGAGCCCCGAGGCGCATCTCGACCTGCACGGCCTCAACGCCCAGCAGGCCTTCGAGACCCTGCGCGGCTTCATGCGCGGCAGCTGGTACAAGGGCCTGCGGACCATCCTGGTGGTGCCCGGCCGCGGCAAGAACTCCCCGGACGGCGTGGGCGTGCTGCGCGGCAAGTTGCAGTCCTGGCTCACCCAGGATCCCTTCAAGCGCGTGGTGCTGGCCTTCTGCACGGCCCAGCCGCATGACGGCGGCCCCGGCAGCGTCTATGTGCTGCTGCGCAAATACAAGAAAAAAGGCCGCGTCTACTGGGAGCGGATGCCCGCCGACGCAGATCTCTACGAATAGGCAGCCGTTGCACGGGTGGCTGTGCCTGTGATGGCAGCAAGGAAGGACGTCTCTGGACGTCCTTTTTTTATGCCTGTGTTTTATCCCCCAGACGCAAGCGGTGCGGGATCAGCTGTATCGGGTCTGCCGACAAGAGCAGGGAGCGCGGATCCCCGGAATGTCGGCAAGGCATGGGGAAGTGGCCCCATACTTGCGGCGATACTTGCGGGGAGCTGCCGTTCCGGCAGGGGACAGGATATGTGCGCCCCGGAGGGGCGACGGCTTTTAGTCCTGCTTCCGGGGCCTATCGTCTTCCAGCAGGGCGGCCGCGTCCCCGAAGCTGCGGACCCAGGCGCGCAGTTCCGGTTCGCTGCGGGTGGTCAGGGTCAGGATGAGGCCGCCGTCCTCGCAGTCTTCGATATGCTGGTTGGCGGCCCAGATGCGTTCCCGCACATAGTCGGCGGCATTGGGAGCCACGCGGACATGGAAGGTTCGCGGTCCATGCCAGGGCAGGCCGAAACCGCCGTGATCGTCATCGTCGCGGCTGTAGCAGACATGCTCCCCGGTAAGTTCCACGTTCTGGATGCGGTGGACGGCCAGGGTACAGGGATGCTCGACCTCGAGCCCCTCCTCGCCCAGCTGGCCGCCCAGCACATACAGGGCATTGTTCATGGCGGCCATGCGCACAGGGATGAAGCGGTGGATCCGCGCTTCCGTCTTGCCCACGGCCTTGTAACGGATCCGGCAGACGGTCTGGCAGCGGGCAGCCTGGACGAGGCGTTCGATGCTGTCCGCAAAGGGAGTGTAATTGATGCGCCCCTTGATGTAGAAGGCAAAATCGTCCTGATCCTGAAAGTGTGGATCCGCCATGTGCATGGCCAGACGCTGGATGGTCCTGTCCACACGCTGCAGGGTCTGTTCCGGCAGGATGCCCCCTGCCATGCGGCGGCACAGGGTCAGGAAGCGCAGCTCCTCGAAGTCCAGGCCCAGATGCCCCTTTTCCCCGGGATTCAGACGGTACCAGCGGCGGCGTTGCTCCGTGCCCATCTCCAGGGCGATGCCCACGGCACTTTCGATCTGCTCCATCAGACGGATGACCGTCTGGGCCGAGCAGTTGAGCTCCCGGGCCAGATCCTGCTGGAAGTGGCGTCTGTTGTCGAAGAGCAGCTTGCGGAAAAGGCGCAGCAGCTTGTCACCGGTACGGGCATCGGGATCCAGTTTGCTGGGCATGACGAACCTCCTGTCCGGGCTTATGCTAGATGCTGACATGCCATGAAGCAAGGCCAATATTGCACAGCCAGACGTTTTTGGGGTAGGTTCTGGCTGCTTCTTGCGGCCCGTGGGCGCGATGCAGGATAATATGACAAATAAACAATAATCATTCCTTTTTGTTACAGGATCGTCACAATAGCGTGCTAGATGTGCTGCCACAGAGCAACTGGTGAGCCTGAAAGAGCCGCAAGCGCGTTATGGAGAAAGCTTTCTTCCTCTTGCAGGAATTGGGAAACGATGTTGGAGAGTTTATGAAAAAAACAGGAAATACACACATTTATCTTTCAGAATTCTTGGGAACCTTCATTTTCCTGCTGTGCGGCATCGGCTGTGTGGGGGCGCTCAAGCTGGCGGGGGCCAGCTTTGGCCAGTGGGAGATAAGCATCGTCTGGGGCCTTGCCGTGGCCATGGGCGTCTACGTCTGCGGCGGCGTGTGCGGCGCACACCTCAATCCGTCCGTGACCATCGCCCTGGCGCTGTTCGGGGATTTCGACAGGCGCAAGGTCGTGCCCTACATCCTGGTGCAGATGCTGGCCGGTTTTTGCGCTGCGGCGCTGGCTTATGCCATGTATTGCAACCTGTTTGTCGATGCTGTGGCCGCCACGGCGGGCGATCCCGCCAAGATGACGGCGCTGGCCGGGGTCTTCTGCACGTTCCCCCATCCCAAGATCACCTTTTTCCAGGCCTTTTTCGTGGAGCTCGTCATCACGGCCGTGCTCATGTGCCTGATCTATGCCCTGGTGGACGGGCGCAATACAGCTCCCAAGGGCAATCTGGGCGGCCTGCTCATCGGTCTGCTGGTGGCGCTCATCGGCGCCAGCTTCGGTCCGCTGACCGGCTTTGCCATGAATGCCGCGCGTGACTTCGGCCCACGCCTGTTCGCCGCTCTGGCGGGCTGGGGCACGGATGCCATGACCGGCTATCCGCTCAACAGCAACCTGAGCCTGCCGTATTTCTTGGTGCCGCTCATCGCGCCCATCATCGGTGCCTGTATCGGCGGCTGGGTCTACAAGCGCATCATCGTCGTGGCCCTGGATCGCAACGCGGCCGCCGGGGACAAGGTCTAACAGCCCTGGATGGCAGGGCCGATGGACAGGGGCCGCATTCTGCGGTTATCCTGCCGGGCAGGCCGGGCCTGCCGGTCCCCTTTGAACATCCACTGGAGAAAAGAATCTATGCAAGGCAAATATATCGTCGCCCTGGATCAGGGTACCACCAGTTCCCGCACCGTCGTGCTGGATCAGGATGTCAACATCGTGGCTGTAGTGCAGCGCGAGTTCCCCCAGATCTACCCCCGTCCGGGCTGGGTGGAGCATGATCCCCGCCAGATCTGGGCTACCCAGAGCTCCACGCTGACCGAAGCCCTGGCCAGTGTGGGCATCTCTTCGGACGAAGTGGCGGCCATCGGCATCACCAACCAGCGCGAGACCACGGTGGTCTGGGAAAAGGATACGGGCAAGCCCGTGTACAATGCCATCGTCTGGCAGTGCCGCCGCACCGCGCAGATTTGCGACGAGCTGCGCAAGAACGAGGGCTTTGAGGAATATGTGCGGGAAAATACCGGCCTGCTGCTGGATCCCTACTTCTCCGGCACCAAGATCAAATGGATCCTGGACAACGTGCCCGGCGCCCGTGAAAAGGCGGAGAAAGGGCAACTGCTGTTCGGTACCATCGACACCTGGCTGATCTGGAACATGACCCAGGGCCGCGTACATGTGACCGACTATACCAATGCCTCGCGCACCATGCTGTTCAACATCCACAAGCTGGAGTGGGACGAGCATATCCTGTCCATACTGGGCATCCCGCGTTCCATGCTGCCCGAAGTCAAGCCTTCGTCCACGGTCTACGGCCAGACCAACATTGGCGGCAAGGGCGGTACGCGCATCCCCATCGCGGGCATCGCCGGTGACCAGCAGGCGGCCCTGTTCGGGCATCTGTGCGTGGAAAACGGCATGGCCAAGAATACCTACGGCACCGGCTGCTTCATGCTCATGAACACCGGCAAGACCGCTGTCAACTCCAGGAACGGCCTCATCACCACACTGGCCTGCGGCCCCCGGGGCGAAGCCTGCTACGCCCTGGAAGGTTCCATTTTCGTGGGCGGTTCCGCCATCCAGTGGCTGCGGGACGAACTGAAGATCGTCAACGATGCCCGGGATACGGAATACTTCGCCAACAAGGCGGAGACCTCCAACGATGTCTATGTGATCCCGGCCTTCACCGGTCTGGGCGCTCCCTACTGGGATCCCTATGCCCGCGGTGCCATCGTGGGGCTGACCCGCGGCACCAACGCCAGCCACATCATCCGCGCCACGCTGGAGTCCATCGCCTACCAGAGCAAGGACGTCATCGAAGCCATGCAGGCCGATTCCGGCATCCCGCTGCAGGCCCTGCGCGTAGACGGTGGCGCCAGCGCCAACAACTTCCTGATGCAGTTCCAGGCCGACATCCTGGGCGTCAACGTGGAGCGTCCTGCCACGCTGGAAGTGACGGCCCTGGGGGCTGCTTTCCTGGCCGGTCTGGCCGTGGGCTACTGGAGCGGCCTGGACGATGTGCGCAACCGTCTGCATATCGAACGTGTTTTTGAACCTTCCGCGGACAAGGAAAAGCAGGTGCAGCGTTACAAGGGCTGGAAAAAGGCCGTGTCCCGCGCCCTGCAGTGGATCGACGTGGAAGACTAGGCCGAAAGTATCAGACAGCGTCTGTGATGCACGGTGACAGCCGTGCTGGACAAGAGGAAGGGAAGCCCCGGCTTTCCTTCCTCTTCGCTTTTCAGGGGCAGGTCAGGAAAGGCAGGGCAGGGGAGGTCTTGCGGTCCGTTCCAGACTGGGGACGCGGCGCACGGGAAGGCGGTGTTCGTTTGCCGGCCTGTTTCGCCGCAAGAGGGGACGCATCCCGGCAAAGGCATTACTGGTTGGGGGAGCCGGATCGACGCGGAACAGGGCACAGGGCATCTGTGACAAGCAGAAAGAGGCTTTCGTATTGGAGTGGAAAGGATGGCGGAGAAGCAAGGCCGTGCAGCTGGCACAGACCGCTTCCGGGATGACTGGTGATGGCTGTAAACGCTTGGTCGTGGGGGTCGGGCGCGGGCCTTCACAGCGAGTCGGTCACAACAGGGGAGCCAAGGGACGCAGTGCGCAACAGTGCCGCAGGGCGCGCCGGCGCAGGATGCAGCAGATATTTCACAGCACAAAAAACATAAAAAAAGGTTT
>CALBAX010000069.1 GCA_937926875.1 uncultured Desulfovibrio sp.
GAATACTCCCAGCAGCTGCGCAGCAAGGCCGTCATCGATATCCGTCTGTAAGACACAGCTTTCCGGCCGGAACCAGACGGGGAGACCCGGCCGGCAGATACCCGCTTTCCCCGTATCGAGGTTTGCATGACTTTTGAAGAACTGGGTGCGGCGTTGTGCGCGGAGCGCGAACGCCGTGGCCTGAGCCTTGATGATGTGGCTGCCCATCTGAAGATCAGCACGCGGCTCATCCAGGCCCTGGAGAGCGGGGATCTTTCCGCCTTGCCCCATCCTGCCTATACCAAGGGCTTTTTACGGGCCTATGCCTCGTATATGGCGCTGGATCCTGAAGCCGTGGCAGAAGTGGCGCACGCCCTGCAGTCCGCGGCGGCCACGGATTGTGCCGTCATGGGAGGTGACGAGGGCCTGCGCAGCAATCCCGCCATCTTGCGCCACGGTGCCCGTCAGGGCATCGCAGGCTGGCTGCGTGTCTTCATCCTGTTCATCCTGGTGGTGGCGCTGGCCGGTGGCGGCTGGATGCTGTGGCAGCGGGGCGTGTTCAAGGACTTCACCGGCGGCAAGGAACAAAGCCTGCCGACCGCGGAGCCCGCGGCCGTGGCCCCCGCCCCTGAGCCGGCGGCCCCGGCGCCTTCCGCTGCGACGCCTGCCGCGCCTGCGACGCCCGCTCCGGCCGGCGGTCAGGCCGCTCCTGCCCCCCAGGGCAATGGCGGCACGGCCGCGCCCGCCGGTGGTGTGGCTCCCGTGCCCGGTACCGCGCAGCCTGAACGCAGCGCCGCGCCCGCGTACACGGGCATGATGGATACCCGGCCTGCGGAGCTGACCTGGGGCCAGACGGCCAACGCGGCCACGGTCCAGGATGCGGCCGCCCAGGATCCGTCCCTGCCCGCGGGCATGCACCGTGTGGTCGTGACCGGCATCGGGGAATGCTGGATGCGGGCCACCGTGGATGGGGAAGTGCGCCAGTTCTCGGTGCACAAGGGCGACATCATTACCCTGGAATTCACCAAGGCACTGGAAGTCAAGCTGGGTAACGCCGGCGGGGTGCAGGTCTCGTATGACGGGACGGAACTGCCGGCTCCCGGTCAGGCCGGTCAGGTCAAGACCCTGGTCTTCCCGCCTGCCGCCAACTGATGGAATGGACCGACCAGGCCCTCGTGCTGCGCATGGGGGCCTTTCGTGAGTCGGACATCTGGCTCAAGCTGTTGTGCCGTGAGCATGGCCTGCTGACGCTGTTCGCCTTTGGCGGCAGTCGCAGCAGGCGACGCTTTTGCGGCTGTCTGGATGTGCTGAACAGCCTGCACTGCCGTGTCCGTTCCTCAAAGGACGGACGTTTCCTCAATCTTGAGGAGGCAGCCTTGTTGCAGGGGCCGCGCCTGCTGCGCCGCAACTGGCAGCGCATGGGGCTGGCGGCCAACTGCCTGCGTTTCGTGGAGGCCATGGGGGTAGGGGAGGACGCCGCGACGGAAGCCTTCCTGCTGGTGGAGGATCTGCGCGCGGTGCTGGAGGCGGAAAAGGCCCCGCCCGTGCTCCTGCCCCTGTATTTCCGCCTGCGTCTGGCCGGGGCCCTGGGCTTTGCCCCCAACCTGGGGCAGTGCGGCCGGTGTGGCCGGGACATCAGCGAGGATGCGCTCTTCGTGGTCGATGAAGGGCAGTTGCGCTGTCCCTCCTGTCGCAGCAGCCGCTTCGAGCTGGAGCGCTATGGCGTGGAGATCCCCGCACAGGGGCTTGACCTTCTGCGCCATGTACAGCAAAGTTTCCCGTCCGGGTGGCCGGGCGGCGAGTTGTCGCCTCCGGTGCGGCGGGCCTGCGCCCGGGCCATTGATGGTTTTGTCCAGTACCATCTGGGGCTGGCCTGGGAAGGGAACTATTTTCGCCGGGTTTGAGTCTGCCCGTCCCGTCTGCGGGACAAAAGACGAACGAAGGGGACGCGTCGGACTGGCGGCGCCGTAGCTGACGCGAGCGTCGCGTCGTGCCGAAATGTGTTAAAAAAGGACTGCACATGTATTTTCAGGATGTCATCCTTACCCTGCAACGCTACTGGGCGGAGCAGGGCTGTGTCGTGGAACAGCCTTCAGGCGTGGAATGCGGGGCGGGGACGTTCAACCCCAACACCTTCCTGCGCGTGCTGGGCCCCGAACCCTGGAGCGTGGCCTATGTGGAACCCAGCCGTCGGCCCACTGACGGCCGCTATGGGGAAAATCCCAATCGCCTGCAGCGCTACTTCCAGTTCCAGGTCATCATGAAGCCTTCGCCTGCCAATGTGCAGGAACTGTATCTGGAAAGCCTGAACGCCCTGGGCATCAATCCCGCCCAGCATGATATCCGCTTCGTGGAAGACGACTGGGAATCGCCCACCCTGGGTGCCTGGGGCCTGGGCTGGGAAGTGTGGCTCAACGGCATGGAAGTGAGCCAGTTCACCTACTTCCAGCAGGTGGGCGGTATCGACCTGCATCCCGTCAGCGTGGAGCTGACCTATGGTCTGGAGCGCCTGACCATGTATCTGCAGGGCGTGGAATCCGTCTATGACCTGAAGTGGAACAAGAACGTGACCTACGGCCACATCTACCACCAGAACGAAGTGGAGCAGTCCAAGCACAATTTCGAGGCCAGCAACCCTGAGATGCTGCTACGTCACTTCAATGACTTTGAAGGCCAGTGCAAGGCCATGCTGGAGCAGGATCTGCCCTGGCCCGCCTATGACTACTGCCTCAAGTGCTCCCACACCTTCAACCTGCTGGATGCGCGCGGCGCCATCTCCATCACGGAACGTGCCGGCTATATCGGCCGTGTGCGCGCCCTGGCTGCAGGCGTGGCCAAACTGTATGTGGCCCAGCGTGAAGAGCTGGGGTATCCGATGCTCAACACCGAGGCGAGGTAAGGCATGGCGACCTTTGTGCTTGAAATTGGCAGCGAAGAACTGCCTGCCCGTTTTTTGGCCGGCGAAGAAGCCGAACTGGCCGCCCGTTTCACGGCGGCCCTGCAGGAAGCCAGTGTGGAACACGGCGCCCTGCATACCATGAGCACGCCGCGTCGTGCCATCGTCATCATCGAGGACGTGAACCCCGTGCAGCAGGAGCGCGAGGAAGAAGTAGCCGGCCCGCCGGTGCGCGTGGCTTTTGCCGCTGACGGCAAGCCCACCAAAGCCCTGGAAGGCTTTGCCCGCACCAACGGCGTGAGCGTGGATGATGTGTACCGCATCACCACCGAAAAGGGCGAATACGTGGCCGTGCGCAAACGTATCGGCGGCGCTGCCGTGGCTGACCTGCTGGCCGGGATCTGCCCCGCCGTCATCACCTCCCTGCCGTTCGGCAAGCGCATGCGCTGGGGCAGCAATACCCTGGCCTATGCCCGTCCGCTGCGCTGGATCGTGGCCCTGCTGGATGACGCCGTGGTGCCCTTCACCGTGGGCCCCGTGGCTTCCGGTCGCGAGACCATGGGCCACCGCATCCACGGTCATGGCCCCTTCAGCGTGGCCCATGCCAATGAGCTGCTGGCCGTGCTGGCGGAAAAGGGCGGCCTGACGCCCGATGCCGCCGACCGCCGCAAGGTCATCGTGGAAGGCGGTGATGCCCAGGCTGCCGCCATCGGCGGCAAGGTGCTGTGGCGTGACGGCCTGCTGGACGAAGTGCAGGGCCTGACCGAACATCCCGTGCCCCTGCTGGCCGACTTCGATCCTTCTTACCTGGAAGTGCCCCGCGAAGTGCTGCTCACCAGCATGGAAAGCCATCAGAAGAGCTTTGGCATCGAGGCCGCCGACGGCACCCTGATGCCGCACTTCCTGACCGTGCTCAACATCTCCCCCGAGGACATGAGCCTGGTCAAGCACGGCTGGGAACGCGTGCTGCGTGCCCGCCTGGAAGATGCCCGTTTCTTCTGGCATGCCGACCTGCGCGACAAGTTTGACTACTGGCTGGAAAAGCTGGATCACGTCATCTTCATCGGCCGTCTGGGCACCATGGGCGAAAAGACCCGCCGTCTGGAAGCCCTGTGCCGCTGGCTGGCCGAGAACGTGGCCCGGGGCAAGGTGGGCGCCGAGGACGCCGCCCGTGCCGGCCGTCTGTCCAAGGCCGATCTGGTGACCGGCATGGTGGGCGAATTTGATACCCTGCAGGGCATCATGGGCGGCATCTACGCTGAGCGCAAGGGCGAGACCCCGGTAGTGGCCCAGGCCCTGCGCGAGCAGTACCTGCCCGCCGGGCCCGACAGCCCCGTGCCCGCCAGCCTGTGCGGCGCGCTGCTGTCCATGGCCGACAAGGCCGATACCCTGGTGGGCTGCTTCGGTCTGGGCATGATCCCCACCGGTGCTGCCGACCCCAACGCCCTGCGCCGCTGCGCTCTGGGTATCATCCGTATCGCTCTGGAGTTCGACCTGCGCTTCGACGTCCGTCAGCTGTTCGCCCGTGCGCACGAGCTCTATGGTGACCGCCAGTGGAAGCTGGCGCCGCAGGAAGCCCTGGACAAGCTGCTGGACTTCTTTGCGGGCCGCGTGCGCAATTACTGGCAGAACCGTGGCGAAGACAGCCTGCTGGTGGATGCCGCCCTGGGCGCCGGTGTGGCTGATGTCTGCCAGTGCGGGGCCCGTCTGGCCGCCCTTGCCCAGTTCAGCAAGGAAGCCGGCTATGCCGAGGCCGTGCAGACCTTCAAGCGTGTGGCCAACATCGTCCGCAAGCAGGGCGCGGCTGAACAGCTTGCCGCTGCCTGGCAGGCTGACCTGCTGCAGGAAGATGCCGAAAAGGCCCTGGCCGCCACACTGGATGATCTGCTGCCGCGTCTGGACAGCCTGTGGGAGGCCGGTGACCATACCGCCGCCCTCAAGACGCTGCTGGAAGTCCGTCCTGTAGTGGATGCCTTCTTCGACGGCGTCATGGTCATGTGCGATGATGCGGCGCTGCGCGCCAACCGCCTGGCCATGCTCAATGCCCTGGGCACCCGGTTTGCTCGGCTGGCGGATTTTGCCGCCCTGCAGATCTAAAATGTGGCAAGGGGCTCTGCCCCTTGCATGAAAATGCGCCAATATGGCCGCAGAGCTTGACAGATATGCCATGCTCTGCTAAGAATCCGTCTTCACACGAAGGCACTATACCTGCATTGCAGGCCAAAATATCGGAGGAATACCGTGGCTAACCATAAGTCTGCCATCAAGCGTCATAAGCAGAGCCTGAAACACGCCGCCCGTAACCGCGCTGCCCGTACCCGCGTGAAGAACGCCGTCAAGGCTGTGCGCGCTGCCATCACCGGCAACGACAAGGAACAGGCCAGCAGCGCTCTGACTGTTGCCGCTTCCGTGCTGGCCAAGGCTGCCGGCAAGGGCGCCATGCACTGGAAGAAGGCTGCCCGCAAGCTGTCCCGCCTGTCCCGCGCCGTCAACGCTATCGACGCCCAGTAGTGCGGCTGCGCCGGTCGCCGTCATTTTCTCTTGACGGGCACGGCCGAGTAACGTAATATTTCAACATGCGCTCGTAGCTCAGCTGGATAGAGCAACAGGCTACGAACCTGTAGGCCAGGAGTTCGAATCTCTTCGGGCGCACCATCACAAAAACAAGCGGTTGGCTGTCATGCCGGCCGCTTTTTTTTGTATTGCAATGCATTTTTCCGGATCCTCGGGATGCCATGGGCAGGTATTTTCCGGGGCTCGGCCCGCGCTGCCGCACCATCCCCGGTACGGAGAGCCCTGCTCACATGCGCGGCATGTCCGGCATGAGGCGCAGACCTTGCAGGTCTCCTGCTTTGCGTGCCACTTCCGGTGGACAGGGATGACCGGGAACGGATACAGGACTGCTCTTCAGGAGCAGTGGAGACGGGCCGGGATGGCCGCGACAGCCGGAAAGGGGGAGTCCTGCGTATGAAACGACACCAAGAGACGCCGTCGGCGGATCCTTCCGCCCCTCATCAGGAAGGGGCGGCTCCCTTCGTCTCCCCTGTGCTGCCGCCACATCGGCAGCGCGTGCGCGAAACGGTCAGCGAGCTGCGTCTGCTGTTCGACCTTTCCCAGGTCATCGACCATTCCCGTGACATCAGCCACAGCCTGGAGGCGACGCTCTCCCTGATGGCGCAGCATCTGCACATGATGCGGGGCATGATCACACTTGTCTCTCCCCATACCGGCGAGATCCGCATCGAGGTGGCCCACGGCCTGAACCCAGCCGAACAGCGGCGGGGCCACTATGCGCTGGGCGAGGGCGTCACGGGGCGCGTCATCCAGAGCGGCCAGCCCATGGTCGTTTCCAATGTTTCGGCCAGTCCCATTTTTTTGAACCGTACCCGTTCCCGTGACCTGCAAAAGGATACCATCGCCTTCATCTGTGTGCCCATCAAATTCGAGGACGAGGTCCTGGGCGCCCTTTCCGTGGACCGGGTCTTTACGGATGCCGTGACGCTGGAAGAGGACGAGCGCATCCTGACCATCATCGCGTCCATGATCGCCCATGCGGCCAGGGCGCGACAGAATGTCATGGACGAACGCGTCGCGGCCATCGAAGAGAACATGCGCCTGCGCAATGCCCTGTCCGCACCGTTGCGTCCGCATGGCTTCGTCGGCAATTCCGACGCCATGCGCCTTGTCTATGAGCAGATCTCGCAGGTGGCGCCTTCCTCCACGACGGTGCTGCTGTATGGCGAAAGCGGCACGGGCAAGGAGCTGGCCGCCCATGCCATCCATTCCGCCGGCAAGCGGAGCAAGGGGCCGTTCATCTCGCTGAACTGTGCGGCCTTGCCGGAAAATCTCATCGAAAGCGAACTGTTCGGCCATGAGAAAGGAGCCTTCACCGGTGCTTCGGGCATACGCAAGGGGCGCTTCGAACTGGCGGATGGCGGGACGCTCTTTCTTGATGAAGTCGGGGAACTTTCCCTGCTGACGCAGGCCAAACTGCTGCGTGTCCTCCAGGAGCGCTGTTTCGAACGTCTGGGCGGCACGGAGAGCCTGTCCGTGGATGTGCGCATCATCACGGCCACCAACAGGGACCTGGCCCGCATGGTGGAGGAGGGCACGTTCCGCCGCGACCTCTATTACCGCCTGAATGTTTTCCCCATCCACATGCCGCCCCTGCGCGAACGGCAGAACGACATCCAGCCGCTGGCGGCCTATTTCGTGGACAAGTACGCTGCGGCCAACGGACGTTCGGGCATCCGCATCTCGCTGGCCGTCATGGACATGCTGCAACGCTATGCCTGGCCCGGCAACATCCGCGAGCTGGAGAACGTCATGGAGCGGGCCGTGCTCCTGGTCGGTCAGGATGGCCTGATCCTGCCCCAGCATCTGCCGCGTGAACTGCACAGCACGCATTGTCCCTTCGGCCCGGAGGCGCACAAGGGGCCTGTGGAGCCCTATGCTGCCTCCGGCACCCTGCAGGATCGTCTCGACGAGCTGGAGCGTGCCTGCATCACGGATGCCCTTGCCCGGCACAAGGGGCACATGGGGCATGCGGCCCAGGCCCTGGGGCTCACGGAACGCGTCATGGCCCTGCGCATGAAGAAACATGGCATAAACTACAAGGAGTTCCGCCAGCACTGATGCAAGGATCCGCCTGGAAGGAGCCGCGATGTCCCTGTTGATGCCGCAGCATTTTCCCCTGTTGGTGACAGCATGAAAAAGGCCCGCCGGAGTCGATCTCCGGTGGGCCTTGTGCATAAGGGAGCGCTTCGTGCCTTCCCCGCGCTCCGCTATGCTCCAGGGGAAACATCGTCCTGTCCCTTCAAAGAGGAAAGGACAGGGAGGCGGGGGAGTGCCCTGCTGCGCCGATGGCAAAAGGGCCTTTCCCCCGGATGCCCCTTACAAACGCAGTCCCTGCAAACGTTCCAGGGCCTCGGTGGTATCCTCCTCACTGCCGAAGGCGGTGAAGCGTACATAGCCTTCGCCGCTGGGGCCAAAGCCCGCACCGGGGGTGCAGACCAGGGAAGTGCGGGACAGCAGGAAGTCGAAGAACTCCCAGGAGCCCATGCCGTCAGGTGTCTTTACCCAGATATAGGGGGCATGGATGCCGCCGTAGCAGGAAAGGCCCATGGCCTCGATGCCGGAGCGGATGCGGGCCGCATTGGCCATGTAGGCCGCGATGGTGGTGCGGACCTGTTCCTGTCCCCCAGGGCTGTAGACGGCCTCGGCGGCACGCTGCACGATGTAGGGGCAGCCGTTGTACTTGGTGCTCTGGCGGCGCTTCCACATGTCTTGCAGGCGGACGCGGGAACCGTCCGGGCCGGGGATGGTCACCGCGGCCGGGATGGTGGTGAAGGCACAGCGCAGGCCCGTGAATCCCGCTGTCTTGGAGAAGGAGCGGCATTCCACGGCCACCTCATCGGCGCTGGGGATCTCGAAGATGCTGTGCGGCACCTCGCTGTCCGTATCCTTGATGAAAGCTTCGTAGGCCGCGTCATAGATGATGAGGGCCCCGTGGTGGCGGGCATAGTCCACCCAGGCGGCCAGGGCATCCCTGTGCAGCACTGTGCCCGTGGGATTGTTGGGGTAGCAAAGATAGATGATGTCAGGCACCACGTCGGGGAAGTCCGGCACGAAGCCGTTGGCTTCCGTGCAGGGCAGGTAGATGAGATCGCTCCAGCGCTCGCCCGTCCACCGGCCAGCACGGCCAGCCATGGCATTGGAATCCACATAGACAGGATAGACCGGATCGGTGACCGCCACACGGCAGGACAGGGAGAACAGCTCCTGGATGTTGGCCACGTCGCACTTGGAACCGTCGCTGATGAAGATGTCCGCGGCGTCCATCTGCACGCCGTGGGCCCGGTAGTCATGTGCGGCGATGGCTTCGCGCAGGAAATCATAGCCCTGTTCCGGGCCATAGCCCTTGAAGGAGGCGGAAGAAGCCATCTCGTCCACTGCCGTGTGCAGGGCCGCGATGACGGCGGGCGGCAGGGGGCGGGTCACGTCGCCGATGCCCAGGCTGATGACGGGCAGGGCGGGATGCTGTTCCCGGTGCGCCCGGACCCTGGCGGCCACCGTGGCGAAAAGATAGGCACCGGGCAGTCCGGCGTAATGTTCGTTGCTGCGGATCATGGCTAGTCCTCCTGTCCCCGGGCAGGGCTGTATTCTCCAGAAAACACGGTACGGGCCGGGCCGGTCATCATGATGTGTCCCGTCCGTTCATCCCAGCGGATGTCCAGCGTGCCGCCGCGCAGCTGCACCGCCACTTCCCTTCCGGTACGGCCGGTAAGGTGGCAGGCCACGGCCACGGCGCAGGCGCCGGTGCCGCAGGCCAGAGTCTCTCCGGCGCCCCGTTCCCAGACGCGCATGCGTACATGTCCCGCGTCCATGAGCTGCACGAATTCGGTATTGGTGCGGCTGGGGAACCAGGGGTGGTGTTCGAAGGCCGGGCCCACCGCAGGCAGGTCCAGACTGTCCACATCATCCACGAAGACCACGGCATGAGGATTGCCCATGGACACGCAGGTCACGGTCCATTCTCGATCCAGCACCCGGATGGGCTGGGCGATGCACGGGCTTTCGGGATCTGATGCCGTGTCGGGGCGGACGGGGATGCGCTGCCGGGCCAGTTCCGGCGTGCCCATGTCCACACAGACGCGGGAGGGGCAGCCCCCGGCATCGTCCACCCGCTGCAGGAGCTTGATCCCGGCCAGGGTCTCCAGCCGGATGACGGGCCTGTCGGTCAGGGCGTGTTCCCAGGCAAAGCGTCCCACACAGCGGGAAGCGTTGCCGCACATCTCGGCTTCACTGCCGTCGGCATTGAACATGCGCATGCGCAGGTCGGCACTGTCCGGTGAGGTGGGCGGCAGGATGAGCACCAGCCCGTCGGAGCCCACACCGTAATGCCTGTCGCTGACGGCACGGGCCAGCGAGGGGATGTCCCCTTCCGCGAGCCGCAGGTCTTCCGAGAATCCGTCAAGATAGACGTAATCGTTGCCGCATCCTTCCATCTTGGTGAAGGCGATCTTACGCATGGTCGTTCTCTCCTCGTGCCTGGAACACTTCTTCGGTGGCGGAGGCGGTCTCCGCGTCGTGGGCGGCTTCCGCCTGACGGCGGAGCACGTTCTTGTAATCCAGCGGCATGACCTTGACGAAGAGCGGCAGGGCGGCATCCCAGTTGGCCAGCAGGGACGCGGCCTTGGCGCTGCCGGTGCAGGCCGCGTGCTGTTCCACCAGGCGGCGCAGCAGGGCCTGATCCTCTTCCTGCCAGACGGATTCCAGATCCACGCTTTCGATGTTGCAGCGGTTCTGGAAATGTTCGTCCAGGTCGTAGACGAAGGCCGTGCCGCCACTCATGCCCGCGGCGAAGTTGTAGCCGGTGCGCCCCAGGACGACGACGGTACCGCCGGTCATGTATTCGCAGCCGTGGTCGCCCACACCTTCCACTACCGCGCAGGCACCGGAATTGCGCACGGCAAAACGTTCCCCGGCCTGGCCGCAGAAGTAGGCCTCCCCGGCGGTGGCGCCGTACAGGGCCACGTTGCCGGCCACGGCCTGTTCCGCCGCCACGAAGCGGGCCCCGGCATCGGGGTGGACCACGATGGTGCCGCCGGCAAGGCCCTTGCCCGCGTAGTCATTGACGCTGCCTTCCACCTCAAGGGTCACGCCGGGCGCCAGGAAGGCCCCGAGGCTTTGCCCGGCCTGGCCGCGAAAGTGGAGGTGCAGGCTGCCCCGGGGCAGACCGGCAGCCCCGTGGCGCAGGACGATGCTGCCGGAAAGGCGCGCACCCACGGCACGATCCACATTGCGGATGGTCCGCTCGATGCGCAGATGGTCGCACTGGCCCGCCAGCACGGGGCCGGCAGCCTGATCGAGGTCCTGTTCCAGCGCCGTGGGTTCGCAGACGCGGGGGAAGCCCCCGGCATGGTGTTCGCAGGCGGCGTCAGGTGTCCAGAGCAGGCGCGAAAGGTCGAGGGAGGCCGCCCGGCCGGTGATGTCCGTACGCTGCGCCAGCAGGTCGGCATGGCCGACGGCTTCATCCAGGGAGCGGAATCCAAGGGCGGCCAGCTCGCGGCGCACGTCCCCGGCCAGCAGGCGCAGGAAACGTTCCACATGTTCGGGGCGGCCCTTGAAGCGGGCACGCAGCTTTTCGTCCTGGGAGGCGATGCCCGCCGGGCAGCGGCCCTTCATGCAGTTTCGGCACATGACGCAGCCCATGCTGACCATCAGCGCCGTCCCGAAGGCGAATTCCTCGGCGCCCAGCAGGGCAGCCACGAGCACGTCGCGGCCGGTGCGCAGCAGACCGTCGGTCTGGAGGGACACCCGCCGGCGCATGCCGCAGGCCACCAGCGCCTGATGCGCCTCGGCCAGACCGGATTCCCACGGCAGGCCCACATAGTGGATGGCGGAATGGGGGCTGGCACCGGTGCCACCGTCATGGCCGGAGATGACCACGCAGTCCGCGCCGGCCTTGGCCACGCCCACCGCGATGGTCCCGACACCGCTTTCGGCCACCAGCTTGACGGAGATGCGGGCCGAAGGATTGAGGTGCCGGAGGTCGTAGATGAGCTGCGCCAGATCCTCGATGGAGTAGATGTCGTGATGCGGCGGCGGGGAGACCAGAGAGACCCCGGGCATGGTGGCACGGACGCGGGCGATGTCCACCGTGACCTTGTAGGCGGGCAACTGGCCGCCTTCGCCGGGCTTGGCACCCTGGGCCGCCTTGATCTGGATCTCTTCCGCATGGGCAAGATATTCCGCCGTGACGCCAAAGCGGCCCGAAGCGATCTGGCGGATGCGGGAGCGCGCGTCATGACGACGGCCGTCCGCGTCCGTCCGGGGCGTGTTGCGGGCCGGATCCTCGCCGCCTTCACCGCAGTTGGAGGGAACGCCGCAGGCATTGCAGCCTTCGGCCAGGGTGCGGTGGGCTTCGTCACTGATGGCGCCATAGGAGATGGCCGCACCGACGAAGTGCCGCAGGATGGCCTCTTCCGGCTCCACCTCGTCCAGCGGGACGGGCTTCCGGGCCGGGTCGGGTGCGATCTCCAGCAGGGAGCGCAGCGTGAAGCCCTGGGCTTCCTGTTCGTTGCAAAGGCTGGAGAAGGTCTGCCATGCCGGGGAGGGGGCCTGTCCGCCAGTTTCTTCATTGACGGCCGTATGCAGGGCGCGCACGGTACGGGGGCTCCAGAGGCGCGCCGCAGGGGCGGCAGTGGTGGTGTCGGCATCGTCCCAGGCCTGCGCGTGACGCAGGGCGGCATCGCGGGCCAGGGTCTCCAGACCGATGCCGCTGATGGAGCAGGGCGTGCCTGTGAAATAACGGTCGATGACATCCTGTGACAGTCCCAGGGCCTCGAAGGGCTGCGAGCCGCGAAAAGATCGCAGGGTCGAGATGCCCAGACGGGCAAAGGCCTTGAGCAGGCCCTTCTTCAGGGCGTTGATATAGCGTTCCTGGGCGTCTTCTTCGTCAAGAGGACCGGCGTCCGTGCCCAGGCGGCCTTCCCGTGCCATGCGGCGGACGGCATCCAGGGCCGCGTGCGGGCAGACGGCATTGACGCCGTAGCCGATGAGCTGCGCCATGTGGATGACCTCGCAGGCTTCGCCGCTTTCCGCGATGATGCCGCAGGCATGGCGAAGACCGGCACGGATGAGATGGTGGTGCAGGCCCGCGCAGGCCAGCAGGGCGGGGATGGGCGCCTTGTCCGCCGTCATGGCCGCATCGCTCACCACAAGGATGGTGGCCCCTTGGGCGATGGCAGTCTCGGCGTCCGCGAACAGGCGGTCGAGGGCCGCGCGCAGGGCTTCTCCGTCGCCGTGGGCCGGGAAGGTGGCGTCAAGGGTGACGGCCCGGACGGCGGGACGCCGCGAGGCCCGGATCCGGCGCATGTCGTCCGTGGTGAGGAAAGGATGGGGCAGGCGCAGGACAGCGCAGCTTTCGGGGCCCGGTTCCAGGATGTTGCCTGCACGCCCGGCATGGCCCATGAGCGACATGGACAGCTGTTCCCGGTAGGGGTCGATGGGCGGGTTGGTAACCTGGGCGAAGCGCTGCTTGAACCAGCGGAACAGGGATTGCGGCTCGTCGCTGAGGCAGGGCAGGGGCTTGTCCGTCCCCATGGAGCAAACGGGCTCCTGGGCGTTCTCGGCCATGGGCACGAGGACCTGGCGCTGCCAGGAGCTGTCACAGCCGGCCTGACGCAGACGGCGGTCCAGCGGCGGCAGGGCGTGCGCGGCATCGCTTTCTTCGCCCATGCTGTTCAGGGTCTCAAGGCGCACGGCGTGCTTCTGGAGCCAGCGGCGCCAGGGCTGGGAGCGGATGACCTGCCCCTTGATCTCCGCATCAGGCGCGATGCGGTGGTGTTCCACGTCTGCCAGGATCATGCGCCGGGGCTGGAGCTGGCCGCGCTGGATGATGTCCTCTTCAGGCACGTCCACAAGGCCGCTTTCCGAGCCGAGCACCATCAGGCCGTCCCGGGAGACGCTCCAGCGGCAGGGGCGCAGGCCGTTGCGGTCGAGCATGGCGCCCACGCGCCGCCAGCCGTCGGTGAAGACGAGGCAGGTGGGGCCGTCCCAGGGCTCCATGAGGGACGAGTGGTATTCGTAGAAGGCGCGCTTGTTGTCGCCCATGACGAAGGTGGGGCCAAAGGGTTCGGGGACCATCATCATCAGGGCGTGGGGCAGGGTGTAGCCCGCGCGGACCAGCAGTTCCAGCACGTTGTCCAGGGTCCCGGAATCCGAGGTGTCGGGATTGATGACCGGCAGGGCATCCTTCAGATGCGTCCCCAGCAGGGGAGAGGCGAGTACGGCCTCGCGCACGCCCATGTGGGCCGCGTTGCCGCGCAGGGTATTGATCTCGCCGTTATGGGCAGCCAGGCGGAAGGGCTGGGCCAGCGGCCACGAAGGCAGGGTGTTGGTGGAAAAACGTTCGTGGAACACGGCAAAGGGCGCGGCGCAGTCCTCGTCCGTCAAATCGGTATAGAACTCTCCCAGCCGGGAGCCGGGGAGCATGCCCTTGTAGACGATGCTCCGGCAGGAGCAGCTGGCCACGTAGAACAGGCGGGTATCCTGCCCCTGCTGGCACAGTTCCTTCCAGATCAGGTTCTCGGCCATGTGCCGGGCAAGGAACAGGCGGCGTTCAAGAGCTTCGGGATCATGGAGCTCGGCGGCTTCGGGGGAGCGGGTGTCCGGCAGGACGAGCAGCTGCAAGAAACCGGGCATGGTCTGGCGGGCAGCGGGGGCCAGTACGTCTTCACGCACAGGGACGTCGCGCTCGTCTTCCACGCGCAGGCCGCAGGCCGTGAAGATCTCGCTGAAGCGCTGCAGGCACAGCGTCCGCAGGGCCGCATCCCGGGGCATGAAAAGCTGGGCCACGGCCCAGGGGGCGGCGCAGACCGACAACGCGGGCCACTGGCGCAGGAAGAATCCGCGCGGCAGGGGGAAGAGGATGCCGGCGCCGTCACCGTTCCTGCCGTCACCGCCGCCACGGTGGGCCATGCGGGTCATGGCGCCCAGGGCCATGTGCATCACGTCATGACGGCTCTGGCCGTCCAGATGGGCAACAAAACCCACACCGCAGGCATCATGCTCCCGGCGGGGATCGAAAAGACCGTTCATATGTCACTCCTGGGAAGGCTGGGGGAGTGGAAGGAAAACGTCCCCGGGCGGGGATGGTCATGCCCGGCCCGGGGAGAGACAAAGGGACCAGTTCGGGGATCAGTGCAGCCAGAGCATCTCCGCATAGGAGGGCAGCGGCCAGACGGCGGCGTTGAGCATGCGCTCCAGGGCGTCGCAGTGTTCGCGGCAGGCCTGCATGGCAGGGACCACGCCGTCACGGGCGATGCGGGCGGCCGTGTGGGCGTCCGCAGCGGCACGCAGCGCGGCGAGCTGCTGTTCCAGGGCAGAAAGGGTACCGTTCAGGCCCACGGTATGGCCGCGCAGGCAGGTGAAGCGCTCTTCTTCCATGGCGGCCTCGGTGCTGACGGCCCGGGTCTTGAGCACCAGATCGGCGGCTGCGGCCTGTTCCTGCAGGGCAACGGGCAGGATCTGCGTGCGGGACATGTCCAGCATGAGCGAGGCTTCGATGGCGATGGTCTTGGCGTAGGTGTCCAGCAGGATCTCCTGACGGGCCAGCATCTCGCGTTCGGAAAGCACGTTCTGGCGCAGGAACACGTCCATCACTTCAGGCGTGTTGTAGCGTTCCAGGGCGTCCACCGTGGTGGCCAGGTTGGGCAGGCCGCGACGGGCCGCCTCCACGGGCCATTCCTCGGAATATCCGTTGCCGTTGAAGACCACGGCCTGATGTTCCCGGAACAGGCGGGGCAGCAGTTCCTGCAGGGCGGCATTGAGGCTCGTACCGGAACCCACAGTGGCTTCCAGCTCGGTGGCGATGTCGTCCAGGGCGCAGGCCATGGCCGTGTTCAGGGCGATGTTCACCGGCGCGATGGACTGGGAGGAACCCACGGCCCGGAACTCGAACTTGTTGCCGGTGAAGGCGAAGGGGCTGGTGCGGTTGCGGTCGGAAAGATCCACGGGCAGGGGCGGCAGGGAGGAGACGCCGATCTCCATGCTGGTGCGGCCGGGCTTGTGGGTCACACCATTCATGATGGTGTCGATGACGTCGGTCAGCATGTCGCCCAGATAGACGGAGATGATGGCCGGCGGGGCTTCGTTGGCGCCCAGGCGGTGATCGTTGCCCGCGCCCACCGTGCCCAGACGCAGGGCGGCACTGTGCTTGTGCACGGCCCGCAACACAGCGGCCAGGAAAACGAGGAACTGGGCATTGTCCAGCGGGGTCTTGCCGGGATCGAGCAGGTTGTTGCCCTCGGAATCGCTGATGGACCAGTTGTTGTGCTTGCCGCTGCCGTTGACGCCGGCAAAGGGCTTTTCGTGGAGCAGGCAGATGAAGTCATGCCGCGGCGCGATCTCGTGCAGCAGGTTCATGATGAGCATGTTGTGGTCGGTAGCGATGTTGGCGTCCTCGTAGATGGGCGCGATCTCGAACTGACCGGGGGCCACTTCGTTATGCCGGGTCTTGGCCGGGATGCCGAGGCGGAACAGGGCGTCCTCCACATCCTGCATGAAGGCCATGACACGCGCCGGGATGGAGCCGAAGTAATGGTCTTCCATCTCCTGGCCCTTGGCGGGCGGAGTGCCCATCAGCGTACGGCCCGCCAGCAGCAGGTCGGGGCGCAGGGCAGCCAGGCGGCGGTCGACGAGGAAGTATTCCTGTTCCGGCCCCACGCTGGGACGCACGAAGGTGGCCGTACGGTTGCCGAACAGGCGCAGGATGCGCAGGGCCTGCCGGGAAAGGGCGGAGATGGAACGCATGAGCGGGATCTTGCGGTCCAGGGCCTCGCCCGAATAGCTGTAGAAGAGGGTGGGCACATGCAGGGTGCGGCCGATGATGAAGGCAGGGACCGTGGGATCCCAGGCCGTGTAGCCGCGGGCCTCGAAGGTGGAGCGCAGGCCGCCGGACGGGAAGGAGGAGGCATCAGGTTCGCCACAGATGAGCATCTTGCCCGAGAATTCGTTGATGACGCGGCCTTCGCCGGTGGGGGTCAGGAAAGCGTCGTGCTTTTCGGCAGTCAGGCCGGTCATGGGCTGGAACCAGTGGGTATAGTGCGTGGCGCCCTTGCTGATGGCCCAGTCCTTCATGGCGCAGGCCACGGTATCCGCGATGTCCGGGTCAAGACGTTCGCCGCGGGCGATGGTGGCCTTCAGCATGCGGAACACGGGCTTGGGCAGGCGCTTCTGCAGGATGTCGAGGGAGAAGACGTCGCAACCGAAGATGGCGTCGATCTCGGTGGCGGGGGGCTGGTGATTCGGGTGGCTCTGGGCGATCTGCCGGATGGCATCAGTGCGGGCATTCATGAGGGGACTCCTTGGAAGTCTTTTTTTCAGGCCCGCCGGGAAAGGGAGAGGGGGAGACCTTTCCCGGCAGGCCTGATGGGGAGGAAAACAGGAAAACTTTAGGCGGCTGTTCCTTACAGGGCGGCGGGGCCGCGTTCGCCGGTACGGATGCGGATGGCATCCAGCACGTCATAGATGAAGATCTTTCCATCGCCGATCTCGCCGGTGCGGGCCACGGAAACAGCCTGCAGCACCTTTTCCAGCGCTTCGTCGTGGACCACGATCTCGATCTTGATCTTTGGCAGGCAGTCCACAGCGTAGGTGGTGCCGCGATAGACTTCCGTATGTCCGTGCTGGCGGCCGAAGCCGCGTACTTCGCTGTAGTTCATGCCGTGGATGCCGATGGAGGTCAGCTGCTGCTTCACTTCTTCGAACTTGGACGGGCGGATGATGATTTCGAGCTTTTTCATGATGGGCTCCAGATATTCCTGACAGCAGGTAGGGATGTCCCGACAGTTACAGGGTATAGCCGCGTTCGTTGTGCAGGCTGAGGTCCAGGCCCCGGATCTCGGAGGCGGGATCCACACGCAGGCCCACCAGGGCATCCGTCAGCTTCAGCAGGATGCGGCTCACCAGGTAAACGAAGCTCCAGGTGGCGACGATGGAGATGACCTGGACCACGAGCTGCCACGGGTTGCCGTAGAACAGGCCGTTGACGCCGTTGATGCTGGCCGAGGCGAACAGGCCGGTGGCAAAGGCGCCCCAGGTGCCACCCACACCGTGGATGCCCACCACGTCGAGGGCATCGTCATAGCCCAGGCGGTTCTTGAGCAGGATGCCGCCGTAGCAGATCATGCCGCCGGCAAAGCCGATGGCCAGGGCGGGCATGGTTCCCACGAAACCGGCTGCGGGCGTGATGGAGACGAGGCCCGCCAGCGCACCGGAGATGGCGCCCAGGCTCGTGGCCTTGCCGAAGCGCAGGTATTCAAGGAGCATCCAGCCGAAGATGCCGCCAGCCGTGGCCAGGTGGGTGGTGACCAGGGCGTGGCCCGCAAGGGCGTTGGCAGCCAGGGCGCTGCCGGCATTGAAGCCGAACCAGCCGAACCAGAGCAGGCCGCCGCCAAAGAGCGTCATGGGCAGGTTGTTGGGGATCATGGGCGTCTTGCCAAGATCAGTACGGGGCCCCACCGCATGGGCGCAGGCCAGGGCCGCTGCGGCGGAAGCCATGTGCACCACGGCACCACCGGCAAAGTCCACGGCGCCCAGCTTGGCCATCCAGCCGCCGCCCCAGACCCAGTGCGCCATGGGGCAATAGACAAAGACCGTCCAGAGTGCGGAAAAGACCAGCATGGCCGAGAAGCGGATGCGTTCGGCGTAGGCGCCGGAGATGAGCGCCACGGTAAGGGCCGCGAACATGCACTGGAACGCCATGAAGACATTGTGCGGCAGATTGGCTGCCGGGCCGTTGGCTTCGCCCCCCACGCCTATGAGGAACACATGGTCAAGGTTGC
>CALBAX010000070.1 GCA_937926875.1 uncultured Desulfovibrio sp.
AAGCTGGCACAGACCCTGCATCAGCAAAGCCGTGTCCTGCACAGCCTCAAGGCGGAGATCGCTGCCCGGGTCCAGCAGGTCATGCCCGCGACGTCGCAGCGTTTGAACTGATCCCCCCTCACGAGAAAGGGCACACTTTGGTGTGCCCTTTCTCATCCATCGGCAAAAAACGCATCGCGTCAAATTTGGATTTAAGGCGCTAAAAAATTTTTCCCGACCCGAGACACACAAAAATCACTTTTTCACTCTCAGGGGAAATATGCGCCATCTACTGTTCTTGCCCCTCCGGCTCTTTCTCCGGCCACCAGATCCGGCACAAACAGGTCACTGGTATGCTCCCGGACCCTCATGTCAAAAAGGCCACCCTTGCGGGTGGCCTTTGGTTATCCCAAGTCTCAAGAGGCTATCCGCTATGTGCGGCCAGCTGGGCCTTGGCCTGACGAGCCTCTTCTTCCAGCTGCCCCTTGCGGGCTTCGGAGATCTTCAGGGCTGCGGCAAGCGCATCAAGGTAGCTGCGCTCCATGAAATGGTCGATGTCCACGATCATGCACGACAGACGGTACAGGTCTTCCCCCTGCTCCACGGACCGGATCTCCGCAGCCAGAGCCGCGGGATCGATGGGGGAATTCAGCAGCTGCCCCAACAGGGTATTGGTGTCATGGCCGGGAGCCATCTGCGCGACGACCTTGCTGATACGATCCTGTTCCGTTGCGTCGATATGTCCATCCGCCCGTGCGGCGAACACCATGGCACGCAGCAGAAGACGGGCCGTAGGATCCAGCGCAGCAGGAGCTACAGTCGCCACCGGCTGCTGGGCAGGAGCCGGTTCCACAGGCTGGTTTTCTTTCTGGGACTGCGACCATTTCTGGTAAAAATTCCAAGCCACTGCGCCTGCACCGACCAGAGCGGCATTCTGCAACGCCCCCTTGGACATGAAGGAGCCCAGCAATGCTCCCAGGGCACCAGCTCCCACCAAGCCGCCAACACCGCCGGGAGCAGCCTTGGTCAGACCGGATGCCTGTTCTTTGGCCGTATCCATAAGAGTGCCGAGCGTTTCACCAATGTTCTTTTTATTGAAGATGTCGAAAAGGGACATATGTACCTCTCATGTCGTTGTCTGGCACAGGGGGATTTTCCATATGTTCCCCTGTGCATGAGCAGCGTGTGTCAGGGGACAGATAGGATCATGCGGCCATAAGTCAAGAGGCTTTCCCTTTTGGCTGCTTGCCGGTATGCTTTACTTTTTTTCCACACAATCCAACCTTCCTTGCCAAAAACAGGCTTCCAATATGTCTGGAGGTAGCGGGAGCACGGCCGCACGACCATGCCTTACTATGCCCATCTTCTGCTTGCACACTTTTCAGGGGTACATCCAATCGTCACACAACGGACATGCCCACGTTCCCCTTTTTGCCTAGGGTGAGTTCTGCAAAGGCAAGGCTTTCCTTTCATCCCAAGGAGAAAGATCATGACCAAGAGAAAACAGCCTCCCATCGAATGCCGCTTGCGCCCCAACTATACGAAAAAATGCATCGCCTGTGGGCACGGCCCGGTGGTCGATGTCTATACGCGGGACGGCCATTTTGTGAACAGCACGTCCATGTGCGGTGCGTGCAGCTTCGGCAAGGAAAAATACGCCGATCCTGAGAATTGGTAGCAGACACTGGGACTTCCCGATCCCTTCCTTCCCCTCAAAATGAAAGATGCCATGACACATGCTGCCATGGCATCTTTCATTTGCGCCGCAAAGACAAGAATAGTTTTACTATGCTGCCATAGACTTGACGGGCTTCGGGCAGGCTATCTCAGGCCAGCATCTCCAGGAAGGCTTCCAGCCGGACCTTGAGCTGTTCCGTATCTGTGCCGGAATAATCCGTCACCACCTGCAGGAAAGGCAAGCCCAGCTCTTCGCGCACGAATTTTTTGACGCTCCAGGATTCGACATCGTACGGCTGGCACCCCTGCCACGTAAGGTCGACTACGGCATCCACGGCAAAGTCCCGGGCCAGATCGCGCAGGACGCTGTAGCGGCGAGGATTGGGCGACATGACAGCGCAATGCATGTCCAGATAGCGGCGTGCCAGGACATCCAGGGCATCCCCCTCTTCTTCCATGGCCAGCAGGACTTTCTTGTAACAGGTGCAGTTGTCGATACAGACCACGCTGGCGCCGCACTCTTCCAGCAATTGCACCACCTTGTGCGATCCCATGCCAGTGGGGACACCTGTCAGCAGGATACGGGGAGCATCAGGAGCCACGGCCGCCGGAGCATCCTGCAATTCCGCATGGATAGCCTCCAGCAGCCGGATGGCCTGCTCATAGTCCGGCATGAACGAGGCCCGGAAGCAGATGTCCAGCAGATCAAGCCCCCGCAAGGGCGACGGACGACGACGGGCCAGATCCAGCACCTTTTTCAAAGCCTGCCGCAGGCGGGTGGTCAGATCCATGGCAGCACGCAACTTCTCTTCCGTGATCCGGACACCGAAGTCCTGTTCCAGACGCGCTACCAGCAAAGCGTACTGCTCCCGCCAGTAGGTATGGGCGCGCTCGTCCTGGATCTGCGGAAGCTGCAGGACCATCACAGGCTTGTAGGCAGCCAGCAGTTCATACATCTTTTTTTTGCCGTCACAGGTGGCATCCGCCACCACGATGTCCGAGGCCGCCAGATAGGGACAGCTGTCCTGCAGGGCAAAGCCGAAGCTGCTCTTGATCAGGGGACACAGGCAGCGCGGCAAGACCTCTTCCGCCACCGGGATGGAGTCCTGTTTCGTCCCGCACAAAGAGACCGGCACGGCACCCGCCGCAAGGGCGATCTCCAGCGGTGAATAGATGCAGAACTGCCCCACGACCTTGCGGCCTTTTTCCTTGGCTTCCTGCAAGGCCAGCACATTACGGCCGGTCACATCCCGAAAATGTTCAAGACTGGCATATGTCATCTTTATTCTCCCATGCGCTCCGGCGCCTTGCCGGCGTGCGCCGTTATGTTGTCAGCGGGCCGCCACAAGGGCCGCCCCCAGAGCCCCCACGGTCTGGGGATCGTCAGGGACATTGACCGGAACACCCAGTTCTGCCGCAAGCAGCCCGCTGAACGCAGGACTGGTAGCCAGGCCACCGGTAAAGGTACACTCCCGCCTCAGCGGGACGCGTGCGGCCAGTCCCCGCATACGGCGCGCGATGGACAGGAACACCCCCGCAGCGATGTCGGCCGGTGCCGTCCCCTGCGCCAGCAGCCCGATGATCTCGGTCTCCGCAAAAACAGCGCACATGCTGGAGATGGATACGGGCTTGCCAGCAGCGGCGGCCTGCCCCAGCTCCGGCAGCTCCATGCCCAGGATACCGGACAAGACCTGCAAAAAACGCCCTGTCCCGGCCGCACATTTGTCATTCATGACAAAATCCTGCACAGCGCCGTCTTCCACAGCGATGACCTTGCTGTCCTGCCCGCCGATGTCCAGTACCACGCCTGTGGCAGGAAAAAGCCAGGAGGCGCCCCGCGCATGGCAGGAGATCTCGGTCACGACCTTGTCGGCAAAGGGCAAGGCCACACGGCCATAGCCTGTGCCGATCACACGCCGCAAGGCCGCTGTCTCCACTCCCGCAGCACGGCAGGCAGCCTGCAGCACCTGCTCCCCGGCTTCACGGCTGTTCCAGCCGGTGGGCAAAACAGCGCGCCCAAGCACGATCTTTTTGTCTTCGTCCAGCACTATGGCCTTGGCAGCCACAGAGCCTATATCTACGCCCGCTACCGGCATGGACAGCCTCCTGCATCGCTCTTCTGTTCATCACGCATGCCGGCCCCGGCGCTTGAATCCAGCATTTCCAGGATGGACGCCGTCAAACGTGCATATTCCGGATCACCCCGGTGGCGGGGCCGGGGGATGTCCACCGGTACGACAGCGCGGACCGTCCCCGGGCGCGCGGACATGACCACGACCCTGTCTGCCAGGTACACGGCCTCGTCCACTCCGTGGGTCACGAAAAGGATGGTGGTCTTGTGATGTTGCCAAATGCGCAGCAGCTCCCGTTGCAGCAGGATGCGGGTATGAGCATCCAGTGCCCCGAAAGGTTCGTCCATCAGAAGCACATCAGGCCTGTTGGCCAGGGCCCGCGCTATCGCCACCCGTTGCCTCATGCCGCCGGAAAGCTCATAGGGCATGGCACGGGCAAAAGCGGCAAGATCCACCAGCTCCAGATATTCGCGCGCCACCTTGCGGCGCTCTTCGCGGCCTTTCCCTGCGAATTCAAGCCCCAGAGCCACATTGTCTTCCACCGTACGCCAGGGCAGCAGGGAATATTCCTGGAACACCATGCCCACTTCACGGCGTGGCGCCTTCACCGGCTGGCCCCGGTAGAGGATCTCGCCTTCGCTGACCGGCTCAAGCCCGGCCGCCATGCGCAAAAACGTCGATTTTCCGCAACCGCTGGGCCCCACGATGCAGATGAATTCATTCTCCCGCACATCCAGATCAAATCCCTTCAGGGCCAGCACTTCACCTTCCCGCAACCGAAAACGTTTGCGTACCTTTTGGGCAGAAAGCACACTCTCTGTCATACGCGCCTACCGGGAAAACTGTTTCCACGCATATTTGCGCCGCTCTATCCACTGAAAAGCCATGTCCAGCAAGGCTCCCACTACACTGATGCTGATCATGCCGGCAATGACCACGTCCGTACGCCCCACGGTATAGGCATGCGTGATCAGATAGCCCACCCCGGAAAGGCTGCCGGGCAGCATCTCCGCGGAGACCAGGCACATCCACGCCACCCCAAGGCCTATGCGCAGACCATTGACGATGGACGGAGCCGCGGCGGGCAGCAGAATCTTGGTGAAGATGTCCCGTTCGGACGCCCCCAGGACCCGGGCCGAATCCACCAGCGTGCGGTTGACCGTCTGCACACCATGCACGGCACTGGTCAGGATGGGGAACAGCGCGCCGATGAAGATGATGAACAGCATGGAAATCTTCAAGTTATTAAGATAATAGTATAATTCACTCCGCGGCAGGCCCATGGCCGTCGCCAGGCTGCTGACACCGAACCAGGCCAGCACCAGCGGTACCCAGGCCAGGGGCGGGATGGGGCGGAACATGCCCAGAAAAAGATTGAGCAGGCGATGCAGACCGGCATAATAGCCCATGGCCACCCCCAGAGGCACCCCCAGCAGGACGGCCGCCGCATATCCGCAGAGGACGCGTACAAGGCTGATGCCGATATTGCCTGCCAGCGTGCCCATGGCGATGACATTGTCCAGCGGATGCGCCAGCAGGGCTCCGATCTCCTCCAAAGGAGGGAGGATCAGACTGTTGCCCACCAGCGTCGCCATGGATTCCCATACGATGAAGAACAGCACGGGCACCAGAAGAGGCGCCGCCCAGAATATGATTCGTCCCGGCATAGTCGACCTGCAAACTGTAGATGACCTGCGGCAGAGGCTCATCCCCTGCCGCAGGAAAAGAAGCGATGATTACGGACAGATCCGGCTATTTCCCGGCATCAAGGAAGGAATCATCGATCAGCAAGGGCCGGGCCTGTTCCATGGTCTTGTGACGCAGGCTGCCGCTGAACTTGTTCATGCTGTCCAGGATACGCAGATAGGTATCCGCGCCGCGCAGCCAGCTGTCAGTGAAGCTTCCCAGGAACACAAGGCTGGACTTGCGCCCGGCCTCGGACGGCAGACCGATCCACTGGGCGGCGATCTCACCGGCCTGCTGGGGATGGGCATTGCACCAGGCCCCCACGCGGGAGATCAGGGCCACGAAAGCCCGGACGACTTCGGGATGCTTGGCGATCATCTCTTCGGAGGCCACCCCCACACAGCAGGGGAAATTGGCCCACTGCCCGGCGGGAGGCAGCTCGCCCAGGTTGACCAGGACTTTGCCGATGCCGCGCGTCTGGGCCACTTCGGGGAAGGGCGAAGGACCGACAACAGCTTCCACCTGTCCGGCGGTCAGGGAAGCCAGCAGATTGCTGGTCTCTTTCAGATCCACCAGCAGGACGTCCGCCTTGCTGTCCGAAGGATCAAGCGTCACCTTGAGCCCGGCCTTGACCAGCGCGCCTTCCAGCACGATCTTGGGAGCGCTGGTAGGTGAATGGAAACCGATCTTGACGGGTTCCTTGCTTTCCTTCACCCGCTGCAGCAGACTTTCCCAGCTGGTCAGGGAAGAATCCTTGGGCACCACCAGTGCCATGCCTTCGGTCTGCAGGGGGCAGACGATCTTCATGGGCGTCCCCTTGTCGATACCGGCCATGATGGCCGTGATGGAGGCGATGCCCATGTCCAGATGCTTCTGGGCAAAAAGCGTGGCGGTCTCGGAACCGCTCTTGGCTACGACAAGATCAAGGATGGCAATGGGCTTGCCGTCCTTGACGAGCTCATAGCTTTCGCGTTCCACGAGAGGTTTCAGATAGACGCCCAGATCGCGAAATGCCTCACCGCGTGAAGCCGCGACCTGGAAGGGAGAATGGTGGGTGGTAAAGATGAAGCCGGTCTTGAAGGCCGGCAGTTCACCGGCAACAGACAAGGAGCACAGACCCAGCACAGCGATGCCGGCCAAAGCCAGCCTGCGAAGGGTGGACGAAACGAACATGGGCAACCCCCTTTTTGTGATGATATGACCACCATAGGTCACAAAGCGGCAGACATGCTGCCGTTGGGCACAAAAAAACCGCGCGAGACTGCGCGGAAGTGATGGGGTGCTGCGAGCTTGCCCGAAGAAAGGCGACGAAAACAGGCGTCAGCAAACCGTCTGCGGCGACAAGGACATACAGCCCCACCACAGACAGCGTCAGGTCAGACCAGACAGGAGAAGCATATGCCAACTATCCATGTTTTCTCCAGAGATACTGCATCAAATAGAACTCAAGCATACGAAGGAAGGAATATAAAGTAAAGTACTCTCCCCTGTTCGCTTGAAAGTTTTTCAAAAACAAGAGGATTTCGAATCCCTTCCCCCTCGCCGAGAGATCAAAAACAGTCCTGAAAGAAAAAAGGGCGCCCGAAAGCGCCCCTTTATCATCGACGTATCCTTGAGCTGTCTCAGGACAGTCTCTCGAACCGGTACAGGTTAGAACTTGATCTTGCGGTATTCTTCCAGGGCAGCAGACTGCTCCTCGAAGGAAGCGAAACCGGCCTGATGCAGGGCATCTTCCACCGTGCTGCTCCAATCCCAGGTCGCGTAGATGACGGGCTTGTGGAACATGGAGCGGAAGCTTTCCAGCTCGGTGCGGTAGAAGGATTCCTTGGGCGTATCCAGATGTTCACGCAGCTGTTCGTGACGACGCTGCAGTTCGCCTTCGTACCATTCCTGGATATCCTGGGGCAGCGTGTACTTCTTCAGGATGTGGCCATAACCGGCCTCTTCCATCAGCTTGGCAAGACGCTGATGATGCTGCTTGCCCAGCCATTCGCCCAGCTTGGACGTGGGGATGTTCTCGGCTTCCACAGCGGCGATGTCGAACACGGTCTGGAAGTAGGTATCCGGCACCACCGAAGCGGAAACGATACCGGCGATGGCCACCAGGCCGCGCAGGATCACGCTGTTGGAGATACCCTGACCGCAGAAGCCCACCTTCTTCCCGTACTTCTGGCCGGTGAAGATGCTGACCAGGATGGCCCAGACCACGGCGGGATCTTCTTCGTCGTAGATATGGCCCAGACGCGCGTTGTCGCGGTCCGTAGCCAGCACCATCTGGGTCATGTCGTTGGAACCGATGGAGAATCCGTCGAATTCCTGGATGAACTGCTTGGCCAGGATGGCGTTGGAGGGGATCTCCGACATCTGGATGATGCGCAGGCCGTCCTGACCGCTGGTCAGCTTATGCACCTGGCTCAGATAGGTCCGCATGGAGCGAGCTTCTTCCAGGGTACGCACAAAGGGCAGCATCATCTGCAGGTTGGAACCGCCGTATACGCCGCGGGCCAGCTTGAAGGCTTCGATTTCCCAGTCGTGGATATTGCGGGACACGCCGCGGTAACCCAGCATGGGGTTGTCTTCGTGATGTTCGAAGAGGTTGCCCCCCAGCAGGTTGCGGTATTCGTTGCTCTTGAAGTCCGTGGTACGGTACACGATGGTCTTGCCGTAGAAGGCCATGGCAAACAAAGCCAGGTTCTGCGCCAGCGTCTGCACATAGTGTTCCTTGCCGGTGCGGAAGCCACGGGACTTGATGATGGCGCGGATCTTTTCGGGCAGAGCACGCACATCGTCCATTTCCTTCTTCAGGCCACCGCGCAGGCTCACTTCTTCGCGCAGGCGGGCAATGTTGCCCAGCAGCGACGTCACCACGGGCAGATCCTTGATGCGCTTTACATGCTCTTCCACCGAAGCCTCTATCTCGGCGATGCGCTTGGCCGATTCGGGATCGGAGGGCGAAAGCAGGGCCAGTTCGTCGTCGTAGCCCATGATGATGCGCACATGATCGGCCAGATCCACAGAGGTCTTGAGGATCTCCAGGCGGCGGGAAGCCATTTCCAGATGCTGGTCGATCTTGTGATCCAGTTCACGCATCTTGCGGTGCTGCAGCAGCACTTCTTCTGCGCTGAGGCTGCGGTCGGCGTCCACCAAGGCGGCGACTTCGGCATTGAGGCCAGTCACTTCACCCACGTATTCACGCAGGTTGAAGTTGAACACGATGAGGCCGGCAGCCATCTGCTCGCGCAGGACCTTGGAAAGGTTGTCTTCCAGTTCCTTGAGCTTGCCCTGCACCACGTCTTCCAGTTCCCCGTTGTCGAAGGCTTCCAGAGCCTGGGGATGGATGCTGATGTTGCCCAGCATGAACTCGGCACGCAGCAGACCCACTTCGAACTGCGGGAACTCGCGCAGACGGGAGAGGAACAGGGCCTGGCCCACGTCCGCCAGCACCAGACCAACCTTGGTCTTGGTAGTGGGCAGTTTGGCCACGTCCATTTCGCCGCCCACTTCGCGCAGGGGCAGCAGACCGCGATACACCCGGCCGCGGGTACCGTCGACGGTCACTTCCACGCCATCCAGGGCGCGCAGCACATCCAGACGCTGGATGCCGATGACGGCGGCAATGCCCAGTTCACGAGAGGTAATGGCGGCGTGGCTGGTATCACCACCCACGTCGGCCATGATGGCGGAAGCCACACGCATGCCGGGCACCATATCGGGGTCGGTACGTTCGGCAGCCAGCACATCGCCCTTGGCGACCTTGTTCAGTTCCAGGGCCGAACGCAGGAAGCGCACGGTACCGTGACCGGCACCACGGGAGGCACCATTGCCTTCCACCAGCACTTCGGCATTGGCGGCAGCCTTGGCGTCCACTTCGCGACGGCGCATGAAGATGGTGGTAGGATGCAGTTCCAGCTCTTCGTTCCAGCGGGTCTCGGGGCGGGCCTGCACGAACCACAGTTTGTCGTTGGCGTCGATACAGAATTCCGTATCCATGATCATGCCGCCGTAAGCCTTGCTCACGGCACGCACGCCCTTGGCAACACGCTCGGCCTGGCTCAGGGACAGGGCCCAGCGCAGGGCTTCCAGTTCAGGCACGGGCACTTCACGGGTACCACCGCGTTCGTCATAGACGATCTTCATGTCCTTGCAGCCCATCTGACGAATGACCACTTCGCTACCGTCATCGCGCTGGAAGACATAAAGTTTGTCGGGGGTCACCTTGCCGCCCACCACAGCTTCGCCCAGACCGTAGCTGGTATCGATGCTGACCAGGTCCTTGCGGGCCGTGCCGCGGCAACCGGTGGACGTATCGGCCGAGAAGGCCGTACCGGAGATCACGGGGTTGATCATCTGCATCATGCAGACGGAAAGCGAGGTATTCTCGATGGCCCATTCCTGCTTGGCGTTGGTGGCGATGGCTTCATCGCCAGTTTCCTCGGCACGGGCGATGGCATCAAGGATGGCCTCGCGGCGATAGGTCATGGAGCGCAGGTTGTACGCGGAAGCACAGTCCCAATGGTAGGCTTCCACGACCTTGGCCGGGCCCACCATGTTGAGGTAGGTGTCCTGCAGACCGGCAAAGGCTTTTTTGCGGGAGTCTTCACCGGCAGCCGAGGAACGCACGGCCACGGGAGTCATGTCGTCGCCGTTCTCGTTGCAGATGGAGAGGTACGCACCGCGCACGGCCTCATCCACGTCCTGGGGAAGATCCACGGACAGGATGGCGGCCTGCACCATGACAGAGCGTTTGCGCAGCTGGTCGATACCTTCGGGCGAAGTGGCAAAACCTTCCACGATGGTATTGATGAAGGTGCGCAGTTTGGTGTGGGACTGGTCCCCTTCCGCAGCAGCGGCGTCATGGATCTGTTTGCCGAGCTGACGGACGAACTTCTGCAGGAAGTCGGGGTCCTGGTTGATTTCGGGATCATTCCAGTCGATACGGCCGTACTCGCGGTCGACGACCGCGCGGACGATACGCCCGGTAACCTTGGTCTCATCCAGCACCTTGTGAAAGGCGAGCGAAGAGATGGCGCGGAAATAAGGCGCCTGGATACCTTCGATCTGGCTGATGAGGGCCGTGTTGTAGTTCTTGCCACCCACAAGCAGCTCGGCTTCTTCGCCGATCGCCACGATATCGGCGCCGGTCAGCACCAACTTTTTGCGGATAGCTTCCGGGGATTCCTCTTTCTTAGTGGCAGCCGTTTTGGCCATGACTTCCTCCGTTATACCAGGAAAGAAAGCTTTTGATTGCAATCATCATACCCTAGCAGGCACATCCTGTCCACAATGTGGCGCAAATGCGCCACACGGCTTAGATCACGCGGGATCCGCAGTAAGGACAGAAGGAGACATTGTCCATGGGGATAGGCTGCGCGCAGGCTTCATTGCTGCAAATACGAGGCACGGGGCCCAGTTCGACGAGCAGCTCGCCTTCGCGCACAGATACCATCTGCTTGTTTTCCTTGAAGTCGGCCGTCTTCAGCACGCGCTTCACGACACCATCCACAGGAGCCAGCACAGCCTTTTCCTGCTTCATGATGGACACGTTGAACAGTTCCTCACCAGCCTTCACGATGTCGCCGGGGTGGACGTACATGACCCACAGGTCGCCGTTGCTGGGCGAAGCCACATGGAACTTGTTGGCAGGATCCGCCATGGTCAGGCCCTTGGCCTTCTGGCCCGTGGGCTGGGCGACCTGCACTTCGCAGCTCATGATCTCGGAGTCCAGCACATAGCGGCATACGACGACACCGGCATCGTTGGGACGGGAGATGCTCAGCAGCAGCAAGTGGTGGGGCTTGCCACTGCGGTCATTGAAATAGAGATCCTGGCCGGGCTTGAGCCCTTCGAACCAGACATGCAGGGGCAGATTGTTGGGGTCGCCGTACTGCATGCGGAACTGCATGGTCTTGAGGGCATCGGCCGGATGGTTCAGGTACAGGACGAACTCTTCCTTGGTGGGCTTGCGCTTCAGCAGTTCGGTGCAGGCAGCTTCTTCGGCAGCCAGGTTCACGTCCGGCAGGCTTTCCAGAGGCGAGACTTCCGTGCGGTTGGCGATGGCGCTCTTCCACTCGGAGCCAAAGGCGCTCTCGTAGACCCAGTCCGCAGGGAAGCCCAGCGGCAGGCGGCCGAACTTGCCCAGCAGCAGCTTGCGGAAGGCGTCGTTGCAGTCCTGGTAGATGTTCAGGCGGGCCTTGCGCATCTCGCTGGACAGCTCGGATTCGGGCGTACGGGTGACTTCGTTGAGCACTTCCAGCAGGAAGCGGACTTCTTCCTCACCGCCGCGCTTCCAGGCCCCGGTGACCGCCAGGAAGGCAGTGTTCCAGGTGATCTGGGAACCGGGCGTCACGTCATGGTAACGGACGATCTGGCGGGTCCCTTCCAGGAACTTGAGCATGTAGGGCAGCAGGTGGATGTAGCCCTGCTTCATGGCACCTTCCTGCGAGGAGGAGGTGGCACCGCCAGGCATGCCGTGACGGGTCACATCGTAGTCGATGCCCTTGAAGTACGGCGAGCAATAACGGTCATAGTAGGGCATGATCTGCTTACAGACGAAATTGGCGTCGCGGATGGCATCCTTGTTCAGGTTGCACTTCAGGCCCAGCTCATCTTCCATGTAGGCCACCGTGGCCAGCACGTCGCCCTGCCCGTAGGAACGGACAGCGGACCCCAGGCCCACGTCGATGATATGGGCGCCGGCCTTGGCTGCGGCCCCGCAGGCAGGGATGAACAGGCCGTCGGTGCAGTGGCGGTGGTAGTGCAGCACCAGTTCGGGCCAGCGCTTGCGCAGGGCCGTCACCAGCTCGGTCATGAAGCGCGGCGGGCAGACACCGGCCATATCCTTGAGGCCAAGGATGATGCTGCGGGCAGCAGCCTTTTCATCGGCGCCCATGATGTCGGCCATCATGCGCAGGATGTTCTCGGTCACACCCAGGTAGTGATTGACGTCAAAGCCCTTGGCCCACGAAAGGGAGATGGCGGGCTGGAAGACCACGTCCTTGCGATCCATGACCACTTCGGCGATGGGACGCATGTTCTCCACATGGTTCAGGAAGTCGAAGCAACGCACCACTTCGTAATGATCACAGATCATCTCGCCGGTAAGGCGCATGAGGTTGCGCGGCTGCGGCGTGTAGCCCAGCACGTTGGTGGAGCGCACCAGCAGCTGCTTGAGGGTCTTGGGAGCGAAGCTCTTCCATTCCTTGGCCTCGGAGAAGGGATAGGTCATGTTGGCCAGCATGGCCACATGGAAGTGGGCACCACCGCCATTCTCGATGGAGAAGTAACCGGCATTGTCCAGATAGGGACCGATCAGACGGTCTTCGGCCAGACGGAACCGGTTACCGGAGTTGGACTGGGTGAAGTCACGCGGCGTGGTATCCGTAAAGTGCACGTAGCCGCTATCGCGGATGAAGTCCAGCAGAGCGCGGCGGTCTCCCTGGGGATAGGGGGACGGCTGACGGCGCAGCTGGCTGGGGATGGACGGCAGCACCGGATCGAAGGCTCCCAGACGGGGCGTGGTGACGGAACGGTATTCCCCAAGCTGCACATGGGGGTTGTAGCCCTTGGCGGAGATCTCCGCCACCAGACGGGCCAGACGTTCGCTTTCGGGGGCCACGTCCCGGTACTGCATGAGTTCGGGATGGTTGGCAACGAAGTTGGTGTTGATCTCGCCCTTGCGGAACAGGGGATGCTTGAGGATCTGGCGGTGGAAGGGGATGGTGGTCTTGATGCCGCCGATGATGTACTCGCTCAGGGCACGATCCATGATGCCCAGGGTCTTTTCCCAGTCATGGGCATAGGCGATGAGCAGGGAGCCGGCCGAATCATAGTTGGCCGGGAACTCATAACCGGCACTGATGTTGGAGTCCAGACGCACGCCAGGGCCGCCAGGCGACACGTAACGGGTGATAAGGCCGGCATTGGGGGCGAAGTTGTCCTGCGGGTTCTCGCAGTTGATACGCACCTGCATGGCACAGTAGGAAGGGCGCAGGTTCTCTTCGCGGTAGCGCAGTTCGGCTCCGAAGGCCACGGCGATCTGCTCTTCCACCAAGTCGATGCCGTAACGGCATTCGGTGATGCCGTGCTCCACCTGCAAACGGGTGTTGACTTCGATCATGTAGGGCGTGCCGTCAGGCATGACCAGGAATTCCACCGTGGCCAGAGAATGGTAGCCCACAGCGCGCACCAGACGACGGGCATAGTCCTTGAGCTGTTCGCGCAGCTGGCGGGTCATGCCCGACCAGGGCGAAGGCGTGATCTCGACCAGCTTCTGATGATTACGCTGCACGGTGCAGTCGCGTTCGTCAAAGGCAAAGACGTTGCCGTACATGTCGGCGATGACCTGGATCTCGATGTGGCGCACATCGGCCAGGAACTTTTCCACGAACAGGCGCGGGTTGCCGAAGGATGCCTGGGCCATGGTGGAGGCCTTGAAGAAGGCGTCTTCCAGCTCGGCTTCGTTATGGATGGCGAAGATGCCGCGGCCACCGCCTCCGCCTTCGGCCTTGAGCATGATGGGCAGGCCGATCTCGGAGATCAGCTGGCGGGCAGTGGCGATATCCACGGCCCCGTCAGAACCGGGCACCACGGGGATGCCCAGCTTGCGGGCCACGGCGCGGGCCTGCACTTTGTTGCCCAGCAGGTTCATGGCTTCGGCAGTGGCACCGATAAAGGTGATGCCGGCTTCCTTGCAGCGCTGGGGGAAACGGGTGTCCTCAGAGGCAAAGCCCCAACCGGGATGGATGCCGACCACGCCGCGCTGGCGGGCTTTGTCGATGATGCGGTCAATATCCAGGTAAGCGCGGGGATCGGGGCCGAGCAGAATCAGTTCCTTGGCAGTGGATGCTGACGGTGCAGTTTTATCCACATCGGTGGCTGTCATGGCCGCGACGGCGTCAAAACGTTCGCGGATGGAGCGACAGATGCGGCGGGCGGGAATGCCACGGTTGGCGACAAGGATCACCTTGCCCTTGAGAAATTCCTGGACGTCTGCAAAGGATTTGTTGGCCATGCCTTTTTGCCCTTTAGTAATGATGCGAAAGACGCAGGCTTCCGCTGTAAAAAACCTCCTGCCGGCCATTGCGCGACAGGCACAGTCCTCCATCATGGCACAGCCCTGTCAGAATGCCCTCGACGACCTCATCGCCATCGTCGAGACAAACGCAGGACCCGCGCCAGAGCAGGAAGCTCTCGGCGAGATCCTTCCAGTTTTTCTTTAGAGAACCGCCAGTACTATACTCGCAAAACAGGCAGTTTACAAGTTGATACCATAGGCTCTCGGCGGTAAGAAATATTTTTTGTGATTTTTCCAGGCCCGGAACAAGAGCCTTCGCGGGCATGGCAGCCCCGGCGCGCAAGGTCTCTTCCGGCGGTGCCCAGGCGACATTGATGCCGATACCGGCCAGCAGGACACCCGCCCTTTCTTCCAGCAGGATCCCAGCCACCTTGGCGGGAGTGTCCCCATCCAGCACGGCGAGGTCGTTGGGCCATTTGAGGCGCACCTCGAAGCCCAGCTTTCCCAGAGCGGCCGCCAGCATGGCCCCGGTCACAGTAGAGGCAGCGGAACTGGCGAACGGCTCCTGCATGGGGAGCCGCAGCGCCGCATAGATGTTGCCGGCGGGCGAGACCCAGCTCCGGCGCAGCTGTCCCCTGCCCTGCCGCTGGCTGCAGACCAGCACGCTCTGCCAGGGGGCCAGCAGCCCGCGCCGGGCCAGGGTATGCCCCACATCCAGCGCGGACGAAACCTCACCGAAGCGCCAGACTTCAGGCCGCCCGGCCCTTTGCTCCGGCGCTCCGTTATGGCATGATGTCGTCATGAAGACCTACCTTGTTGGCGGTGCCGTCCGTGACATCCTGGGGGGACAGGCACCGGTTGAACTGGATTATGCCGTGGACGGAGACGACGTTGCCTTTCTGGCGGCCCATCCCGATGCCGTCCGCGTGGGGAAAAGCATCCGGGTCTGCCTGTGGCACGGCTGTGAATTCATGCCGCTCCGGGGTGGGGACCTGCCTGCGGATCTGGCCGCCCGTGACCTGAGCATCAATGCGCTGGCCCTGGATGCCGACGGGCACCTGCATGCCCATGCCAGAGCGCTGGAAGATCTGGAGCACAGGCTCCTGCGTCCGGCCTCGCCCGGCGCTTTCCGCAAGGATCCCCTGCGCCTTTTCCGGCTGGCCCGCTTCGCCTGCCATCACCCGGACTGGCAGCTGCACCCAGATTGCATCCACCTCGCAGCGGCGATCCCGGAAAGCGCCCTTGCATCCATCCCGGCGGAACGGGTCGGCAGAGAGCTGCTCAAAGCTCTGGCCCTCCCCTGCCCCGGCCGCTTTCTGGAAGTCCTGGAGCAGCTCCATCTCTGGCGGCCGTGGTTCACGGAACTGGAAGCCATCGCCCGCATCCCCGCCGGGCCTGTGCGCTGGCACAGCGGGTCTGTGCTTCAGCATACCGTCCGGGTCATGAATGCCGTGGCCGGCAACAGCCTGGCCGTCTGGATGGCCTTCTGCCACGATCTGGGGAAATTGCTGACGCCTGAGGAAGAACTGCCCCACCATTACGGACATGAGCAGCGGGGGCTGGCGCTGGTCCACCTGCTGGCCCGGCGTCTGCACCTGCCCGTCCGGCAGGAAAAAGCAGGGCTGCTGGCCTGCAAACTGCATATGAAGGCCGGACTGTATGACCGTCTGCGTCCCGGCACACGCCGGGACGTGCTCTGGGCAGTGGCCACGCGCGGCCTGACGAAGGAATTCTGGAGCGTGGTGGACGCCGACAGCAAACAGGGCATCAGCAGCCGGGCTCTGGCGGATGCGGCCCTGCTCCGCACCATAGGGCTGCCGCCCCAATGGCAGAACAAGGGAGAGGAATCCGCCCGCAGATTGCGGGAGCTGCATTGCCAGGCCCTGGTCGGCAGCAGGACTGTCTAGCCCCAGACCGCCGCCTCGGCCCTGCTCCGGCACCAGTCGCAAAGGGCATCCATCTCTTCGCCGTGATCATATCCGGCCAGATGCCCCACGGAATGCGCCAGCAGACGCAGCAGGTGCTCTGCCGGGTCCTGGCCGTAAAGCAGACATTCCCTATTCAGCGTATCCAGGGAAAGGAGCATCACCCCCGGCAGGCTCGCATCACCGGGAAACGACAGCACATTGGTCGGGCCTGTGCAGCCCATGTAACGCTGATTGGCCCGGGCGATGCTCCACAGGGCCCAGCGGACAACCGGCCTCCCGCGCTGCGGAGGTCAGGACATCCAGGACCCTGGCGATCTGGCGCGGGGGCACAGGCAGCAGCCAGGCCCCCGCCGGACAATGATCGATGACCCGGACAGCCGTCATTCCCGCCCCGCCTGTTCTGTACGGGCCAGCTGTTCGGCTTCCAGCTTCTCCGCGGCTTCGACGGCAGCAGCGTCATGAACACGGCCGTGATGATGGCCGCTGTGGCTGTTCTCCGTTTTTTCTTCCGCCTCTTTGACAGTCGGGACGTTCTCGTGTCCTTTGGCTTCGGCCTTGTTCTCGGCCGGACGGGCATCCGCGTTTTTGGCTTCCAGGGCCTTGCCCTCCTGCTTGCCTTCGTTCTTGGCCGGCGGGTAAGCGATGCGCTGGTGGAAGATGCCCGTCAGGATGCGCTGGAAGTTCTCGCTCAAGTAATGCAGATCCTTGAAGGTCAGTTCGGATTCGTCGAGCTGGCCTTCGGAGAAGATCCCCTTGATGATGGTATCGATGTGCGTCCTGATGCGGGCAGGCGTGGGATCCGTCAGCGTCCGGCTGGAGGCCTCCACGGAATCCGCCAGCATGAGGATGGCGGCTTCCTTGGTCTGGGGCCGGGGACCGGGATAGCTGAAATCCGATTCGCGCGGCCGCTCGCCCATATTGATGGCCTTCTGATAGAAGTAGCGGATGACGCGGGTCCCGTGATGCTGGCGGATGATGTCGATGATCTCCTGTCCCAGTTTGTAGCGCTCGGCCAGCTCCGTGCCTTTCTTGACATGGGACGTGATGATGAGCGCGCTCATGGACGGGGCCAGCTTGTCATGCTTGTTGGGGCCCCCGAACTGGTTCTCGATGAAGTATTCGGGATAGCTCAGCTTGCCAGCGTCATGATACAGGGCCGCCACCTTGCACAGCAGGCTGTTGGCCCCGATGGCCTTGGCCCCGGCCTCCACCATGTTGGCCACCACCAGGGAATGATGGTAGGTGCCGGGGATGGTCACCATCAGCTCCTGCATCAGCGGATGCTCAAGGCTCATGAGCTCCATGAGGCGGAAACGCGTACTGTAACCAAAGGCCAGCTCCAGCACGGGGCTGACGGCAAACAGCAGGATCAGGGACAGAAGGCTGTTGATGGCCACGGCCCCCAGCTGCACAGGGAACTCATTGGGCGAGATCTGCGCCAGCAGGGCCATGCCCAGCCAGATGAGTGCTTGCCCCACTGTCAGGGGGATGATGCTCCAGACCACATCCTGCCGGGTCTGGGCATTGGTCACCAGCCAGGTGGCCAGCATACCGCCCAGAAAATGATACAGGAAGAAGGTATAGTCCGCCTGGAACATGAGCATGGCAAAGAAGCACAACAGCAGGCTCATGGTGCAGTAGCGGCGGGCGGCAAAGACCATGGCCACCAGCCCCACGCCTCCGGCGATGGGGAAGGCAACGGCATAATTGGCCATCAGCGTCAGGCTGTCAAAACGGGTGGCAAGGCAGAACGCCCCCTTGGCCCCCACGCTGAACAAAAACAGTACCAGCGAGATGAGCAGCATGTCCTTGCAGCGCAACGGCGTGCCCGGCTTGCCGCTGGGCGCCACGAATAAGCCGATGGACAGGATCAGGGAGAACAGGAACGCCCCC
>CALBAX010000071.1 GCA_937926875.1 uncultured Desulfovibrio sp.
CGATTTTTGAGGAGGCTGCTGCACGTATTGTGGCAACTCAGGTAAAGAAATTAGATGGTAGATGAACCAGCCCAGGCCCATGGCCAGCCCCAGGGCCGCGAAAGCAAGGACGAGCCAGTGCGCCGGGATGGCTTCTTCCCAGAAGAAGGAAGAACGATAGAAGCGGCGCCGGGACAACCAGACCGTTATCAGCACCACCAGGGCGGCCCCGGCGGCCAGGAAGGAGAGCCCCTTGAGCAGTGCCCCCGCGATGCCCAGCAGCAACAGGACCACCGCCATCCAGAAGGCGCGGTTCTGGCGCCTCTCCAGTCCATAGGCCACAAAGAGCAGCAGGGCCCCGGAAAGCGCACAGACCAGATGCCCCCCCATGAGCAGGGGCCGGGGAAGGAAGTCGTCAAGCTGCGCCACTACGGCAGGCAACGTCGGCAGCATGGCGGAGACCAGCAGGATGCAACCGCCCACGAAGGTGGTGTAGGCCGCGATGGAGTGGGAAAGCACCGAAAGCCAACGGCCGGCTTCCCGCAGGGTATTGCGGCTTTGCCGGGCTTCGTACACGGCCAGCAGGGCCGCGGCGGCCAGCAGCGGCAGGATGAAATAGATCAGGCGGAACAGCAGCACCGCGGCAAAAACGGCCTGTTCGCGCGGGGTATGCGTCAGGTGCAGGATGACCAGCTCGAAGACCCCCACGCCTCCAGGCACATGGGTCAGCACCACGGCCACCTGTGCCATGAGGTAGCTGGGCAGGAAGTCGATGAAGCCGATGCCCAGATCGCCGGGCAGCAGCACGTACATGCAGGCAGCGGCAGCGACCAGGTCCACCCCCGCCACGATCATCTGGGCCACGGCGATGCGGGGGATGGGGAAGACGAATTCCTTGCCGAAGATATGGACCGGTTTGCGGACGGTGAAGCACAGCACCAGATAGGAAAGGGCGATGGCCAGCAGGATGCCCCCCAGGAAGCGCACGTCCTGGATGGGCATCTTGGCCAGCAGTTCGTCAGGGATCACGGGCGGCGCCAGCAGGAAGACCACGCCGCACAGGCCCAGGGCACCGACCCAGAACGTGACGGCCAGCATGAGCACGAGGCGGACGATCTCCACCAGGGAAAAGCCCCAGGCCGAATAGAAGCGGTAACGGACGCTCGTCCCCCCCAAGAGGGCCCCGAAATTGTAGCTGACGGCCTGCCCTACCAGGGAAACGAGCCCCACACGCGGCAAGGGCAGGGATTTGTGGATAGCCTTCAGGGCAAGCCAGTCATAGCCCACCAGGATGATGTAATTGACGATCATCAGACCGATGGAGAAACAGATACTGCCCGTGGAGACCTGCTGGATGCTTTCTCTGATCTGGGCGATGCTGTAAGCTTTGAGCTTGTGGTACAGGAGATATATGGCCAGCACGAAAAGTGCCGTTATGAGTACAGGCCCCAGGTAACGCAAGTATTTCTTCATGGCGTTCCGGCAAGGTAAGAAGTTGTTCAAATTATCTTCACCATATACGCAGCTGCCTCCCGGTGCAAGCCTCAACATGCCCGGCGACATCCCGGCGACGGGCGGACCGCATGCCCTGCGGGGCTTGACCAATATGGGAGCAACGGCTATAGTCCAAAGAACGAATGCACTTTACACGCGCTCCGCTGCCCGCGCAGCGGACGCTTTTTTTTCATCTGACGAACAGAGGTGTATCATGGCCGTGACCAATATCCCCATTTCCAAGCAGGGCTACAAGCGTCTGGAAGAAGAGCTGGCCCGCCTGAAGAGCGAACGCCCCGCCATCATCCAGGCCATCAAGGAGGCCCGTGAAGAAGGCGACCTGCGTGAAAACGCCGGTTATGATGCCGCCCGCGAACGCCAGGGCATGGCGGAAGCGCGCATCAAGTACATCGAGTCCCGCATGGCCCTCTACCAGGTGATCGACCTGGACAAGCTGAGCGGCGACAAGGTCATCTTCGGTTCCACCGTGGAAGTGGAAGACGTGGATACCGAAGAAAGCCGTACCTACACCATCCTCGGTCCCGATGAAGCCGAACCTGCCAAGGGTTCCATCTCCTTCCTTTCGCCCGTGGGCCAGGCCCTGCTGGGCAAGGAAGTGGGCGATGAAGTGAGCGTGGACATCCCTCGCGGCCGCGTCACCTACGAGATCGTGGACATCACCTTCCGCGGCTCCAGCATCTTCGACTAGCCTTTGGCACCGGAACAAGACCAAGCCCTGCTGCATCCCTGCACAGGGCTTTTTTTCGGCTTCTGTCCCGCGGTCGTCCCCCTTCCCTCAGGGAACTTGGCAGCTCCGGCCCCGCGTGCTATCCTCGCCCCGACCTATTCTGCCGTTTAAAGGTTCCCCGCATGCCCAACATGTTGCCGCGCCTCCTGTACATCCTTGCCGCACTGGCCTGGTTCCTGCTGCTCCGCCCCAACCCTGTCACCATCGTCATGGCCGGGTGCTTCGCCTGCCTGACGCTGCCCGTCTACCGGCGCATGCGCTGCACGGTCCGGCACTGGCGCAAACGCCTGCGCCTGCGCCATCCGGGCAGGCTGGGGCATATCGTGATATCCTGTTCCCATCACCTGCCGCTGTACGGATATATCGTCATGATCTTCTCGGCTGTGGTCATCCCCATCAGTACCCTGGTGCTGCTGGTGTCGCCCCAGGTGGCCGGTGGTCTGGCCAGGTTGCGGGAACTCCAGGCCAACAACTTCCAGCTGCCCCCGGAATGGGTCATGCGCTTCCAGGAGCTGCGCCACAGCCTGGCGGACTATCCCAAAGTGGACAGGATGATCTCGGAGTTCCTCAGCAACCTCGACACCATGCTGGCCGATACCATGGGCCTGCTCATCAACCGCAGCGTGGACGTGCTGGGCGGCACCATGACCGTCCTCTGGACCCTTTTCCTCTTCGTGACGCTCACGGTCATCTTTGCCGTCTACGCAAGCCGCATCAACCTGATCACGGCCCGCATATTCCATATCCCGGCCACCATGCTGCGCCGCTTCGTCCTGGCCATCCGCCGGGCCCTGCAGGGCGTCATGCTGGGCATCGTCCTGGTGGCCATCGCCCAGGGGGTCCTGTGCGGCATCGGCTTCGCCGTGGCGGGCATCAAGCAGCCCGCTTTCTGGGGGCTGCTGGCCACGGTCGTGGCGCCCATCCCCTTCGTGGGCACGGCGCTCGTCTGGGGCCCGCTCTGCCTTTCCCTCTGGTTCTCCGGCGCCACCATGCCCGCCGTGGGACTGGCCCTCTGGGGCACCCTGGCCGTGACCAGCGTGGACAACATCCTGCGTCCCCTTTTCCTGCAACAGGGCATCAATGCCCCCTTCTTCGTCCTGATCATCGCCATCCTCTGCGGCCTTGGCAGTTTTGGTCCCATGGGGCTCATCATCGGCCCCGTGCTGCTGGCCACCGCCATGCAGGCTGTGGAAGAAGCCCATCAAACCTACCACCATATGGCCTGAACTCATGTCCCACTCCCCCTCCATCCTGGGGCGCTGTCTGTGCGTCCTGCTGCTCGTCCTTGCCATGCTCTCGCTGCCTGCCGGTGCCGACGCGGCCCGCAGGGCCCGCGCTGCCGTCATGATCAATCTGAGCAACGGCAAGGTGCTGTACGAGCACAACCCCAATCTTTCCATCCCGCCTGCCTCCCTGACCAAGGTCATGACCATGTATGTGGTCATGGACCGTATCAAGATGGGGCGGCTGAAACGCACCACCAGCATCCGCGTCCATCCCACGGCCCGGGTGGGCGGTTCCAGCATGCGTTTGCGTCCCCGCCAAAAAGTCACGGTGGACCAGCTCCTCACCGGCATGGCCGTGGCGTCGGGCAATGACGCCGCCATGGCCGTATCCCAGCATATCAGCGGCAACAGCCGTAATTTCACCCACCTCATGAACCACAAGGCACGACAGCTCGGCATGACCCGGACGGTTTTCAAAAATCCCACGGGCCTTCCCGCAGCAGGCCAGCGCACCACGGCCCGCGACATGGCCACCCTGGCCCGCGCCTACCTGCGCAGCCACCCCCAGGCCATGCGCTACCACAGCCTGCGTTCCTTCCGCTTCAACGGGCGTACCCTGGGAGCCACCAACACCATGCTGGGCATCCCCGGTGTCGACGGACTGAAAACGGGCTGGACCGTGGCCTCCGGGTACAACATCATCGTCACGGCGCGCCGGGGCAAGACCCGCCTGCTGGTGGTGGTCATGGGCGGCAGGAGCCGTGCCGCCCGCGACATGGTCGCCCACAGCCTCATTGAGGCGGGGTTCAAGGCGCCTGCCTCTCCCCAGCAGGTACGCAAACGCATGCGAGGTGTCCTTTAGCGCGACACGTCTTGACCTCGGCACCTTCACGTCGTATGTTTTTCAAATCAATGGCCTGAAAGGCCCAACATCCAAGGGAGGCCCCCATGTTCGGCATCGGCATGCAGGAACTGTTACTTATTTTGATCGTAGTGCTGCTCATCTTTGGCGCCAACAAACTGCCGGAGATCGGTGGCGGGCTGGGACGGGCCATCCGAAATTTCCGCCGGGCCTCGTCCGAACCTGACGAGATCGACATCACCCCCGGCAAGGACAAAAAGCCCACCTCGGGCGACGATGCTCCCAAAGCGTAGAGGATCCTGCCATGAAAGCTGAACAACTTTCCGTTTTTCTGGAAAACCGCGCCGGCCGCCTGGCCGAAGTGACCCATACGCTGGCTGAGGCCGGCGTCAACATCCGCGCTCTTTCCCTGGCTGATACCTCCGATTTCGGTATCCTGCGCCTTATCGTTGATGACCAGGAAAAAGCCAAGTCCGTTCTCAAGGAACACAGCTTTACCCTGGGCCGCACCAGCGTGGTCGCCGTGCAGGTGCCTGATACCCCCGGCGGTCTGGACAGCGTGCTGCAGTTCGTCTCGCAGCATGGCATCAATGTGGAATACATGTATGCCTTCATCACCCGTGAAGCTGACTGCGCCATCATGATCTTCCGTTTCGACAAGACCGACCAGGCCGTGGACCTGCTCAAGGCCAACGGCTTTACTGTCCTGCCGCCGGATCAGCTGTTCGGCAACAAGGCCTAGCCTATCTCACAGCCAACCATTCCGGGCCCCGCTCATGCGGGGCTTTTTTTTCGCCGCAGCCGTCCCGGCCCCTCTTCCCCGTGCGCCAGGCATCCCCACCCTCAATCAGACCATGCCCCTCGGATGCCGGCATAGAGCCCCCGCGCCCTTTCCGCCAAAACATGCCGCTGCTTTTTTACATTCCTTTCCCGCCACACGGTCTTTGCCGGGGCACCCCCACCGGCACTCTTGGCATGAGCAGCTGGATTATAAAAGTTTTTCATTTTATAACATATTGATTTTATTTATTTAAAATGTAAAAAACGACTTTTTTGCAAAAAAAATTCCTTTTTGCCCCTTTTCAAGCGCAAAGAGTGTCTTATCTACTATCCCGTTGCGGGACCGCAGCAATGGTTTACGGCGGTCATGACGCGATAATTTCAGCTCCGCCCCGCGGACGCTGTGCATGCCACCCAAGCGTGGCCATAAAAATTTTTGGAGGATCTGACACCATGAAACTGCAGCCCCTGAACGATCGTGTGCTGGTCAAGCGCCTGGAAACCGAAGAAAAGACCGCTGGCGGTCTGTACATCCCCGACACCGCCAAGGAAAAGCCCTGCAAGGGCCAGGTGATCGCTACCGGTCCCGGCAAGGTCCTGGAAAACGGCACCCGCGTTGAACTGGCCGTCAAGAAGGGTGATCAGGTGCTCTTCAACAAGTACGCCGGCACCGAAGTCAAGCTGGACGGCATCGACCATCTGGTGATGCGCGAAGAAGACATCCTCGCCATCCTGACCGACTAACGCACCCGCGCCGGTCCTACACTCTCTCCGCTTTTCGATTATTCCCAGGAGGAAAACATAATGTCCGCTAAAGAAGTTCTCTTCGACGTGAAAGCCCGCGAAAAACTGGCGCGTGGTGTTGATAAGCTGGCCAATGCCGTGAAGGTGACCCTCGGCCCCAAGGGTCGTAACGTTGCCATCGAAAAGTCCTTCGGCGCTCCCGTCATCACCAAGGACGGCGTGACCGTTGCCAAGGAAATCGAACTGGACGACAAGTTCGAGAACATGGGCGCCCAGCTGGTGAAGGAAGTCGCCTCCAAGACCTCCGACGCCGCCGGTGACGGTACCACCACCGCCACCATCCTGGCCCAGGCCATCTACCACGAAGGCGTGAAGCTGGTGGCTGCCGGCCGCAATCCCATGGCCATCAAGCGCGGCATCGACAAGGGCGTGGAAGCCCTGATCGGCGAACTGGCCAACCTGGCCAAGCCCACCCGCGACCAGAAGGAAATCGCCCAGATCGGCACCATCTCTGCCAACTCCGACGCCACCATCGGCAACATCATCGCCGAAGCCATGGCCAAGGTGGGCAAGGAAGGCGTGATCACCGTTGAAGAAGCCAAGGGCCTGGAAACCACCATGGACGTGGTGGAAGGCATGCGCTTCGACCGCGGCTATCTCTCTCCCTACTTCGTGACCAACGCGGAGAAGATGGAATGCGAGATGGACAACCCCTACATCCTGTGCACTGAAAAGAAGATCTCCAGTATGAAGGACATGCTGCCCGTGCTCGAACAGGTCGCCAAGGTCAATCGTCCTCTGGTGATCCTGGCCGAAGACGTGGAAGGCGAAGCCCTGGCTACCCTGGTGGTCAACAAGCTGCGTGGCGCCCTGCAGGTCGTGGCCATCAAGGCCCCCGGCTTCGGCGACCGCCGCAAGGCCATGCTGCAGGATATCGCCATCCTGACCGGCGGCCAGGTGGCTTCTGACGACACCGGCACCAAGCTGGAAAACATGACCCTCAACGATCTGGGTACCGCCAAGCGCGTGGTGGTCAAGAAGGAAGACACCACCATCGTTGACGGCGCCGGCAAGGCCGACGAGATCAAGGCCCGCGTGAAGCAGATCCGCGCCCAGGTGGAAGAATCCACCTCCGATTACGACCGCGAAAAGCTGCAGGAACGCCTGGCCAAGCTGGTGGGCGGCGTGGCCGTGGTCCATGTGGGTGCCGCTACCGAAGTGGAAATGAAGGAAAAGAAGGACCGCGTGGAAGACGCCCTGAACGCTACCCGCGCTGCCGTGGAAGAAGGCATCGTGCCTGGCGGCGGTACCGCTCTGATCCGCGTGTCCAAGGTGCTCGACAGCATCAAGCCTGCTGACGACGACGAACTGGCCGGTGTGAACATCATCCGCAACGCCATCGAAGCTCCTCTGCGCCAGATTGCCCACAACGCCGGCTTTGAAGGCTCCATCGTTGTGGAACGCGTGCGCCAGGGCAAGGACGGCTTCGGCTTCAACGCCGCTACCGGCGAATACGAAGACCTCATCA
>CALBAX010000072.1 GCA_937926875.1 uncultured Desulfovibrio sp.
TGCTGTCCCTGCCGCTGCTGTGCGCTGATCCCGCGCTCAAGATAGAGAAGCGCCTTGTAACGCGCATAATGAAGCGTTTTCAGAAGAGCGATAGTCTCGTCAAAAACAACTTCCGTCTCTGCGTCAAATTTATAAATAATGCGCTGCGGGGGCATCATCTCAGGAAAATGCAGCTGCTGCCGCTGCAAATCGGCCTGAAAATAGCGCCGGATTTCAGAGCGCGTGCGCCGCACCATGACATATTTCAGCACCTTGTCACGCACAAGCGCGGCACTTTTCCTGACGATATCGGGATAGGACGGATCGTCACGCGGAACGGATTTGAGCTCTTCCTGACGTTTTTTGAAAAATCCCTCCAGATTGCTGAGGCCCTGAATACTGCTCTGACGCGCTGCCTGAAAGAGCTTGAGCTGAGCCAGCAAATCCCCCAGCTGATTATTAAGCGGCGTCGCGGACAGAAGAATAACTTTTTTATTGGCGCAGATAACTTTCAGCTGTGCATAGCTTTGCGTATTTTCATTGCGAAAGCGATGGGCTTCGTCAACGACAACAATCTGACATTGCGACGCTTTTGTGGCGGCAACATCCAGTTTTCCACTGGAAACGACATGGCAATGCGGCACCATAAACTGCATAAGCGTATCTTTCCAGTAGTCACAGAGGACGGGGGGGCAGATAATCAATTTTTTCCCGGGGAGCGTCTGTAACAGCAAGGCAGTAATATATGTTTTTCCCAGTCCTACGACATCGGAAAGAAAAACACCATTATGCTTTGAAAGAATACGTGCCGCAGCAGCAACAGCCTGCCGCTGATACTCAAGATTGTACATACCTTCCGGAAGAACAAGAGAGGCGGATGCCGCAAGGTCCATATCCTCCCGGAAGTATTCGTACAAAACCTTTAAATACAGTTCATAGGGAGTAATATTCTCTGAAAGCCACGTCTTCTGCTGTACTGTGGCAACAAAAATATCTGTAAGCGCAATCCCTTCCTGCCAGAGTTTTTCAAAACGCTCCAGGGCAAAATCGACGTCCGGCCTGTCCTTGAGCTCCACATTGAACTCGCATTGCGCCATAAGTCCTGATGCGGAGAAATTACTTGAACCCGTAATGACACTGCCGTACAGCAAATTCCCCCGGTACCGTGAAATATACACCTTTGCATGAATATTCCGGCTGGGATGGCCGCGTAATTCCAGCTTTCCCTGCTGAAGCCACTGCATAAAAATCCTGACGGATTCTTCTGTTGTCTGCGTCTCTTCAGCAGATTCTATCTCCTGTACCAGCTGACGACTATAAAGATTGCGCGCTTCCTGATGGGAAAGAAGATTGCCGGGCAGGGAAAGCATAGTGTCCTGCGAGGCCGAAAAAATCTGCTCATCCACATTCAGGCCGACAAGAATGCGTATTTTTTCGACATCCTGAAGAGAATGGCAAAGAAGATGAAAGCCGCTTGCCTGGAAATAACCGACAAGCACATCAAAAAAGCGCGCTTCCTTGAGCGTTGCGGCAAAGCGCGTTACCAGCGAGCTATTTTCCGTATTGGTAAAAAATCGGGTATCACTGTGTGGCATGGCGGTTTCGGGATAGAAACGTTGGAGAAGGGCTGACGCATATCTTTCAGGACATTTTTAGTTTGAAACGCTTTGCGTTTCAAACCATACGGCCTGTCGTTTCGCGGAAAAAGCGCGGTTTTTCCGCGAAACGACAGGCCGGGCGGCGCTATGCTGCCGCCTCGCGCTTTACCTTTTTCAAAGGTAAAACAATCTCTATGCCAGCCGACAAACCAAAGGGCAGAGTTTTAAGGACTATGGTTTTCCAGTATAGTCAGCTCTGCCGTATTCCGCAAGCAACGGTACCAGAGAGATTACCAGAAGAAACAAACAGATTGCTATACCCTGTCCGTTGAGCTGAGCGGGGATATGCCTTTTCCCGGTCAAGCGGGACGCTTGCCCACTGGCTTCACGTCAGTGAAGCATAGTGGCTATATCTTCAGCCTGTGCGAAGATTTCCTTCCGACGCCTTACCGCATCCTCATGCCACGGGCGGAGTACTCCCGCTGACGCTCCCTGTCCGGCGCCTCCTGCTCCTGCCGCTGCCGTTCCTCTTCCTGCTGCCGTTGGAGCTGTTCGGCACGCTTGCGCTCCACGAACTCGATATGCAGCGGACGGATTTCCGGCAGAAACAAAAATTCCCGATAGCCTGCCATGATTCTCTTCATTTTCTTCAACTGAGTTTCCAGCTCCTCTTTTTCCTCATGGTTATGTTTCCTGTGAGCCGTGTATTCCGCTTCAAGCCGAATCTGTTTCTGACGTAACGTTTCCACTTCCTGTTGCAGACTTTCTTTCTGCTTCAGGACAAGATGTTTGACGGCAAGCGCCTTTTTCTGCTCTCCAATAATGGATGAGGCTTTCTCAAGCACAGACGGATAATTAAAAAGAGAGGCTTTCGGCAGAGAGGAATCTTCCCGAAGAACCTTTTCCGCCTCCTCAGCCTGTCGCTCATACGCCTCAATGCTCTTTCTCAACTCTTCTTCACGCTGTTCCAATGAGCTGATAAGCTGTCGTGAATTTCGTGTGGCCTCTTCGGATTCCTGAATCAGTTTCTCCAATGCTTCCTGTTGCTGCTTGAATTCGCGGGTATCCAGATGCTTTTTCACGGAACCAGGCATCTGTTCCACGCCGCGCTCAATGGCGAAGCCCCGGCTTTGCAGATAGGCGGGAAGCTCGGATTGCAGTTTCCGCAGACTCTGGCGGGTATAAATTTTGTTGGCGTTGAGCCTCCCTTCCAGCGTCACCGGTACATGAAGGAAGTGCATGTGCGGCGTCTTTTCATCCATGTGGACCATTGCGGAAATGACATTCTCCGCGCCCACAAACTCCGTGAGAAAGGCTTTGCTCTCCTTAAAGAAACGCCTTGTTTCCTCCGGCGTGAGCCTGTCAAAAAACGCCTTGTCCGAAGTGACGATAAGCCCGCACATGCGCACGGCGTCCTTTCTTACGGATTTGACCAGCAGGAGGTCGTCAATACGATTCTGAATGCCTTCGGCATAGTTCGATGCTGCGGCTTCGTGCAGCTCGTAGTTCGCCGCGCTTCTTTCGTAGTCAATATCGGGGGTGCTGTGGCTCTCCCGTTCCCGCCGGTTATGGCTCTGGATGCCGCGTATGGCTTCCTTCTTGAATTTGTCCATATGGAGTACGAGATAGGACATGGCAATACTTCCTTGTATCAATGGATGTCCCGTTCTTTCTGTGGCAGGAATGCGGGACACTTTTTCAGTTTACGCGGGACAAACGTTGAAAACATGTTCGGATTTGACTGGACTTCATAGGATAACAGATACGATGAATATTGCAGGTGTCCCGCTGTACCGGCACTTAGGCAGCGGTACAGCGGGACACCTGAAAAAGGGTCAAGCGAGACCTTCCAGTTTTCTTTTCAGTCGGTGGACAGATGATTTCGATTTTCCCATTTCCTCGGCGCAGTCGCGAATGCTGTATCCCTCGCCAAGCAGCCTTTTCAATTCCTCCAGTTCAACATCTTCAATGTCCCGAACCCGCCAATGCAGGGCATTGCCTTCGGTAATCAGGTTGGCCTCAAAGGGTTTGGCATCATCGCCCAATATGCCCCGCGCCTTGGTCAGGTGAACTTCAAAACGTGCGCCTTCGGCCATGCTGTATTCCCTGGGCCTGCGCAGACTGATCACCGTATCCATGATGTCTTCTCTGGCACTGGTGCCACGCTGGTCGCCGGATTTCCCGGCATGATGGATAAGCAGAACGGTCATCCCTCTGCGGCGTAATTCCAGCAGCCACGCCTGCATGGTCTGCCATGACTGAGACTCGTTTTCCTTGCCGGTGCGGCACAAGGTTGCAATGTTGTCCAGCACAACCATGTTCACGTCTTTCAGAAACGGCTCAATCATGGTTTGTCCGCTGGCTGTGGACAAATCCGGCATGGGACAGGGTTGTAGATCCGGTGTGATAAGCGCCATATTTTTCAATGTATGCGGGGGGACGGACATGCCGTTGACAAGAGCGGAAAGACGGTTCTGCATGGAAGTGGCGGGCATCTCTCCGTCCACATACAGCGTCCGTTTGGGCATCGGCGCACGCCAGTTGAACACAGCTCCGCCGGAAGCCACCGCAACGGCGATGCTCAAGGCGGCGAATGTCTTGCCTATACCGCGCGGAGCGTACAGGATACCTATGCCCTGTACCGGAAGAACGGGCGATAAAAGATACCCCCGTTCAGGTATGGACATGGAAAGAAATTCGCCCATGTCCAGAGCGATAAGACCGTGCTGTTTGGTCAGTGCCATTTCCAGTTGCGAGCGGACGGCCTCAATGCCTTCAATCTGGTGAAGGTCATTAAAATCCGTACCGTTGTCGCCGGTGAAGTGGGGAAACAGAAATTGAGCGTTTGCGAGTCTGGCTGCATCCTCCCCCTTCCTGAGTCCGGCTTCGTCATTGTCGCAGCAAATGATGATGGGCTTGTCCGGCAATCGTTCTTTCACGGCCTTGGCTACTCTCGCGAGATTGTTTGCGGAAAAGGCCACATAAACCGTCCAGCCTGTGGCAAGATGGATACTTGTGCCCGTAGCAACCCCCTCACAAACGGCAACAGGCTTTTCCGGCTGCCCCTGAATGATGAATTGTCCTCCAGATACCTTGCCGTCCACAAGAAAACGTTTTGTTCCATCAGGATAGATGCGTTGCAGACTTTGCAGATTGTGTGCGGCATCCATAACAGGAATAAGCAGGGAACCGTCCCGTGCCTGCCGTATGCCTTCCAAAGCTGTAATGCCCTTGCTGTACAGATAAGGATGGTTGGCATCGCACCTACGTGCAGAGTTCCATTCCTGTCTGGCCAGTTGAGCCGCTTCAGCATGGCGTTCGACATATTCCGCTTCGCGTTGCCGCTGTATGAAGTGTTGACGCTCCCGCCATGCGGATATTTCCGCACTTGAAAGTGTCTGTTTTGCTTCGGCGCAAAACGTGCCCTGTTCTCCGTTTTCCCAGTTGCACCACCAAAGCGTCGCAGGGGTATCGACATGCGCGATATATGCGCCGTTTTGGTGCGGTTTGGTCTGGGTAGGACAACGATGCAAGTTCCCGTCCGCCATGATTTCGGCCGGAATCAATCCCTTGTCGGTCAGGATGTCCCGAAAGGTTTGCAGGGGATTATTCATGATTCTCTCCCTGGCGGCCAAGGATTTCGATAAATGCGGCAATGTCCTCCGCCCGCCAGACTGTTGTTCTGGGACCGAGTTTCACGGGTTTGGGATAACGGCCGGTGCGACACCCCTCCCACCATGCGCTCTTGCTTATGGGAATCATGTTGAGAACCTGAGGAAGACGCAAAAGGCCGTGGACGGGAATGGGTGCTTGATGCTGTTTCATAAAAAAATCTCCTGAATCTGGTTGGATTTCAGGAGAATCTGGCACACGTCAAACGATTCCCGTGAGGGAATCGGACGGGAAAATGACGGGAAAATCTAAAAAATACGGGAAAACGGCAAGCTGGTCATTCCTTGACTATGGAGTATGCATCTGCTTCCTTGAGGAGCATATCCATCAGGTTGCGATAGGATTTTTCGTCCTTGTACTCTTTTTCCGCAAGCAAGCGGCCCACATGCGTCTTCCGGCCCTGGGGGCTGTTATGCCCTCTCTCGGATTTTGGGAGACCGCACCAGTACAGCAGAACGTAGGCGATCACCTCAAGGGGATATTTCTCTTTCATGGCGTCACGCACAGCCGCATCCGGCCTTCCTTCCCAGATGTCTCTGGGAATACGAAAAACGAGTTTGCCATCCTGTGGCGACCTTTCACATATGGGAACTGCCACCGCTTTGTCGGCAACGGAGGATTCCGGCGGAGCTGTCCGTAAAACGGCTTCCACAAGAGCGCGAGTGATGCCCTTCACTTCCCGGCGTAAGGGGTAATAACGGAGATATCTGATAGCAACGTCCCTATCCACCATTATGGTATCGGCAAAGATATGCGCAATGAAGTGATAACTTGAGGCGGGAATGGAGAATATCGGCTCCTCAAAGAGAGGCGAGTCCGGTGAATACTGCTCGAAAATGTCTTCTGTTTTCAGTCTCTCCAGACTGCTGAACAGAAATTCTCGTTCCTTGGGAAAGACAGATGCCGTATCTTCAAAGGATTCCTCAAGAATACCATCCAGTCCATATTGCAGGGAGTTAAGAGGAACAACTGTCGATATTCTTCTGAAAAATTCCATCATATCAAAGCCAAGCAAATATGTCTGAATGCCCGCATCCGGGTCTGGCACTGAAGGAAATTCCGGCATCTGCGTTCCATATGCGACATGATTGCCCGCAACAAATGCCTGCCAGCAGTTTTCATAGGTCGTGTGCCATAGCCCCAGAGGCTGAACGGCGTCAGGCCAGAGTGCCTGGACAAGCATTTCGCCTTCTCTGGCGGTCAGGCCATACGCCTGCCGCACTCTGCCTATGGTCATGTTCTGTCGGTCTGTCATGGAGGAAAGGATACCCTGTCGCCAAAAGATGGACAACAAAAAACAGCGGCAGGAATTGTCATCGATCTTCCGTGCCGCTGTTTATCGAAAACAGGCGTTATCAGCTATACCACGCCCGAATGATATCCATGTCGTCATAGCCGTATTGTCTCATACGGTCCTTTTCTTCTTCGCTCCAGCCTGTGTCGTTGCTCGTCACCTGTGTCTCGCCTTCTATTTTCCCGATGGAGATACGAACATCACGGTCGCTCATGGTGTCCTCTGTCATGCCTCCTCCCTGCTTATCTTCTGTTGTGTGTTGCGTAATCCGTCCAGATAGTCAGCCCATGCCTGCATCATCTTTCGGCGTTCAGGCAGATATTCCGCGTAATTGTATGCCGCCCGCACTTCGTCCTGTTCTCCGTGGGCAAGCTGTCGCTCTATCCAGTCTCGGTTGTAGCCGAGTTCGTTGAGCAGTGTGGATGCGATGGAGCGAAAACCATGCACGCTCATTTCGTGCTTCTGGTAGCCCATGCGCCGAAGCGCATTGAGCATGGTCGCATCGGAAATGGGCCGTACCTCCGTGCGGATGGAGGGAAAAAGGTATGTTCCCTCCCCGGAATATTTTTGAAGTTCTTGGAGAATGGCCATTGCCTGTCGGGACAGGGGCACAAGATGCTGGCGGCGCATTTTCATGCGTTCGGCAGGGATACGCCATTCCCCGGCCTCAAGGTCAAATTCCTTCCATTGAGCGGCCCTCAGTTCCGTGGGACGGGTGAAGACCAGCGGAGCCAGCTTCAAGGCACAGACCAGAGGGAAATAGCCTTCGTAGGCGTCGATGTCCCGCAGAAGCTGACCGACTTTTTCCGGTTCCAGCACCGCCGCGCGGTGGATCGTTTTTCTCGGCCTCAAGGCTCCTCGGAGATCGGCTGCGATATTGTGCTTTGCCCGGCCCGTGATGACTGCATAGCGGAACACCTGATTGATGATTTGCAGCACTCTCCGGGAAGTCTCGTAGTTTCCCCTCTGCTCCAGAGGCTTGACCACGTCCATAATATCCCGTGTTTCCAGCTTGGCAATGTGCGTTTTACCGATGCGCGGAAAGATGTAGGTTTTCAGCCGGTACATGACGGTTCCCTGATGCTTTTCAGAAAACTCCGCCATGCGGGTTTCATGCCATTCTCTGGCGATATTCTGAAAACTGTCGCGTTCCGCCATGACTCTGGCCTGTCGCATCTGCCGTTTATGGTCTGACGGGTCGATGCCTCTGGACAACATACGCTTCGCGTCTTCGCGGCGTTCTCTGGCATCCTTGAGAGATACGGTAGGGTATTCCCCAAAACTGAGCAGCTTGCTATAGGGGGTCACTATAGATGAGAATGGGGAATAGAGCGGAGGAAGCCTGACGAGTGGTTGACTTTCCCTTGACTGACGGGGGTTTGACGCTTGACTAGGCCCCCAAATGGCGTCGCAGAAAGGTTTGAGAATGGCGCGGCGTTTTGGGGCGCGAGCGTCACGCAAGATGAGAATGGAAAAAGGTCACGGAGTGTCGATTTTGACACATCCGTGGCCTTTTTTTTGATTAGTAGCTTCGCCAGCTAGCAGGAAGCGATCACACCCTAGGACGGAGGGGGCCGTTTTCACTGGGGCGGGTATTGCGATGCTCGTCAAAATGAGAAGGACCTCTGCCGAGTTCTCCTTCCAGGCGTGCGATCTTTTCCCGAAGCAGGCCATTTTCTCTCAGCACGTCTTCCTTCTCCTGATAGAGCCTGCGATTTTCTGCCGCAAGTTCTCTACGCTCACTCTCCAAGGACTCCAGCCGCAGCTCCGTTTTTTCCAAGCGGGCTTCCAGCTCCATGCGGTACTGCTTCGCCGAAGGAGAGGCTTTTGGGGGGGAGGTGTTTTCTTCCGGTATAATATGGTCTGAATCATCTCCTTTAAGCCAGTCTAGGGATGTGCCCGTTCTTTCTGCCAGCTCCTGAAGAAAACGTTCATCGGGCACGCGATCCCCCCACTCATAGCGGTATATCGTTTGCATGCTACAGCCCATCAAGGCAGCAAATTCCTTTGCGCTACGCTTCCCGCGCACGATCTTCAGCCGTGAGGCAAGGTCCTTCATAGTATAAACTTCCTTCGCCCGAAGTTTATACCGAACATTATACCGGTTTTTTCGTTATAACATATTTATTTTATATATAAAAAGCTGGAATTTGCTTTTTTCTGAACATTATACCGGTTTTTCGTTGACTGTTCGGTTTAAAATGGTCTAAATAAAACCACGGGCGGTTGACAAGTTACGCGACAAGTAAGCCATAGCAGGCCGCTCCCGTTTTCGCAATGTCAGTATTCAACCCGGCTGGAGGGAATCCATGAGCAAGCTGCAGCCTTACGGACGGAGGCGCGCTGATTCCAAGCGTGAAATCCAGCGCATCCTCGATAGTAAGGGCAAGAATTTTGTAGACGTCGCGATGGTGGCAGGGGTCACGCGGCAAACGGTATCCGCAACGATGAACGGCTACCGGCATAGTCCTCGCGTCTTGAACGCGCTGCGTACCCTGGGCATACCCGAACGTCTGCTGTTCGATCCCCGCCGTACAGAACGTGCGGCTTAGGGGGAACTATGGCGCTCAAGGACGCATATACGACGAGAGAACTTGCCGAGGCCTTCTGCTACTCGACGACACGCAGCGTATTTCTTCGGGCCGAGCGCGAGACTTGGCAGTTCCGCAAGCGTGCCGGTCGTGGCGGTGGCAAGGAGTGGCTTGTTGCTTCCATGCCGGAAGAAACGCGGCTGGCCATACGCACGGCAGAGGAAAAGCACGCCGCCGCTGTATGCTCCGAACGCCGCCCTGTCCTTCCTATGACCACGACCACGGCCATCATGGACGATAGCCGTCGTTACAAGGCTCTGGCCAAGGCGGACCTCGTCCGCCAGTACCTCGCCTGGCAGCGCAAGTTCGGTGCCACCAGAGCACAAAAGGATGCCTTCGTCACCGCCTACAAGGCGGGGGCATGGCCCAAGCTCCTTGAGGAAGTCGGGCCGGTGTCATGGCAGACGCTGGAACGGTGGAAGCTGGAGCAGGAACGTGCAGGCAGTGTGCTGGCTCTGGCGGACAAGCGCGGCGTCGCCCACCGTGGGCGCACCGCGCTGACCGAGCGCCACCAGATGGTCATTCTCGGCCATATCCTCAACCCCAACGCGCCCAATATCAGCCAGTGTGTCCGGGAAGTACAAAAGAAGTTTATGGCCGAGGGCCTGTACATCCCCTCCGAGCCGACGATCCGCCGTTTCGTGACCCGGTACACGTCGGAGTGCTTCGACGAGTGGACGCTGTTCCGGGAAGGGAAAAAGGCATGGAACGACAAGTGCGCCATCTCCCTGCTGCGCGACTGGAGCCTTGTCGGTGTGGGGGATGTCGTCATCGCCGACGGCCATACGCTCAATTTCGAGACGCTGAACCCTGAAACGGGGAAGGCCAAACGCATGACCCTCGTGTTGTTCTACGACGGTGCCAGCAATCATCCGCTGGGCTGGGAGATCATGCCCACGGAAAACACGGCCAGCATTTCCGCCGCGTTCCGTCGGACCTGCATCATGCTGGGGAAGTTCCCCCGCGTCGTCTATCTGGACAACGGACGGGCCTTCCGCGCCAAGTTTTTCAAGGGCTGTCCTGACTTTGAACAGGCGGGTTTCCTTGGCCTGTACCGCGACCTCGGTTGCGAGGTCATCCATGCGTGGCCGTATCACGGCCAGTCCAAGCCCATTGAACGCTTTTTCGGCACCATGCACGAACTGGAAGTGTGGATGCCTTCGTACACGGGCAACGATATTGCCCACAAGCCCGCACGCATGAAGCGCGGGGAGGAGCTGCACCGTCGCCTGTATGACAAGCTCGGCGGCCGTCCCCTGACGCTGGAAGAGACCCATGCGCAGGTCGCCCGCTGGTTCGCCGAGTACGAGAACAGGCCGCAGCTCCGTACCCACCTGCATGGCAAGACGCCCGCGCAGGTCTTTCAGGACGGACGCGGTAAGGGACTTTCCCCCCAGGACGAGCAGCGACTGACCCTGCTTATGATGCAGAAAGAGGTCCGCACCATCACGAAGGACGGTTTCCGGCTCAATGGCCGCCTGTTCTGGCACGAACGGCTGGCGTCCCGACGTCACCCGGTACTCGTGCGGTATGACGAGCATTTCAGCCCGGATTCCGTCCTTGTCTACACGCTGGACGGGGATTTCATCTGCCGGGCACTGGACCGGGAACGCCACGGCATCGCGTATGGCCTGCACCCGGCCGCCGCCATCCTCGGCACCCCGGAACAGGAAGCCGAGCTGCGCGCCGCTCTGGAACTCAAGAAGCGGCAGGAAAAGAGCAGCGCGGCGACCATGCGCAGCCTGTTGCAGGACGTCGTTCTGCCGGAAACGCGGGCACGCATGACTGCCCTCACGGCGGAGACGCCGCGTGTGGCCACACCGCGTGTCATCCCCCTGCCGAAGGCCCCGGTGGTCACGCCGGAAGCGGAAGCAGCTCTTGCGGCTGCCAAAGAAGCCGCCCGCAAGGCGATGGACGCCGCTCCGGGCTACACGCCATCCGACCTCAAGCGATGGAAGGACTCGCAGGAACGCTACGCCTACCTGTTCTCGACCCGATATGAGCGGGGCGTGGAGCTGGTGCCAGCCGATGCCGCATGGATGGAAGGCTATGAAGCCACCCCTGAATATGAACGCTACCTGAAGCGGCGCTACGACGCGTTGCGTGACATGTACACACGCCAGCGCGGGCAGGCCGTTCAGTCAGCCTAGAGGAGAAAACAATGCGCGAAGTTATCATCGAGACCGACGCCATGATCCGCTTTGACAGCGCGGTGGACGAGGTGGCCGGTGCGGACAGGATGCTGTCCGGGTTTGTCCTTGCCTACGGGCAAGCCGGACGCGGCAAGAGCGTTGCGGCCGACCGCTATCACTACCAGCGGGGCGGGGCCTACGTCCGCGTCTGGCAGGGCTGGAGCCAGACCGCTTTTCTGCAGCGCCTGTTGTTTGAGGTGCGCGGCAAGAATATGGACATGCCCCGGCATACGGGCAACCGCTGCAAGGAGCTTGTGGTGCAGCTTCTGGAGGCCGAACCCAAGCCCATCTTTATCGACGAGGCCGACCGCCTGCGCATCGACCGTATCGAAGACCTGCGGGACATCCACGAGATGACGGGTGCGCCCGTTGTCCTCATCGGGGAGGAAGGGATTTTTGGCCTGCTCCATGAACGCCGCCGTATCTGGTCGCGCATCGCCTATGAGGTGGAGTTCGGCCCGGTCAGCCCTGCGGAAATCGCCTTGTACGCCCAGCAGGCCGCAGGTCTGGACCTTCCGTTGAGCCTGTCCACGGAGATCGCCCAGAAGACGGAAGGCGACTTCCGGCTGGTACGCAACATGTGTCTCTTGCTGGAGCGTTCCGCCAAGGCCTCCGGGAGCTTTGCCGTGGACCAGAAGATGCTGGACACGGCCTTTTCCGCCCGTTCGTGGCGGCGCAAGTAGGAGGAGATATGGAAGCACGGCAGACAGTCACAAAAGACATGGTCCGTAATGCCATGATGGCCCTTGGAGAAGGCGGCAAGGAAGTTTCGCACAGCCTTGTTTATGAGGCTCTCGGACTGAAAGAAGTCGCGGAACAGGATGTGGTCCGTAAGCACATAAACAATATGTGCCGCCACGGGGAAGTCAGAAGGGTGGAACGCGGCCTTTTTGTTTACGACTTCGCGCGTCGCCCGCGTGAATCAAAATGCGCGGAAGTTCTTTGGCGTTTCGTTCGCAAGGCAAAGCCCGGATGGTCCATATCGGAATGCGCCCTGATGACGCGCGTGTCCTACACGCGGGCGCTTCGTTACTGCAACTGGCTGGCCGAGGAGGGATTCATTGCCCCGGCGGGAAAAGATGAGCGGAATGCCGTCATCTGGAGAAGCACTACCAAAGCAGACATGCACCCGGAAACACCGTACCCGCCGGTGAGGGAAACAGACCCGTTTGCACGAGAACGCGCGGCGGCGGCCACCATCGCACGGCTCATGCTCTGTGCGGACCCTTACGCCAAAAAAACGGCGCACGGCATCCTGGAAGCCTGCAATGTCCTGCAGGCACGGTTCAGCCGCCCGATGAATGAAAACAATCAGATAACGGAGGAATAGTCATGCTGGAAGAGGAACTCACGTCCATTGGCGTTGTGCTTGAGGGCGCTGCGGCGCGCATCCAGGACAAGGACCTGAAGGCGCTGGTGTCGCGTTGCTGCGGGAATCTTTCCGCCGCAGCCGAACAGGCACGGGCACTGGAAAATGGCCTGCCTACGGCGGACATGGATTTGTCCGCAGAGAGGATGGAAATCATTCTTCCCCAAGCTGCCCTGCGGCTTGTCGCGCAAAACATCAGGCTGTCCGGGCTGCTCGCCGTCGGTATGGCGGGGGAGGGGCGGTAATGGCCCGCATCAAGCCCGACCCCTACATCATAGCGGACCGTGCGCAGTGCGAAGGGGCGCTGGCGGAAATGGCCGCACTGGATCGCAAGCTCTCCACCATCGAAAACGACATGCGGGAAGCTGTCGATACGGCCAAGTCCAAAGCCAGCCAGCTTGCCGGACCGCTGCAGGCCCGGCGTAAGGAACTCTCGGACGCCGTGGCGGTCTTTGCCAAGCTGAACCGGCAGGACCTGTTCGCGAAAAGCAAAAGTCTGGACATGGGCTTCGGGGTCATCGGCTTCCGGGCCAGCACGAAGATCGTCCAGATGCGCGGTGTGACGGCTGAAATGACGCTGGACCGCCTGCACCAGTACCATCTGACCGAGGGTATCCGCGTTAAGGAGGAAATCAACAGGGACGCAGCTATGGGCTGGCCGGATGAACGTCTGGAGCTGGTCGGCCTTAAGCGGCAACAAAGCGACACGTTCTTCATTGAAATCAGCAAGGAGGACGTGCCCGACAACGGGTAGGGAGGCAAATGGCGTACAAGCTGACCAAGAAAGAACTGGAGACGCTGGGGATGCGGTTCGCGGAAGTCCTTCTTTGCCGGTCCTCCGCGATCCCGGAAGATTTGCCGGAACTGGCATCACGCACGGACTGGAAGAATGCGGGAAAGCATGAGCGCAGGCGGATCAGCGCCGACATTGCCCGCGAGGCCCGCTCCATTCTGCTGCGAAGCGGCTACCCACGAGAGACGGTAGAGGCCGTGACCCGTAACCTCATCAAATAGAAAGGAGCAACGTATGACGAAGTATGAATTTCTCAAAGCCGTGACGGACTCCCTGCGTGCGGCCCATCCCGACAGGGACGTGACCGCCGTCATGGTGGAGGCCACGCTGGCGGCGATGGGCGATGTGGCTGCCGCAGAGTTGCTGGGCGGCGGTGAAGTCCCGTTGACGGGGCTGGGAAAGCTGAAGGTGCGCACGACGGCGGCGCGTCAGGGGCGGAATCCGCGTACCGGTGAGCCGGTGTCCATCCCGGCCGGGCGGCGGGCCGTGTTTGTGCCCGGATCGGCGCTGAAAGAGGCCCTGAAGTAATGCGAAACGGCCCCACGCGGGGCCGTCGCCGGGGTGTGGCGGCCCCGGCCTGAAGAGCAGCCATGAGATGAGGGAATGACGGAAGTGAAGCCCAAACTCCCGCAAACAGTGCGGAGTGGTGTGGTGTATGTCGGCGAGGGTATCAAATTTGAGCGGGTGCGCCGAATCACGGGATACCTTGTCGGCACGGTAGACCGTTTCAACAATGCGAAAAAAGCGGAACTGCGAGACCGGGTGAAACACGATAAGGAATAAGTCGTGGTACAGGATAAAAGGAAATTTTCGGGGTCCGTCAGCGTTCGCGCCGGGGAAACGCGCGTTAAGATGGAGCTTTCTCCGGCTACGCTACACGGCGGGCCGGAAGGCTGCTATCGAGTACGCCTTGCCCGGCGCTGGCTGGATACGGATGACGGCAGACCACGTTTTTTTGACCAGGACGGTCTGGCCCGCCTTGCGGCGCAATACTCCTTCTGTAACCTGGAGCCCCCGGCCCCGGCCCCGGATATTCCCTATCCCTCGCGTGTTACCGTCCGCCGGGAGGTAGACGGCTGGCCCCACTATTACGGGACCTGGACCAGAACGCCGCCCGTGCTGGGATATGAAGGTATCTGGCTTGTGGGGGTAAGCCTGGACGGAAAAGTGCAATTTGTTCCCGTGGATGATGTCACCATAGCCAAGGAGCAACGTCGTGGCCGTGGATAAGCACACAATGCGCCTGGGCCTGTACCGCAAGGTCGAGATTGCCCGCAAACAGCTCCCTAACATGGACGAGGAGGCCTTCCGCGCTCTGCTGCGGTCCGAGTTCGGGGTGGAAAGCCGCAAGGACATGACCATCCACCAGCTGTCCCGGCTGGTGCAACTTTTTGCCGAAAGCCACGGGGTGACCTATACCGCGCCCGCCAGGAGCCATAACCGCCGCGTGACGGCACATGGCAGGCCGGACTGGATCGAGATCACGGATTCCATGCCCT
>CALBAX010000073.1 GCA_937926875.1 uncultured Desulfovibrio sp.
GAACGCGGGTCTTGACCGTGCCGTGCACCACGGCTGCCGCGCTCGTTTCCGCCTTATCCCCCGTGGGGTCGCAGGGCAGATCCACCACGGCGCACGCCTCCGCGTCCGTGGAAAGGGCCGGCTCATACGTCACGTCCTCCACGGTCAGCGTCACGGTCACGGTATCGCCGCTTGCGGCCTCTCCCGTCAGGGAAATGCCGTAGTCCAAAAGTGTGGCCTCCTGACCGTCCAGCTTCCAGGCCGAATCATAGGCGAACGCATACACGCCCACCTTCTTCCCGGCTTTGGCCGCGAACGTCGCAGGTTCCACGCTGGCGGCGGTCACGCCAGTGTTTTCTTCCCCGGTCGTGGCCGTAGCGCCATACACGTCCACGGCTTTCAGCAGTGTGCCCACGGCAAGGGGAGCCGCCACGCCCTCGGCAAGCGGCAGGTAATGGATAACGGCGGGATGATTGTCCGTGGCGGCGCGCTCGCCACCAAAACTGTATTTTCCCAGGTGCCCTTCATTCATGCTGGCTGCTCCTGCGGTTAAAGTTTGGACGCCATCTTGTCGTAGTCAAAAGCCGGATCGTCCCCACCCGCATGGGCCGGAGGCGCGGTAAAGTCCGCCCCCCGTTCGTCCACGGGCCGGGCTTCAAGCTCGCGCAGATAGCGTTCTTCCAGGCTGACCTTTTCCGTCGTGCCGTCGGGCGCGGCAAAGTCCACCGTATCGTCCTGCGCCGCCAGGCGGGCCGCAAAGTCCAGGATGCCAGCCTTTTCGGCAGGCTTCACCTTCCCGGCCTTCACCAGCGCGGACACGCGCGCTTCCCGGCGTTCGCCTTCCACCTTTTCACGGTAGGCGGCAAAGTCCGCATGGGCCTGGCCCGCCTTCTTTTCCGCGTCCTCACGGGCGGCTTCGGCTTTTTCTTTGTCCTGTTTGTGGCTTTCCGCCTTTTTCTTCAGCTCCGTGTTTTCCGCGCGCAGCGTCTCAATCTGCGCCGTGAGCTGGCCCACCTGCCGCTGCAATTCCTCAATACTCATGCTGTCGTCTCCTTCGCCGCGCGCCGCCGCCTCTCGGCTATCGGCTGCCGCAAAATCTACCGTTATGGCGTCGCCGCCATCTTCGAATTCCACCGCTTTAAGGCCGTCAATAGCGGGCTGCGCCGCGCCCAAAAGCGCCACATGCCGCAGGCTCACCCGGTCCGGCATGAGCGACATGGAAACGTGGCGATAATGTCCGCCCGCCACCAGCTCCCGTACCTTCTCCGGCACATCGCGGAACCGGGCAAACAGCTTGCCGCCCTCGCTTTTCAGTTGCTCCGCCCAGCCGAACGCCGGGGCCTTGTCGCTTGCCGGGTGCCCGAACGTCAGCGGCGCATCCCGTTTTTGCGGGTCGTAGTGCTGCGCTATGGCGGCAAGATCCCTTTCCGTAAACGTCTGGGGCCGCCCGGCACTGTCCGTGAACGTGCCCGTGCGGGCTATCTCGATCCATTTACTACTCATGAAAAAAGCCCCTGTTTCCGTCACTATGACAGGAATACAGGGGCCTTGCCCGGAAAGGACGCGCTCCATGCGAACAAATTTCAGGCGGTTTCCCGCCGCACGATAAATGAGAATGCCCTCTGTTTGTTGACAGTCTTTCGCCTGCGGGCTATGGGGAAGGTATGGAAAATTATTTCGACATTGCCACCGAACAAGAAATAGCAGAACGGTTTCCCACCGATTCTCTCAGACCGGAATGGCTGGCCCAGTGCCGCGCGTCTGTGGAAAAGGACGCTGACTGGAACTGCGCATTGCTGGCTGGACTCTGGTTTGATCGGGGGGATACGCAAAAGGCGGATTTTTACCTTGCGCAGATCAAAGACGAGCGTCGGCAGCTGGATATGGGTATGCTGCTATACGAGTGCCGCGATGCGTAACTGTTCATCAAAGTCAAATGCATCTATTTTGTCTAGTGCGCTGGCGACGTTCATGAACTCCTTGCCTGACATAACGGCAAGGAGTTCTTTTATTTCCCCGTCGTAATCCGCTCTGGATACCGTATCCATCAAACGTAACATTTCCGGCAACAGATCCTCATCCTTTATTTTTAGCACGTCCAGAAGACGGTCGAAGTTTCGTATCCAGAGGCCGTAGCCGTAGCCCTTTTTCAGGATCTCCTTCTGATGCACGGCCTTGCCGCCCAGGCTTTCCAGCAGGCGCGGATAGGTACGCCGAGCCGTCCACTGGGTAAATATCTCCATCATGCGCAGCTCTGGAGAATTTTTTCCTCCAAGATCGCCGGGCTTTTGCCGGTTATGCGTCAACTCGTGCCACAGACTTTCAAAAGCGTATTCCTCATTGAACGTCAGTTCCTCACCTTTGGCGAGCTTGTTCCAGGCTGTTTTCAGGTCGCGCAGCGCATTGAAGCCGTCGCAGGACGTGGAGAATGTCTTGGAATTGAGCCAGAGAGTTCCCCGGCTGTCCGTGGCCATGAAATAGCCCCTGCCATTTTCCGTCACCACCCTTTTGATGCCGTTATTGGTGGCGAATTGCCCGCAGCGCTCCTTGATGCCTTCGCCAAGTTCCGCATACGTCCTGACTGGTGCGGGTCGTTTTAAGGCCGGTCCACGCAGTTCCTCATAGCTTTCCTTGTTCACTTCCGGGCACTTCTTCATGTCCAGCCCGGATTCCACCCAGCCCTTGCCAGGATTGCTGCGGAAGCCCTTGTCCGCTCCGGGAAAATGGACGAAATACTCCATCTTCGTTTTAGGATCGATCCATGCCCCTGCCTGTGGCATGGCTTTTTCTACCGTTAGCCCCTGTTTTTCCACCTGCCGCGCGGAAAGGCTGCGCACACAGCAGCGACAGCGAAAGCCGTTAGGCGGATAGTTGGACGCCCAGAAGTCGTGATCAGCAGGGTAGACCTTCCCGTGCAAAATGGCGTGCGAGGGCCGTACCCGCTTGTCCATGACCGCCAGGTATTGCCAGTAAGGGCGCGATGCCTTCACCGCCTGCATTTTCTTGTACCGTCCGGCTGCATAGGCCGTTTGCAGGTTGGTCCGGAAAATCGTTTCCACCCGGTAGTCGTGCCAGCCCTGCGTCTGTATGGCCTCTATGATACGGGTCTTGAAGTCCGCCAACGTCTCTCCGTTTTTCAAGGCCTCCTCCAGACCGTCGCTCACCAGCTGCACCAGGTCATGCCGGGCCAGGCCCGTCACATAAAACGCCCGGCGCCTGGCTTCTTCGCCCAGCGCTTTGGCTTCCGCATCCGTGAGCTTGGCCCGCCACTGCCAAAACCCTATGGCCGCATCAGGATGTACGGGCTCCGCTATGATCTCCGGCTCCGGCAGTTCGATTTCAGGCCTTTTCTTAGGCATCCTCGTCTTCCTCCGCCCGGACAGCCGTCATGCCCAGGCCCGCAGCCGCCGTCATGGCACGGGCCAGAAAGGTCTCCAGCGCCTCCGGCGTCATGCTGGGGGCCAGCAACACACCCAGCGCTTCCTCCAGGTCCTCATAGCTTCGCGCTGCCCGGATCTCATTCTCAAGTCTGGAGACAAATTCCGCGCTGGACTTGAGCGCTCCGGGCAGCATCTTCACGATGGCCGCGTCAAGGTTCGCCTGGGCTTTCTCCGCCGTGGTCGCCTTCTTCGCCGCCTGGGCCGCGAAGTTCGCGCCCGCCGGCTCCCCGGATTCTCCATCAAGGGTGAACTCTTCCGGCTTGAGGCCGAAGCGTCCGGTGAAGTATTCCCGTGTGAACGTCGCCCCCATTTCCTTGATCTTCTTCCCAAGGTCCGCCTGGACGTTCAGGTCTTCAGGTTCGTCATATTCCGCCAGGGGGGCCATAATGCCCGGCCCGGCATTGACCTGGGCATACAGCCAGGCTATCTCGTTCCAAGCGTCCGTGACCATGGCCTTGTCAGCGTCCGCAAGGTCGTCGGCCACGCTCTTGTGCGCTTCCGTGGCCGCCAGACTGTTCTTGCCGTCGGTTTCAATGGTCAGTGTCTGCCCCATAAGAACCTTGCTGATAGCCCTGTCCTGCCTGGCCAGAAAGTCCTCATGCAGCGCCCCCTGCGTCTGCCCGGCACTCTCCAGTTTGACATTCGCCCCGTGCGGAATCACGGCCACGGCGTCCTGCACCATGCGCGAAAGTCCGCGTGCCATGTCCCGTTTTTCCGGTTCTCTGGCCTGTGCCGGGGCTTCACCCACCACCCAGGGCATCCCGTGCCGCTCTACAAAGCGTGCATAGAACGTCAGGCCCCCACGTTTGAAACTGACCGGCCACAGGCAGCGGGAAAGCAGCCGCAATCCGTAGGGATTGTCATAGGTGGCATGGTGCGTCACGAAAACGAACTTTCCCGGCGGCAAAGGGCGCGGATCCGCGCAAAACGCTCCGTACTCCCCCACGAACACAGGATTGTTCCGGCTGTCGAACCGGAACCAGTGATAGGGCCTCGGCACAATGTCCACGATATGCCACCAGTCCCCGTCGAAGCGCCATACAAGTTCCAGCGGCGTAAAACCGTAAAAGGGGGCATCCAGCATGCCCGAAATAATGGTCCGCAAATTGCTGCGCTCCAAGTCCTGCATGAAACGCCGGTGCAGTTCCTCCGCTTCCAGTGTGGGCGTTTCGCCCTCCGGCGCGCCCGCCCGGAAGGAAAAATGCGGGCAGTTCAGCACGCGGTTCTTGCGGGAAAGCATGGC
>CALBAX010000074.1 GCA_937926875.1 uncultured Desulfovibrio sp.
AGATATCGCCGCTGAAGGCAAGGGAGTAAGCGAACAGGGCCCAGAGGATGGAGACCATCCCCAGGGAGGCATAGCTGTGCATGCACGTGGAGAGGATGTTTTTTGACCGGACGAGCCCGCCGTAGAACAAGGCCAGGGCCGGAGTCATGAGCATGACGAAGGTTGTGCAAAGGAGGATGAACGCGGTGTCTGCGGGATTCATGGAAAACCTTCCTGTGGTCTGGCGGTGCGACAGGTACCGGGCCTGTGCACTGCGGAAAACATGATTGCCGTTTTCTCAGACAGCGAGCAGCGGCAGACGTCACAGGACAAAGCAATCCCTGTGCCAGAAGCAGATATGAGGAAGGTTCGTTTATTTAATATGCTAAAATCACTTATAAAAATTTTATCTTAGGCGAAGGGGCAGCGTAAAACAGGGGCACAGGAGCCATTCGAGGAGAGATATTTCTACCAAAATGTAGAAATAAGACGGGTATGCAGGATGTGCTTTATGGCACAAATGGGATATTATATAAAATAAATCTATAAAAATCAAATAGATATACTAAGAACACTATTTTTTACTAAAATGTAGAAAATAGCGGCGCCATATATTGATTGAGCACTCAGTCATAGATGATTGAGATATATTGTTTTGGTATCATTATGTTTTTTTGAATTTATACCAAAATGTGGACAGAGCGGGCTGCTGGCAGGCTGGGCAGCATGCCCCGAACCGTTGTCTGGCGTGGGCCTTCCTTGCGGATCAAGGAGAGCCCGGCAGGGAAAAGGCGTTCCTGGGATAGGCTGCCTGGGAAGGACAGTGTCCTGCACGGTGGCCCTGTCCTTTGTTGTCAGGAAAAATCGTTTACGTGCTCCCGCACACGGAATACCGGGCGTGATGCGGGTATCTCCCTGTGGAACAAGAGGATGACCTTTAAACCCAGACGAGGAGATCAGGATGCCCGGACAAGCATGGCTGGAAGGAAGGGGGGCAAGCGCTCTCAGGATAGGACGAGCCTGGCTGGGAAGCTGCTGCGGCCTGTTGCTGGTAGCGGCTCTGGACAGGCTCGTCGTGGGAGATTACGGTGTGCCCCTGTTGATAGGCTCTTTCGGTGCCTCGGCGGTACTGTTGTTCGCAGCCCCGGAAAGTCCTTTGTCCCGTTCACGCAACCTGCTGGGCGGCCACTTTTTTTCTGCCCTGGTCGGTGTGGCCTGCGCGCAATGGCTGCCGCCTTTTTGGGCCATCTGCCTTTGCGTGCCTACCGCCATCGCCGTCATGCTGTTGAGCGGAACCCTGCATCCGCCGGGAGGGGCCACAGCCCTTATCGCCGTGACAGGCGGAGAGCAGATCCGCCAGCTGGGATTCTGGTACGCTGTGGTCCCCTGCCTGGCCGGTGCTGTCCTCATGATGGCCGTCGCCTGGGCCATGACGGCTGCGGCCCATCAGTGGGCCAGGCTGCATGGCCGTATGCCTGCGGGGGAGGGGGATAGGCGATAGGCCTTCGGAAGGGAAACAAATGTACCATCCGCAGGACGCAGACTGTCACATGACATAAGGAGCAGCAGGGCCGGCAGCGAAGGATGACAGGAAAGTCGGCAGGAATGTCCCTTGTCACCTGTCTATCTTGCCTGCAGGAAGGGAATGGGCTACGTTATAAAAGGAGTAACCGAATCACTGCCCTTCAGTGACATTCCCTTTTTAAAGGAGACAGTTTGATGATAAAAAAGGTCTTTACCATGCTGCTGGGCCTTCTGGTGGCGGGTGCCATGATCTCTGTGGACTGTTCGGATGCGGCAGTCAAACGTAACCGCGTGCGCCCGCGTACGGTCAGCAAACCGGTAACACAGCCTGCCCCGACGGCCACGCAACAGACCCCTGCTGCCCCGGCAGCAGCGGCTACGGCGACCGCTCCCAAGACGACGACCACGGCTCCTGCCGCTACGGCCACCCAGCCCACTACTGCCCAGGGCATGCCCTATGGCCAGACCGCAGCCCCCGGCCAGACCATGGCCGCGCCCCAGTCGCAGGGCAGCGGTATGGGCAGCACCCTGCTGGGGGTGGGTGCCGGCCTTGCCGGCGGCTATCTGCTCAACAGCGCTCTGTCCGGCTCTGATGCTACCGCCGCTACCGCTGCTGCTGCGCCTGCCGAAGGTGGGCAGTCCGCCGTGGCTGCTGCCCCCGCTCCTGCTGCTCCGGCCTCGCCTGTGGCGAACCTGCTGGGCTATGACACGGCCAACTACTGTACCCAGCTCTCGCAGGGCAACGCTGACGTCATGCAGCAGTGTACTGCCGCTGAAACTGCTGCTACGGAAACCTTCCGCAAGTGCGTGGCCATGTCCAGCGGCCTGAACGGCATCGGCAGCTATGATGTCCTGCTGCGCTGCCTGCGCGGTACGCCCGCTGCCCAATAGGCCGTTCCTGTACGGGACTTCCTGTACCAGGAGAATCCCCCGTCTGATGTCCCCAGGCGGGGCAGCATTGTGGTGGCATGATGGAGAAAAAAGATGGAGAGCATCTCCTTTCTGAAACTCGAGTCGGAGCTCTGCCAGAGCATCCTGCCGAAATCAGTATATTGATGGCATGCTTTGGCAGGGCGGTCCCACAGGATGATACCCAGCGATCGCGCCCATGAGCGCGGTTTGCTCAAAAAAAATCGTTTCCTTCTCCAAAGATCGTTGACAAGAGATCCGCTTTTCTATAAGAACACCTTCACGACGCGCTCGTAGCTCAGCTGGATAGAGCAACAGGCTACGAACCTGTAGGCCAGGAGTTCGAATCTCTTCGGGCGCACCACAACAAAAACAAGCGGTTAGCTGTAACAGGCTGACCGCTTTTTTGTATCTTTTTTTCAGCAGGGCGTGCGGGCAAAGATGCTGCATGCTATCGCGCTGTCCCTGTCCAGAGTCTTCCCCTTTACTTGAAGAGGATGTGGTGAGCAATGTTTTCACGCCCAAGGCGAGGCGTGGAGAGACTGACTATCGCTTTGCCCTGCTATCCTTTTTTATTGATCTTGCTCATGGCGGATACTGGACTCCCCACTCTGGGGAGCCTCATTATTTTGAACAGTGCAGAAGGGATGGGCTTTACGGAGTCCAAAGGAAGTCTGCCCAGGTAAGTTGGCTCCACCTCCGTTTCGCTGCTGCCGAGGCAAGTGTGCCCGGTCGTGATCGTATTACCGGGAAGCTTCGGATACAAAAAAAGGCCCCGCCGGAAGCGGGGCCTTTTTCATTCAGTCGGAAGCGGGGGCTTCGCGGCGGCTTAGTACATGCCGCCCATGCCACCCATGCCACCCATGCCGTCAGGCATGGCAGGAGCGTCCTTCTTGGGTTCGGGCTTTTCGGAGATGGCGCATTCGGTGGTCAGCAGCAGGGAGGCCACGGAAGCGGCGTTCAGCAGGGCGGTACGAGTCACCTTCTTGGGGTCGATGACGCCGGCCTTGATGAGGTCTTCGTATTCGCCGGTAGCGGCGTTGAAGCCGAAGCCGTCCTTGCC
>CALBAX010000075.1 GCA_937926875.1 uncultured Desulfovibrio sp.
CTGATCATGCGCCTTGCAGAATGTGAGGCGGTTTACCGGACAGGACGCTCACAGGAAGAGCTGGCCCTGCTGGCCGACATTTGGGCCCAGGACCTGGAAGGGCAGGGCAGGGAGGCCGTGGGCCGGGCCTTCGTGCTGCACCGGCAGGAATCCGGCCGTTTCCCCTGCCCGGCGGACATCCTGCGCCTGCTGCCCCGTTGCCGCCGTGCCGAGAGACAGCAGGACGCGGCGGCCCTGCCGGTGGAGACAGTGGCCGTGGGGCCCCGCTCGCACCGCGACATGGCCCGCCTGTTGTTGCAGGCCCTGCGCGGGGACAGCGAGGCCCGGAACGAGATGCAGCGCCTGCGGGTGCAGTAGGGGCAGGGATGGACAGGACAGAAGGCTTTCAACGACGCCAAGCGGGCGGAAGATAAGGACAGGTGAGTATGGCTGATATGCAGCAGACAGTCCCGCAGGTCTCAGGCCAGTGGGCAGGGGTGGCCTATGTGCCACAAATTTTGAGAAGTATGGTGGAAATCAAAAAAGTCTTTCGTGTCAGTGAAGAAACCGTACAACAGTGGATTCTTCGAGGTGCCCCAATTGTTGTTGAATATGACGGGAGGAAAAAAAGATACAGCACAGAAGTTATTAGACTTCAAATCTGGAGAGAAAAGAGCGCAAGTTGACTTGTGGAGACTCGTCTACTTTTTCTCTAATACGATTTAATTTTAATACAATTTCGTCGTAATCATTAAAAATTGAAATTGTTTCATTTATAACCTTATTGTAATTTACACACATATTTTTTATTTTTTTTATTTTATATTCTATATCATATTGTATGCTATCTGTATTTTTTATCTTTAATTTTTTCATATCTTCTATGTTGTGAATAAATATTTCAAACATTCTTATACATGGTGTTGGTGATTGATACATTATATTTTGGAAAGTTCCCAATGCTGTATGTAAATTTTTATCTATTGTAGACACATTATCATTATAATGTGTAATAAGTATTGCTTTTTCGTTGTTATCAATGCCTGAATCGTTAATTTTTTTAAGTATTCCTCAAGTTTATTAGCTGAATAAACTGTCATTTCAAGAGAGAATAGAAGAGAATGAATTATAAATAAAATTTCATCTCTGTTATTTTTTGTAGGTATAGCAATTGTATATATGTAAAATAGATATGATGAAAATATACCACAAGCAATACTTAGAACTGCGTTCCACCAAGATGCAGGATTTGATTGAAATATATATATAATAATAGATACTATCGATAATGCAAATAAAATTATAAAAAAGTTATACGACCATTCATTTTCGATAAAAATATATAGTAAATTTGTTCATCTCAGCGCCTTTATTTTAAAATAGACGGTGTCAAGCGGCTTTTTTCATCCGCCGCTATCCTTATCTTTCCTCCGTTATCCCGTCAAATAATCCCATGCTACGCTTCCGGCAAAACCCCGGAGGCGTTTTTTATGTCCGACAACTTCCACCGCGCCCATGCCTTCACCGCCCATTGGGAGGGCGGCTTTTCCGACCATCCCGCCGACACCGGTGGCCTGACGGCCTACGGGGCCTCGCTCAAGTTCGTGCAGGGCATCGCCGCGACCCAGCAGGGCCGCGACTGGTTGCAGCGCATCGGCTTCCGTCTGCCCGTCAACAAGGCCTCCATGCGTTCCGTGACGCCGGATATGGCCGAGGCCATGTTTAAGCGCGAGTTCTGGGACCGGCTGCGTCTGGACGACATGCCGTTCCGGCCCGCCTGCGCCCTGTACGACGCCGCCGTCAACAGTGGCTGTGCCCAGTCCGTCAAGCTGGCCCAGCGCGGCTACAACGCCTGTGTGGGCCCCTACGGCGTGAAGATCGAGGTGGACGGCATCCTGGGGCCCCGGACGCGGGCATCGCTGGCCTGTGACACGGACGCCCTGATCCGGGCCGTCATCCAGGCGCGCCGCGCTTTCTACGAGGGGCTGGCCCGCGACAAGCCTTCGCAGGCCGTTTTCCTGGAGGGCTGGCTCAACCGGGCCGATGCCCTGGAAAAGTTCCTGCTGGCGCAGAGGAGGGCGTGATGGGCTGGCTTTCCGCATTGCTGGGCCTGGGCGGAAAGGCCCTGGAGAAGATCCTGCCCGACCGTGCCCGGCTCCAGCAACAGCAGATGGAGATCAACGCCGAGACGGAACGCACCAGCGGCGGACGCATGACGCCGCGCAAGCTGCTCATGTACCTGCTGGCCGTGGCTGCGGGCTGGGAGCTGCTGCTGCGGCCCGTCATCGCCACCTACTGGCCCGACGTGCTGCTGCCGCCCAGCATGGGCAAGGAACTGTGGCTGGCCGTATCGGCCATGTTCGGCATGGGCTTTTAGGAGGGGGCATGGACAACGGGCATTTCATCACCGTCCTGCTGGGCGTGATCTTCGGCCTGTGGGTACTGCTGCTGGGGGTGGGCGGCTACTGCCTCAAGCGCATCAGCGACAAGCTGGACGACCTGGTGGTGCATCGCGAGGGATGCATCATGGCCTTTGCCGACCGTGACGGGAACTCCCGCGACCACCGGGAGTTCTTTCGCCGTACCGATGACCATGAGCGCCGTCTGACCCGCCTGGAAGCGGAATGGGAAAGGAAGGGGTAGGGGATGGCTGTCCGTTACGACTGGGAGACCATCCGGGCCGAATTCGAGGCCGGGGCGACCATGGGGGCGCTTTCCCGCAGGCATGGCGTCAACAAAGCCGCCATCAGCCGGCGGGCCCGGAAGGAAGGATGGACGGCCGACCTGACCGACGTGGTGAACCGCAGGGCCGAGGCAAAGGTCAACGGGACGGTCAACGCCGTTGACCCTCAAAAAAAGGCCGCGGCGGTAGAGGCTGCCGCAGCGAGGAAGGCCGCCGTCATCAGCGAGCAGCGGGAGGCGTGGGGCGGGTTCAAGACCGAAGTGCGCGCGGCTCTGGACGCCAACGACTTCGACCGCCTCAAGTGTCTGAAGATCGCATCGGAAGCATTGCGTAATGCCCAGGAATGCGAGCGCAAGGCCTGGGGCATCCAGGACAAGGCAGAGACCGAGGTCTCCGGCGGCCTCAGCATCACATGGGAGAAATAGCCATGCGTGTCACCATCCCCTACAAGCCCCGTTACCCTGGCGTCCATGAAGCTCTGGAGGAACACCGGTTTTCCGTCCTTGTAGCGCACCGGCGTTTCGGCAAGACCGTGCTGGTCATCAACCATCTGCTCAAGCAGGCGCTGCTCTGCGACAAGCCGCGGGGCTCCTTTGCGTATGTGGGGCCGTTGCGCAACCAGGCCAAGAACGTGGCCTGGGATTACCTTAAGCATTATTCGGCCGCCATCCCCGGCCGTCAGGTCAATGAGTCGGAGCTGTGCATACTGGTGCCGTCCCGGGCCGGGACGGCTAAGATCCGTGTTTTCGGTGCGGACAATCCTGACGCCCTGCGCGGCCTGTATTTCGACTGTGTGGTCATGGACGAGGTGGCGCAGATGAAGCCCGAGGTCTGGGGCGAGGTGGTGCAGCCCGCTCTTGCCGATCGCAGGGGCAGCGCTGTGTTCATCGGTACGCCCAAGGGGGCGAATCTGTTTGCCGAACTCTACCAGCGCGGCATGGCGGCCCAGGCCCAGGGAGACGCTGCCTGGTGTGCGCTCTCCTATCCTGTCACGTCCACGGATGTCTTGCCGGCCGAGGACGTGGAGCGTCTGCGCCGGGAGCTTTCCGACAATGCTTTCCGTCAGGAGATGCTCTGCGACTTCACGGCCAGCTCCGACGACATCCTCATCCCGTTGCCCGACGTGCTGGAGGCCGAGGCCCGGCAGCTGGCATGGGACGATGTGGGCGGCATGCCCGTCATCCTGGGCGTGGACGTGGCCCGCTTCGGGGCCGACAGCAGCGTCATCGTCAGACGGCAGGGGCTCAAGGCCGACGGGCCGGTGGTCATGCGCGGGCTGGACAACATGCAGCTGGCCGACAGGGTGGCCGCCGCCATCATGGAGCACCGCCCCCACGCCGTGTTCATCGACGCCGGGCAGGGGCAGGGCGTCATCGACCGCCTGCGCCAGCTGGGCCACGATGTCATTGAGGTGCCTTTCGGCGGCAAGCCGTTGCAGGAAAGGCGCTTTGCCAACCGGCGTTCCGAGATGTGGTACGGCCTGCGCCAGTGGCTCAAGTCCGGCGGCAAGCTGCCGGATGAAGGGGACGACGTGCCCCGCCTGCGGGCGGAGCTCTCGGCCCCCCTGTACTGGTACGACGCCGCGGGCCGCATGGTGCTGGAGCCCAAGGACAAGATCAAGGAGCGCCTGGGGGCTTCGCCGGACATCGCCGACGCCCTGGCCCTGACCTTTGCCGCGCCCGTGGCCCTGCCGGAGCCTGGGCAGGAGATGTTCCTGCCGGAACAGGCCCGTGATGCCCACGGCTTTTTGTTCAGCTGGGATGGAGGAGAGGACGATGCTCGCCCCTGGTAGTCAGCATGCCTACCGCTTCATCCAGGCGGATACGCCGGAGTTGCGGCGTCTGCCCTGGGCCAGGATGCAAGACGAGGGGCTGGCCCATGCCGTGCTCTGGGACCGGGCCGAACCCACGGTGCTGGACTGGCTGGACACGGTCTCGCCGCGCACCACCCTGACGGGCCTTGCCTTCGATGATGTCCGGGAAGGGCGGCTGGCAGGGGCCCTGTGGGTGGTTCCCGCCGGCCTGAGCGGTACGGTGCATTTCGTCATCTTTCGGGACTGGCAGCATGACAGTCTCCGTCTGGGGCGCGAGGCCGTGGCCTGGATATTCCGCACCTGGCCCCTGCGTTCCCTGCTGGCCGCCTATCCCGCTTCGTACCGGCACCTGCACCGCTTCATGGCGGGACTTGGGTTCACGCTTTGGCCGCAGCGCCTGCGCGGCGGCTGCCACATGCCCGGTCCGGGTGCCCCGGCACGCTGCCGGGACATGGCCTTTGCCAGCCTGGACCGCAACGATCTTTGAGGAGGGGATATGGGGAGCGTCGTTTCGTCGATCTTTGGCGGCGGGCAGTCTTCGGGGCCGTCGGTCATCACCTATGAGGCGGAAGAGGCACCGCGCGAGGCCGAACAGGAAGCGGAAAGCCAGTCCATCCGTGACGAGGAGCAGCGCAAGCTCCGCCGCCGGCAGCAGATGGGCGGCACGGTACTGACTTCGCCCCTGGGGACTTCGGGCGGTGTCGCCAGCGCCGGCTCCAGCCTGCTGGGGCGCATGGGGTAGACCATGGCAGCCCCGACGCTGAAGGAGCTCAAACAGCTGGTGGCCCATCTGGAAGGGCTGCGCAGCAAACGGCTGGCCCAGCAATGGGAGATCGGCAAGCTCATCCTGCCGTCGCGCGGCCTGTTCCAGGGCGAAGAGACGGAATGCCTGCGGGACGCCAACCTGCTCAACCCGGCAGCTCAGCGCGCCCTGGGCAAAGCCGCTGCGGGCATGACGCAGGCCATCACACCGGCGTCTTCGCCGTGGTTCCGGCACCAGTTCCTGGACAGGGCCGACAGGGAAGTCACCGGCGGCAACGAATATGTGGACGTGGTGGATGCCCGCATCCGCGCCGTGCTGGCCGCGGGCGGCTTCTACAGTGCCATCCATGCCTTCAACCGCGAGCTGCTGGGTTTTGGCTGCGCGCTGCTTTCCTGTGATGCCTCGGCCCGTACCGTGGCCCGCTTCGCCTGCCAGACCTGCGGCACCTATGCCGTGGCCCTGGACGAAGACCGTACGCTGTCCTGCGTGGTGCGGCGCCTGCGCATGACGCCGGTGGAGATGGCCCGGCGCTTCGGCAGGGACAGGCTGTGCGAGGCCACGCGGCAAAAGCTGGAGAGCCAGCCCTATGCCCCCATCGAGGTGGTGCAGGTGGTGCGCAAGCGTGAGGAACGCGACCCGGAGCGCGGAGACAACCGCAATATGCCCTTTGCCTCCTTCTGGTACGAAGACCAGGGCGGCACGGAACTGCTGCGGGAAAGCGGTTTCCGCTCCATGCCGTTCTTTTTCTCCACCTGGGAGGATGCCCGCGGTATCTACGGCACCGGTCCCGGTGACGATGCTCTGGCCGACCAGAAGGGCATCGAAGCCTGGGAGAAGCGCAAGGCCGTGGGCATCGAGATGATGATCCAGCCACCCCTGCTGGCGCCGGGCACGCTCAAGCGCCATGTGCGCGCCATGCCGGGCAGTGTCATCTCCGATACGGCCTACGGCCAGTCCAATGCCCTGCGCCCGCTCTATGAAGTGAATTTCGGCCCCGCCGTGGGGGCCGTGCAGCAGGAGATCGAGCAGATCTCCATGCGGCTCGAAGACGTGATGAAGGCCAACATCTTCGCCAACATGAGCCTTGAGACACGCCCGGCGGGCATGACCATGACCGAATACATGGACAGGCGCCGCCGTTCTGCCGAGCTCATGGGCCCGACGGTCTCCAGCTATGAGCCGCGTGTCCTGACGCTCTGCATCGAGCGCGTCTACCAGCTGCTGGACGAAGAGGGGCTGTTGCCCCCGCCCCCGCAGGGGCTCAGCCCGTGGGCCACGCTGAACGTCTCGTACCAGTCGCCCATGGCCCAGATGCTGGAACAGGCGGCCGCGGTCTCCATCGGCCAGTTCATGGACCAGGTGGGGCCGTGGGCCCAGAGCCAGCCCACCATCCTGGACAAGCTGGATCTCGACCAGATGGTGGACGAGCTGGCCCAACGTTTGGGCGTACCTGCCAGCATCATACGCAGCGACGAGCAGGTGGCCGCCATCCGCCAGCAGCGCGAGCAGGCAGCAGCCGCCCAGCAGCAGGCAGATATGGAGGCCCGGATGATGGAAAGCATGGCCAAGGTCGGCAATGTCAGGACACAGGGCACCGTGGCCGGTGAGGTCATGGGACGCCCGCAGGAGGATGATGCCTGATGCCACAGCTTCTGACCCATGAAGAGGAAGCGGCCGAACAGGCCCGGCTGGATGAGGCCGAACGCCTGGACTGGTTCGAGATGATGCAGTCCCCGGCAGCGGAACGCATCTGGCTCCAGCTGCTGCATGAGCTGGGGGCAGGCCGCCTGATGGTCACGGAAAACGACATGAGGATGCGGAACATAGCCGACCAGATCCTCAACCGCATGGCCCAGGCCGTACCTGACATCTACATCCGCATCGTGTGCAAACTTCAAGGCATCCAATAGGAGGAAGATTTCATGTCCAACGATATCGAGACCTCTACTGTCACCGATCCCGGTACCCCGCCTGCGGGCGACCCTGCGGAAACCACGCCCCAGGGTGGGACACCTCAAGGCGGTGAAGGGACTCCGGCCGGTGACGGCACCACGCCTTCTGCCGACTGGCGTGCAGGTCTGCCCGAAGGCTGGGGCGAAAAACTCAAGGACGTGGGAAGCGCGGAAGAGGCCCTCAAGGCCCTGGAACGCGGCCTTGGCTACCGCCCGGCGGAAAAGGTTGAGGACATCGCCCTGAAATATCCCGACAGCTTCAAGGGGCAGATTGACCAGGGCGTGGAAAACGGTTTCCGCCAGTTCTGCGTGGACAACGGTATCACCAAGGACCAGGCACAAAAGCTGCTGGACTGGCAGCTGGGTGCCAACAAGGAGATCACGGACAAGATCATCGCTGACGGCGTGAAGGAATTGCGCAGCGAGTGGGGCAGCCGCTTTGACGAGAACAAGGCGACGGCCCTGAAGGCGTTCACGGCCCTGGACAAACGCATGGGCGGCCGCCTGGCCACGTCCATCGAAGGACGTGACATGGCCAATAACCCCGTGTTCGTGCGGGCCTTCCATGAGATCGGCAAGCTGCTGTCCGAAGATGTCCTGTCCGGCGGTAGTGGTACCGCTCCCTCCGATGCCCGGGAGAGCGCGGTCGATACCTACAAGGGCATGTTCAAGGAGTAGTGACACATGGCTGTTGCACAGACGCTCAAAGAGATCGCCCTTGAGAAGGCGAAGAAGCGCCCGGAGCTGGTGGACTATCTGACCGAGGAAGCCCCCATCCTGACCCTGCTGAAATGGATCCCGGCCACCCACGGCCTGTGGAACGTGGAAGAAGTGCTGGACGAGATCACCGGCGCCAGCTTCACCGACCTGGGCGCGCCGCTGCCCACCATGCAGGCCGAGACCCAGCTGCGCCAGACCTACGTCAGCCTGATGGGCGGCGAGATCGAGGTCAGCAAGGACAAGGCCGCGCAGTTCGGCGGTGCCAAGCAGTATTTTGCCCGCCGCGAGAATGCGTTCTACCGGCAGGCGGGCATGGACACCGAGCTGGCCATCTGGCGCGACTACTGGCGCAAGGCGGCCCTCAAGGACAAGCTGTTCACTCCCTGCGGGGGGACGGGCAGCACGCTTTCCTCCATCCTCGTGGTGCGTTTCGACCAGGAGATCAATGTGGGCATCTATGACCCCACGCAGTTCAACTCCGGCCGTCTGCTCGATCCCACACCCATCAACGGCGGCAATCTGTACCACCTGCGCTCCCAGCCCGGTGTGACCGGCTACGGCGTGGAGTACCGCGGCCGCTTCGGCTGGCAGCTGCTCAAGCCGTCCAAGGCCGTCCATGCCCTGGTGAATATCGACATCAACGGCGAGACGCCCAAACTGCCCACGCTGGCCCAGATCGAGGACGCCATCGCCAAGATCCACGGCTCGGCCCAGAACACCATGATCTTCGGCCATCACCGCGTGGTGCAGCGCGTGTTCGGCGCCATCAAGCAGGCCGACATCATGTACGTCAATGGCGACAAGGACCTCCAGACCATCGTGGGCGCCATCAACGGCGTCAAGGTCGTGGGCTCCTACAACCTGCCCGACAGCAAAGAAACGGCCGTGGCCTAAGGAGGAGGGAACATGTCTTTTTCCTACGGTTCCGAGAATCGCTGGTACGACCAGTTCTTCGAGAAGGGCAAAGCCATCAATGCAGCCGAGTTCGTCTGCGCCAACGCCCTTGTCGTGGGCGAGCATCACGGCGCCCTTGCCGTCACCGTCATGGCGGCCGGTGCGGTGAAAGTGGCAGCGGACAAGACCTTCAAGCTGACCCTGCAAGGCAGTGATACGGAAGACGGGCCGTTTGCCGACATCCCCGGTGCGCCCGAAGTGACCATCACCGGCACCACCAGTACGGGCACGTCCTTTGCCGACGGGGACATCCTCTGCAAGCTCGTGCTGCCGGACACCAAGCGCTACGTCAAGATCAAGGTCACGTCCGATACCACCAGCAGCGGCACGGTGGACGTCGTCCTTTCCTACTTGGCCCGCTAGCCGGGTCCCGTCGTGATGCGGTGGGGCCGTCCTGCCGCATCACGCCCTTTGTGGAGGCTCCATGATACCAGTCCAGAGAGTCCTTGTCCGCTACACCGTCACGACCGGTGTGCTGGAATACGCCGTGCCCTTTGCCCTGTACGGCACGGGAGACGTGAACGTCTCCTGGGCCACTGCAGGGGATACGGAGACGCAGACCACGCTTGCGCCGGGTTCCGATTACAGCGTGACGGTCTTCCGGGACATGACGGGCGGCAAGGTGACGCTGGCAGATGGGAAAGTGCCTGCCGGTGCCACGCTGGCCATCGAGTCTGCCGTGCCCCTGACGCAGGAACTCGACCTTTCCAATACGGCCACTGTGGACACCGAAGCCACCGAAGGCCAGCTGGACCGCATGGTGCAGATGATCCAGCAACTGGACGACGGCCTTTCGCGGGCGGTCAAGGTCAACGCCACAGACAGCGGCACGCCGGAAGACCTGCTGGCCTCGCTCTACAAGGCCAGGGATGATGCTCAGGACGCCGCTACGGCCGCCACTGCCAGCGAGCAGGCCGCGGAGGGGAGCGAGCAGGCAGCCGCCACCAGCGCTTCGCAGGCTGCGGCCAGCGCACAGGCCGCGGCTACTTCGGCAGAGGGCGCCGACCAAAGCCGGGCGGAGGCAGCCGCCAGTGCCGCTGCCGCCTCCCAAAGCGCCACGGCAGCCCGCCAGAGCGCGGAGGCCGCGGCAGGGAGCGAGGACAGGGCCGCCCAGAGCGCTGCGTCCATCCTGGGATTGCAGGTGGAGGTGGCCACGCTCGATCCCGGACTGCCCG
>CALBAX010000076.1 GCA_937926875.1 uncultured Desulfovibrio sp.
GAGAACCATCTTGCACCGCGCGGCTCGGAGCCCACGGTATCCGGGCTGCGCGCCGGTGGCGCACAGCCCGGCGGGCTCACGCTATTCGCCGATCTTGGGCAGGATCATTTCCACTTCGTTGTGGGGACGGGGGATCACGTGCACGCTGATGAGCTCGCCCACATTGCGGGCCGCGGCGGCACCGGCGTCGGTAGCAGCCTTCACGGCGCCCACGTCACCGCGCACCATCACGGTCACCAGACCGCCACCCACCTGGGTGCGGCCGATCAGGGTCACGTTGGCGGCTTTGACCATAGCATCGGCGGCTTCGATGGCGCCGACCAGACCACGGGTTTCAATCATGCCCAGAGCGTTGGAAGAAGTCATGAGTTTTCTCCTTATGAACGTTTTTTGCGATCAAAAACAGGTTTCAGCGGCACAGGCGCCGTTACATGGCCTTTTTCAGTTCCTCGACGATCATGGCCGTGATGGCGTTGATGTCGATGCTCCCCTTGGGCTGCTCAGGAGCCGGAGTGGCACCGCAGCAGGAGGAAGCGGGGGCGGCCGTGCAGCCGCAGGCAGGCTGCCAGGTCTCGCTGCTGTCCAGTTCGTAAGCCACACGGCGGATGTTCAGCAGGTTCATGGGGGTCACGTTGTCCGAGGTGGCGCTGCCGCCTACGGTACCGCACCCCAGGGTGAACGAGGGGAAGAGAGCCGTGGACAGGCCCACGGCGCCCTGGGTGGACGGCGTGTTGACCAGGATGCGCGACACGGGCTTCTTCAGGCCGAATTCGCGGATGATCTCCTCATTCTGGGAGTGGATCGCCAGGGAGTGGCCGATACCGCAGTTCTCCAGCAGCTTGGTGCAGAGTTCGCAGGCCTCGTGCCAGTCGTTGACCACATAGAAGCCCAGCAGCGCCGTCAGCTTTTCCTTGGAGAAAGGATGGCGCGGGCCCACCCCGGGCTCGTCGGAAATGAGCAGGCGGGTATTGGCGGGCACGTGGATGCCGGCCAGACGGGCGATGGTCAGGGCATCGCGCCCCACGATCTGGGGGTTCATGGTGCCGTTGCCGCGTTCCATGATGCGCTTGACCTTCTCCAGCTTCTCCCCTTCGAGGAAGTAGCCGCCCTGGGCCACCAGAGCGTTGCGCACCTTGTCGGCGATGCAGGCCTCGGTCACGATGGACTGCTCGGAAGCGCAGATGGTGCCGTTGTCGAAGGTCTTGCTGGCCATGATCTTGGCTACGGCCTCGGGGATCTTGGCGCTGCGCTCGATGAAGGCGGGCACGTTGCCTGCGCCCACGCCCAGGGCGGGCGTGCCGGAGCTGTAGGCGGCCTTGACCATGCCGGGACCGCCGGTGGCCAGGATCAGGTCGCAGATGCGCATGAGCTCGCCGCTGCCTTCCATGGTGGGCACGCTGATGCAGCTCACCAGATCGGTGCTGACACCGCAGGCCGCCAGGGCGCCCTGGATGATCTCCACGGTACGGGCGATGCACTTTTTGGCGCTGGGATGCGGCGTGAAGACGATGGCGTTGCCCGACTTGAGGGAGATCAGGGATTTGTAGATGGTCGTGGACGTGGGGTTGGTGGACGGCACGATACCGGCGATCACCCCCACGGGCACGGCGATCTCCATGACCTTGCGGACCTTGTCGTCGCACAGCAGGCCGATGGTCTTCATGTCCTTGATGGCGGCATAGACCTTCTGGCTGGCCAACAGGTTCTTGATGCGCTTGTCGGCCACCTTGCCGAAGCCGGTCTCTTCCACAGCCATGGCAGCCAGGGCATCAGCCTGGGCGGCGGTGGCTTCGGACACGGCCTTGACCACGGCGTCCACACGTTCCTGGCTCAGCTGGCAGAACTCAGCCTGGGCCTTGCGCGCGGCCCGCACCAGGGACCTGGTCTCTTGAATGGACAGTAAATCCTTGTCAACCATGGAAAACTACTCCTCTATCTGTCTGTAAACAGTCAAAATCGCAGCGATCAGCGATTTTTTGTCGCTCTTGGCCACTGCGTCGGCGTCCAACGGCAGGCCTTCCAGGCCCAGGGCCAGCTGACGCAGACGGGACATGGTCATGGCCTTGAGGCGGCTGGCACTCTGCGGCACGACCTTCTGCCCTGCCGGCTTCTGCGAAAACGCGGGGACTTCCTCCGAAGCCCCGGCAGCAGCCGCTTCAGCGGACACAGGCGCTTCAGCCTTCTCGTCCGCCTCCCGCGCCGGCAGCCGGCCCGCTGCCGCCAGGACTTCGGCGGTCAGGGGCGAGATGCGGGCATGGGGCGGCATGGCCTCACCGGCGTCGGGCAGGAGAGCCAGGATGGAGGCCAGCTCCACGTCGGGCCGGGGGATCACGTGCGACGAGACCAGCATCGCGCCCTCGATACGGCCGATGGCCCTGGTGGCCGCCTCGATGGAGGCCTGCACGGCGGCCACTTCACCGGCGATGGTGATGGTCACCAGGCCGCCCGTGGCCAGGTTCTTTTCCAGCAGCCGTACCTCTGCCGCCTTGAGCATGGCGTCGGCCCCCTCAATGGCGGGCAACATGCCTCTGGTTTCGATAAGTCCCAATGCCATCATGGGAAAACTCCTCATCCTGCACGCCGCGGCGCCTAATGCCGCACGACGGTAACAGGAAAATCGTACTGCCGGATATAGCGCTCCAGCCTGTCGAGATCACCGGCGGAAAGGGAAGGATCCCCCTCCACCGGATAGGTCATGTCCAGCTGACTGTATTTGTGCACGCCCAGCTTGTGGTAGGGCAACAGGTCGATGCCTTTGAAATTCCTCAGATCCTTGTAAGGACGAAGGAATTCCACCAGCATGGCGATCTCGCGTTCACCGTCGTTGACCCCGCGCAGCAGCGGCATGCGCACCTTGACGTTATGGCGGTTCTCCAGCAACCAGCGGAGATTGCTCAGGATCATGCCATTGTGGACACCAGTGAGCTGCTTGTGCCGCTCAGGATCCATGTGCTTGACATCATACAGGAAGAGATCCACGTGCTCCGCCACTTTGGCCAGCACTTCGGCCCGGGCGTACCCGCAGGTCTCGATGGCGGTATTGATCTGGTGCTGGTGACAGGTCTCCAGCAGGTTGATCAGCGCCTCGGGCTGCATGAGCACCTCACCGCCGCCCACGGTCAGGCCGCCTCCCGACGTCTCATAAAAGGGACGATCCTCTTCGATGACCGTCATGAGCTCGGAGATGGTGCGCCGTTCACCGGAAAGCGCCAGGGCATTGGAGGGACATGCCTCCACACAGCGCCCGCAGCCCACGCATTCCTTGCTGCGATCCACCAGATGGCGCCCCCCGGCAGCCAGGGAGTGCAGCCCCGCCGGGCAGACTTCCACGCAAGCCCCGCAGGACACACACTGTTCACGCTTGAGCATGATCTGGAACTGACGCAACTGTCCTTCCGGGTTGGAACACCACTGGCAACGCAAGGGACAGCCCTTGAAGAACACCAGGGTACGCACGCCGGGTCCATCATACATGTTGTATTTCTGGATATTGAAGATCAGCGCTGTCCTTTCGATCACGGGAATGCTCCGCCTGTTGTGGATGTCCGCCCCTGCCCTTCCCGTCCGGGACGATCCCGGACGGGAAGCAAGGCCGGTTTAGAATGAATGCAGCACGGTACGGCTGATGATCTCGTCCTGAACGTCCTTGCACAGCTCCACGAAGAAGGCGCTGTAGCCGGCTACGCGGACCACCAGGTCACGGTAGTTCTCGGGATGCTTCTGGGCATCGAGCAGCGTGTCATTGTCCAGATAGTTGAACTGCATCTCGCCATTGCCCAGGATGCTGGCGGTACGGATCAGGGTGATGATGCCGTTCTCGCCTTCGGGCGTATCCAGCAGGCCGGCCACCAGCTTGAAGTTGTGCACCATACCGATGTTCATGTTGTCATTGGACATCTTGGACACACTCTTGATGATGGCGGTAGGCCCCTTGAAGTCGGCGCCCTGGGTGGGGCTGATGCCGTCGGACAGGGGCATCCAGGCGTGACGGCCGTTGGCGGACGCGCCCAGCAGCTGGCCGAAAGGCGTATTGTTGGAGATGGACAGCGTGCCGTGGCTCAGCACGGAGTACAGGGTCTTGTACTTGCGGTGCTCCTGCTCGGTGAAGGCGATGAGGTCGGCGGCGATGCGGTCGGCATAGTCGTCGTCGTTGCCGTACTTGGGCGCGGCCAGGCAGTCGGCACGGATCTGGTCAAAGCCTTCGAAGTCGGCCTTCAGGGCCTCGTTGAGCTGCTGGAGGGTGTACTTCCTGTCGTCGTAGAC
>CALBAX010000077.1 GCA_937926875.1 uncultured Desulfovibrio sp.
TACACCTTCGAGAACGCCATCCGCGCCGGTATCACCTTCAACATCGGCGGCGGCTATGCCGAGACCAGCGGCGGCGACCTCAACAGCACCGAAAACCGCATGACCTTCTGGGGCCTGGGCGCTTACGCCGGCTGGAACTACGAGAACTTCGGCCTCATGGCCGACGTCTCCTACACCAGCACCTGGAACCAGCTGGAGCAGGATCTCGATCCCGGCATGGGCATGGGCGACCTGGAAGCCGACGTGCAGGCCACGGCCATCAGCGCCGGCCTGCGTGCCGAATACAAGCTGGAGACCAGCGTGCTGGACATCATCCCGCATGTGGGCGTACGCTACATGAGCCTCAACACCTGGGGCTATGACGTGGACGCCAACGGCGGCACGGTGATGGAAGGCGACGGTTTCCACCAGGACATCTGGACCTTCCCGGTGGGCGTGACCTTCAGCAAGGACATCACTCTGGACAGCGGCTGGTTCTTCAAGCCCAGCGTCGACTTCAGCGTGATCCCGGCTGCGGGCGACATCAAGGCCAGGGAAGACGTGCGCTTCACCGGCGCCCCGGCTGTGGCCGAGATGGAGACCCAGATGATGGACTACCTCACCTGGCAGGGCGGGGTGGGCGTCCAGTTGGGTAACGACAACCTGAGCTTCGGCGTCAACTACACCCTGCAGGCCGGCCAGAATACTACCGGTCACGGCGTGTTCGGCAACTTCCGTTACGAGTTCTAAACCATCAGCCCACGCGGCGGCCGTCAAAAACCGCGGTCGCCGCGCTTCCCAGGGCCGGCCTTCCCATTCCCGGGAGACCGGCCCGACTGATTCATGCTCCCGTTCCCTCAGGACGTTGGCACGGGCGCCCCACAGACCGGCCACATACCGGAGCGAGGGGGCAGGCAGCTTCCACCTGGACATCGCACCGCTGACCGCGCGGCGGCCGTCGAGAGTCACGGGCGCCGCGCTTTTCCAGGGGCCGGTCTTCGAACCTTCCGGGAGACCGGCCCCTCTACAACCCGACTGCGGATGCATCTATGGAGCATGCCCTGTGACATCCATCAATATCCTCATCGGCGTCCATCTGACCATGATCCTTTGCCTGCTCATGCAGCTTGGCGATTAACTTTCAACCCTTCCAAGGAAGAGATCCATGCGCCACCTTCCCCGTTTCCTGTCCGGCCTTGCCCTCATGCTGACCCTGCCCCTGTCCGGCTGTCTGGATACCGGCCCTGACGTGGTCTGCGTGGATGTGGAACGCGTTCTCAGCCAGTCCAAGGCCGCCCAGCAGGCCAACGAGCATCTGGGCAAGGTCCAGGGCATCCTGCAGAACGGTCTGGCCGCCTATCAGGAGGAATTGAAAAAAAGCCCCGAAGAGAAACGCCAGCAGGAGCTGCGTCAGGGCCTGGCCCTGCTGCAACGCCAGATGGCCCTGGAACAGGCTGCCGCCCGCGACGTGGTCAGCAAGCACATGCTGGCCCAGATCGACGCCTGGCGCGCAGACAAGGGCGACGTGGCCGTCATCGCCCGCCAGAACGTCCTTTCCGCTCCCGCGTCCATGGACATCACCGCTGAGATCATCAGCCGCATGGATGCGGGCAGCGTCCAGTTTGCCGAACTGCCCCGGGTCAGCATCCGTACCCAGGCCGACAAGCCGGAAGAGGCGGCTCCGGCTGAAAACAAGGCGCCCGCGGCCAAAAAGAACGAGAAAAAATAAACCATGCCGCCCCTCCCGCCGGCACACCGCACGACGGCAAGAACGGCAAAGGACGCCCTTTCCGGCCGTCTGCCGTCCCGCCGGCGACCGGGAACGCACGTGCCTTCAGGCACACGGCCCTGCGGCGTGCGTACCGCACCGAAGGCAGACAGACAGGTGCGGCCACGCACCGGCGCATGACCGGCGCCGTTGTCCCGACCCGCAACACCTGACACAAGGAGCAGACCATGCCCGCCCTGAAAAAGACCCCCGCCAACAGCCACGCCCCTGAACAGCAGCCCGGACAGCCGCAGATGCGCGTGGCCATGCTGCCCGCCCCCGCCCTGGAGACCATCTACGCCAATGCCTTCCAGACCACCTTCGCCCGCGGCGAGATCCTGCTCACGGCCTGTGTGAGCCGCCAGGAAAATGACAAGCAGGGCCCGGTACTGGCCGTGCAGCCGCAAAAAGCCGTCGGCATGAGCCCCGAAAGCGCCAAGCGTCTGGCGGCCGCCCTGGTGCAGGCCATCCAGCAGTACGAGGCCCAGTACGGCGAGATCAGCCTGTAACCCCCACGGGATGGGGCTGCGAGGCCCCATCCCCCCAACATTCGTTGCAATGGCTGAAAACGACATTGTCCTGCGGGCTGCCCGGAATATCGCCAGACGGCGCCGTCAGCTGAAGATCACGCAAAAGGAGATGGCCCTCCTTCTGTCGCTGACGACCGAGACCGTCTGCCGTCTGGAGAAAGGGCAGCATGATTTTTCCCTGCGCCGCCTCCAGCAGTTTGCCGACATCTTCGGCTGCCAGATCATCGATCTGCTCCGCTGACTTCGGCCCGGCCCCTATCCCCTTCTTCCCCGCCAACGCCCGGGAACGCGCGTGCCTTCAGGCACACGGCCCTGCGGCGTGCGCATCACACCGAAGGCAGACGGGTAAGATCGGCCCCGCCCTGGCGCCCGGGCCGCCTGCGACAGGCCCCGTGCCCTGCCGGGATGCTCCCTGCGCAGCAAGTCCCTGCCCCCGGCCCTTGCCGCCTTCTCCACTGTCCGGCCCATGGGAGTGGCTTTGGGGAGGAAATAGAGCGAAAGGGCCCGGCCATCCATCTTCCTCCATGCCGCTGCGGACGGCGTTACCTCCTGTCCCGGTTTCACCGGCCGTTTTGTATTGCCGCTCCAAAGCGCGCATGATATACTTTCGCGCACGCAGTCCAGCGCGACCGGGAAGATCACGCGCCGGCGGGGGATGCCGGCAAGCCGTGTGCGGCGCTGCGCCTTCCAGACCTTCAAGACAGGAGCATGTTCATGGATCCGTTTGACGCGGGTTGGCTCTCTCTGCTGCCGCCCATCATCGCCATCACCCTGGCCCTGATCACCAAGGAAGTCATTTCCTCCCTCTTCCTCGGCATTCTCAGCGGCACCATCATCTATTGCCTGGGCATGGGCACGGGCGACATGATCATCAAGCCCGTGGAGATCGCCTTCACCACCATGGTGAACAAGGTCGATTTCAACATCATCATCTTCTGTACCCTGCTGGGCGCCCTGGTGTTCACCATATCGCGCGCCGGCGGTACGCGGGCCTACGGCAACTGGGCCACCAAGCGCATCAAGAGCAAGCGCGTGGCCATGCTCTCCACCGGCGGCCTGGGCGCCTTCATCTTCATCGACGACTATTTCAACTGCCTCACCGTGGGCACGGTCATGCGCCCGGTGACGGATCGTTACAAGATCTCCCGCGCCAAGCTGGCCTACATCATCGACGCCACCGCCGCCCCCATCTGCATCATCGCGCCCATCTCCAGCTGGGCCGCCGCCGTGGGCAGCAACCTGAAAGCCACCGGCGCCTTTGAAAGCGATTTCGCGGCCTTCATCGCCACCATCCCCTACAACTTCTACGCCCTGTTCTCCCTCATCATGGTGCTCATGGTCTGCCTGGCCGACTTCGACTTCGGCCCCATGCGCAAGGCCGAGCTGCGCGCCCAGCAGGGCGAACTGGGCAACGTGGATGCCGAACAGGCCGAGATGGGCGCCAGCGCCAAGGGCCACCTGATGGACATGCTCGTGCCCATCGGCAGCCTGATCGTCTTCGCCGTTCTGGCCCTGCTCTACAGCGGCGGCTACTGGGGCAGCGATCCCGCCTATCACACCCTGGCCGCCGCCTTCGGCAACTGCAGCGCCTCCAAGGCTCTTGTCTGGGCCTCCTTCGGTGCCATCACCGTGGCCTTCTTCATGTTCGTGCCCAGAGGGCTCATGAGCCTCAAGGCTTTCATGGACTGCGCCGGCGAAGGCATGAAGGCCATGATGCCCGCCAATACCATCCTGGTGCTGGCCTGGGCCATCAGCGGCGTGTGCCGCGACCTTTTGCAGACCCCGCTCTTCGTCAAGACCCTGGTGGCCGACGGCGGCATCTCCGGCGGCCTGCTGCCCGCCATCATCTTTGTGGTGGCCGGCTTCCTGAGTTTCTCCACCGGTACCGCCTGGGGGACCTTCGGCATCCTGATCCCCATCGTGGTGCCCGTGGCCCAGGCCGTGGATCCCAACCTGGTACTGATCTGCCTGTCCGCCACCCTGGCCGGCAGCGTCTTCGGCGACCACTGCTCGCCCATCTCCGACACCACCATCCTCTCCAGCGCCGGTGCGGGCTGCGCCCATCTGGAACACGTCTCCACACAGATGCTCTATGCCTGTGTGGTGGCGGCCAGCAGCGCGGTGGGCTACACGGTCTCCGGTTTCATGCACGGCAGCCTGCTGCCGGGCTTCGCTTCCGGCCTGATCTTCATGGTCGTGACCATGCTGGTGCTGCGCCAGCGCAACAGGCAGAAGGATGCGGCCCAGGCCTAGCCTGGCTTCCCGCGATCATGACGCAAAAAAAGGCGCTTCCCTTCGGGGAGGCGCCTTTTTCACGTCATGCGGACGGGCACAGCCGAAACGCACGGGATCAGGAAGCCGGCCCGCCGTCCTCTTCCTTGTCGTGTCCCTTGCTGCCCTGGAGCTTGCGGAAGATGGTGCTGCGGTTGACCTGGAACAGCTCCGAGACCCGGCGCACGGAACCGTGCACCTCGATGGCCCGGCGCAAAAAATCCCGCTCCATGTCGGCGATGATCTCGCGCAGGGGCCGGGCCTGCATGAGCACGGCATCCAGGTGGCCGCCGCTCTCGTCGTGCAGGCCGCTGATGTTGGACGGCAGGTCGCGGGGCGAGATGCGGGGCCCCTGCCGGGTGATGACCAGGCTGTGGACCAGGTTCTGCAGTTCGCGCACATTGCCCGGCCAGCGGTACTGGGCCAGCATGTCCAGCGTGATGTCCATGAAGGCCAGCTTCTTGCGGTACTTGGTGGTGTACTGGCGCAGGAAGAGCTCCGCCAGCACGCGCACGTCCTCGGGCCGCTCGCGCAGGGGCGGGATGCGCACCGTGCCCACGTTGAGGCGGTAGAACAGGTCGCGGCGGAAGGTGCCGGCCTCCACGCATTCCTCAAGGTTGCGGTTGGTGGCGGCGATGATGCGCACGTCCACCTTGCGGGGCTGGGAGCTGCCCACGCGCACGATCTCGTTGTCTTGCAGCACACGCAGCAAACGGGTCTGCATGGACAGGGGCAGCTCGCCCACTTCATCGAGGAAGATGGTGCTGCCGTCGGCGATCTCGAAGTAGCCGGGCTTCCCCTTGCTGGACGCGCCGGTGAAGGCGCCGGGCACGTAACCGAAGATCTCCGATTCCGTCAGGGTCTCGGAGATGCCGCCGCAGTCCACCTTGAGCAGGATCTTGTCCTTGCGGCGGCTCCAGCGGTGGGTCAGGCGGGCGAACACGTCCTTGCCCACGCCGGTCTCGCCCATGATGAGCACGGTGGCGTCCGTGCTGGCGTAGCGCTTGAGCTCCATGGCCACCGACTGCATGGCGCTGCTGGCAAAGACCGGTTCCAGGTCGCGTCCCTGGGACTGGGCCACGAAAGCCAGCTTGTCGTTGATCTCCTTGATGAGCTTGCGCTGTTCGCCGGTCTGCTCGTTGAGCTCGGCAAGGCGGGTCTCGTCGCGCACGAAGGTGACCACCAGACAGACCCGGCCCTTGTCGTCAAAGACGGGCGCCCCGGAGATGACCACGTTCTTGCCGTCCTTGAGCTTTTGCATGTAGGTGGCGGGCTTGCCCGTGCGCACCACTTCGGGGTTCAGGGCCAGGTCGAAAAAGCCTTCGCTGACCAGGTCGCGCACGTTCTTGCCCCGCAGGTCCCGGGCGGGAACGCCCACCAGATCGGCATACATCTGGTTCACATACAGGGTGGTGCCCATGGCATCGGAAATGAAAACACCGTCGGAAATGGTATCGAGGATGGAAGTGAAGAATTTGTGCCAGTTGACCATATCCGCTCCTTGAGAAGGCAGAGGGCAAAAAAAGGGCCCGTCCCCGAAAGACGGACCCTTACGGTTGCGCGAAAGCCCGGCCTAACGGGGGATGATGACGCGATCCCCCAGGGTGGCGACAGCGATCTTTTGCAGGGCGGCGAACTTCTTGTCGTCCAGCGTCACGTCGCCCATGGGGGGGACACGGTCCAGGAAGGTGTATTTCTGCGTGCCCAGACGGTGATAGGGCAGCATCTCGTACTTCACATGCCCGAAGGGCTTGAGGAAGTCACAGATGGCCTTGATGTCCGGGCCATGATCGTTGAACCCGGGGATGACGGGCGTACGGGCCGTGATGGGCAGATCCGGGAACTCCGTCACCAGGGTCTGGAAATTCTTCAGGATGAGGTCGTTGGGCATGCCGGTGTGCTTTTTGTGCACCTCGGGATCCATGTGCTTGATGTCGAACAGCACATAGTTGAGGTACTGGGCCGCCTCACGCACAACATCGGTGGGGACGAGACCACAGGTCTCGATGCATGTCTTCACACGGCGTTCACGGGCCAGGCGCAACAGGTTCAGGGCGAATTCGCTCTGCAGCAGGGGCTCGCCACCGGAGATGGTCATGCCGCCACCGGAGCGAGCATAAAACATGGCATCTTCCTGCGCAACCTTGAGGGCCTCGGCCACGGTGTAGGGCTTGCCGTAGACGATGATCCCCTGGGCCGGACAGGCTTCGGCACAGGGCATGTCCTTGCAGCCCACGCATTTGCTGCGGTCGATGGCCACGAAGCCGTCCTCGCGGCGGGACAGGGCGCCGTTGGGGCAGGCCTTGAAGCAGCGGGTGCATTTGTCCGTCCCCAGGCAGCGGCCCTGGTTGTAGGCCAGCTCCGGTTCCCTGTGCTGGGATTCCGGGTTGCTGCACCAGCGGCAGCGCAGACCGCAGCCCTTGGTGAAGACGATGGTACGGATGCCGGGACCATCATGCACGGAATATTTCTGGATATTGAAAACGAGGCCGCGCGCGTTGTTGTTTTCGATCACGGGGTCACCGCCGGAGATGTTGAAGGTTGACAAAGGGAGAGCTGAAAAATGCCAAGGCCTCCGGCCTCCCCGCAGGGCAGCCGGAGGCAGTGCAGGCCGGCGGCGGCACAAGGCCGCCGCCGTTGGTAACCGGAACTAGATGGTGTCGTGTTCGGTACGGGCGATGAGGTCGTTCTGCAGGTCGGGGGACAGGTCCACGAAGTAGGCGCTGTACCCGGCGATACGCACGATCAGGTTGCGGTACTTCTGGGGATCCTTCTGGGCGGCCAGCAGGGTGCTCTTGTTCACCACGTTGAACTGCACGTGCCACAGCTTCAGGTCGCAGAAGGTGCGGATGAAGGACACGAGCTTTTCGGTGCCCTGTTCGCCTTCCACGCACTTGGGCGTGAACTTGATGTTCAGCATGCGGGCGAAGCGGTCGCGCATGCCCATGTTCTTGGTGTTGTAGTTGGACAGCAGGACGGCGGTAGGACCGTTGACGTCGGCGCCGTGGGAAGCGGAGGAACCGTCAGACAGCGGGAACCAGTCCACGCGGCCGTTGGGAGTGGCGGACACCACCTTGCCGAAGGGCACGTGAGAGGTGAAGGGCACGTAGCGCACGTTGTAGAACATGCCCAGGTCCTTCTGGCTGTACTTGGCAGCGAATTCCACGGACAGGCGGTCGATCTCGTGACCGATGCTGTCGGCGTAGGGATCGTTGTTGCCGTAGCAGGGAGCGGACTTCAGCAGGGCCTTCACGTCTTCGTAGCCTTCGAAGTTGGCGTCGATGGCCTTGATGACTTCGTCCATGGTCAGCTTCTTGTCTTCAAACACCAGCTTCTTGATGGCAGACAGGGAGTCCACCACGGTGCCCAGGCCCATGTATTCGAAGTAACCGAAGTCGATACCTTCGGGGATGTGGGTCTGGTGCAGGTCGATGCAGTGCTTCATGCACAGGTCGTGCATGGCGGAGCCCATGGGCTGGGCGAAGTGCTGGGCACGCAGGTTGTTGACGATGTACTGCTGGGTGAAGGCGGTACGCAGGAACAGCATGTGCTGCTTCACATAGGCGTTCCAGAATTCGTCCCAAGTCTTGAAGTTGCGGGGATCGCCGGTCTCTTCGCCCAGCACGATGTCGCCGTACTTCTTCATGCGGCCGTTACGCAGCACCATTTCCACAGCAGCGGCGAAGTTGATGTAGGCACCGCCGGAGGTGAAGGTGTCGCGGTTGGGCATACGGGCTTCGGTGCAGCCGGACACAGCGTAGTCCAGGGCTTCTTCGAAGGTGGCACCCTTGGCCACGTACAGGGGCACGACTTCTTCGTCGTTGATCAGTTTGGGGAAGCCGGAGCCGTCCTTGATGGTCTCGGCCACGTCCCACAGGTAGCTTTCAGGCGAACGGCTGTGGATACGGGCGGCCAGGTCGGGGTAGTGCAGCGGGAATTCGCGCTTGGACTTCAGGATCAGGTGGGTCAGTTCGTTGGTGGCGTCGCGGCCGTCGGGGGTCTGGCCACCCACGGTCACGGCTTCCCAGTGGGCGTAACCTTCGTTGAAGGCGCCGCCGCAGGGGGAGATGTACATGTCGATGAATTCGGCCATGCCCACCCACATGCATTCCAGCAGTTCGATGGCCTTCTTGTTGTCCAGGCTGCCGTTTTCGATGTCCTGCTGGTAGTAGGGGTACAGGTACTGGTCCATGCGGCCGTTGGAGATGGTGGTACCGGTCTTCTGCTCGATACGGGAGAACATCTGCACGAACCACTGGCTCTGGCAGGCTTCCCAGAAGTCGCGGGCGGGCTCGCCGGGCACGCGTTCGGCGTTGGCGGCCATGCGCAGCAGTTCGGCCTTGCGGACGGGATCATCGGTCTTTTCGGCCACCTTGCGGGCTTCTTCGGCGTGACGCTTGGCCCACAGCACGATGGCGTCGCACACGATCACCACGGCATCCAGGAAGGGCTTCTTTTCGCACATGTCCTTGGCGCTGGCGGGATCGAGGGCGGCCAGCTTTTCCTGGGCTTCGCG
>CALBAX010000078.1 GCA_937926875.1 uncultured Desulfovibrio sp.
AGCCGCCGCCGATGTTGAAGGTGATACCGGCGCGGATGGCGTTCTCGAAGGTGTAGTCGGCGCCCAGCGAGACGCCGCCCAGGTTGCCGTTGAAGCCGTAATCGAGGTTGCCGGCTTCCATGCCCCAGCCGTGCTGGCTCTGCCACAGGGGGGCGATCCACAGGGCGAAGCCGGTGGTGTTGCGGTCCACGATCTGGCCTTCGGCGTTCATGGCCTGTGCACCGTCGGCCGGGTTGGCGAAGCCCAGACGGTTGACCACGGCATTGGTGGCCGCGTCGGAAGCCATCTTGGTCATCTGCGGCACGGCGCCGGCAAAGGCGATGCGGGCAGCGCTTTCGATGGTGGCGGCACTCTTGGCCGCGTCGCCGTTGATGTAGTCGGCACGCACGGCACGCGACAGGAAACGCACGCCCATGTCGGGGGAATCCACGTCATTGAGAGCCTTTTCCCAGACCGAGAGCATCATGGGAGCCAGGTCGGGGTCGATGCCGGGCAGGGCTTCCGTGGGATCCTTGACATCCGTAAGTACAACGATGTCCCCCGCATCCTGGATGGCAATGCTTTCCAGCATGTAGTCGAGGTTTTCCACATCCTTGTCAGAGTTCCACTGTCCGGGTTTACCGTCTTCGTCGACGATAGTGAAGCCCTCGAGGACAGTGATCCGTTCGTCGGCCTTGGCATTGATGATACGCAGCTTGGCATTGGAATCCACAAAGGCTGTCTGGCCGGTGGGTTCTGCCTTGATGGCGGTGCCGTCGGTCAGGTTGGCGGCGTTCACCACCAGCAGGGAGTCGTCACCAAAGTAGGCATCCTGCGTGACAGTCTCCCCGCCCACCATGATCGTGTCATTGGGGCCCTTTTGGGCATCGGCATCCACCACGATCTGTGCGTCTTTGCCAAGCGTGATGGAGTTGTTCAGGGCCAGGACGGCATTGCTCTTATCGGTGGTCATGCCGGGGTTAACACTCATGCCGGCGTCGGTTATGGCATTGACCAGCACGTCGTTGTCCATATTGCCGATATTGGTGATGGCGCCGGAGCCGGCCACCAGGTTGCTGCCCAGCTTGTTGTCCGTGAGGTTGCCGATGATGAGCCCCGAAGGATCCACAAAGATGCTGCCGCCCCGGGCGTCCAGCGTGCCGATGTAGACCAGGCTGTTGTTGATGACGTCCAGATTGCCGTCCGCCAGCACCATGTCTTCCATGCTGGTGTTGCTGCCGTCAAAGGTCAGATCGCCAACATTGTAGATGTCCTTGCCCTCGGCGGCGGTGTTGCCGCTGAACAGGTTGTCCCCCTTCAGGGTCAGCGTACCGGCATTGTAGATGGCACCGCCCTGGCCGTTTTCACCGATGGCCTTGTTGTTGGTGATAGTGCCGTTGGTGATAGTGACGGAAGCTGCGCCAGGTACTAGATTATCATCTTCATCTTCTCCAAGGATGTACAGGGCACCACCTTGGCTTACTTTTTGCCCAGAGACACTATTATTATCAAAGATAACATTATCAAAATTTGCGGTATAGTTAAATCCAGGTTCATCTCCCTTGATATATGCACCACCGCCATAGGCACCTGATTCAGCAGTAATAGTGTTTCCAGAGAAAACAGTGTCGCTGATTGTGGCCTTTCGATCTGGGTCACCTCCCCAATAGTTTCCGCGCAGGTACAGTCCGCCACCAAGGCCGTCTGTAGCTCCTTCTATGGTGTTGCCATCGAATTTAGTGTGAGTAATAGTTGTGTCTACACCCCACAATGCCATACCTGCACCAAAAGCATTAGGGCTCGAGACTATTTTGTTGGATAATACTTGCAGATTGCTTGCAGTCAGAGTTCCAACGCTCTGATAATATCCTCCACCCTGGGCCTGTCTACTGCTTGAAGCAGTATTGTTATCAAGAGTTATATTGCTTAGGGTGACAGTTGTATTTTGTACACCGATAGCGCCGCCATAAGTGCCATTTGGTGTGCTATCACCATCATCATATGTATTATAACTGAAGGTGCTATCAGTGATAGTGAGTGTGGAATCACTGCCCTGTCCCATTACGGAGACAGCTGCTCCGCTAGAGGAACCAGAAGAGTTATCAAGATTAACACTATTTTTTTCAAAAGTAGAACCGGTGATGGTCAGGTTCTGGTTGCCTCCCAGAGTAGCCGCTATGGCACCGATGATGGGATTGTTGCTGCCAGCGGTGAAGGTGTTGCCTTTGAAGTCAACACCGTTCATCGTCACGTCTTTCTCGACGCTCATGGTCACGTCGACCACGCTAGCGGACGCATCTGTGCCAGTCGCCATACCGCCGTTGAGGGTGGTGTGTTCAGCGTCAACGACGATCAGGCCCTTGTTGGCAGTATCAGTGCCCTGCTCAAAGGTCACTTCGCTGGCCGAAGCGCCCGGATCGAGATTGATGACACCGGCGTTGTCGATACGACCTTCTAGCGCGCCGCTCGTCAGCGTGACAGTGCCTTCATTGCTGAGGTATCCGACCCCCGAGACGTTGTCGATGGCGATTTCAACGCCGTTATTGACGGCGACATTACCGTTATCGAGGATCAGATTATTGAGAGAGGTATACTTCTGGTCAGCAGTATTCTGAATGGCTGTGGGCGTCCACGTTGCGCCGTCTTTGACGATCAGCGTCATTTCGGAAACGGTCAGCTTCGACTCATCACTGGGGGTGCCATTCCAGGAAATAAGCGTATTGCCATTCCAGTAAGAATCGGCGCCGTTCAGAGTAATATCTATTGTGGCATTTACACCAGTACCAGATGTTGGTCCATCATAGTTAAAGTTGATATTTCCATCAATTCCAACAGTTGATTCTCCAGATTTATTAAGAGAAATAATAGCATCGCCTCTAGCAAGGAGGGCATTTTGTGCTTCTATATGAAGATTCCCATTAATTTCTATGATGCCATTAGACATGGCAACGATCGCGCTGTTAGCTGCTTTGATATTAGTATTTTCTGCATTTATTATTATGCTGGCGCGTTCATCGGCAGGAATTCCATCTTTATCTGTTGAATTGTTTTGTGCCCATAGGGCTGAATATGCCCCTGATGTATCTGTGCTTATAAGGCTAACTTCTTTTGAAGTTAGGGTGATATGCCCACTTTTCCAAGAAAATATACCACCGCCAGCATTGATAGTTATGCTTTGTGTATCATTATTACCTATATTAATTTGTGGGTTGTTACGCGTATCTGTACCATTAGCAGTAATAGCATCACCACTCGCAGTATATGAAAGATTCTCTCCAGTATAATCATGAACGCCTGAGGTATGCTGGATAACCGCCCCGGCGGTCGCTGCCCCCCCCATGACCAGCATACCGGCCACGGCCAGCGAACCGAAGACGTTGAGCAGGTGGCACTTTTTCAGCACCGCCTTGTAGCGGTTTATCAGGTTACCGATAGCTCCCTTTGTCAGTTGCATACAGATCTCTCCCTAATTTGCGACGTCCAGCCAACAACGGGCGTCAGGTGTACAGGCAGGCTGTCAGGGCACGAGACAGGCATCATGCAAGTAATGATAATGAATACAATGCATTGCAGATGGGCTGCCCATAACAGCATTGCGTTCGCAAATGTGGGCGGCTATGATGTTCTTCAAGATGATGGAAAGTAGAACAAAATAGCGCCCACACTCTTTAGTTAGGACAGAATTCAGGTTGAGTAAACAAAAAAATGTCCTTTTATATCTGTTTTTTTGCTACTAGCTGATTTATTGTTCTTTTTGGGGTGGGGTAAGGATGAAAACATATGCAGAAACTTGGAGAACGCATCCGTCATGTACGGGGCAGAATGTCCCAGGAGGCTTTTGCCGGCCTGCTGGGCATCAGCAAGGGCGCTCTCGGTGGTTACGAGCGTGGGGAAAACTGCCCCAATGCTGATGTGATCTTAACTATTTGTAATAGATGCAAGATCAATGTCTCCTGGCTGATGTCGGGGGTGGGGGCCATGCATGCCCCGAACGACACCGGAGAGAAGGAACGGAAGGAAAACAGGCCGGGATCTCTTTTTGAGGACAGAATCCCGACGGTCGGAGAATTGTCCTGCCAGATGGCATCCGGCCAGGACTGCAAGGCAGAGAACGAGGCCCTGCGGGCCCATTGCCGCTGGTTGCAGGAGCGGCTGGACCAGCTGGAAGCCGAGCGTAGGGACCTGAATCAGGAAAACAGGCTGTTGTGGCAAAAAAATGCAGATCTCGGCGAGCGTCTTGCACGGCTGGAACAGTCACAGGAGTTGGCCCGGATGAATGCCCGCGCGTCCGGGGAAGACACGACGGCCGCCCTGACTGTCCCCCGTCGCGAGATGCGCTGCACCCGCTTGCAGGAAGGCTGCAAGACAGAGAGGGGCTAGGCAGGGGCATTTGGTGCGACACGGCCGTTGCTGTGGTCAGGGCGGGCATGATGCCCGTATTACGTATCTCTTCGCTATATTTTGCTTCCCGCCACAGGGCCGTATGCGGGATGCGCGCGAGCCGGGACATGCCGGGATGCGGGCAGGGATGCGCCGGTGCCCGTGGCGGGGCGGATCTTTTTTGATGCCCTCTGCCCGGTACGGCCGCTTTGGTCGGGTATCGGGGCTGGGGGCGCGCCCGCCCTTCCCCGGCGGGCATGCCCACGGGCCGGGCCTGTCCCCATGCTCTTGACGGGACAGGCAGATATCGTACTCTGTCCGGGCAAGACCTGACATCTGGAGCACGCATGAACAGCAGTTATCCTCTGGTATTTTCCGTCACCTCGGGCAAGGGCGGCGTGGGCAAGACCAACATCTCGGTCAATCTGGCCCTGACCCTGGCGGCGCGCGGCAAGCGTGTACTGCTTCTGGATGCCGACCTCGGGCTGGCCAATGTGGACGTGCTGCTGGGCCTGCATCCCGAAAAGAACATCTTCCACCTGTTCCATGAGGGGGCGTCCCTGCGGGACCTCCTGCTGCCCACGGGATACGGCTTCTCCATCCTGCCCGCCTCGTCGGGGGTCAGCGAGATGCTGGCGCTCAATTCGGGCCAGAAGCTGGAGCTGCTGGATGCCATGGACGAGCTGGAGGACGATCTGGATTTCCTCATCGTGGACACGGGCGCGGGCATCAACGACAGCGTGCTCTATTTCAACGTGGCGGCACAGGAACGGCTCCTCGTCCTGACCCCGGAGCCCACCTCGCTGACGGATGCCTATGCCCTGATCAAGGTGCTGAAGACGCAGCACGGCGTGGACCGTTTCCAGGTCTGCGTCAACATGGCGCAGGACATGAAGAGCGCCCGCGAGATGTTCGTGCGGCTCACGGACGTCTGCGACCACTTCCTTGGCGGGGTCTCGCTGGATCTGGCCGGCGTGCTGCCCCGTGACCCCGGCGTGCACGAGGCCGTGGTGCGCCAGCAGCCCTTCTGCCGCTGCCTGCCGGAAAGCCCTGTCTGCCAGGGGCTGGAAAAGATGGCGGACGCCATCCTGCGCTGGGAGCCCGCGCCCAGTGCCGACGGCAACATCAAATTCTTCTGGAAAAAGCTGCTCTACCGCTAACGGTGCGCCCTGCGGGGACGGATCCCGCGGCAGGTAAAAGGCCATAAAAAAACGGCGTCGCAAGACGCCGTTTTTTGTTGTGCATGGGCTGTCCCCGGACAGCGGGGCAAGCCGTCCTTACTTCACGGTCACCAGCTCGTATTCCACGTTGCCAATGCCGATCTTCTGGGCATGCTCGATCTGGCTGCGCCAGTTGGTCTGGGGATGGATGTCGGTGAAATGGTCGTTGTGCTCGTGGGCGCACTGGCCCAGCACGCTGGTGCTGATGGCGGGCGCGGCATTGACCGCGTCGATGCAGGCATGGTCCAGGGCAACGGGGTCGAAGCTGGCGAACATGCCGATGTCGGGCACCACGGCGGCGTCGTTCTCGGCGTGGCAGTCGCAGTAGGGCGAGACCTGGTTGACGATGCTCACATGGAAGTGCGGGCGGCCCTGGATGACGGCCTTGGTGTATTCGGCCATGCGCTCGTTGAGGATGGTGCTCTCGGCGTCGAAGGCATTGCTGATGGCGTCGAAGTTGCACACGCCGATGCAGCGGCCGCAGCCGGCGCACAGGTCATGGTCGATGCGGGCCTTGTGGTCTTCGCCGATGCTGATGGCCGACTGGGCGCAGTAATGCGTACAGGTCTTGCAGCCGCGGCACTTTTCGGCGTCGATGCTGGGCTTGCCGATGCTGTGCATGGCCATCTTGCCCGCACGGCTGCCGCAGCCCATGCCGATGTTCTTGATGGCGCCGCCGAAGCCGGTCAGCTCGTGCCCCTTGAAGTGGGTCAGGCTGATGAAGATGTCGGCGTCCATGATGGCGCGGCCGATGAAGGCGCTCTGGAAGTGGTCACAGCCTTCCAGGGGCACTTCCATCTCGTCGGTGCCCTTGAGGCCGTCGGCGATGATCATCTGACAGCCGGTGCTCAGGGGCGAGAAGCCGTTCTCCTGCGCGGCGGCCAGGTGTTCCAGGGCGTGCTTGCGGCGGCCCACGTACAGGGTGTTGCAGTCGGTCAGGAAGGGGCGTCCGCCCAGGGAGGTCACCTTGTCGGCCACCACCTTGGCAAAGTTGGGGCGCAGGAAGGACAGGTTGCCCGGCTCACCGAAATGGATCTTGATGGCCACGAACTTGCTGTCCATGTCGATGCTGTCGATGCCGGCCTTCTCGATCAGTTTTTTCAGCTTGTCCAGCAGGCCGGTGCCCACGGGGCAGCGCATGTCGGTGAAATAGACTTTGGAAGCGCTCATTGTCGTCTGTTCTCCAGCGTAGGGGGGTTGAGCGCCGCCCCGGAGGACGGCGCGGATGTTCGGATGTTACAGGCCGTACTGGCGGCCCAGCGAAAAGGCCTTGCCCAGCGGCTCGCCCACGCGGCAGTACTGCTTCTGGCCGCCGTCGTAGAGCAGGGGATCGATGCGGTACATGTCGGGCTGGCCGCTTTCGTTGAGGCAGTCGGTCTCGATGCCCACGTTGAGGATGCGGCCCACGAACTGGGTATGGCTGCCCAGTTCCAGCGTGGCCTGGAGTTCGCATTCCAGCACCAGCGGGCATTCGTCCACATAGGGGGCATTCACCACCTTGCTGCGCACGGCGGTCAGGCCGGTGGCGGAGAACTTGTCCTCCCTGGCGCCGGAGACCATGCCCGCGAAGTCCACCATGGCGGCCTGGGCCGCCGAGGGCACGCAGACCGTGAACGCCTTGCGCGCCGCGATGGCCTTGTGCGTCCAGCGTTCGGGCCGCACGGAAACGGCGATGCAGGGCGGGTTGGAGCAGCAGATGCCGCCCCAGGCGGCGGTCATGATGTTGGCTTTGCCTTCTTCATCATAGGCGGCCACCAGAAAGGCCGGCATGGGGTAGGCCAGAGTGACGGGACCAAGAGCTTTTTTCATGGCGTGACCTCCTTGTCATGCATGATGTGTTCCGCGCAACCGTTTGTGCAAGGATGGCTGTATAGCATCGCCTGCGGCCTGTCGCAACATGTGGGGAGTAACATGTTTGCTGCAAAGGTGTCATTGCCTTTTCCTCTCGACGTGTATCGCCGGGAGGGTCGCGTCCCTAGCCGTCCTCCAGGGGGCACAGGGCGTGGTGCAGGCGCGGCAGCCGGCGCACGGCCGCCAGCAGGATGCCCAGAGCCACGCAGGGGGCGGCCGCCAGGGCCAGGAAAGCGGGCCCGTAGCCCAGCAGATGGGCCACCAGCCCCCCGTAGGAGGCGCTGCACGAAGCGCCGATGCCCTGCAGGGTCATGATGACGCCCAGGCCCAGGTTGACGTGGCCGGTGCCGTTGAGCAGCCGGGCCGCCAGGCCGGGCGTGACCACGCCCATGATGCCCGCGCCCACGCCGTCCAGCAGCTGGACGGGGAGGATGGCCCACGGGCTGTGCCAGAAACCTGCGATGCAGCCGCGCAGGGGCAGGGCCAGCAGGGCGCACCAGAGCAGGATGCCGTACCCGCGCCTGCGGGCCAGGCGGGCGGCCCAGAGGGCCACGAGGATCATGGTGCCCTGGGCGATGACCACGGTGGCGGCGGTGTAGGCCGCGCCGTTGATGGCGAAGCGGGCCACGGCGGACTGGCCCAGCAGGGGCAGCATGTGGGCGTTGCCCAGATGGAAAAAGAGCATGACCAGTCCCACGCAGAGCACGGGCAGGGCCGCGGGGCCGTGCCAGAGGGCCGCGCGCTGTGCGGGTGCGGCGGCCTCCTCTTGTGCAGGGGCGAGCCCCCGGGCCTGGGCATGGTCGATGTCGCGGGGCGCGATGCCGTGCAGGGCATAGAGGCTGAGGAGCAGCATGCAGCTCATGACCATGAAGACGCCGGGCACCCCGTACCAGTAGCCGACGGCCCCGCCCAGCAAGGCGGAAAGGCCGTTGCCTGCGTGGTTCCAGGCTTCGTTGCGTCCCAGCTGGGCGGGCAGGTGGGACTGGCCCGCCAGGCCCAGGGTCAGGCCGCTGATGGTCGGGGCCATGGCGGCCGCGCATACGGCCTGGACGATCTGGGCACTGCCCACCAGCAGGGGATGCTGGCAAAGGAAGATCAGGGCCAGGGCGGCCACGATGCCCAGCGAGGCCAGGGCCAGCAGCAGGCGCTTGCGGCGGGTGGCGTCGGCCAGGGCGCCCAGGGGCGCGGTGACGGCCATGCCCGCCAGACCGCCTATGGTCATGACGTAACCGATGCTGTCCGGCGTCCAGCCGTGGCTTTGCAGGAAGATGCCCAGAAAGGGCCCCAGACCGTCGCGGACGTCGGCCAGGGCGAAGCAGAGCAGGGAAAGGCAGGTCAGGGAACGTGTCTTGGCCGCCAGATCCGGCGGCAGGGCGCGAGGAACGAAGAACGACAGGGCGGACATGCGGCCTCGGTGAAGGACTGAAGGTTGGAAAACAAAAATTTTCCCCAAAAAGTCCCGCTTTGGCAAGAGCAGGGGCACACGCGGCAGGGGGGAGGCACGTCCTGGGAAGATGCCCGGCAGTGACGGCCGGGATGGGGATCTGTATCCGCCCCGCCTGCCCGGCCCGGCGCGCTGCCCGGACGCAGCGCCCCCTCATGCCGGGAGCCCTTGCCAAAGGGGGAGGAAAAGGGCTAGGAAGACCCTTTCATTTTCAGGAGAGGAGGCTGCTGTGGCATCTCCCTATATGGATGGCGTGCGCCGGGCCCTGCCCATCGTGCTGGGCTATGTGCCGGTGGCGTTCGCCTTTGGTGTGCTGGCCGTCAAGAGCAACATCCCGCCCGCGCTGGTGGTGGCCATGTCGGTGTTCCATTTCGCCGGTTCCGGGCAGTTCGTCTGCGCCGGTTTGTGGGGGGCCGGCGTGGGGGCCATGTCCGTCATCGTGGCGGTCTTCGTGGTCAACCTGCGCCACCTGCTCATGTCCGCCGCCATGGCCGAACCGCTGGCGCCGCTCAAGCGCTGGCAGCGCTTTCTGTTCGGCTGCGAGATGACGGACGAGACCTTCGGCGTACATATCACGGCCTTCCAGCGCGGCTGGAGGCTGTGCACGGCCACGCTCTTCACCTGCAACCTCACGGCCCATGCCTCGTGGGTGCTGGGGACGGCCATCGGCGTGTTCTGCGGCGGCCTCGTCCATGACGTGAAGCCCCTGGGCCTGGACTACGCCCTCACGGCCATGTTCCTGGCCCTGCTGGTGCCGCAATGCGTCAGCCGCCTGCATGTGCTGGTGGCCATCGTGACGGCCATCCTTTCCCTGAGCCTGAAGCTGGCCGGCATGGGCCAGTGGAACGTGGTGGTGGCCACGGTGCTGGGCGCCACGCTGGGCGTGGCCCTGCTGCACCGCAACAAGAGCGCCCTGCCGGAAAAGAAAGAGGAGGACGCGGCATGATCTGGATACAGCAGCACGCGGAACTGCTTTTCTGCCTGGTGGGCTGCATGCTGGTGACGGTCGTCCCCCGTGTGGGGCCGGTCATGTACCTGCATGCCGAGAGCCTGCCCGACCTGCTGCGCCACTGGCTCTCCTTCGTGCCCGTGGCGGTCATGGCGGCCCTGCTGGGCCCGGACGTCTTCATCTATCAGGGAGAGTTCATGCCCACGCAGCACAACCTTTTCCTGATGACGGCCATCCCGGCCCTGCTGGTGGCCTGGTGGAGCAAGAGCTTTTTCGGCACCATCGCCTTTTCCATGGGCTTCGTGGCCCTGATGCGCTACCTGGGGTGGTACTGATGGCTCACGGATCCCGGCCGCACTGCCCCTTCCACCTGCGGGAGGCCCATCTGCCCCCGGCCCTGCGCAAACCGCGCAAGCCCGCGCCGCCCCTGCCGCCCCCGGCCCGCAGCGCCAGGCTGCTGGTGCGCCTGGCCGCGGAGGATACGGCCCTGTTCCGCTTTTTGCTGGAAGGCTACGACAACACGGCCTACTTTACCGTGCTGGAGCCGCGCACGGCCCTGCTCAAGCTGGTCTTTTCGCCTCACCGGGAAGAGGCCCTGCGCCGGGCCCTGGCCGAGATGGCCGGGAGCCTGGATTTTTCAGTGGAACCCTGGCCCCTGGACAGGGCCTGATACTGTTGGCGGGGAGGTGCCCGGCAGGGCGGCATCCCCGGCGTCCCCGCGCGTCGTCTGTCCGCACAGGACGGCGGCCGGACGGGAGACGGGAGTTTTTGCCATGGAGAAGGATGCCCCTTCAGGAGCGGGAGCCCGCACGGACCAGTCCCGCGTCGCCGGGGAGGACTGCGCCCCGGACGGACAGCTGGACGCCCTGCTGGCGACCCTGGCCGCCGCGAGTTTCGATGTGGAGCGGCAGGACGGGCCCGGCAGCCTGCGCGCCATCGGTGCCTTCCATCGCCGTGACGAGGCCTATGTGCTGCACCGCAAGGCCACGCTCTGGGCGGCGGAGACGCACGAGTATGTGCAGGTCCATTGCCTGCCCCGGCTGGACATGGCTGCCTGGGAACACATCCGTGACGGGGCCCTGGCCTGGGGGCAGGAGCGCATCCGGCCCCATGACGAGCACATGGCCTCGTATGTGAGCGTCATCATCCTTTGCCGGACATGGCATCAGGATGCGGCGGCCGCTGTGGAGCACTGCCGTGTCTGCAAGAGTTTCTGGCTGGGCCTGCGCGGCTGGATGCGCCTGCGCGCGCTGGCCCTCATCCTGCCTTCCGCGCCGTGGCGCGACACCGCCCTCCCCGATGCCGCCTGCGTCTGCAACAAGGCAGCCCGGGCCACCCTGCTGCCGCTGGCACGCAGGGCGTTCCCGTCCCTTTTTCCTCAAGAGCGTGCATCATGAATTCCCTGTATCTGCTTCTTGGCGGCCTGGCCCTGCTGGGGCTGGGTTATTTCGTCTACGGCGCCTGGCTGGAAAAGGTCTGGGGCGTCGATCCTTCCCGTCCCACGCCTGCCCACCAGTTCCGCGACGGCGTGGACTACATGCCGTCCAGAGCTCCGGTGGTGCTGGGCCACCATTTTTCGTCCATCGCCGGGGCCGGGCCCATCAACGGCCCCATCCAGGCCGCTGTCTTCGGCTGGCTGCCCTGTTTCATCTGGGTGGTCGCCGGCGGCATCTTCTTCGGCGGCGTGCATGACTTCGGCTCCCTGTTCGCCTCCCTGCGCAACAAGGGCCGCTCCATCGGCGAGGTCATCGCCGGCAGCATCGGCCTGCGGGCCAAACGCCTGTTCGTCATCTTCTCCTTCCTGACCCTGGTGCTGGTGGTGGGGGCCTTCGCCTCCATCGTGGCGGGCACCTTCAACGGCTTCATGACCGATGCCTCGGGCGCGCTGGTCCACAACCACGTCAACGGCTCCACGGCCACCATCTCCCTGCTGTTCGTCGTGCTGGCCGTGATCTTCGGCCTGCTGGTCTACCGTTTCGAAGTGTCCCTGGGCAAGGCGACCCTGCTGGGCGTGGCGGGCATCGTGGGCGTCATCGTCCTGGGCCTGCGCTTCCCTGTCTATGCGGGCTATGATACCTGGATGTGGCTGCTGGGCCTGTACATCCTCGTGGCCTCCGTGACGCCCGTCTGGATCCTGCTTCAGCCCCGCGACTACCTCAGCTCCTTCCTGCTCTATGCCATGATGCTGGCCGCCGTGGTGGGCATCGTGGCCGCGCACCCGGTCATCGAGCTGCCCGCCTTCACCTCCTTCGAGGTCAACGGCCAGTACCTCTTCCCGGCCCTGTTCGTGACCGTGGCCTGCGGGGCCATCTCGGGCTTCCATTCGCTGGTGGCCTCGGGCACCACGTCCAAACAGCTGAGCAGCGAGCGTGACGCCCGCCTGGTGGGCTTTGGTTCCATGCTCATCGAAAGCGCGCTGGGCATCGCCTCGCTCATCGCCGTGGGCTACATCTTCACCCAGAACGGCCATGCCTTCACCAGCCAGACGCCCACCCAGGTGCTGGCCGACGGCCTGTCGCAGATGCTGGCCTGCGTGGGCCTGGGCAGCGAGAGCGCCCGCGGCGTCACCTACGGCCTCATCATCCTGGCCGTGTCCACCTTCTGCCTGACCTCGCTGGATACGGCCACCCGTCTGGGCCGCTACATGTTCCAGGAACTGTGGCTGGCCCCGGGCCAGAGCGTGAAGGACGTGCGCGGCTGGCGGGCCGTGCTGGTCAACAAATATGTGGCCACGCTGGTGACCGTGGGCCTGGGCATGAGTCTGGGCTTTGGCGGCTATGCCAAGATCTGGCCCCTGTTCGGCGCGGCCAACCAGCTACTGGCCGCGCTGGCCCTGCTGGCCGTGGCCTGCTGGCTCCAGGACCTTGCCCGCCGTAACGGCATGTTCCTGCTGCCCATGCTCTTCATGCTGCTGGTGACGCTCTCTGCCCTGGTGCTGGGCATCGTGGCCCAGGGCCGTGCCCTGCTGGCAGGGACGGGCGGGGCCGTGGCGGCCCTGCAACTGGTCATCGCCGTGCTGTTGCTGGCGTTGTCACTGGTGCTGGTGCACGAAGGCTGGCAGGCTCTGCGCCGCAAGGGACGCCCTGCGGCGGAAAATGCCTAGACGTGTCTTTCCCCATAAACAGGCTGGCGGGGAGGGGCCGCCTGTGAGGGGCAGGGCACCTGCCTGACGGCATACGGTAAAAAAAGGCGGATCCCTGGATCCGCCTTTTCGCGTTCTGATGTCTGCCGGTCGTGCCGGGATGTTCCGCGGGATGCTGGCCGCGGGGCCGGAGGGGCTTCGGGCCTGTCCGCCGTCACGGCGCAGAGGCCATCCTGAAGACGGCCTGCTCCGGCGCCCTGCCATCCCGGGCATCTAGTCGTTGAAGATGACCGGTTCCTTGCGCTGGGCTTCGGGCAGATGCCCCTTGGCATAGCCCAGGCTCAGGGCGCTGACGAAACTGCATTGTTCCGGCACCTTGTAGCGGGCCTTGATCTCCGGCCGGTCCATGAAGTCCTGGGCGAAGCCGATCCAGCAGGAGCCGATGCCCTTGGCGTGGGCGGCCAGCATGATGTTGGCCGTGCACAGGGTGCCGTCATACACATACCAGTGCGAGGCCGTGTCCCCGTAGACGCAGATGACGTTGTTTGCGTCGTAGAAAATGTTGTAGTTGGGGTTGTCCAGCCATTCCCTGTACTGGGCCAGCCAGGGGAAGTCCGCGAAGTTCTCCTTGAGCCAGGCCTTGATCTCGTCGGAAAGGGCGGCGATCTTTTCCCGTCCCTCCAGGGTCACGAAGCCCCAGGGCTGCATGCCCGAACCGGTGGCGGCCTTGGTGCCGACGGTCAGCAGCTCCAGGATCTCTTTTTTGGGGATGGGCCGGTCCTCATAGGAGCGGCAGGAACGGCGGGTGAGGATGCATTGCAGGGCGTCCATGAACGACCTCCCGGGTCGGAAGAAGATGGGAACGTCCGCAGCCTGCGCGGACACCCCGCCAGTATAGCGCGGGACGCCGCAAAGGTCGAGCCGGGGAGGGATCTGCCGGGCGGCAGGCCCATGGGAGGCCGGTTGTCCCCTGTGCCAGGGGCAGGGCGTCTCCGGCCTGACGTGCGGGGAGGCTGTACGGCAAGAGGATATGCCTGCGGAAGCCGGGTGGAGGCGGCAGGCCGGCCTTCCTGTGGCCGGGCCGCGACAGGGGCGCCACATGGTGGAGGCATGGGGCGGTGTTCCGCGGGATGCCGGAAGGCATCTGAATCACGGGGAGCATCACTGCTGGCACTGGACTTTATCTTGCATTTCCCGTAGTTGCGCAGGAAAGGCGCTGCCTGTGAGACAGTCCCGCCATGGCCCTGATGGCCGTTTTTCCTTCGTGCCCTGCTGACGTACAGGCGGGCACTGCCGCCCCGTCCCATCGACGACACGGGAGGAGACGCCGGGCGAGGCGCGGGAAGATGCCGCAGCGCCGGAACATTTTACTGGAGACGACATGCAACGGACCCTTTTGGCCCTGGCCTTCCTGCTCCTGTCCGCCGTGACCTGCCCGGCCGGGCAGCATCCCCTCATCGTGACCCGGACTGCCGACGATTTCTACGCCGCGTTCGACCGGGACATCCTCATCAAGACGAGATTCTGCTCCGAACAGGCTTTTCAGGAAAGAGCGCTGCTGCATTCGGACGGCTTTGACGAACTGGTGTTCACGAACGGCACACGTTGCAGCGTGGACACGGTCTATGCCCGCACGCGTCTGCGGCGGGGGACCCATAACGTCACTGTCACCCGCGAAGAGGAGGGGGTCTACCGTCTGGCGGGCTCCGAAACGCTGCTCTTCGCGTCACGGTGTTCCACTCTGGCCTTGCGGGACGAAGCCGTGCTGGAGATGCGGGACAGCCTTTCCGGCATCCTGCATCTGCATGGCGGCACCTGCCGGGTGGAGGGCGTCTTCGAGGCCATCTCGTATTGAGGCCAGGGGCCGGCCTTGCGTTTGTCTGATCCCGGGAGCGTCGTGGCCTGAGGGGCTCAGCGCCCGAGGGAGCAGGTATGTCCGGCCGCTGGAGGACAGTCTGAGGAACACGAAAAGCCGTCGCAGACAGGTCTGCAACGGCTTTTTTGTCCTGGTACCCGGAGCCGGGCTTGAACCGGCACAGCCGGTGGCCGAGGGATTTTAAGTCCCTTGTGTCTACCAATTCCACCATCCGGGCGTGGGCTTCCTTTGTAGCTGGCCGCTCCTGCGGCGTCAAGGGGCGGCGTTGCCAGACGGGGGCCGAGCGGCTACACTGCCCCAGGCTCCGCCGTCAAAGGGGTGGCCGGAAAGGCGTGCGTTTTCATACTGTGGCGCTTTGTCCGGGCCATGCCGCAGGACTGCGGCCGTAACGGAAGACAGGGAAGCTCCACCGGGAAAGCGCGAAGCCCGTCACGGGCGGTCAGACAGCCATGACCGGATGCCCTGGGAATGCGTCCTGCCCGTGTGTGGCTGTCCGGGACGAGGTGTCCGCTCGTGCGTGCGTTATGGCCAGTGGCGCTCCTGTAGCGTCAATTGCCCTGTCCGCTCGTGTACGGGTGTTCGTGGCCGAGGGCTCCGGCATCTGTGGGGCATCCGCTTTGCAGCGGCGGTCTTGAGGGGATGCCCCTGTGCCCTCTGGACCGTGGAGCCGTGGAGGAGAGATATGTCATTCTGGAATACCTGCATCCTGGCCTATTGCCGTCTGGGCATCGCCGGGCTTTCGCCCAAGGCGCCGGGCACGGCCGGTTCGGCCCTGGCCGCCCTGCTGGCGCCGCTGATCTTTCTGCCCCTGCCGTTCTGGGGACGTCTGCTCTTTCTGGCCGTGATCGTCGTGACCGGCGGTCTGGCCGCCACCCGGGCCGAAGTCCTGCTGGGCCGCACCGACCCCGGGGAAGTGGTCATCGACGAGCTGGCGGGCGTCTGGATCGCCCTGCTGCCCCTGGGCGCGGGCCAGTGGTCGTGGCCCGGTCTGGTCTGGGCCTTTGCCCTGTTCCGTCTGTTCGACATCTGGAAGCCCTGGCCCGTGCACGCCTCGGAGAACTGGCTGCCCGCAGGCTGGGGCATCATGCTGGACGATATTTTGGCCGGTCTCATGGCCATGTGCTGCATGCTGGTGCTGCGGGCCCTGGGCTGGGTCTAGGGGAACGCGGCTTTCGGGAGGTACAGGCCCCGTGTCCTGCCGATGCCCGCAGCGTCCTTCGCTGCGACGGGTATGGCCCGGAGGAGCTGCTTTCGGTGGCCGGGCAGCGCGAAAAAAAGCCCTCTCCCTTGCGCATTCATGTCACCCCGCGCGTTTTATGCGGGGGAGATGAGAGGAAAAAGGCGGCTCGCTTCATGTCGGATAGGGTGGGCGAACGCCATTGGAGAAAACGAAAAAAGGATGCTGCGGCGTCCTTTTTTTCGTGGCTGTTCTTGCAAGGCAGGGAATCACTAGTGGCTAACCGATGATACAGCAGAGAGAGGCGGTTTTGTAAAACAAATCGATCTCATCTGTATAATGGTAATATTTTTTATGCATGTCCTCTGAGAATCGATACGATAGGGAATACTTGCTTTCATTAAAGAAAGAATCAGTCTTTTCTTTATAAGAAGTTATCTTTTTTTTGAGTTTTTCCTCAGCGTCAGCGAGCGTATTTCCATAGCCGTAGACATATGCCATGAAAATGCACTGGCATCTGCGCTGCGGATTGCTTTTGAAATATATTTCTGCAAGCCTGTCTAAATCGGCATCATATTTTGTTGTCCATTGGGGGCTGCATTTAACTTCTATGGCAAATTTTAATTGATATTCGGTATCAATAATCGCCATATCGAGACGCTGAGAACTGCAGAAAAACTTGGGGGGACGTCCCCGGGGACGTTCTTTCTGGTTATCCCTGATCTGCCGACCAAGATATTCAAGGCGTATGGAATAGTCGAGGGAATACTTTTTTATAGTCTTTATGGCAGCTGTCGCCATGTGATGGACCATAAAGCTTTCGCCAGCACATTCATGAAGGAGAATACCATCAGACCAGTATTCATATTCTTTGACAGCTGTCGCGGCACCTTGCTGCAGGGCTGACAGAATATAACTTTTTCTCATGTGGTCTCTCCCATATGTTTTCGCCATCCACAGGACGCAACAAAAGCGCACCTCTGTCAGTACAGTCAGGGGTGCGCTGATACAAGGCGGGGCGGGTGCGGGCTATTTCATGCGGTAGGTGATGCGGCCGCGGGTCAGGTCGTAGGGGGAGAGCTCCACCTTCACGCGGTCGCCGGGCAGGATGCGGATGTAGAACTTGCGCATCTTGCCGGAAATGTGCGCCAGCACTTCGTGGCCGTTTTCCAGCTCCACACGGAACATGGCATTGGGCAGGGCTTCCTGCACCACGCCGTCAACTTCAATGGAACCTTCTTTAGCCATATTTCCTCCAGAAAAATTCAGATAAGCGGCGAATATTTACACAGAAGAGACAAGGTCTGTCAACGCTTTCGTGTGCTCTTGCCCTTGCGGGGAGCCGCTGCGGGCTCCACGGCGGCCTGTTCCCGAGGCGTGCGGCACAGCAGCCACAGGCCCGCGGCCATGAGCGGCAGGCAGAGCAGCTGGCCCATGGTCAGCCAGCCGAAGGCCAGGTAACCCAGCTGGGCATCGGGCACGCGCACGAATTCCACGCCAAAGCGGAACACGGCGTAGAGCAGGGCAAAGAGGCCGGAGACGGCACCCGCCTTGCGTGGCCGGGCGGAGAAGATCCAGAGCACCACGAACAGCACCAGCCCTTCCAGCAGGCCTTCATAGAGCTGCGACGGGTGGCGCGGCCAGGGCCCGCCGGTGGGGAAGACCATGGCCCAGGGCACGTCGCTGACCTTGCCCCAGAGCTCGCCGTTGATGAAGTTGCCCATGCGGCCCCAGAAAAGGCCCTGCGGCACCAGCGGCGCGATGAAGTCCGAGACTTCGAGGAAGGACTTTTTGCGGGTGCGCGCGAAATACCAGAAGGCGCAGAGCACGCCCAGCAGACCGCCGTGGAAGGACATGCCGCCGTTCCAGATGCGCAGTATCTCGCCGGGGTCGTCGATGTAGGCGGGCAGGTCGTAGAAGAGCACATAGCCCAGGCGCGCGCCCAGGATGACGCCCAGCATGACAAAGGTCAGCAGGTCGTCCACATCCACGGTCTTCCAGCCGGAGTCGGGACGGGAGGCCCGCCAGCGGGCCAGGCCCCAGCCCACGAAAAAGGCCAGCAAATACATGAGGCCGTACCAGCGCAGCTGCAGGGAGCCGATGCTGAAGGCCACGGGATCGATGGCAGGGAACTGCATCCGTCTTAGTCCATGGGCTTGGCGTGGAAGGCGCCGCTGCGGCCGCCGTCCTTGAACAGCAGACGGACGCGGCTGATGACGATGTCGCGCTGCACGGCCTTGCACATGTCATAGATGACGGCAGCGGCGGTCTGGGCGGCGATGATGGCTTCCATCTCCACGCCCGTGGGGCCGGTGGTGCGGGTCTCGGCCTCGATGCGCACGCTGGGCGGGGTGTCGCGCACCTCGAAGCGGATATCCACCAGGCTCAGGCTCAGGGGATGGCAGAGCGGGATCAGTTCCGCGGTACGCTTGGCGGCCATGATGCCGCCCACCTTGGCACAGGTCAGCACGTCGCCCTTGGGCAGGGCGCATTCCTTGAGCAGCTTCAGGGTATTGGGCGAAAGCTCCACGATGGCTTCGGCAATGGCCACGCGCCGGGTGTCAGGCTTGGCGCCCACGTCCACCATGGTGATGTTGCCGTCCTTGTCCAGATGGGAAAAATTGTCCTGCATGAGGCTATCCTTGCATTAAGAGTGTGCCTTGCTGTGTAGCGCATGGACAGGCGCAAGGCAAGGCGGCCGGGGCCTGCCGGGCAGGCCGGGGGCGGAAAATGGCGGGCCGGAAATTTTTTTTGCAAAAAACACTTGCCAGGCAGAAGCAAATCCGCTACATACATTTCCGCGCCGAAGTGGTGGAATTGGTAGACACGCTAGGTTCAGGGTCTAGTTCTGGCAACGGAGTGGGAGTTCGACTCTCCCCTTCGGCACCAATGGAAAGCAAGGCTGGTAGAAATACCAGCCTTTTCCTGTTTCCGGGGCCGGGCATTTTTTTGCCGGTCATGGATGGCAGCCGGTGGTAGGCAACAGTCTTGCCCCGGCTTTTTCCGTGCCCTCTGTGCCCCGGGACAGGAAGCGGCGGCCGCCTGTCGCTGTTATGCATAAACACGAGACGCGCTCTTCCCGCGGAGGGAGGGGCGCGTCTCGTGTTTGGGGGTACGAGCGGGCGCGGCGCTTTGTACGGCAGCACGCAGGCTCCCGGCAGGGCGGAGTTCAAAAGCCCATCTTTTCCAGCCGCAGGCAGCGTCCGGCCACCACAAGGAAGGTTTCCCGGGCCTGTGCGGCCAGTATCTGGTTGGCCAGGCCGAGGCCGTCGTCGAAGACACGGGCCAGGCGTCCCGCCTGGATGCCGCCGAGGCCGGTCTCACCGGAGACCAGCACCCAGCGGCAGGGAAAAGTCCGCATGGTGTGCAGCAATCCGTCCACCTCTTCCGTGAGGCTGGCCTCGAAGGCCGCCGCGTCCTGCGGATCGTCCAGAGCGAACAGGATGTTGCTCATCCAGAGGGTCACGCAGTCCAGCAGGACGGTGGGCACGGGGCCGTCCGCGGCCTGTGCGGCCAGCAGGGGTGCCAGCTCCCGGCCCGGATGCCGGGGGCATTCCAGCGTGTGCCAGTGGGCGGGGCGACGGCTGCGGTGGCGCCGGATGCGCTCGGCCATGGCAGGGTCGCCCGCCAGGGGACGGGCCGTTGCCAGATACCAGACAGGCCCTTCCGCCTTCGCCGTGACCAGGGCCTCGGCCAGGGCGCTCTTGCCGCTGCGGGTCCCGCCCAGGAACAGGGTCAGGTCAAGATCTTCCATACGGTCTTCCTTTTCAGATGGCAGGTGCCGTGCGGGCCTACGGCAGGCAGCAGGCCGCCAGCACGGCACATTCCGTGGTCTCGATGAGGGCCCCGAAGACGTCGCCCGTGACGCCGCCGATGCGCTTGCGGGCCGCGGAAAGCAGCCAGCAGGCCACCAGCCCGGCCATCAGCAGGCTGTAGAGGCCATGCCGCCCCATCACGAGGCAGGCCGCAAGGCAGAGCCCGAGGGCCGTATACGCGTAGCGGGGCCTCATGCCGTCGTGCATCATGGAGCCCAGACCGCCGGGCCGGGCCGAGGGCAGACGCATGCCCACGAAGACCAGGCAGCGGCCCAGCAGGCCGGCCAGACAGCAGGCCCCCAGCGCATGCAGGGGCGCCATCCCGGCCAGAGCCGCCAGCGCCGCGACCTTGGTGGAAAGGACGAAGAACAGGGACAGGGCCCCGAAACTGCCCAGGCGCGAATCCTTCATGATGGCCAGACGGCGTTCGGGCGAGGTCTCCACCAGCAGGCCGTCGCCGCAGTCGGCGACCCCGTCCAGATGGAGGCCGCCGGTGATGACGGTCCAGGCAAGGGCGGCCCCGATGCCGCAGAGCGGGGCGGGCAGTCCCAGCCGGGCCGCCAGCAGCAGGGCCAGGGCCGCCAGCGCGCCCACCAGCAGGCCCACGGCAGGCAGCCAGGCCACCACACCGGAGAGCGTGGGCGGCAGGGGCGCGGAGCCCACGGGGATGCGGGTGAAAAAGGCCAGGCCGGCACGGAAGGAGGTGATGACGGACATGAGCTATCGCTTTGCTGGAGGTTGAAGGAAAGAGTCGTCCTTTTGCGGATTCGAAAATGCCGGACGCAGATACGGAGTTTCCCCGGCCGGGAGGGGATGCCCAAAGCTCCGTGGACAGCCCGCCCCATAAAGATCTGGCTGCGGCATGGCAGGGACAGCCGTGAGGACACGATGGACAGGGCCACGTCGGGGCGTGTCCTGGCGGCTTGCGATACCGGTGATGCCGGATGTCTTTTCCCGGCAGTCTGGCGGACGGTCTGTTTGAAGGGAAGCTGCGGGAGCCTGCCGCATGGCCAGCCCTTTCGGGGCCCGTTCCTCTTCCCGTGCCGCCGGAGCTTCCTCAGATGCAGGCTACCGTCGCCAGCAGCAGGGAAGCCAGCGCCGCGAAGACCAGCACGGAGGCCCACATGAGGCGCACGGCCTGCCGGATATGCCGGGCCGTGGCCAGCGGGGTGCCGTCGCCCAGCCAGGGATGGTCGCGGTACAGGGGGCCGTACCAGGCCGGGCCGCCCAGACGCAGGCCCAGGGCCCCGGCAAAGGCGGCTTCGCTCCAGGCGGAATTGGGGCTCTCGTGGGCGTGGCGGTCGCGCCAGCCCACCCGGTAGCAGGCCCGGGCATCGAGGCCGGGCAGCAGGGCCGCGGCTAGGACGATGCAGGGCAGGGCCAGGCGTGCCGGGCACCAGTTGAGCACGTCGTCCAGCCGGGCTGCGGCTGTGCCGAAACAGCGGTAGGTCTCATCGAGCCTGCCCCACATGGCATCCAGCACGTTGGCGGCACGGTGGCAGGCGGCCAGGGCAGCGGCCCCGGGCAGCCCGGCCAGCAGCAGGCCCGCCGTTGCCCAGAACAGGGTGGCAAGGATGCCGTCGGTCAGGTTCTCGCCCACGCTCTCCACACAGGCCCGGGCCACGCCGCAGGCATCCAGCTGTTGCGGGTCGCGCCCCACCAGCATGGCAACGGCCCGGCGGGCCGCTTCCAGATCGCCCTGTTCCAGCGGCAGGGCCACACGGCGGGCGTGCTCGTCCAGACAGCGGGGCGCCAGGCAGAGGGAGACCACGACCACGCAGACGCACCAGGCGGCCCCATCCCCGAGCATCTCCCCGGCAAGCCGGACAGGCAGTGCCGCCAGCAGGCCCACCGGCAGGACCACAGCCAGGCAGGCCGCCAGACCGGCCCGTGTCATGCGTGCCCCGTTGGGGCCGTGACGGAAAAAGCGTTCTGCTGCGGCGGCCAAAGCCCCCATGCCGCAAACAGGATGGATACGGGCCGGCGGCTCGCCGAGCAGACGGTCCAGCAGCAGGGCGGCGGGCAGGAGGGACAGGGCGGGGAAAGGGCTCATCGTCATGCGCCTGTGGTTGCCGCCGGACGGGGGCCGAGGGAGGCCGTTGCCGGGCTGGCAGCGGTACGGGAAGAAGGACAGGCAGGCACCTGTCGTGTCCGGGACAGGAGACAGGGACGAAGCGGGCTTTCCCCATGCCGGAGGGCGGGGACAGGGCAAGACGTGGGCCGGGAAGGCTGCGGGGCAGTGCTGCGCATATGGGTTCCTTGCGTTTGTCCGGCGTTGGCCGGGCCGCCAGTCTGCGAAAAATCGGCTGCCTGCGCAAGGGGGGAAGGGGCTGTCCCGGCCCTGCCTGTCTTCCGTCCCGTGCTTTCATCGCATCCCCGGAGGGGGCTGTCAGGCGGGCGGTACAGGCCCTGTTACGGGGAACACGGAGACAGGTCTGTGCCTGTTTCCGGGGCGTCCCGCAGGCGGCACTGCCTGTCCGGCTGGCTCCCGCAGGGCGTCCTGTTGGACGCTGCCTATATCATTTTGGTTTTACTTGCCAAAATAAAAAAATGGGGAAAATCGAAAAAAAAGCTTGCCAGCGTGGGGCGAATCCTGTAGACAGATTTCCGCGCCGAAGTGGTGGAATTGGTAGACACGCTAGGTTCAGGGTCTAGTTCTGGCAACGGAGTGGGAGTTCGACTCTCCCCTTCGGCACCAATGGAAAGCAAGGCTGGTAGAAATACCAGCCTTTTCCTGTTTCCGGGGCCGGGCATTTTTTGTGCCGGTCATGGATGGCAGCCGGTGGCAGGCAACAGCCTTGCCCCGGCTTTTTTTGTCCCCAGGCCGCCTTCCGGCGGGGATGCGCCCCGTCCGTGGCGCCGGCGGCATAAAAAAGGAACGCGCCCCTTTCCAGGTGGAAAAGGCGCGTTTTTGTCCATGTCGGACGCAGGGGCAGCACGCTGCTGCCGGGATGGAGCCCGCAGGGGCCTCGCCCGTTCACCGCAGCGCTACGGACAACCAGCCCAGGGGCCGCAAAGGTCCCTTTTTCGGAAGCTTCGTGGCCTGCCGTCCTCCTAGCGCAATCCGGCAAGCCAGGGCAGGAAGGCGGGCTGGGACGGACGGCGCGGGGCCTGCCAGCCGGAATCGCGGCGGCTGTCGGAGAAATAGAGGCGTTCCTGGAGCAGGCGCGGGCCCGTGTTGCCGGGTTCCATCTGCACCATGAGCTGGAAGGGGATACCGGCATTGGGCCGCATGGCCATGACCTTCCGTACCAGCTCCAGTTGCGAGCCGAAGCGTTCGTCATGCAGCAGCCACTGGCTGGCGCCGGGCATGTCCGCGGTGCGCTGGCCTTCGGGCAGCGGTGAGATGACGGGCAGCAGCAGGAACCGGTCGAAGGTCTGGCAGGCCACGGACTGGCGGGCCAGGGCCGTCATCAGGCCGGAGGGCGCGGCTACCCGGGTCTCTTCCTGACCGCGGGGGCGGCCCAGGGCATCCAGCCCCTGGATGCGGACCACCAGATCTTCCTGCCTGTCCGCCGGGGGCAGCAGGGGATCGAGCTCCGCCTGCCATGCCGGGGCATCGGCAGGACGGGAGGGCAGCTTTTCCAGATAGAGCGCCCGCCAGAACAGGGGGGCGAAGGCGTCGGGCAGCACCACCATCTGGCGTATGTCGCGTCCCTGGGCGGCCAGGGACGCCTGCATCTGCTGCGTGTGCCAGATCTGGCAGCCCAGCGCCAGGGCCGGATAGAGGAGGATGCTCCAGAACAGGGCCAGCCGGACGCCGGGCTTGCCGTCCGAGACGGTGAGCGAGGCCGTATCCTGGAAGGGGAAGGGGATGGCCCCCTGGGCCTGGGCACGCTTCTTTTCCTGCCGCAGGCCGTGCCAGATGCCCCAGAGCAGGGGCAGGGTCATGAGCAGGTCGATGATATAGACGGCGTTGAGGCGCAGGCGTTCCCCGGAGAAGGGCAGCCAGACAAGCGTGCCGTAGGTGGTCAGGGCATCGAGCCAGATATGCAGCAGGATCAGGAGCATCATGAAGGCCCAGACCCCGCCGAACGACCAGGCGTTACGGGTATCATAGCGCCAGAGAGGGCGGGCCAGGATGGCCAGCAGCAGGCCCATGAGCGGTGCTGCCGCAAGGGCGTGGGTGATGCCGCGGTGCAGCAGCAGCGTTTGCAGGGGGCCGCTGGCGGCCAGGATGTCCAGATCGGGCGCGGCAGCCGCGAAGGCTGCCAGGGGCAGGGCCCAGCGGGTGGCGGGGCGCCGCGGCATGGCCAGCATGGCAAGGGCGCCGCTGGCGGCATGGGTGACAGGATCCATGATGTTCCTCTACTGACGGAAGGGACTGCGCTGCCGGGGAACGGCCCGGTAGGCGGGATCTTCGGGCGGGATGTCCCGGCCCATGTGGCGCATGTACGTGTTGAACTGGCTGTGCTGCATGGACTGCATGATGTCCGGCCGGTTGAAATAATACAGCATGGTCTGGGTGCTGTTGTTGCCGGTCATGGGCTGGCGCATGCTGTCCGCACCGCTGACGCCGGCCGGCATGGTGTCGGGTTCCGAGGTCCCGGTGCCGATGTCCTTGGGGCCGCAGGCGGCCAGCAGGGCCGTCAGGACGCAGATGACCAGCAGGAAAAGGGGCGAATGTCTCATATTCCACCTCGGCTTGACTATACGGACTGGCGGCGTGGCTGGCAACAGCACAGGGGGCTGGCTTTTGCCGTAAAATGGTGTAAGGTGCAAAAAATTACTATTGGTAATTGCTTATGCAACGATTTCTTATCGTCGTCCTATGTTTGCACCTTTGCCTCGCTGCTGCCTCTGCAATGGCGGCCGGCAAGGAACTGCGCGTCGGTCTCAGCGACGACTACCCGCCCCTGTCCTATATGGACAGGGATGGGCAACGGCGGGGATTCGAATATGACCTGGCGGATTCCCTGTGCCGACGGCTGGGCCGCGCCTGCATCTGGACGTTCACCACGCAGGAAAAACTGTTGCAGGGGCTCCGGGACGGCAGCCTGGACCTGATATTTGCCCAGCGGCTGGAACCGAAGCAGGAAGGGCTGCTCTACAGCAACCCGTACTACCATTCGCGGGCCATGTGTATCGGGCGTCCCGGCGGGCTCGGCCCGGGGGATGCGGGTGCCCGCATCGGCGTTTACCGGGGTTCCGTGCTGGAGCAGCGGGCCCGTGGCTTCTGGCCTGGAGCCGCCATCGTCACCGGCAGCGTGGGAGAGCTGATCCGTCGTCTGCAACATGGCGAGATCGACGTCCTGTTCATCAACGACCTGGCCGGCTATGCCTTTTTGCTGACGGACGGGGGGCTGGGGTTCGACCGGCTGGATGTCCCCTTCGATGCCGAAACAAGGGCCACCGGGAGCCGTGTGGCGGTCAGGGCCGGACGCCCCGATCTGCTGGATGCCGTGAACAGGGAGCTGAAGGCGCTCCTGTACAGTGGCGAGCTCCACAACCGCAGCCGCAGCTATTTCCAGTACATCATCTACTGACACCGGGCGGCGCTACGCTGCGGGACCAGCACGGTCCCTTTCCCGGAAGAGAGCTTTCCAAGGGCTTGCCATGATAGGCTATCTCCGCAACAAACCTTTGCCGGCCCGCCGCTATCTGCTCCTGCTGGTGCTGCCCTGGTGCCTGATGCTCCTGCTGGCGGTGGCCGTGCTCTGGCCGTATCTGGCCCGTTTCCGCACGACAGTGGATGCCTTGCAGGACGTCCAGCTGCCCGGGATCCTGGAAGCCCAGCGCACCCGGACCAACCTGAACATGCTGCGCAAGCAGCTGGCCATCATCTATCTGGCCGAAGCCCCCCTGGAGCGGCGGCGTGCCCGCCTGCATGCCCAGGCCCTGCTGGCCGGCATGGAGCATGACCCCTCTCCCGTGGCCGGTACTGTCCTGGAGCTGGGCCCGCGTGTCCGGCAGCTTTATGATATCTGCATGGAGGCGGACAGGGAGCTCTCCCGGCTCCACCGGCATGAGATGGAACTGATGCTGGCCCTCAACAGGCTGGAGCTGGCCACAGGGCAGCAGATAGCCGGGGAGGTGATCTTTTCCCATACCGGCAGGGATGGCGTGCGCCACGGACAGAAAGCTTTTGACGAGATGCAGCGCCTGCTGGCTCCGGTGGACCTGCTGTGCGCGGGCTCCAGGGAATTACGGGACATTTGCGATCTGTTCGGGCAGAGCAGGCTCGCTCTGGCCGAAACCTGGAGGGAAAAACTCGCTACCGACGCCCAGGCCCGTGCCCTTTGGCAGTCCCTGGAGGACGAGCTGCTGCATCTGGTCAACCTCATCTCCACGCGTGAGCTGCAACGCTCCCTGGAGGAGGCGGAATCCCTTTCCGAAGCCACGGACTACATCGTCTGGAGCATCTTCCTCTTCACGCTGGGCCTGCTGGCCTTTTTGCTGGTCCTGCTCCTGCTGCTGCGGCGCGACCTGCTGCGGCCGCTGGTATGCATCGCCGGGAACCTTTCCCGCCTGCGCGACGGCATGCAGCCGGAGCCCATCCCCGATGTCCGCATCACCGAATTGCAGGAAGTTGTGGACATCGTGCCTGACATCGGCGGCTACCTGGGCTCCCTCAGGGAACGCAGCTGCCGTCTGGAAGAGGAGAAGGACGCCTATTCCCGCATGAGCCTCATGGACAGCCTGACGGGCATCCCCAACCGGCGCGCCCTGGACATGCGGCTCACGTCTCTGGCGGAGCTGCGGCAGGCGGTCAGCCTCATCATGCTGGATGTGGACCTGTTCAAGGTCTACAATGACACGTTGGGCCACCAGGAGGGGGATGCCTGCCTGTACCGGGTGGCCCAGGCCATGCGGGGGGGGCTGCGCGGCGGCGACCGCGAGATCTTCCGCTACGGCGGGGAGGAGTTCGCCGTGGTCCTGGACGGGGTCCCGCCGGAGCATGCCCTGCATGTGGCCGAGCGTCTGCGCCAGGCCGTGGAGCAACTGGGCATCCCCCACCCCGGCAGCCCCGCCGGGCACGTGACCATCAGTCTGGGCCTGGCTGCCGTCGGGGAACTGACGCCAGAGAACCTGCCCCGGATCCTGGAGACCGCCGACGGTGCCCTGTACCGCGCCAAGGAACACGGACGCAACAGGGTCCATTTTGCCGGGGAGATCGTGAAAAAGTCCGCTTGCCTTGGGGCGGGCGACAGGCTATAGCTCAGTTTTCCATCCCATCAGGAGATAATGCATGCGCCCTGCTTCTTGCGGCATCACCCCCGAAGGCTGGCCCACCATCGGCATCACGGCCCTGACGGCCCTCGTTTTCGCCTGCCTCGACTGGCCTGTCCCCGCTGTCCTGGCCCTGGCCCTGTGCTGGTTCGCCTTCCATTTCTTCCGTGACCCCGAACGCGTGGTGCCCACCGCGCCCGGTCTGGCCGTCAGCCCGGCCGATGGGCGCATCATCCGCATCGAGCGCAAGCCCGACCCCCTGACCGGTGACGAGCGTACCTGCATCAGCATCTTCATGAACGTGTTCAGCGTGCATGTGAACCGTTCGCCCGTGACCGGCGTGGTGGAGCAGGTGCGCTACTGGCCCGGCAAGTTCGTCAACGCCGCCTACGACAAGGCCGCCACCGACAACGAACGCTGCGGCTACCTGCTGCGCGGCGAAGACGGCGCCGCCTGGACCATGGTGCAGATCGCCGGGCTCATCGCCCGCCGCATCGTCTGCCGCGTGTGCGAAGGTGACGCCCTGGAGCGCGGCCAGCGGTACGGCATGATCCGCTTCGGTTCCCGTGTTGACCTTTACCTGCCCGAAGGCTATGTTCCCTCTGTGAACATCGGCGAGCAGGTCTTTGCAGGCCAGAGCACGCTTGCCACCAAAAACTGATTTCGAGTCGAGTGGAGCATGGTTGTGGACACCCAGCCGCAAGAAAAAAAACTGCCCGTACACAAGAGCATCTACCTCCTGCCCAACCTCATCACGTCGTTGAGCATGTTCATGGGCTTCTTGTCCATGGTCTGGGCCGTGCAGTCCCGTTTTGAGGAAGCGGGGCTGGCCATCGTGCTGTCCGCTCTGCTGGACGGCATGGACGGCAAGGTGGCGCGCCTGACCCATACGGCCAGCGAGTTCGGTGTCCAGTACGACTCTTTGGCCGACCTCATCGCCTTCGGTCTTGCTCCGGCCTTCCTGCTCTGGCAGTGGCAGCTGGAGAGCCTGGGCCGCTTCGGCGTGGTGGTGGCCTTCCTTTTCGCCGCCTGCGGCGCCCTGCGCCTGGCCCGCTTCAACATCAGCACGGCCGTGACCGGCAAACGTTTCTTCATCGGCCTGCCCATCCCCGCCGCGGGCTGCACGGTGGTGGCGTTTTTGTATTTCGCCGGCATCCTGCCGGAATTCTTCCGGCCCGCCCTGCCCTATGTCAGCATCATCATCGCGCTGGGCCTGGGCGTGCTCATGGTGAGCCGCGTGCGCTACTTTTCCTTCAAGGAATATGATTTCCTGCGTGCCCATCCGGTACGCTACCTGCTGGCCGTCATGGTCATCTTTGGCCTGGTCTACGCCCAGCCGCGCCTGTTCGGCTTCCTGCTCTGCGCCGTCTACATCTGTGGCGGCCTCTATTACTCTTTCATCATCCTGCCCCGTCGTAACCGCCAGCTACTACGCGCCCTGAATCTGCAGGACGAGGAGAAAGCTGCGTAACGGTTTGTCGCCCCGCGGGGGCGGAGAGGACCTTCTGATCGCCGCCGGCAGGGCGGCCGTTATGCAGTGGCATAACAAACAAGCACCCTTCGCGGGTGTCCGATCAGAGGAGTCAGATCCATGTCCAACCGTGTGTTCTTTTTCGACACCACCCTGCGTGACGGCGAACAGTCGCCGGGCGCGACCATGAACCTTCAGGAAAAGCTCCGTATTGCCCACCAGCTCGAAGTGCTGGGCGTGGACATCATGGAAGCCGGTTTCCCCGCCTCCAGCCAGGGGGATTTCGAGTCCGTGCAGCGTATCGCCCGGCAGGCGAAATCCATCCAGGTGGCCGGCCTGTGCCGCTGCATGGACAGCGACATCGACCGTTGCTGGGAGGCCGTGAAGGACGCCAAGAATCCCCGCATCCACACCTTCCTTTCCACTTCGCCCCTGCACATGAAGTACAAGTTGCGCAAGGATCCCGAAGTGGTGTTGCAGATGATCGAAGCCGGAGTGCGCCGCTGCGCCGGGTACATCGACAACGTGGAGTTCTCCGCCGAGGACGCCTCGCGCTCCGACCGGGACTTCCTCTGCCGCGTGGTGGAGACCGCCATCAAGGCCGGTGCCACCACCATCAACCTGCCCGACACCGTGGGCTATGCCCAGCCGCAGGAATTCGCCGACCTCATCCGCTACGTCATCGAGAACACGCCCGACAGTGACAAGGCCATCTTCAGCGTGCACTGCCACAATGACCTGGGACTGGCCGTGGCCAACACCCTGGCCGCCCTCAGCGTGGGCGCCCGTCAGGCCGAAGTGACCATCAGCGGTATCGGTGAGCGCGCCGGCAACGCCGCCCTTGAAGAACTGGCCATGGCCCTGCGCGTGCGCAAGGACTACTACGGCCTGGAACACGGCATCGTCACCGAGCAGCTCTATCCTTCCTGCCGTCTGCTCTCCATGACCATCGGCCAGCCCATCCCCAACAACAAGGCCATCGTGGGCGCCAACGCCTTTGCCCATGAGTCCGGCATCCATCAGGACGGCATGCTCAAGAACCGCGAGACCTACGAGATCATGACCCCGCAGTCCGTGGGCCGCAACGAGAGCAACCTCGTCATCGGCAAGCATTCCGGCCGCAATGCCGTGCGCAACAAGTTCGAGAGCCTGGGCTACAGCCTGGATGACGAGCAGCTGCAGATCGTCTTCGAGGCCGTCAAGGCCCTGGCCGACCGCAAGAAGACCCTGCATGACGACGACCTCATGGCCCTGGTACAGGAAGAAGTCTACCGCATGCCCGACCTCTACCGTCTGCGCCATGTGAGCGTGCAGAGCTCCGACGCCGGCGGCGTGCCGCCCACGGCGGCCGTGCTCATGGACGTGGACGGCATGGAAAAGAGCGGCGCCGGTTTCGGCGTGGGCCCTGTGGACGCCATCTTCAATGTCATCAACGACATGCTGGGCCGTGAACCCCAGCTGGAACAGTACGCGGTCAACGCCGTCACCGGCGGTACCGACGCCCTGGGCGAAGTGACCGTGCGCCTGCGCGAAGGCGAGTTCTCGGCCGTGGGCCGCGGCGCCCATCCCGACATCCTGGTGGCCACGGCGCGCGCCTATGTGAACGCCCTCAACCATCTGGCCAAGAAGGAAAAGGAAGGCGAACGCCTGCACTGCCAGCACAGCTAGCATGTATCGGGGGAGGGAGAACAGCTGACCTGCCCGGGGAGGCCCTTTCCCCGCCCTCCCTCGGCTGCGCTTTCATCAAAAAAGCCTTTTCCTGTTTTTTGCGTGGGGTCCTGCCCCCCGAACAATGCATTCCACGGGAGCGTCCCGCGCGTCCCGGACAAGGAGAACCATCATGCCTCAGACGCTTGCGCAAAAGATCCTGCAAGCCCACACCGACGACGTCATCGAGCGCGACGGACAGATCGTCCAGTGCCGCCTGTCCCTGGTGCTGGCCAACGACATCACCGGCCCCCTGGCCATCAAATCCTTCAAGGGCATGGGCGCCAGCCGTGTGTTCGACAAGGACAAGATCGCCCTGGTCATGGACCACTTCACGCCCCAGAAGGACATCGCCTCGGCCAACCAGGTGATGATCAGCCGCCAGTTCGCCCGGGAGCAGGGCATCACCCACTACTATGAAGGCGGCGACTGCGGCGTGGAGCACACCCTGCTGCCCGAACGCGGCCTGGTGGGCCCCGGTGACGTGGTCATCGGCGCGGACAGCCATACCTGCACCTACGGCGGCATCGGCGCCTTCGCCACGGGCATGGGCTCCACCGACATCGCCGCCGGCATGGCCCTGGGCGAGACCTGGATCAAGGTGCCCCCGACCATCCGCGTGAACATCAACGGCCAGATGCCCAAGTGGTTGCGCGGCAAGGATCTGATGCTGCTGCTCATCAAGGCCATCGGCGTGGACGGTGCCCTGTACAAGGCCCTGGAATTCGGTGGTCCCGTCATTGATGCCCTGCCTGTGGAAGGCCGTCTGACCATGGCCAACATGGCCATCGAGGCCGGCGGCAAGGTGGGCCTGTTCGCCGTGGACGAGCTCACCCGCCAGTACTGTGCCGAGCACGGCCGTCCCGGCGTGACCATGAGCCTGGCCGCTGACGAAGGCGCCGTGTACGAACGCGTGGTGGACATCGACGTGACCGGCCAGGAACCCGTGGTGGCCTGTCCGCACCTGCCCTCCAACGTGAAGGACGTTTCCGAGCTCAAGGACCTGGCCGTGCAGCAGGTCGTGGTGGGCTCCTGCACCAACGGCCGCATCAGCGACATGCGCGATGCCGCCGAGATCCTGCGCGGCCGCAAGGTGGCCAAGGGCGTGCGCTGCATCATCCTGCCCTCCACCCCCGCCGTGTGGAAGCAGTGCCTCAAGGAAGGCCTGATGGAAGTCTTCATGGATGCCGGCTGCATCGTGGGCCCCTGCACCTGCGGTCCCTGCCTGGGCGGTCACATGGGCATCCTGGGCGACGGCGAACGCGCCGTGGCCACCACCAACCGCAACTTCCGCGGCCGTATGGGCAGCCTGGATTCCGAAGTCTACCTGTCCAGCCCCGTGGTGGCGGCCGCCAGCGCCGTGGCGGGCTGCATCGCCGGGCCTGACCAGCTCTAAGCCGTTTTTTCAGAAAGGATCACGTCATGAATTACAAAGGTACGGCCCACAAGGTGGGCGAACATATCGATACCGATGCCATCATCCCCGCCCGCTTCCTGGTGACCTCCGATGCCAAGGAACTGGGCGCCAACTGCATGGCCGGTCTGGAACCCGACTGGGTCAAGCGCGTGAAGCCCGGCGACATCATGGTGGCCGGCCGCAACTTCGGCTGCGGTTCTTCCCGCGAGCATGCCCCCATCGCCATCCTGGGCGCGGGCATGCCCGTGGTCATCGGCCACAGCTTTGCCCGCATCTTCTACCGCAACGCCTTCAACATGGGCCTGCTGCTCATGGAAGTGGGCGACGAGGTGGACAAGATCAATGACGGTGACGAGCTGGAAGTGGATGCCGCCACTGGCCGCATCCGCGACCTGACCAACGGCGCCGAGATCCAGTGCCCGCCCCTGCCGGCCTCCATGGCCGCCATCCTGGCCAAGGGCGGCCTGGTCAACTATGTGAAGGAACGCCTGGCCGCCAAGGGCTAGACAGGCTGTTTTTGAATTGAGGGGGAGAGGGGCCCCTTTTGGAAAAGGGGC
>CALBAX010000079.1 GCA_937926875.1 uncultured Desulfovibrio sp.
TGAAGCCGCGCTTCAGGATCTTGCCGTAGTCATGCACCCACTGGATGGAGGAACGGAAAGAGGAGGTCTCGTTGACGATGAAGCGGGAGATCAGGCCCTTGGGGTCGTCGTAGGTCAGCTTGTGGATCTCCGGAGGCAGAGCGGCGGCCAGGGCTTCGTGGTAGGTCTTGCCCTTCCAGTAAGGAGCGATCTCTTCGATCACGCGCTTGGCGTCTTCAGCGGTGATGGTGGCGGGAGAGGTGGCGCGGGTGGGCAGGTCTTTCACGGCCATGTCCAGGAAGTCGCCGTCCAGTTCGGGGTACAGGATGCCGTAACGACCGTCGCAGCCGGCGCGGCCCAGCAGCAGCTGGTCGTCCTGCACGTACACGGTGATGTTCTGGGCGATGTGCATCAGAGCCTTGGCCCAGCGCAGCACCAGGGGCTGGCCTTCGGTTTCCTGCATGGACTGGGTGAAGTACAGGGCGCGTTCGATGTCGATGCGGGGCTTCATGCCGTCGAAGCGTTCCAGCATGCGGAACACGCGCTCGTGGGTGGCGCGGAAACGGTCGACCTTGCCTTCGATCTTGTCGAGCAGGCGCTGTTCCTGGGGGGATCTGCATTCGCAAACGGTCTGAGACATATCTGTTCTCCTCTTGAAAGGGTGTTTGACATATTTCGCGACGAATCGCTTGCGAAATAAATAGCAACGCCTGTGCCATTTTGATAACATGCTGTTTTTTAAATATATTTTTTTCAGTTCCCAGGAAAATATATCAAAATGATGCAATTTTGCGCCTAAAAAATTTTTTCACAGCCTTTTCAGAGGTCGATGATTCCAAAATGCATCATTTTTTCCATCGTAACACCTGTATCAGATGCAGGATTTTTACTGTTAACGCTTGATTTGCAGATAAATCAAAAAAAGAGCCTTCCAGAATTTCCTTCTGCCCCAAATGATGCATTTTTGCACTAAAAACATACTAACAGTTATCATAATATCTCCGTAAACCCCTAAAAAGACTGGCGCTTGTTGAAAAAAAAATTTTGCTCGTTTAAATTCGAGGGTGAAGAAGCATTCTTGGATTTGAGAAATTATGCACAAGGCATCCGTCTTGTGTCCCATAAACCATGTGAGGTGTGGCATGCGTAAACTTACTGTTCTGGCTCTGGCCCTGGCCATGGTTCTCGGCTTCAGCGTCGCCGCCAATGCGGAACGTCCGCTGGTCCTTCGTCTCGGTCACCCCATGGCTCCCGGCAACAACGTCACCGTGGGCTATGAAAAGTTCAAGCAGCTGGTGGAAGAAAAAAGCCATCGCAAGATCCGCATCCAGCTGTTCCCCAACTGCCAGCTGGGCAGCGACCGTGTAACCACCGAAGCCGCCCAGGCCGGTACGCTGGACCTTTCCTCCAGCTCCACCCCCAACCTGGCCAGCTTCTCCAAGGCCTACATGGCCATCGACCTGCCCTATGTGACCTCCCCGGCCCACCAGCAGGCCCTGTACAAGGCCCTGGACGAAGGCAAGCTGGGCGAAGCCCTGCGTGAGGCCTCCCGCAAGATCGGCCTTGAGACCCTGATGTTCTCCGAGTTCGGCTACCGCAACTTCGTGGCCGCCAGCAAGCCGCTGAGCGACGCCAAGTCCCTGATGAACCTCAAGGTGCGCACCACCGACTCCCCCGTGGAAGTGGCTGTGGCCACCGAACTGGGCATGAACCCCGCCCCCATCGCCTGGGGTGAGACCTACACCGCCCTGCAGCAGGGCACCGTGGACGCCGAAGGCAACACCTTCTCCCTGCTCAACGACGCCAAGCACACCGAAGTGCTGAAGTACGCCGTCAACTCCGAGCACAACTACTCCATGCACGTGCTGCTGATGAACAAGAAGAAGTGGGACAGCCTGACCCCCGAACAGCAGAAGATCCTGCGTGAAGCCGCCAAGGAAGCCAACGACTGGCAGCGCAAGGAAAGCGTGGTGCTGGAAGAAAAGGCCTGGCAGGCCTTCCGTGACCGCGGCATCAAGATCCACATGCTGACCGACGCCGAACGCGCCGAACTCAAGGCCAAGACCCGTCCTGCCTACGAAAAGTTCGCCAAGGAAGTGCCGGCCGACATCCTGCAGCTCCTGGAAGAAACCCAGAAGTAACCCTTCCTGACCTATCCCTCCTGCGCGCGGCCCGGCCGCGCGCAGGACTCCTTTTGCGCTTACACCGAGGTTTGTCATGAGTGAAAATGTGCAAGGCAAAAGCGGGCTCTTTTCCTGGCTCAACGAAAATTTTGAAAAAATTTTCATGGTGACGGGCCTGCTCGCCATCATCCTGTTCATCACCTGGCAGGTCATTTACCGCTATATCATCACCCAGTTCATCGAGCGCGCCGGCGCCGCCGTCTGGACCGAAGAGCTCTCCCGCTATATCTTTATCTGGATCTCCTATCTGGCCCTTTCCGTCGCCATCAGGAAGCGGTCTTCCATCCGCGTCGACATCATCTATGACAAACTGCCGGAGCGCCTGCAGAACATCAGCTGGATCATCGTCGAGTCCCTCTTCCTCGTCCTGACCGGCGTCATCACCTATTTCGGCTGGGGCCAGATCGAACGCCTGCTGACCTTCCCCCAGCACACCACGGCCCTGCGCATCCCCTTCCTGATCCCCTATCTGATCCTGCCCCTGGGCTTCGGCCTCATGTGCCTGCGCCTTTTGCAGCGCATCTGGGGCCAGGTGCGCGTCTGCGGTGCGCTGGACTCCCTGCTGGGCTTCGTCCTTGCCGCGGCCATCATCAGCCCCTGGTACCTGGTGGACTACATTGATCCCCTGCCGGTGCTGTTCGGCTATTTTGCCCTGCTCTGCGTCATCGGGGTGCCCATCGCCATCAGCCTGGGGCTGTCCACCCTGGCCACCATCATCTGTTCCCAGACCCTGCCCATCGAATACATGGCCCAGGTCTGCTTCACGTCCATCGACAGCTTCCCCATCATGGCCATCCCCTTCTTCATCGCAGCCGGGGAATACATGGGGGCGGGCGGCCTGAGCAAACGTCTGCTGAACCTGGCTGACGAGATCGTGGGCGGCCTCTACGGCGGCATCGGCCTGACTGCCGTCGTGACCTGCATGTTCTTCGGCGCCATCTCCGGTTCCGGCCCCGCCACTGTGGCCGCCATCGGCGCCCTGACCATCCCGGCCATGATCGAACGCGGCTACGACAAGTTCTTCTCCGCCGCCCTGGTGGCCGCCGCCGGCTGCGTGGGCGTCATGATCCCGCCCAGCAATCCCTTCGTGGTCTACGGCGTCTCTTCCCAGGTCTCCATCGGCGACCTGTTCATGGGCGGCATCGTCCCCGGCGTCATGACCGGCCTCGTCCTCATGCTCTACTGCTACTTCTACTCCAAAAAGCGCGGCTGGCGCGGCGAGCAGAAAGAACGCAACTGGCGTACCCTGGGCGAGGCATTCTGGGAGGCCAAGTGGGCCCTGGTGGTGCCGGTCATCGTACTGGGCGGCATCTACGGCGGCGTCATGACCCCCACCGAAGCCGCGGCCGTGGCCGCCTTCTACGGCCTCATCGTGGGCGTGTTCCTGTACCGCGAGATGGACTTCAAGACCGTCTGCTCGTCCTGCGTGGCCTCGTGCGAGACCTCGTCCATCATCATCGTGCTCATGGCCATGGCCACCCTGTTCGGCAACATCATGACCATCGAGGACGTGCCCGGCACCATCGCCCGCTGGATGCTCAGCATCACCGAGAGCAAGATCATCATCCTGCTGCTCATCAACGTGCTGCTGCTCATCGTGGGCGTGTTCATGGAGGCCCTGGCGGCCATCGTCATCCTGACGCCCATCCTGCTGCCCGTGGTCACCGGCGTGGGCGTCTCGCCCCTGCACTTCGGCATCATCATGGTGGTCAACCTGGCCATCGGCTTCCTGACCCCGCCGGTGGGCGTCAACCTCTTCGTGGCGTCGGGCGTGGCCCAGGCCAAGATCGAAAAGATCGCCGTGGCCGTGCTGCCCATGATCGCCCTGATGCTCATCGTGCTGGCCGTCATCACCTACTGCCCGTCCGTGCCGCTGATGCTGGTGCATTAACGGTACCTGCGAGATATACCGCCCGCGGCGGCCTTCTGCCGCGGGCCCCATCCAAGGAGTTCACTCATGAAAGTCATCGACTTCCGCTTCCGGCCCAACACGCCGGAGATCATCAACGGCATCAAGAACAGCACCATGTTCAAGGCTGCCTGTGAAGTCATCGGCTTCGACCAGCGCAAGCCCCAGCCCCTGGACGAGATCGTGGCCGACCTCGACGCCATGGGCGTGGAACTGGGCGTGATCACCGGCCGCGACGCCGAGACCACCTACGGCTTCCCCGCCAACAACAACAGCGTGCTCGAATTCTGCCGCGCCTATCCCAACAAGTTCGTGGGCCTCTGGGGCATCGACCCCCACAAGAAGATGGCCGCCGTGCGCGAGATCGAGAAGGTCGTCCACGAATACGGCATGAAGGGCATCGCCATCGACCCCTACCTGGCCCACATGCCCGCCAGCGACGCCCGCTTCTACCCCCTGTACACCAAGTGCTGCGAACTGGACGTGCCCGTCTTCATCACCATGGCCCCGCCGCCGTGCGTGCCCGGTGCCATCCTGGAATACGCCGATCCCCGTGACGTGGACAAGGTCGCCCGCGACTTCCCCGAACTGACCCTGATCATGAGCCACGGCGGCTACCCCTTCGTGGATGCGGCCATCTACACCTGCCAGCGCAACGCCAACGTCTACATGGACATCTCCGAATACGAGCGCTCCCCCCAGGTGGAGACCTATGTGAAGGCCATGTGCACCACCATCAGCGACAAGGTGCTCTTTGCCAGTGCCCACCCCTTCATCGAGCTGCGTGATGCCCTGGACGCCTATGCCGCCTTCCCCTTCACCGACGAAGTGCGCAGCAAGATCATGTACGAAAA
>CALBAX010000080.1 GCA_937926875.1 uncultured Desulfovibrio sp.
CCTTGGCCCGCTGCTTGATATCATCCCCGTAATCCTCCAGTAAAATGCGCCCGATCTGCGCGCCCCATGCGCCGCGGAGGCCCTCCTCGGCAATGGCGGAGTTGCAGCTGACCTGCGGCTCCAGCAGGGGCAGCAGGTCCTCGAGCGGCACCTCGGCCGCAAAGCGCAGGATGTCCGCCACGTTCAGCAGGCTCTTGTCCGCGCGGTGCTCCTCGGCGGAGTCCACAACGGGCAGCTCGCGCAGCACCTCGCCGTCGCGCTCGAGGCAGACGATGTTCGTGTGATGGTTCGTGATGCGCACGCGGGCCGTGTGACTGCCGCAGCTGCCGCGCAGGTCGATGTCGAGCTGGCAGGGGGAATGGCTGCAGGAGACGGCGATCTCCACCCGCTGCAGGTAAGCGTCCAGCTCCGCAAGCTGCTTCTCCGTCACGGCGGAGATGACCTGCAGGTCACGCGCCGCGTCGCCCGCAACGAGGCCGACGGCAATGGCGGGGCTGATGCCCTTGCGCCCGCCGGTGTTTGGGACGACGACGCTTTTGACGTTTTTCAGAATGTTGCCGCTGACGGCGGCGTCCACCCGCTCGGGCAGTGCGCCCAGCAGCTCCCGAAGGGTCGCGGCGCAGTAGGCAATGGCGATCGGCTCCGTGCAGCCAGTCGCCGGGACGAGCTCCTCGCGCAGGATATCAAGATAATTCTGCAGGATCGACTGTTCCAGCATGTTGCCAGCTCCTTGTTTCGGTATTTTGGAAACGCCTGTGCAATGTTTACTAAGTTAATGATATCGTATTTTGCCGAAAAAGGCAAGAAAGAAAAACCGGTTCGCCGCAGGGCCTGGTGCTGCACCGGCGATACGCACAGGCTGCCGAAAAAAACGTACAAACCGATTACGTCTGCAGCGGCGCTCAGGGAGCGCCGCTGCAGGTTTGGTGGCACTATCGTCGACCGCACCCGCCTTGTAGGGGAGCGGCATGCCGCTCCCCTACAGCGCATGACCGGCGGTCTTGTGAAATTTTCCACTTTCCAGTTTCATTTCCCGCGTGCCGCTCCCCTGCATATGTGTTATCCCATATTGCAGAAGGGCCTGCTGCGGGGTTCATGCAGCAGGCCCTTTGCTCCCCGGGAAGGGAACAGACGATATCAGAGATGGACGACCGTACCGGCCTCGCCACGGACGGCGGCTCCGGCCTGTGCGAGCGAGGCGATGATGGCCTGCCCGCCGGTCTTGGCGAACGAAACGGCAGCCCTGACCTTCGGCAGCATGGAGCCGGGGGCAAAATGGCCCTCCTCGCAGTAGCGCTCCGCTTCCGCAACGGTCATTTCCGCAAGGCTCTTCTGGTCCGGCTTGCCCCAGTTGATGCAGACGCGGTCCACCGCCGTCAGGATGACGAGGGCGTCGGCCTGCACGAGCTCTGCGAGCTTGGCAGAGGCAAAGTCCTTATCGATGACGGCGGGCGTGCCGTAGAGCTTGCCGTCCCGGCGCACAACGGGGATGCCGCCGCCGCCGACCGTGATCACGACGCAGCCGCCGTTGATCAGGGCGCGGACGGTGTTCTTTTCGATGACGTCCACGGGCTTCGGTGAGGGAACGACCTGGCGGTAGCCGCGGCCCGCGTCCTCGACCATGGTGTAGCCCTTTTCGGCGGCGATGCGCTCGGCCGTGGCCTTGTCATAGAACGCGCCGACGGGCTTCGTGGGCTTCTGGAAGGCGGGATCGTTCTCGTCCACCAGCACCTGCGTGACGACGGTGGCGACGTCCTTCTGCAGGCCGCGCGCGGCAAGCTCGTTGCCGATGGCGTTCTGCAGGTGATAGCCGATGTAGCCCTGGCTCATGGCGCCGCACTCGGGGAAGGGCATATCGGACTTGATGGCGCCGGCCTCGGCAGCCGTGGCCATGCCCAGATTGATCATGCCGACCTGCGGGCCGTTGCCGTGTGCAATGACGACCTCGTTGCCCTGCTCGATGAGATCCACGATCGGCTTTGCCGTTTCCGTGACGAGGGCGAGCTGCTCATAGGGCGTGCTGCCCAGCGCATTGCCGCCCAGCGCGATGACGATGCGTTTTCCCATGGTAATTATCCTCCTGCCGTGCGGCTCAGAACATCTTGCGCTTGTTGTCGGCAGCGTCGAGCTCCATGAGAGCCTTGACGGGGTCCTTGACCTGCGCCAGGAAGATCATGGCGGCGATGATATACGGCTTGAAGGAGGCCTGCTTGTACAGCGGCACGAGATAGCGGTCAAACACGGAGTTGTCGACCTCGCCCTCCGGGCAGCTCAGGCCGGAGATGTCGGCGGGCAGGCAGTGCAGGTACAGAGCCTTGCCGTCCTTGGTGAGCTTCATCATCTCCTCGCTGCAGGTCCAGTCCTTGTGCTCGGCATTCTGCGCCAGCAGCTCCTTCTCCAGCTCGTCGATGCCCTTCTGGTCGCCCTTGACATAGAGCTCGGAGCGTCTTTCCATAGCCTGGAACGGAGCCCAGGACTTCGGATAGACGATGTCGGCGTCCCGGAAGGCTTCCTTCATGTCGTTCGTCTTGTGGAACTTGGAGCCGTACTTCTCGCAGTTCTTACGGGCGATCTCCTCGACCTCGGGGAAGACGTCGTAGCCCTCCGGATGGGCCAGCGTGACATCCATGCCGAAGCGGGTGAACAGGCCGATGACGCCCTGCGGAACAGACAGCGGCTTGCCGTAGGACGGGGAATAGGCCCACGTCATGGCGACCTTCTTGCCCTTCAGGTTCTCGACGCCGCCGAAGTAGTGGATGACGTGCAGCATGTCGGCCATGCACTGCGTCGGATGGTCGACGTCGCACTGCAGGTTCACGAGCGTCGGACGCTGCTCGAGAATGCCGTCGCGATAGCCTTCTTCCAGAGCGTCCATGAACGTCTTCTGGTACTCGTGGCCCTGATGGATGTACATATCGTCGCGGATGCCGATGACGTCGGCCATGAAGGAGACCATGTTCGCAGTCTCGCGGACGGTCTCGCCGTGGGCGATCTGGGACTTCTTCTCATCGAGGACCTGCTCCTCCAGACCCAGCAGGTTGCACGCAGAGGCGAACGAGAAGCGGGTACGGGTGGAGTTGTCGCGGAACAGGGAGATGCCGAGGCCGGAATTGAAGACCTTCGTGGACTTGTTGCGCTCGCGCAGGTCGCGCAGGGCGTCGGCCACGGTGAAGACGGCGTCGATCTCGTCGTCGGTCTTGTCCCAGGTCCAGTAGAAGTCGGTCTTGTACATATCGTTGATATGCAGAGTCTCCAGATGGCGTGCCAGCTCGATGGTCTTGCTCATAGTGTTTTTTCTCCTTTATTTTATGTGTGTGAGTATTCTGATATATACAGCCTGCTGTTTTCAATCAGACTTACTTGATGTCGTTGCCGGTGAGCTCCTGGCGGAAGCTGGTGGCGGAGCCGTCCTTGTTCTCGGGCTTGTACAGGCCGGGAACGGCGGCGTACAGGGCGGCGCAGGTCACCAGATCCTGCTTCCAGGTGATCTCGTTGGGGGCGTGAGCCTGGGACTCGGCGCCGGGGCCGAAGCCCACGCAGGGGATGCCGTAGCGGCCCTGGATGGACACGCCGTTGGTGGAGAAGGTCCACTTGTCGGTCAGGGGACGGCCCCGGCGGGTGGACATGGCCTTCTCGTCAGCGCCGATGCGCTCGGTGCCCCACAGGGCGTGGTGGGCGTCGATCAGGGACTGGACGTGGGGAGCGGACTCCTTGTTGATCCAGGTGGGGAAGAAGCACTCGGTCTCGTAGACGTGGCCGGTCCAGGCGGGACGGTCATACATATACATGGACACCTTCACGTCCTTGGCGTACTTCTTGCAGGCGGGCAGATCCTCGATCTCCTTCAGGCAGGACTGGTAGGTCTCACCTGCCGTCATACGGCGGTCGATGGAGATGGCGCAGGAGTCGGCCACGGCGCAGCGGGAGGGAGAGGTGTAGAAGATCTGGCTGGTGGTGCAGGTGCCCCGGCCCAGGAAGCGGGCGTCCTCATAGTGCTCGGGGTTGAACTTGGGATCCAGCATCTTCACCAGGCCGTTGATCTCGGTGGAGCCGTCGGCGGGATTCTCGTTGAGGTCGCGGACGTTCAGCAGCACCTCGGCCATCTTGTGGATGGCGTTGTCGCCCCGCTCGGGAGCGGAGCCGTGGCAGGACACGCCGTGCATGTCCACGCGGATCTCCATCCGGCCGCGATGGCCGCGATAGATGCCGCCGTCGGTGGGCTCGGTGGAGATGACGAACTCCACCTGGTTCCGGGCATCCTCGGGGCCGTTGAAATATTCATTGACGATGGACTGCCAGCACATACCG
>CALBAX010000081.1 GCA_937926875.1 uncultured Desulfovibrio sp.
AGGGAGCAGACGGCCGCCATGGACGGGGCGGGCTGGCGGAAAAGTGTACTTTTTTGCCATGCCCAACCTGAGCATAAATTTATATTAAAAAAGATTGTTCTGTAAATACAAGATAATAGTTATGGGAATGCACTACCTTACTGGTAAAAAAGTACACTTTTTTGTCGTGATTACCGGCCGTTTTTTTTAATGGACTCTGCCCGGTAACGGAATGTCGAACGGGCCATGCCACAGCGTTTTGCCGCTTCCGTGGCCGTGATGGCGCCTGCCTTCCAAAGCTCGTAGATCTCGATGAAATTGCGGGGCAGAGGTCTGGGTTCCCGCCCGAAGCGGATGCCGCGCCTCCGTGCCGCCGCGATGCCTTCCGCCTGCCGTCGCCGGATGGTCTCGCGCTCGTTCTGGGCGATGAACGAAAGTACCTGCAGAACGAGGTCGGCGATGAACGTCCCCAGCAGGTCCCGGTCTCTCCGTGTGTCCAGCAGCGGCATGTCCAGCACAAGGATGTCCACGCCCATTTCCCGGGTGAGGATGCGCCACTGCTGTTGTATCTCCTCATAATTCCTGCCCAGCCGGTCGATGCTCGTGATGCAGAGCAGGTCCCCGGGCCGAAGCCTCGCCAGGAGCGCCCTGTACTGTGGCCGCTGGAAGTCCTTGCCGGAGAGCCTGTCCGTAAAAACGTGTTCCTGGGGGATGCCCTGTTCCTGCAAGGCCAGATGTTGCCTGTCCGTGTGCTGGTCTGTGCTGGAGACCCGGATATAGCCGTAGGTGGTATGCATGATATCCTCCTTGTGTGGTGCTGCCGTCGGGCGACAGCAGTGTGCGGAAGATCCCCTGCCTCATCTTTGCGCTGTTTTTTGGGGCTTGCGGGACGGATACGGCAGGGTTCCCCCGGCATTACTGTATGCCGGGGGATTTATCATACTGGAAAAAAAGGATAATTGATGATCATCCACAATAAGGTCCAGGGCATCGGCCTGTTGTGCGGGGATGGGCTGTCATAGATGGACAGGCGGAGGCGGTGCGGTCCGTGGACGCAGGAAGGCGGCACAGGGGGGGGCGGGCACGGGAGACCGGGGAGGACTTTCGCGTTTGCAGGCCGGTCGGATCTGCCCCATGCTGCGGGGGAGAGGTGGCAGGGGGCTGCAAGGGGGCGGACGGAGCGGCAGATGTCACGGTGGGCAGCGGGAGTGGGGGGACATCATAAAAAACACGCTTTTGCACCTGGCTGGCATAGCGCCGGGCAAAAGCGTGTTTTTTGGCGTTATTTATGAAATTTTTCAGGGATCGGCGACCGGCGGGCCGCATCCCTGCCGGAAGCGTGTCCGTTTTGGGGAGGGGCAGGGCCGGAAGCGTGTCTGTTTTTCCGTTTTCTTGACCAAATTTTTTTGGGGGGACTAAGGTGGGGCAAACTGGATGGATGTACTGCCAAACTGCCTTGTTTTGCATCAATCAAAGGAGAGTCTCATGTTCCGTTTTTTGCGGGTCAACATGGCCACCAAGACCTGTGTGTTTGAAGATATCCCCGAAGAATACGCCGGTCTGGGCGGTCGTGCCCTGACCTCCACCATCGTGGCGCGCGAAGTCAACCCCATCTGTACGCCGCTGGGCCCCCACAACAAGCTGGTGTTCGCCCCCGGCCTGCTGGGCGCCACCAACAGCCCCAACGGCAACCGTATTTCCGTGGGCTGCAAGAGCCCCCTCACCGAAGGCATCAAGGAAGCCAACTCCGGCGGCCAGCCCGGCGGCCATCTGGCCAAGCTGGGCATCATGGCCATCATCGTTGAAGACATGGCCACCGAAGGCGAATGGTGGCAGCTGGAACTGGGCAAGGACTCCGCCAGGCTGGTGCCTTCCACCGTGGCCGGCCTCAACAACTTCGACGCCGTTGCCAAACTGGTGGAGACCTACGGCGACAAGTGCAGCTATGTGACCATCGGCCGCGCCGGCGAGTTCAAGCTGACCGCCGCCAGTATCGCGTTCACCGACCGCGAGCTGCGTCCCATGCGTCATGCCGGCCGCGGCGGCGTGGGCGCCGTCATGGGTTCCAAGGGCCTCAAGGCCATCATCATCAACCCCGAGGGCGGCAAGAACCATCCTCTGATGGATGAAAAGGCCTTCCGCGAAGCTTCCAAGCGCTTCGCCAAGGCCCTGACCGAGCATCCCATCACCGGCAAGGGCCTGGCCGAATACGGCACCGGCGTGCTGGTGAACATCCTGCACGAAGCCGGCGGCCTGCCCACCGCCAACTTCTCCGTGGGCCAGTTCGACAAGCACGAAGGCGTGTCCGGCGAGACCATGAACCGCCTGACCAAGGAACGCGGCGGCGAAGGTGCCGTGGCCCACGGCTGCATGAGCGGCTGCATCATCCGCTGCTCGGGCCTGTTCCCCGACAAGCAGGGCAAGTTCCAGAGCAAGTGGCCTGAATACGAGACCCTGTGGTCCTTCGGCCCCCACAGCGGCATCAGCGACATCGACGCCGTGAGCCGCTTCGACTACATGTGCGACGACATCGGTGTGGACACCATCGACGTGGGCGTGGCCGTGGGCGTGGCCATGGCCGGCGGCGGCATCCCCTACGGTGACGTGGAAGCCGTGAAGGCCGCCATGCAGGGCATCAGCGACGGTACCCCCCTGGGCCGCATCATCGGCTGCGGTACCGCCACTACCGGCCGCGTGTTCGGCGTGCGCCGCGTGCCCTGCGTCAAGGGCCAGAGCCTGCCCGCGTACGATCCTCGCGCCGTCAAGGGCGTGGGCGTGACCTACGCCACCACCCCCATGGGCGCCGACCACACCGCCGGTTACGCCGTGACCGCCAACATCCTGAGCTGCGGCGGCAAGGTGGATCCGCTGAAGCCCGAAGGCCAGATCGAACTGTCCCGCAACCTGCAGATCGCCACGGCTTCCGTGGACTCCGTGGGCCTGTGCCTGTTCACCGCCTTCGCCATCCTGGACATCCCGGACGCCCTGGCCGCCATCGTGGACATGCTCAACGCCAAGTACGGCTGGCAGCTGACCGGTGACGACGTGGTCACCCTGGGCCAGCGCATCCTGTCCACCGAAATCGACTTCAACCGCCGTGCCGGCATCACCGAAGCCGCCGACCACCTGCCCGATTTCTTCGTGGACGAGCCCGTGGCCCCGCACAACACGACCTTCGACATCCCGCACGAAGAGCTGAAGACGGTCTTCAACTGGATCAAGAAGTAGCATAGACTGAGACCGGGCCCGCCTTTGGGGCGGGCCCGGAACGTCACACTTTTTCTTGACCGGCGGACGCCATCATCGGAGGCCAGCATGAGCATACTCGTCAAACTGAGCACGACCCTGCGGGACTATGTACCGGGATATGACCCGGAAGCGGGGATAACGCTTGATGCGCCCGAAGACGCCACGGCTGCCGATGTGGCAAGGATGGTGGGACTGCCGCTGGAAGAGATAAAAATCGTCATGATCAACGGGCGTCAAAAAGAGGTCCAGAGCAAGATATGCGACGGTGCTCGTGTGGCCTTTTTTCCTGCTGTCGGAGGAGGTTAGACGCCCGTTGATCATGACATCCATCACATCGCCATCCCCTGGGGAAGGGGAAGATCCTGCGGCGTTCCTGCCCTGGACGGCATCCGGGATGCGGGAACGCCTCGGCGCGTTCCTGCACGGCGGCACCCTGGCCTCATGGGCCGGGCCGCATGTGCTGCGCCGGTCGGCGGACGGTACGGCCTTCGTCAGCGGCGCTGCCATCCGGCAGCTGGCCGCAGGGGCCGCTCTTCCCGAACGGGAGGTGATGGTCGCGCTCCTGCAAGACGGCATCTGGCCGGAACGCTTCCGTAGAAACTACGGTGTTTTTTCCGCTGATGCAATGGTCCGTCTGTTGCGAACCCGTGTCTTCGTGCTGGGCTGCGGCGGTCTGGGGGGGCATGTGGCCTCTCTGCTGGCGCGCCTGGGCGTGGGGGGCATGCGCCTGTGCGACAGCGACATCTTCGAGGAAAGCAACCTCAATCGTCAGTATTTCTGCACGGAAAGCACACTGGGCCAGCCCAAGGCCATGGCCACGGCGCGCGGCCTGCGCGACATGGCAGGCTATCTGGCCCTGGATGTGCGGCATGTGGAGGCGGATGAAAAAAATTTGCCGGACATGCTGCGGGGTGTGGATGTGGCCCTGGATTGTCTGGACGACCTTGCGCTGAAAATGTTATTGGAAGAACGTTCCGCTGCGGCGGGGGTGCCGTTCGTGCACGGCTCCGTGCTGCGGGCCGAGGGTTTCGCACGCGCGGCCCGTTCCGGGCGTCTGCACCTGCGGGAACTCTACGCTTCCGGGCTGACCGGCGAGGAAGCGGGCAGCGCCCGCCATGAAGGCGTCATCGCCACGGCCCCGGCCGGGGTGGCCTGTCTGATGGTCTCCCTGTGCCTGCGCCTGCTGCTGCGGCCCGATGCCGGGGATTCGGCCCTGTTCCATGCCGATCTTTCCGTGCCGGAACTGGAACGCTTTGAACTGTAGCCATTGCGCCCTGTCGGGCATCTCCTGTGGAGACGGCCTGGCAGCGTACATCATATTTCTCCACAGCCGACTACCTGCGCCCGACGCACAGGCGGGCAGGCAGTGCGGGGCTGCCTTGGGGGGCGGCCCGGCCGGAAGAATTCTCCTTCTTCCGGCCTTTTTTGTTTTTTGTGGGGGCAGGGGCGGGTCGCCTGCCCCGCCCCGGTGCTATCAGGGCGCGCCGTAGGAGGTGCGGCACGACGCCTTTGACGTACGCCGCCCAAGCGGCGCGCTCAATACAGGGGACGACAGCCTGTAGGCGGCAAGGACCGCAGTGCACAGGGGCCAGACAGTCCATATGCGTAGGGCAACAGTTACTGAATTCTGGGCCGCTTCTTATAGGAATGTCCCAGAGAACGACGCATGACAGGCCGCCTCGTCCAGGGGCGGCCTGTCTGGTAAAGCGCGCTGGGGAAGGGGAGGGGAGTTTGAGGGGAGGGGGAACCCCTCGCCTAGCGCGAGAGGGGTTCCCCCTCCCCTCAAAACATCATCCTAATCATCCTCGCCGTCTTCCCGCGGGCGGAACAGACGGCCGCGCTGGACGGCCTGTTTGCCGAATTTGTCCCGCAGGCTGTCCAGGGCGGCGTCCAGACGGCGGCGCCGGGCCTCCTGTTCAGGATCGCGGCCCTGGACGCCGCGGAACACGCCGGGCAGCAGGCCCTGCGCCGGAGGGCCACCGAAGCCGGACACGCCCAGGCCGATGAGCCGTACCGGCTGGGGCAGGGCCTCGGCTGCCAGCAGGGCGGTGCCGGTCTCGTAGATGGTCGCGGTGCTGTCCGTGGCTTCGGGCAGGGTGCGGGAGCGGGTGATCTGGCGGAAGTCCGCGAATTTTATCTTGAGGGTCACGGTGCGGCCGCGCAGGCCGTGGCGCCGCAGCGAGGCCCCCACGCGCTCGGCATGGCCGAGGAGCATGGTCTTGAGGAATTCCCGGTCGCGGGTATCGCGGGCAAAGGTGGTCTCGGCGCTTTCGCTCTTGGCCTCGTGTTCGGGCACCACGGGGCGGGGGTCGATGCCGTGGGCCCGGGCGTGCAGCACGCGCCCCCATTTGCCGAAGCGCTGTTCCAGCAGTTCCGGGCTGTAGCGGCGCAGCTGCTCCACGCGGCGGATGCCCAGGGCTTCCAGCGCGGCCACCATGTGTTTGCCCACGCCGGGCAGACGGCACACGTCCAGCCCGACCAGGAAGTTGCCCACGTCTTCCGGGCGCAGGATGTAGATGCCGTCGGGCTTGTTGATGTCCGAACAGATCTTGGCCAGGAACTTGACCGGCGCCGCGCCCACGGAACAGGTCAGGCCGCCGGTGACCTCGCGCACACGGGCCTTGATGGCCGGGATGAGCTGTTCCACAGGGCCGAACAGGCGCTCCAGACCGGTGGCGTCCAGATAGGCTTCGTCGATGCTGGCCGGTTCCACCAGCGGGGAGAAGTCCTGCAGGGCGGCCATGATGCGGCCGGACAGCTCCGCATAACGCCGGCGGTTGCCGCGCACGAAGATGGCCTGCGGGCACAGCCGCCGGGCCGTGGCCATGGGCATGGCCGAATGCACGCCGAAGCGCCGCGCCTCATAGGAGGCGGTGGAGACCACCCCGCGCGTCTCGCCGCCGATGATGACCGGCTTGCCGCGCCACTCCGGGTGATCCATCTGCTCCACGGAGGCGAAGAAGGCATCCATGTCCAGATGCAGGATGATGCGGGGGAAAGGATCAGGCAAGGACCGCATGGGGCATCCTTTGCCGGGCCGCCGGCAAGACGGCCCGGCGGCGATCAGCGTTTTTGCGTCGCGGGGCCTTCGTCGAAGACTTCGCGCACGCGTTCCAGTTCCGCTTCCAGCCCGGTACGTCCCACGCCCAGATCGTCCAGCAGGAAGCGGGACATGCTCAGGGCCACCTCGCGTTCGCCGCTGAAGGCGCCAGCCACGCCCATGTTGCGCAGGCTGTCGGCCTCGCTGGCAAAGGGCGTGTTGACGAAGATGCGCAGATCCGGGTTGATGGCACGGGCGATGGGCACCACTTCCCTGGCCGGGATGGCCGGGGCCGAGAGCAGCAGGGCCTGCGCCTGTTCCAGGCCGGCTTCGCGCAGCACTTCGGCCTGGGTGGCGTCGCCATGGACGGCCGGACGCCCCAGCCCGCGCAGGCGGCGGACCGTATCGATATTGGCCTCCACCACCACAGGCAGCATGCCGTGCGCCCGGACGATGCGGCACAGGCTGCGGCCCACGGGGCCAAAGCCCACGACCACCACACGCGGCAGGCCGTCGGCATCGGCCTGCCCGTGCTCCATGCGGGGCAGGCGGGCGCCCAGGCCCAGGCGTCCCAGCAGGCGGGTCAGGGCACCCGCGCGCCGGAAGAGCAGCGGGTTGAGCGTGATGGAGAGCAGGGCCGCCGGGATGACGGCGTTGCTGATGCTGCTGTCGAACAGGCCGAAGCTGACCCCCAGCGCCACGAGGATGAAGGTGAACTCGCCTATCTGGCCCAGCGAAAGGCCCACGGAAACGGCCAGACGCAGCGGTTTGCGGGCCACGAGGCAGACTAGGAAGGCCAGCAGGGGCTTGAGCAGCACGATGACGCCCAGGGCCAGCAGGAAGAGGGGCCATTGTTCCAGCAGGGCGGCGGGGTCGAAAAGCATGCCCACGGACACGAAGAACAGCACCGCGAAGGCATCGCGCAGGGGCAGTGCCTCGGCGGTGGCACGGGCGCTGAAATCGGACTGGCCCACCACCATGCCCGCCAGGAAGGCCCCGAAGGCCATGGACGCGTCGAAGAACAGGGCCGAGCCCACGGCGATGCCCAGGGCCAGCACGATGACCGCCAGCGTGAACAGGTCACGGGTGCCCGTGCGCGCCACATAGCCCAGCAGGGCGGGGATCAGGCGCTGTCCGGCCACGAGGGTGAATGCCGTGAGCGCGGCCAGCTTGAGCAGGGTCTTGCCCAGTACCCACCAGATGTTGCCATCCCCGGCGCCCAGGATCACGGGCAGGAGCACCAGCAGCAGGATGGTGAACAGGTCTTCCACCACCAGCCAGCCCAGGGCCACATGGCCGGTAGGAGTATGCAGCACATGGTTGTCGGCCAGGACGCGGGTGAGCACCACGGTGCTCGCCACGGAGACCGACATGCCGAAGACCGCGCCCGCCCAGAGGGAAAAGCCCCAGAACTGGAGCAGGAACATGCAGGACAGGGTCGTGAGCGTGATCTGCACGGTAGCCCCGCCCAGGGCGATGCCGCGCACGGCCAGCAGGTCTTTGAGGTGGAAGTGCAGGCCCACGCCGAACATGAGCAGGATGATGCCGATCTCGGCCAGTTGCGAGGCCAGCCCCGCGTCGGCCACGAAGCCCGGCGAATGCGGCCCCACCAGGATGCCCGCCAGCAAGTAGCCTACCAGAGGCGACAAACGGAGCTTCTGGGTCACGAAGCCCAGGACGAGGGCTGCGCCCAGGCCACCGGTGAGGGTCAGGATCAGGGAGATGTCGTGCGGCATGCTCATGGGCGCGTGCCGTCCTCCTCACCGGGGAGCCACCGGGCCCAGAGCGTGCGCTGCCGGGGACCGTCGCCTTCGCACAGATAGACGGACTGCCAGCGGCCCAGCTGCAACTGGCCGTCCTCCACGATGAGCATCAGGCTGGGGCCGTGCAGGGTGGTCTTGATGTGGGCGTCGCTGTTGCCTTCGGCATGGTCGAAGCCCGCGTCCTGCGGCACCATGGCGCTGAAAAAGCGCACCATGTCGCGGCGGACGTCGGGATCCGCGCCTTCGTTGATGGTCAGGCCGCAGGTGGTGTGCGGCGAGAAGAGCAGCAGGGCACCGTTGCGGCGGCCCTGCTGGCGGCCGCGGGCCACCAGTTCCCTGACCTGGGCGGTGATGTCGCGCATTTCGCAGCGGCTGCGCGTGGCCACGGACAATGTCTCCATGATGGCTCCTTGTCTTTCCTGAGGGATGGGCTTAGGGTCTGGACGTATCTCCCGCCTGCCGCACGGCACGTCCCGGTGCTTCGCGGCCGGCGTGTCCTTGGAGCCTGTCCCGGTGGGGACAGGGGCCGCGCTTTTGCGGCCGTCCCGGCATTTTTTACCCGAACACTCCCATGCAAATCAATGATCCCGAACGTACCCGGCAGGCTGCGCCCGATCCGCACCTGGCTGCTCCCGAAGCCGACGACTTCACGGAACACCCTTTGAGCATGACCGGCGAGGCCCCGGCCGGCAAAAGCGCCCGCGGCAGCAAGGGCGCCGCGGCTGCGGCCCCCTCCTTTTCCTGCTCCGCGTCCTGCCCGCTTTCGCATGTGCCGCAAAAGGCCTGGCTGCACCTTTTCCGGGTGCCTTTCCGCAAACGTCACCCTGTCATTTTCTGGGGCCTGCTGATCCTGCTGCTGGGCGGCGTCGCGGCCTTCCTGGTCTCCCAGGCCACCGGTCTGGGCAGCGAGCGCATCGCCCTGGTGCGCGTGACCGGCCCCATCATGGACATCGACGCCCAGCTGCGCTGGATCGACAAGCTGGGCCGCATGCCCGGCGTCAAGGGCGTGCTGGTGCGTGTGGATTCCCCCGGCGGCGGGGCCGCTGCCTCGCAGGAACTGTATGAGGCCCTGGCCCGGCTGGGCAAGGACAAACCCATCGCCGTCAGCATGGGCAGCACGGCGGCCTCCGGCGGCCTGATGGTCAGCATGGCGGGCAGGCGCGTCTTCGCCAATGCCTCCACCGTGACCGGCTCCATCGGCGTGCGCATGGACATCCCCCAGATCCGGGGCCTGCTGGACAAGCTGGGCCTCGGCCGCCAGACCCTGACCACAGCGCCCTACAAGGACGCCGGTTCCATGCTGGAACCGCTCACCGCCGATGAAAAGGCCTATTTCCAGGGCGTGCTCAAGGACATGCACGAGCAGTTCGTGGACATCGTGGCCCAGGGGCGCCATATGGATCGCGCCCGCGCCGCTCGCCTGGCCACGGGCAAGATCTTCACCGGCCGTGAAGCCGTGGGGCTGGGCCTTGTGGACGAGCTGGGCGGCCAGCAGGCCGCGCACCGCTGGCTGGCCGATACCTGCAAGATCCCCGTGGACCGGCCCCTGCTGACGCCCCCCAGCGAGGACGAGTGGTGGGAAAAGAGCCTCAAGACCTGCTTCGGCCTTGATGCCGATGCCCTGCTGGGCCGCGAGGCCCCGGCCTTCCTGTACAGCTTTTAGAAAAAACATGCCGGGGAAAAGGCTTCAGGAACGCTGATGTCTGCCGCCGGCAGTCCGGTAGATATGGAAAGCCCTGCCTTTACCGAAGGCAGGGCTTTTTATCGTTTGTAGCGGTCGTCATGGAGCCTTGCTGATGCCAGAGGTCGCCCCTGCTTTCCCCATTCCCCAACAAATCTCTAGCCGCACCGGTCAGGGCCGGGCGAAAAGGGCCATGTATTCCTGGTTGCCCTTGGGGCCCTTGATGGCGGCGGGCAGCACGCCCCGGCTCTCCAGGTGCAGGTTCTCGGTGCAGAAGCGGACGATTTTGTCCACGGCGCGCTGGCGGGCGGCCTCGTCGCGCACCACGCCCTTGACGGTCTCGCCGGGGCCCAGTTCGAACTGCGGCTTGATGAGCACGGCGGCCAGACCGCCGGGCTTGAGCCAGGTCATGCAGGGCGGCAGGATGAGCGTCAGGGAGATGAAGGACACGTCGGCCACCACCAGGTCCACGGGCTCGGGGATGAGCCCGGGAGCGGCGGCGCGCAGGTTGACGCCTTCGAGATTGATGACGCGCCCGTCGGCACGCAGCTTCTCGTGCAGCTGGTTCTTGCCCACATCCACGGCATAGACGCGCGTGGCGCCGTGCTGGAGCAGGCAGTCCGTGAATCCGCCGGTGGAGGCACCGGCGTCCAGACAGACCATGCCGCTCACGTCGAGCTTGAAATTGTCCAGGATGGTCAGCAGCTTGTAGGCACCGCGACTGACGAAGCGCTCCTGCCCCAGCAGCTCGAAGACCGTGCCTTCGGGATAGGGATGCCCGGGCTTGTCCACCTTTTGGGGCGGGGCGCCGGGGGGCAGCCCTTCGGAGGAGAGCGCCACCTTGCCGGCCATGATGAGACGGCGGGCCTGTTCACGGCTTTCGGCCAGGCCCTGCATGAAGACCAGTTGATCCGCGCGCTGGCGGGCGATTTTTGCACACATGGCCGCACTGTAGCCTGTCGGCCCGGCGCTGGCAACCGGCCCTGGGCGGTGGGCGGGCAGGGGCCACACGCGGGCGGGACAGGGCTCGTGTCCGTCTTGCGGAGAGGGACGTGCCGGCGTGGGCCCTGTACGGACAAGACCGGAAGGAGGCTCCGCCGCCGGGATGCCTGTCCATCCGGCTGGTGCCGTCGGCTTGCCGCCGTCGCCTCCCTGTGCTGTCCTGCCGGAGCACTCCCCTGTGCCTGTTTCGGCCATCCGCAGCAAAGGCCCGTATCTTCGGGTTCCTGCCGTGACGGACGTCACGGCTGCGCCCGGAGCGGGAAAAAAACTCCGGGAAAACGTCCTCCCGCCAGGGCAGGGGACTTGCCAAAGCTGCGTTTATGGGCTATTGATTTGGGCCCTGATGCGCAAAAGCCGCGCAGAAGACGACTATTGACGGCATATGCCGTTGCCATACGAGGTAAGGATCATGAAGAAAGATATCCATCCCAAGGTGTTCAACGCCACCATTACCTGCGCTTGCGGTAATCAGGAACAGGTGCTCTCCACGAAGGGCGAAGAAGTGCACGTCGAAGTGTGCTCCGCCTGCCATCCCTTCTTCACCGGCAAGCAGCGCTTCCTGGATACGGCCGGCCGCATCGACCGCTTCCGCAAGAAGTACGCCAAATTTGAAAAGAAGTAGGCGCTGCCGCGCAAGCGGTGAGCTGCCCCGCGTCTGCCGGACGCGAACGTTATCCCACCTCTGGCGGAGGCGTTGGAATCTTCGGTTTCACGCTCCCGCCGGAGGCTTGGCGTTTTTTTGAGGGAGTCTATGCGCCTGTCCCGTCTTGTTCCCCTGATGCTGACGGCCGGCTGCCCCACCGTGGGCGGGCAGGCTGTCCTGGAAGGCGTCATGATGCGCAATGGTGACGCCTATGCGCTGGCCCTGCGCCGTCCCGACGGCGAGATCGTGGCCCGGCGCCTGCCCTGGTTCTCGCTGACACGGCATCCCTGGCTGAAAAAGCCTTTCGTGCGCGGCTTCCCCGTGCTCATCGAGACCCTGGTCAACGGCATCAAGGCGCTCAACCGTTCCGCGGAACATCAGGCCGAAGGCACCGAGGAAGAGCTCAAGGGCTGGCACCTGGTGCTGACCCTGCTGCTTTCCCTGGCCGTGGCCGTGGGCCTGTTCGTGGTCGTGCCGCACCTGCTGTCGCTGCTCATGCAGTGGCTGGATCTGGGCGGCGGGGTGGAAGGGCTCACCTTCCATCTGTGGGACGGCCTGTTCAAGTGCCTGATCTTCATGGGCTATATCTGGGCCATCTCCTTCGTGCCCGATATCCGGCGCGTGTTCCAGTACCATGGCGCGGAGCACAAGGTCATCCATGCTTTCGAAGCCGGGGGCGATGTGGACGCCGCCACGGCGGCCCGCATGAGCCGCCTGCATCCCCGCTGCGGGACCACGTTCCTGCTGTTCGTCATCAGCATCTCCATCATCCTGCATGCGGTGCTGGTGCCCCTGCTGCTGTTCATCTACTGCCCGGAAGGGGCGGTGGCCAAACAGGCATTGACCATCGTGTTCAAACTGCTGCTCATGGTGCCCATCAGCGCGCTGGCGTATGAGCTTATCCGTTACGCTGCCCGCATGCCCGACGGCTTCATGGCCACGCTGCTGCGGGCCCCCGGCCTGACCCTGCAGCGCATGACCACGGCCGAGCCCGACGAGCGCCAGCTCGACGTGGCGGTGGTGGCCCTGCGCGAAGCCCTGGGCGCCCAGGCGGGCGACAATATCATCACGGCTCCCTACCGGCGCGACGCCTAGTCGCCCCGGCGGGGCCATACATTTTCTGGAGTTCGCATGTTTGCCAAGCTGGAAGGTCTTGAAAAAAAATATATGGAGCTTGAACAGGCGCTTGCCCAGCCTGACGTTTACAACGACCAGGATCAGTACCGCAAGCTGACCAAGGCGCATGCGGACCTGCGCGACGTGGTGGAACTGTTCCGCCGTCACCGCAGCCTCACGCAGGAACTGGAAGAGAACAAGCAGCTCCTGCACGACAGCGATCCGGACATCAAGGCCATGGCGCAGGAAGAGATCGCCGCCGCCGAAGCCGAGCTGCCCGAGCTGGAGCACAAGATCAAGGTGCTGCTGCTGCCCAAGGATCCGCTGGACGAAAAGAACACCATCCTCGAAATCCGCGCCGGTACGGGCGGTGAAGAAGCGGCCCTGTTCGCCGCCGACCTTTTCCGCATGTATACCCGCTATGCCGAGATCAAGGGCTGGAAGGTGGAGATCATGAGCGAATCCCCTTCCGACAGCGGCGGCTACAAGGAAATCATCTGCCTCATCTCCGGTGACCGCGTGTACAGCCACCTCAAGTTCGAGGCCGGTACCCACCGCGTGCAGCGCGTGCCCGCTACCGAGACCCAGGGCCGCATCCATACTTCCGCCGCCACCGTGGCCGTGATGCCCGAAGCCGAGGAAGTGGACGTGGAGATCCGCCCCGAAGACCTGCGCATCGACATCTACCGCGCTTCCGGTGCCGGCGGCCAGCACGTCAACAAGACCGAGTCCGCCGTGCGCATCACCCACATCCCCACCGGTACCGTGGTGACCTGCCAGGACGAACGCTCGCAGCACAAGAACAAGGCCCGCGCCATGAAGGTGCTGGCCTCCCGTATCCTGGCCGCCGAGCGCGAGCGCCAGAACAGCGAACTTTCCGCCGACCGCAAGGCCCAGGTGGGCTCCGGTGACCGCTCCGAGCGTATCCGTACCTACAACTTCCCCCAGGGCCGCTGCACGGACCACCGCATCAACCTGACCCTGTATTCTCTGGACCGCATCATGGAAGGCGAAGTGGAGCCCCTGTTCGAGGCTCTGGCCACCGCCGCCCAGACCGAGGCCCTCAAGGCCGAGGCCGAAGCCTAGGCCCGCAGACGATTTTCCGAAAAGAGAGGACGGCCCGCCGGATGCTTTCCGGCGGGCTGTTGTTTTAAGGCAGACAGCGTGCCGGGGCTGTCCCGGCGTATCGGGATGCCGGATGACGGCTGCGAATGTCGGGTCTAGCGGCAGAAGAACGTCGTGTCGCGGGCATATCTCCCGTAGCCGTGGTGCCGCGTCATGTCGTAGGCCGCGATGGCCGCGACCAGCAGGGGGACGGCCAGCGAACGCATGCCCAGGTAATGGCGCAGGGGCTTGCTGTTGATGCCCATGTGCAGCAGGGCCGCTACCATGAAGGCCACGCCGAAATATTTGTGCAGATGCATGACGGTGCGCGAATCGAGGTGGAGCAGGATCAGCCCTCCGGTCAGGATGAGCACGACGGACGTGATGAGAAGGGCGATGCTGACTATCTGCCTGTAGTTGTTCATGGTCTGCCCCCATGCTGGCTTGGATGCCGGATGCTACATCAATGCGGATGGCGGGTACAGGCTTTCGGTCTGGCCCGGGGCACGGCTGGTGAACGGTCGCGCGGGGGATTCTGCGCGCATCCGGTTGGTCTGGCGGGGCATCTCCGTAAAAGTCCGGCAAGGCGGGCAGCGCCAGACAGCCCTTCATGAACAGCTTGCCGCCCCTGCGGCACGGCCGTTTCTCCACAAATCGCTTGACCTTTGGCCCGCAACAGGCTATTGCCTGCCGCCATATGCCTGCGCTTTTGACTTCATGCCGCAGGCTTGCTATCATTATTTGTTGCGTATGACCGAACAGACTTCCACCGCCGCACGCAAAGCGGCGCCGCTGCCCCAGCTGGACGGCGTCTTGGTGCTCAACAAGCCTTCCGGCCCCACGTCGGCCCGCTGCCTCTCGGCGCTCAAGCGCTTGGGCCAGCGCAAGGTAGGCCACGCGGGCACCCTGGATCCCATGGCTTCCGGCGTGCTGCTGGTGCTGCTGGGGCAGGGCACCAAGATTGCCTCGCACCTGTTGGCTGACGGCGGCAAGGTCTACAGCGGCCAGCTGCGCCTGGGCCTCACCACCGATACCTGGGACATCCAGGGCGAGGTGCTGGCGGAATCCCCGTGGCAGCAGGTGACCGAAGCCGATGTGCGTGCTGAAGTGGCCCACTGGCTGACCCTGCACGAGCAGGAAGTGCCCGCCTATTCCGCGGCCAAGCACGAGGGCCAGTCCCTCTACAAGCTGGCGCGCAAGGGCAAGGAAGTGCCCAAAAAGGTCAAACGCATGGAAATTTCGCAAGCGGACGTGCTCGAGGTCGAGCTGCCGTTTGTACGCTTTCGGGTCGCATGCAGTTCCGGCACCTATATACGCTCCCTGGCCCACAGCTTGGGGATGCGACTGGGATGCGGAGCCGTGCTCACGGAACTGACCCGGGAGTACAGTCACCCCTTCGGTCTCGAAGTGGCCTGCGGACTGGACGAACTGTCGGCCGATCCGGGCCTGCTGGTGAAGCACCTGCGCCCCCTTGCCGAGGCGCTGCCCCACTGGCCGGTGCTGGAGCTGGACGAAGCCGCCGAGGCCCGCATCCGTAACGGCATGGCCATCCCCTGCCGCGACGATGTGGGCGACAAGGCGCTTTTGCAGCGTCAGGGCATGCCCCTGGCTCTGGCCCGCCGTTCCGAAACGCCCCAGGGGCCCTGCTGGACCGTGCTGCGGGGCCTCTGGAATTAACTTACATCCGTAAAGGAGAACTGCTGTGGCTATGGACGCTGAACAGAAGAAAGTGGTTATCGACGCTCACGCCAAACACGAAGGCGACACCGGCTCCCCGGAAGTGCAGGTGGCCCTGCTGACCGCCCGCATCGAAGGCCTGACCGGTCACTTCAAGGTGCACAAGAAGGACTTCCACTCCCGCACCGGTCTGCTGAAGCTGGTCGGCCAGCGCCGCAAGCTGCTGAACTACCTGAAGAAAAAGGACATTCAGCGTTACCGTGCGCTGATCGCCAAGCTCGGCCTGCGCAAGTAATGACGATGGTTTGAGAGGGGGGGCCAAGCCCCCCCTTTTTGCAATCCTCACCTCACGACAACATCTAGCAGGAAGGGGGGTCCGGGAAGACCGGGCAGCACCCGTGGCCCCAGGCCGCACAGCGGGGCGCTGTTGCCCGCTTTTGCCGGAATCCCCTTCATACGAGGTCCACATGAACCAGGATATTTTCAATCCTACCCGCGTCACGGCCACCGTGGGCGGCAAGGAGATCATTTTCGAGACCGGCCGTCTGGCCAACCAGGCTCACGGCGCCGTCTGGGTGCAGTGCGGCGGCACGGTGGTGCTGGTGACCGTCTGCTCCCAGCCTCTGGAGTTCGACAAGGGTTTCTTCCCCCTCACCGTGGAATATTCCGAAAAGATGTACGCCGCCGGCCGTATCCCCGGCAGCTTCTTCCGCCGCGAGATCGGCCGTCCCTCCGAGCGTGAGACCCTGGTCTCCCGCCTCATCGACCGTCCCATCCGTCCCCTGTTCCCCAAGGGCCTGAACGAAGACGTGCAGGTGCTGGCCAGCGTCATTTCCGCCGACCAGGAGAACGAGTCCGACGTGCTGGCCCTGACCGGCGCTTCCGCCGCCGTCATGCTCTCGCCCCTGCCCTTCGAAGGCCCTGTGGCCGGTGGCCGTATCGGCCGCATCGACGGTCAGTTCGTGCTCAACCCCACCTTTGAGGAGCAGGAGCGCAGCGACCTGAACATCGTGTTCGCCGCTTCCCGCGATGCCCTGACCATGGTGGAAGGCGAAGCCACCTTCGTGCCCGAAGACGTCATCATCGACGCTCTGGAATGGGGCCGCAAGGAGATCCAGCCGCTCATCGACGCCCAGCTCAAGCTGCGCGAACTGGCCGGCAAGGAAAAGATGCCCTTCACTCCCCACCAGGACGACCCGGTGCTGGTGGCCCGCGTGCAGGAACTGGCCCGCGAGGCCGGCATCGAAGAAGCCCTGCGCGTGCCCGAAAAGCTGGCCCGCAAGGACGCCCGCAAGGCCGTCAAGGACAAGGTCATGGAAGCCCTGCTCAATGACCCCGCCTGGGCCGAGAGCGAAGCCCTGAAGGAAGTGGGCGAGATCATCGGCGACCTGGAAAAGAAGATCGTGCGTGCCCGCATCGTCAACGAAGGCGTGCGCATCGACGGTCGCGACACCAAGACCGTGCGTCCCATCCAGATCCAGACCAGCGTGCTGCCCCGTGCCCATGGCTCGGCCATCTTCCGCCGCGGCGAGACCAAGTCCCTGGTGGTGACCACCCTGGGCTCCTCCACCGATGAACAGCGCATGGACAGCCTGAGCGGCGACGTGACCAAGCGCTTCATGCTGCACTACAACTTCCCGCCCTTCAGCGTGGGCGAAGTGAAGCCCGTGCGCGTCTCCCGTCGTGAGATCGGCCACGGCGCCCTGGCCGAGAAGTCCCTGCGTCCCGTCATGCCGTCCGACGCCGACTTCCCCTTCACCGTGCGCGTGGTCTCCGAGACCGTGGAATCCAACGGCTCCTCTTCCATGGCCGCCGTGTGCGGCGGCTGCCTCTCCCTCATGGATGCGGGCATCCCCATCAGCGCCCCGGTGGCCGGTGTGGCCATGGGCCTGATCAAGGAAGGCGACAAGTTCATCGTGCTCACCGACATCCTGGGCGATGAAGACGCCCTGGGCGACATGGACTTCAAGATCGCCGGTACTGCGGAAGGCGTCACCGGCGTGCAGATGGACATCAAGATCACCGGCCTGACCACCGACATCATGCGCCAGGCCATGCAGCAGGCCCACGAAGGCCGCCTGCACATCCTGGCCGAGATGGCCAAGGCCCTGCCCGAGCCGCGCAAGGAGCTGTCGCGCTACGCTCCCCAGCATGCCGAGATCTTCGTCAATCCTGACATCATCCGTCTGATCATCGGCCCCGGCGGCAAGAACATCAAGGCCATCACCACCGCCACCGGCGCTTCCGTGGACATCGAAGACTCCGGCCGCGTGTCCATCTTCGCCCCCACGGCCGACGCCCTGGAAAAGGCCCGCGAGATGGTCACCTACTATGACCAGCGTCCCGAACTGGGCAAGAACTACACCGCCAAGGTCAAGAAGATCATGGAGATCGGTGCCATCGTGGAAGTGCTGCCCAACGTGGAAGCCCTGGTGCATGTCTCCCAGCTGGACGTGAACCGCGTGGAACAGCCCGGCGATGTGGCCCGTCTGGGCGAAGACATGGTGGTCAAGGTCATCGAGATCAACGGTGACCGCATCCGCGCCAGCCGCAAGGCTGTGCTGCTGGAAGAACAGGGCCATCCCTGGAACCCCGAAGAGACCGCCCGTCCCCAGCGCGATCGCGGTGACCGCGGCAATCGTGGTGACCGTGGCGATCGTGGCGGCCGTCGTGAGCGCGGCGACCGTGGTGACCGTGGCGGCAGGGGCGAGCGTCGTTAACCGGAGGCACGAGCCATGACCAAGAAGAGCAAGGCCGAACAGGTCGAAGAAAAAGTGCAGGACGCTGCTCCCGCTGCCGGACAGGCGGAACAGCTGGAAGGCGCCGACGCTGCCCGCCAGCCCTCGGAAGAAGAGCTGAAGGCCATGCTGCGCGGCGAGAACCGCCAGCACGATGAGGCCCTGGGCGATGCCTGGGCCGTTCTGCTGGGCCAGAACCCCATGGCCATCATGCCGCAGGTGGTGGGCACGGTGCTGCACGATGGCGGCACCCGCCCTGCCTGGCAGTGGAAGCGCAGCGGCAAGGAATATGTGCTCATGGCCTGGCCCAAGGACCAGCCGTCGCGGGCTGCCGTGCTCATGCAGGCTGGCGAAGGGGAAAAATTCAAGCCCCTGTCTGCCGTGCCTTTCCTGGAAGGTCTGCCCAATGACCTGACCGTGGAAGACATCCACCCCTGGAGCCAGGGAGGCGGTGCCAACGTGGCCGTGAGCATGATCGAGGGCAAGAACCCCATGTGGTTCTATGATCCTCTGTATCTGCGCGACAAGGACGACTTGACCCCTGGCATCACGCAGACCTTCCTGCTGTCCGGTCTGGCCATCGCCCTGCGCAAGGCCCTGCTGGATGACGTGAACATCACCCAGGGGCCCCAGTATGAAGCCTGGGCCGCCCAGTGGCTGGCCGAGAATCCCGGCAAGACCCGCCTGGACGTGCCGCCCCTGAAGATCTCCATGGCCGGCCGCCAGCTCATCATGCCCGGCCGCCGCTTTGCCGAGTACCAGGTGCGCACCAAGGTGGAGCGCGTGGACGACGTGAAGCTGGAAAAGATGGACATCAAGGTCCTGTACGTGCGCTTCCCCTTCGACCAGCGCCCGGACATGGTGCTGCCGATCTATGCCAGCAAGATGGTCCTGCGGGATTACGAACCCCAGGAAGGCGACGAAGTGGACGCCTACGTCTGGCTGCAGGGCCGTGTCATCGACATGGATGAAAGCCCCGCGCAATAGATCCTGCCTTTTGGAAACTGATGAAGGCGCCCTGCTGCAAGGCAGGGCGCCTTTTCATATGGCCGAAACTGTCCTGACATACTGTGACATCATCAAAAAAATCCATGTGTTCCAGTGATTCTGGAGTGCTTCGTCAACAAGGATGCACAGGTAGGGCATAAGAGGGGGAGCAAGTCCAGCCATGACGGCTGTCGACACCGTCAGGGTACGGGCTTGCCTGTGGCAGCAAGGGGACTTCATGGCTGTGGTCGAGCGTCCCGGATTGCCGGAAGGGGCTCCATCCGTACTGTTCGGCTTTTGCCGGCTGCTCTTCTGTTGTTTGCAGGAGGCTTGTTTTTATATTGTATCATAATGTTTTTATTTGGTTTATCCATACTGTAAATAGATCGCATAAGAAATGTCATGGAATTCTTTACTTTTTCTGAGGGAAGAAGTATTGTCACAATCAGATGGTTGAAAAATAGAGCTGCACGACGCGGAAGCGCCTTTTTGACGGTCCGGGAACATTTTTTCGATTTTTTGCGGAAAGATGCTTGACGGTGGGGTCGAAAAGGCGCATAAAGCCGTTC
>CALBAX010000082.1 GCA_937926875.1 uncultured Desulfovibrio sp.
ATGCCCATCCCACGCTGGCCGAAGGCCTGTACGAGGCCGCACTGCTGGCGCAGGAGGCGTAGAAAGCCTCATGCACTGGTTGTTGCTCCTGCTGGCTATCGGCTCGGAGATCGTGGCCACCTCGGCATTGAAGGAAACACAGGGATTCACCCGCTTGTTGCCGTCGCTGCTCTGTATCGGCGGCTATGCACTGGCGTTCTACCTGCTCTCGGTGGTGGTCAAATATGTGCCTGTGGGCATAGCCTATGCCCTGTGGTCAGGCATAGGCGTGGTCATCGTTTCCCTGGTGGGCTGGTTTTTCTTCCATCAAAAACTGGATCTGCCGGCCATGATCGGATTGGGCCTCATCATTGCCGGAGTGGCGGTCATGCACCTTTTTTCAAAAAGCATGGAATTGTGACGAGCAGGGCGGCAGGCAACATCCTGCCGCCCTTTCTTTTCGAGGAATCCGCTTTTTTCTTCCAGCTGCGTTCCTGTTCTTGCGGGAGAGGCCGGCTCTTCCTGCTGTCCTTCGCCGCAAGGACATCCTTTTTAGTCAGGCAGCAGGCCTGCCTTCCGCAGCCAGGATTCCACCTGCTGGCGGGCGCCGTCCACCCGGCTGCCGCGTATGGCCAGCCCTTCGCCTGTCTTTGCGGAAGGGCAGAGGCGGCGCAGGTCGGCAGGAGCACTGCCGAGGCCGGACCCTTCGTGCGTGATGAAGGGGATGAGCGTTTTTCCGTCCAGGGCCGCCGAGGACAGGAAGGTGCGCACCGGGCCGGCGAAAGTGCCCCACCAGCTGGGCGATCCCACAAGGATGACGTCATAGCGGCTGATCATGTCCAGCGGATTTTTCAGCGGCGGCAGGAAGCCCTGCTGTTTTTCTTTTTTTGCCTGGCTGACGACTGTGTCATAGTCGCGGGGATAGGGCGTGACGGGTTCCAGATCCAGCAGGTCACAGCCGGTCAGGGCCTGGATGTGCCGGGCGATGGTACGTGTATTGCCCGTATGGGAATAAAAGACGACTAGCATGCGTTGAGCCTCCTGCGTTCGAGAGGCAGCACGGCCCGTGCCCGGAAGGAGCAGGCCGCCTGCGAGGGATGCGAGGGCCATCAGGATCTGACGGCGTCCGTTGTTGTACTTTTCCATGATGATTTCCTTGCAGGTTCAGCGGCCGGCGTACTGGCTGTCGGTAACGGGTTCCAGCCATTCCACGACCTTGCCTGGTTCTGTTTCTTCACAGATGGAGATGTGCGTCATGGCACTGCCGGGAGCAGCCCCGTGCCAATGCTTGACCTTGGCGGGACAGATGACCACGTCTCCGGCCCTGATCTCCTGGATGGGTTTGCCCCATTCCTGGGTCAGGCCGACCCCGGCGGTGACGATGAGCACCTGCCCCACTGGGTGGATATGCCAGTGGGAGCGGGCACCGGGTTCAAAGGTGACGCTGCCGCCGCTGGAGCGCATGGCGTTGTTGGCGGCATACAGGGGATCGATGCGCACGGTCCCGGTGAAAAAGCGGGGGGAACCCTTGATGGACGTCTGCTGCCCGCAGCGGATGATCTCCTGACCGGGCTCCCGGGCGGATACGGTGGAAGGCGCGGTGCAGACAGCGGCAAGCAGGCCGCCGCAAAGGGCAAGCAGGGAAGCGAAACGTCGCATGACATGACCTCCTGTCAGGACAGGGAAACAAGATCGTAGCGGGCATGGCCCATGCCCATGGTCTCCATGTATTCCAGCTGGCGCAGGCCGCTGCGGCTCTCGATGCGTTCCACAAGATCGCGGCGCTGCTGTTCGGGCAGGGCGTAGACCATGTCCACCGAAGCCTGGTCCACGGCCAGCAGGTCGGTAGATGCCAGGATGCCGATATCCGGGGCGGTAGGCTCGGCGGCGCTGGTCCCCGCGCAGTCACAATCCACGGACATGCGGCGCAGGACATTGATGTACGCCATATGTCCCTTGAAATGGGTGGTGATGGCCTTGCCGCCTTCCACCATGCGCTCCATGAACAGCGGCCCGCCCGCCCACAGGTTGGTGCCGTCGCTGTGCAGCTGCGCCTTGCCTGTTTTGCCGGAGGCGCAGCCGATGGCGATATTCTTGAGCGAACCGCCAAAACCGCCCATCACATGGCCCTTGAAGTGGGTCAGCACCAGCATGGAGTCGTAGTTGAGCAGGTTCTTGCCCACGGCCACTTCCTTGAGGTGTCGCCCGCCGGGGATGGGCAGGGAGATGTCGCCATCGGCATCCATGATGTCCACCGGGCAGAAGGTCCAGCCGTTGGTCCGCAGGGTCTCGCGATGGCCTTCCGTGGTCTGGCGGGGGCTGGGATAGAGGACGTTGCACTCCACGATGGTACTGTCCGGGATGCGGGCTTGCAGGGCCCGCACCATGTCGCGCGGCAGGATGTTGGGACCGTGGGGCTCACCGGTGTGGAGCTTGATGGCGATGCGCCCCTGCAGCGGGGCACAGACCTTTTCGTAGATGCGCAGCAGGCTTTCCGTCGTGATCTCGGGCGTGAAATACACGGTGGCCTTTGTCTCCGCGGGCTGGGCTTGCAGCGGCAGGCTGTGGACAGCCAGGGAGCCCAGGGCCAGGCTGCCCGCCTTGATGAACTGTCTCCGGTTCACGGACATGGCATTTCCTCCATGGTTGGGGGTGGGACATCAACGCGAGGCGAGCACCTTTCGGGCCACGGCACGGGCCGCATCCGCCTCCTGCGTGCCGACACGGGTCGCCAGCAGGTCAAGGAAGCCCTCCAGCTCTTCCGGGCTCAGGCCGCAGTTCATGGCCCCTCCCATATGGAATTGCAGCTGGCCTTCCAGCCCGGGCAGGCTGGCCAGGGCGGCGATGGTGCACAGTTCGCGCTCTTTGCGGTCGAGCACGTCACGGGCGAAGATGTCCGCAAAAAGATGCTCCTTCAAAAAGGTATCGATGACCGGGGCAAAGGCCAGGACACCGGACGGGGGCCGGATCTCCTTTTGCCCGGCCAGATCGGCCCGGACACGGGCGCCGTATGCGTCCCTGTCTAGGGAGGGCGGCAGGGGAGAGGCGGCTTTTCCTTCAGCGTCCGTGATGCCCCGGGCACGGCGCTGTTCCAGGACTTCCATGAAGACCTGCAGCCCGTTCAGGCTGCGGGGAAAGCCGATGTAGGCGTACAGATGGGTCAGGATTTCCTTGATCTCGTTGATGCTCAACCCCGCGTCCAGAGCCTGGTTCAGGGCCGGGCGCAGGCGTTCCAGACCGCCAGTGGCGGTGTAGGCGGCCACGAGCACCATGCTCTGCTGCCGCTCGTCCAGACTTTTGGCAGGGCTGTTTCCCGCCTGCAGCAGCGGGAACAGGAACATCAGGATGACCAGAAGGGGAAGAAGGGATCTGCATCGCATGGCAAGCTCCTTGAGGAAGATCATGGAACGAACCTAGCGCGGCCGCAGTGAGGGGGAAATATCAAATCGACGCTAAAAATTGTCCAATCGTCGCAAGGATGGCAGAAAAACAAAGAAAGGGGCAGGGGGCATCCGGTTTGCGGGCAGGGGCCTGTTGTGCTTTTGCCCGGTGCTGCCCGGGAGGCACAAAAAAAGGGACGACCGATGCCGTCCCTGTAAAGATCGTTGGCCTGATGCGGCTAGACGTTGAACAGGAAGTGCATGACGTCACCGTCCTGCACCACGTATTCCTTGCCTTCCACGCGTAGCACGCCGTCGGAGCGGCAAGAGGCTTCGCTTTCGTGGCTCATGTAGTCGGCGTAGGAAATGACTTCGGCGCGGATGAAGCCGCGTTCGAAGTCGGTGTGGATGACGCCGGCAGCCTGGGGGGCTTTCCAGCCCTTGTGGATGGTCCAGGCGCGCACTTCGTCGGGACCGGCGGTGAAGTAGCTGCACAGGCCCAGCGTGTCATAGCCGGTACGGATGATGCGCACCAGGCCGCTTTCCGAGATGCCGTAGGAGGAGAGCATCTCGGCCTGTTCCTCGGCGGAAAGGCCCTGCAGCTCTTCTTCCAGCTTGGCGCAGATGCAGGCGAAACCGGAATGGCGTTCTTCGGCCAGCTTTTGCACCCGGGCCACGAAATCGTTGCCGTCGGCCACGGCGGCTTCATCCACATTGGCGCAGTAAATGACGGGCTTGGCGGTCAGCAGCCCCAGTTCTCGCCAGGACTGGAGGAAGGTCTCGTTGTCGGGCAGTTCGAAGGAGCGGGCGCCGTTACCGGTATTGAGGTGCTCCAGCAGGCCCTGCATGATCTCTGCGGCGGCCTTGGCATCCTTGCTGCCCTTTGCCATCTTCTGCAACTTTTCCAGGCGGCGTTCCACGCTTTGCAGGTCGGCCAGCAGAAGTTCGGTCTCGATGGTGTCGATGTCGCGCAGGGGATCCACGCTGCCGTCCACGTGGGTGATGTTCTCATCCTCGAAGCAGCGCACCACTTCCACGATGGCGGCGCATTCGCGGATATTGCCCAGGAACTGGTTGCCCAGGCCTTCCCCCTTGCTGGCGCCGCGCACCAGACCGGCGATGTCGATGAAATCCACGCTGGCGTGGATGGTCTTCTTGGGCGAGACCTTGGCCGAAAGCGCGTCTACGCGCTCATCGGGCACGGCCACGGTGGCCTTGTTGGGCTCGATGGTACAGAAAGGATAGTTGGCGGCCTGCGCGTTCTGAGCCTTGGTCAGGGCGTTGAACAGGGTGGATTTCCCCACGTTGGGCAGACCCACAATGCCGATGCTGAGGGACATGGCCTCTCCTTGCGGGCTTGGAAGTTCAGGGCCATGCGCCGGTGGCGCAGGCGGGAAAAGGCGCAGGAGCGCCCGGAACATGTCGTTGGAATGGGGAGTTTATAGGCAAAAGCCGTACGGCTGGCAAGTGCGGTGGCAGCGGGAAGCCGCATGGCCGTGTTGGAGTAGGGCACCTGTTTTGGGCGTGCGGCATAGCGCACTGTCCTGGCGGCCGGGAAAGTGGTGCTGCCGTGTTTCCGCCCCGCACAGGACTTGGCTTGCCTGCTGAAATAGCATAAGACACTGGCGGCACTTTTGCTGCAACCCAATTTTTTCGAGGTCTGCCATGCAGGAAAAACGTATCAGCCGGGGCATCAGACTGGGCAAGCTGGCCATCGGCGGCGGCGCACCGGTGATGGTGCAGAGCATGACCAATACCGATACCCGTGACGTGGAAGCCACGCTGTCCCAGATCGACCGCCTTGTGCGCCGCGGTTGCGAAGCGGTGCGCGTGGCCGTGCCCGACATGGCGGCGGCCAAGGCCTTGCGGGCCCTGCGTGACGGTTCGCCCGTGCCCCTCATCGCGGACATCCATTTCGACTACCGTCTGGCGCTGGCTGCCCTGGAAGCCGGGCTGGAGGGCCTGCGCATCAATCCCGGCAACATCGGGCCCCGCGAGCATGTGGACCGTGTGGTGGATGCCGCCAAGGCCAACGGCGCCATCATCCGGGTGGGCGTCAATTCCGGTTCCGTGGAAAAGCATCTGCTGCAGAAATACGGCGGCCCCTGCGTGGAAGCCATGGTGGAGAGCGCGCTCAGCCATGTGCGCATGCTGGAAGAACGGGGCTTCTACGATACCAAGATCTCCCTCAAGTCCTCTTCGGTGCTCGATACCATCGCGGCCTATCGCCTGCTGGCCAAGTCCTGCGACTATCCGCTGCATATCGGCGTCACCGAGGCGGGCGGGCTCATGCGCGGCACGGTCAAGTCCGCTGTGGGCCTGGGCATTTTGCTGCATGAGGGCATCGGCGACACCCTGCGCGTCTCGCTCACGGCCGATCCTGCCGAGGAAGTGACCGTGGCCTGGGAGATCCTGCGGGCCCTGGGCCTGCGCCGCCGCGGGCCGGAGATCATCTCCTGTCCCACCTGCGGGCGCACGGAGATCGACCTCTTCGGTCTGGCGCGTGCCGTGGAAGATGCGCTGGCCGAATCCACGGCGGACATCAAGGTCGCGGTCATGGGCTGTGTGGTCAACGGCCCTGGCGAGGCCCGCGAAGCCGACCTGGGCGTGGCTGGCGGCCGCGACAAAGGCATCATTTTCCGCAAGGGGGAAGTCATCCGTTCCGTCAAGGGACAGGACGCCCTGCTCGCGGCTTTTATGGAAGAACTTCAACGACTGCTTAAAGAAAAGGAAACTCACTGATGCGTTTCAGCTCCACCTACATCCCCACGCTCAAGGAATCCCCTTCCGAAGCGGAAGTGGTCAGCCACAAGCTGCTGCTGCGCGCCGGCATGGTCCGCAAGCTCACCTCCGGCGTGTACATCTACCTGCCTCTGGGCCTGAAGGCCCTGGAAAACGTGCAGCGCGTGGTGCGCGAGGAAATGGACGCCGCCGGTTTCTCCGAGCTGCTCATGCCCATGGTCATCCCTGGCGACCTCTGGAAAGAGACCGGTCGCTGGGAGTACTACGGCAAGGAGCTGCTGCGCTTCAAGGACCGCAACGACCGTGATTATTGCCTTGGTCCCACGCATGAGGAAGTCATCACCGACCTGGTGCGCGGCGAAGTGCGCTCCTACCGCCAGCTGCCCGTGCGTCTGTACCAGATCCAGACCAAGTTCCGCGACGAGATCCGCCCCCGCTTCGGCCTGATGCGCGGCCGTGAATTCGTCATGAAGGACGCCTACTCCTTCGACTCCAGCGATGCCGGTGCCGATGAAAGCTACAAGCTGATGTACGACGCCTACTGCCGCATCTTCAAGCGCCTGGGCCTGCGCTTCCGCGCTGTGGAAGCCGATACCGGCTCCATCGGCGGCAATTTCTCGCACGAGTTCATGGTGCTGGCCGATACCGGTGAAGACACCATCGCCGCCTGCACCGAATGCAGCTACGCCGCCAACGTGGAACGCGCCGAAGTGGTCTGGAACGGCACGCCCTGCACCGAGACCTGCGCCCCTTGCGAAAAGGTCGCCACGCCTGCGGCCCACACCGTGGAAGAGGTGAGCGCCATGCTCAAGGTGGCTCCTTCGCAGGTGGTCAAGACCATGCTTTTCCTGGTGGACGGCAAGACCGTGGCCGTGCTGGTGCGCGGCGACCGCGAAGTCAACGACATCAAGCTCAAGAACCTGCTCAACGCCACCACCGTGGAACTGGCTCCGGCCGCCGTGGTGGAAAAGGTCACGGCCGCGCCTCTGGGCTTTGCCGGTCCCGTGCGCCTGGATGTGCCCATCTACGCCGATCTTGAGCTACAGGGTGCCACTGATTACGTGGTGGGCGCCAATGCCGCTGACGCGCATCTGGTGCACGTTGACCTGCGCCGCGACGTGAAGGTCACGGCCTACGCCGACCTGCGCTGCATCACCCTGAGCGACCCCTGCCCGCGCTGCGGTGGCGCCATCGAGCTGCCCAAGGGCATCGAAGTGGGCCACATCTTCAAGCTGGGCACCAAGTACAGCGACGCCATGCATGCCGTGTATTTGGACGAGAACGGCAAGGAAAACGTCATGATCATGGGCTGCTACGGCATCGGCATCTCCCGGGTGGTGGCCTCTGCCATCGAGCAGAACCACGACGAGCACGGCATCATCTTCCCGCCCACCGTGGCTCCTGTGGAATGCATCCTGCTCAACCTCGACCCCGGCAAGGAAGACGTCCGCGCCAAGGTCGAAGAGATCTACGCCATGCTGTGCAAGGCCGGCGTGACCGTGCTGCTGGATGACCGCGAAGAGCGCCCCGGCGTCAAATTCAAGGATGCCGACCTTATCGGCGCGCCCATGCAGCTGGTGCTGGGCGGCAAGGGCCTGTCCCGCGGCGTGCTGGAATGCAAGGACCGCCGCACGGGCGAAAAGGGCGAGCTGCCTGTGGACGCCCTGGAGACCGCGCTGCCCCAGTGGATGGAAGGCGTGCGCAAGGCCTGGGCCGAGCGCCGCGCCTAGGACGGCTGACAGCGGAGCCCCTGCATGCCCGCTGCGTGTGAACAAGAGCGCATCCTGTCCGTCACTGAGCTGACGGACAGGATGCGTCGTGCTCTGGAGGGGACTTTCCCCTTCGTCTGGGTCCGGGGCGAGATAGGCGAACTGTCTTTCCCCGGATCCGGGCATATCTATTTCACCCTCAAGGATGCCGGTGCCCAGCTGCAATGCGTCTGGTTCCGGGACCGCCAGATGCGCGGCCGGAATTTCGACCCCCTGACCGGCGAGATCTTCGCCGAGCCCCGGCCGGATCCCGCGCGCCTGCTGCGGCAGGGGGCCGAGCTGTTCTGTGCCGGACAGATCAGCGTCTACGGGCCGCGCGGCAGGTACCAGCTGATCGTGGAACTGGTGCAGGCCGGGGGGCAGGGCCTGCTGGCCCAGGCCTTTGAGGAGCGCAAACAGGCGCTGGCTGCCCGCGGTTTTTTTGCTGCGGAGCGCAAACGCCCGCTGCCTGCCAGCCCCAGCCGCGTGGCGCTGGTGACGTCTCCTGCCGGGGCCGCCATCCATGACTTCATGGAGCTGGCCTCCGTACGGGGCCTGGGGGCCGAAGTGCGCCTGTTCCCGGTGCGGGTGCAGGGCGAGGGCGCTGCCGGGCAGATCTGCCGGGCCCTGGACGAGATCAACCGGCAGGGCTGGGCCCAGGTCGCGGTGCTTATCCGGGGCGGCGGTTCGCTGGAAGATCTTTGGTGTTTCAACGAGGAAGAAGTGGCGACAGCCATTTTTTCTTCAAGGATCCCGGTGCTGGCCGGTATCGGCCATGAAGTGGACGTGACCCTGGCCGACATGACGGCCGACGTGCGTGCGGCCACCCCGTCCCACGCGGCCCAGCTGCTCTGGCCCTTGCGGCGCGAATACTGGCAGCGTCTGGACGAACTTTCTCTGGCGCTGGAGCGCGCACGGCAGGGGTGGCTGCAACGGCAGGAAGACCGGCTCCAGCGTTGCGAGCGCGGCCTGCACCTGTGTTCGCCCGCCCGCCGTCTTGAAGGGGCGGGGCTGCAATGGCAGCAGTGGCAGCAGCGTTTGCTCCAGGCCGGGGAACGCTTGTTGCGGGATCGTGAGCGCAGCCTGCAGCACAGCCAGGAGCGTTTGCGGGCCCTCATCGGGCCGGGACGGCTGGTGCATCCGCAGCAGCGTCTTGCCCTGCTGGAACAGAAACTGGGCAATGTCGTGCATCTGCTGGTGCGCGGCCGTGAGCAATCCGTCCGGGACTGCACGCGTGATCTGGCCCGTCTGGGGCAAGAAGCTGCCTCGCGTCGCGGGCACGAGCTGGAATGTCTGGAACTGCGTCTGGCAGCCTGCAATCCGCTGGCCCCGCTGGGGCGCGGCTATGCTGTGGTACGCACGGATGAAGGGCGCGTGCTGTCTTCGACCGGGCAGAGCAGCGCCGGGCAGGACGTGCGCATCCTGCTGCAGGACGGGGAGCTGGAAGCCCGGGTCACCGCGGTGCATCCTCATGACGGGCAGGGAGGGGATCATGCCTGAACAGTCTTCGTTTTTCCAACGGCCGGTGAGCGGTATCCTGGGGGCAGTGGTCCTGCTCCTGCTGTGGACTTTCCCGGCCATGGCGGCCATGCATCTGGACGTTCCCGCACGGGCAGCCCGTGGGGATGCCATCCGCGTGCAGGTCTCCGGTGACGGGGCAGCCCATCCTGTGACCGTTTCCTGGCTGGGGCGTGAGCATGTCATGGCGGCACAGCCCTCAGGGAGCGGCTGGCAGACGGAGTTCCTGCTGCCTGTGCCGCTGGACAGCCGCGCCAAAAGCCTTGCGCTGAAGACACGGACGCAAGATGGACAGCAGGCGGAGGCCCGTGTGGTCCTGTTCGACAAAAAGCGTCCCGTGCAGGCCCTGCGGGTGGACAAAAAATATGTGGATCCGCCGGCAGCGGTGCAGGAGCGCATCCGCAGGGATAGGGAAAAGGCCGGCAAGGTCTTGGACATCTACAGCCCAGAACGTTTGTGGACGGCGCCTTTTGCACGGCCTGTGCCGGGAGGCGTGTCCAGCAAGTTCGGGCTCAAGCGGGTCTTCAATGACCAGCCGCGTGGCGTGCATCGCGGGCTCGACCTGCGCGGAGCGGAAGGGACGCCCATCCTGGCCTGTGCCGATGGCCGGGTCGTACTGGCCGACGATTTGTATTTTTCCGGCAATGCCGTATATATTGATCACGGGCAGGGAGTGTTCACTTCCTACCTGCACATGTCCCGTATCCTTGTCCGGCCGGGCGATATGGTCCGGCGTGGCCAGGTCATCGGCCAAGTGGGGGCCACGGGACGGGTCACGGGGCCGCATCTGCACCTTTCCCTGATCGTCCTTGGGCAGGCGGTGGATCCGGAACCCCTGCTGGAAGCACGTCCCGCTGCCCGGAGATGATGAAGCATGAAAGCCAGAACGACCAAGAAGAACCTGACGTTTGAAGAGCGCATGGCGCGCCTGCAGGAGATCGTGGAAGCCCTGGAGAACGGGCAGCCGTCCCTGGAAGAGGGGATGGCCCTGTACCAGGAGGGCATGGAATGTTCCCTGCAATGCCGGCGCCAGCTGGAGCAGGCCCGGCAACAGCTGACGGTCTGGCAGGAAGGACAGGTCCGGGCGTTCCAGCCGGAAGAAAATATGGAAGATCCCCTGCAACAGGGTGTGGAGCAACGATGATGATGTCTACAGAAGCCATGAAATCCCTGCTGAAAGAACGCGGGAAGCTGGTGGAAAGCTATCTGGCGACCTGTCTTGACGGGCAGGAGATGCCGCCCCGGTTGCGGGAATCCATGCTGTACAGCCTGCAGGCGGGCGGCAAGCGTTTGCGTCCCGTCCTGTGCCTGAGTTGTGCCGCCCTGTGCGGCCTGAAGCCGGAGGACGTGCTGCCCTTCGCCTCTGCCATCGAGATGGTCCATACCTATTCCCTGATCCACGACGATCTGCCCGCCATGGATGACGACGACCTGCGCCGCGGCAAGCCGTCCAACCACAAGGCGTTCGACGAGGCCACGGCCATCCTGGCCGGGGATGCCCTGCTGACGGATGCCTTTGCCCATATGTGCCGGGTGGAGCTGCCCGCCGGCCAGGTACTGCGGGCTGTGGCGGAATTTGCCCGTGCCGCCGGTTCGTCCGGCATGGTGGGCGGACAGGAATGGGACATGCTCTACACCGGCCTGCCGCCCGTGAGCATGGCGGAGCTGCGCCGCATGCATGCCATGAAGACCGGGGCCCTGCTGCGGGCCTCCTGCGTATGCGGTGCGCTGCTGGCCGGTGCTGCGGACGATGTGTGCGAGCGCATCGGCCGTTACGGTGCCGCGCTGGGGGTGGCTTTCCAGATCGCGGACGACATCCTGGATATCGTTTCCGACACGGCCACCCTGGGCAAGCCTGCCGGCAGCGATGCCGAACAGGGCAAGAACACCTACCCGGCGTTGGTGGGGCTTGACGAGAGCCGCCGCCTGGCCCGTGAGCAGGCGGACGCCGCCTGTGCCGCACTGGCCGGTTTCAGCGGCCCCGAGGCCGGATTCCTGCGTGCCCTTGCCGGGTACACCATCACGAGAGCGGCCTGAGAAATGACGGAGAACACTGCACAGTCCCTGCTGGACAGCCTGACCTCACCGAAACAGGTGATGGATCTTTCTGACGAACAGCTCCCGGTGCTGGCCGCGGAGCTGCGCAAGCGCATCATCGACGTGGTGTCCAAGAACGGCGGGCATCTGGCCCCCTCGCTGGGGGTCGTGGAACTGACCCTGGCCCTGCTGCATACCTTCGATATGGAGCAGGACAAGGTCGTCTGGGACGTGGGGCATCAGGCCTACGCCTACAAGCTGCTGACCGGGCGCGCTTCCCAGTTCCACACCCTGCGCACCCTGGGAGGTCTCGCGGGATTCCCGCGCCGCAGTGAGAGCCCGTATGACCGCTTTGGGGTGGGGCATTCCTCCACGTCCATCTCGGCGGCCCTGGGCATGGCCATGGCCCGCGATCTGGCCGGGGGCAAGGAACACGTGCTGGCCGTCATCGGTGACGGCTCCCTGACGGCAGGCGAGGCTTTTGAAGGCCTGAATCTGGCCGGGCATATGGGACGCCGGCTCATCGTGGTGCTCAACGACAACGAGATCTCCATCTCGCCCAATGTAGGGGCCCTTTCCCTGTTCCTGAGCCGTACGCTGTCCCGGCGCTGGGTACGGCAGACACGCAAGGATGTGCTCCAGCTTTTGCGCTCCATCCCTCGCATCGGCCAGAAACTGGCGCTGTACGCCATGCGCGGCGAGTGGAGCTTCAAGTCCTTTTTCACGCCCGGCATGTTGTTCGAGGCATTCCGCTTCACCTACATCGGCCCTGTGGACGGGCACGACCTGCCCGCCCTGTGCCGTCATCTGCAGATGGCGGCAGCCGTGGAGGACGGGCCGGTGCTGCTGCATGTGCGTACCTGCAAGGGCAAGGGCTATGCCCCGGCGGAGAAAGACCCCACGCATTTCCATGGCGTGGGCCATTTCGAGCCGGAAACGGGCCTGCTCATCCCCAGCAGCAACAAGACCCCTACTTTTACCGGCATCTTCGGCAAAACGCTGGTCGAGCTGGCGGAAAAAGACGACCATTTGCTGGCCATCACGGCAGCCATGCCCGAAGGCACCGGGACGAACCTTTTTGAAGAGCGGTTCCCGGAACGTTTCGTGGACGTGGGCATCTGCGAACAGCACGCCGTCACCTTTGCCGCCGGTCTGGCGGCCAGCGGCTTCCATCCTGTGGTGGCCATCTATTCCACCTTCCTCCAGAGGGCCTATGACCAGATCGTCCATGACGTCTGCCTGCAAAAATTGCCCGTGACCTTCTGTGTGGACAGGGCCGGTCTGGTGGGCGAGGATGGGGCCACGCATCATGGTGTCTTCGATATCGCCTATTTGCGCCATATCCCCGAGATGACCCTGCTGGCACCCCGTGACGAGAACATGCTGCGCCATTGCCTATTGACGGCCACCATGTCCGGTGGGCCCTGCGCTGTGCGCTATCCGCGCGGTGCCGGTATGGGGGTCCCGCTGGATGCCGAGCTGCGTCTGCTGCCCTCTGCTCAGGGCGAGATCGTGCAGGAAGGGGAGCGGGTGGCCATCGTGGCCGTGGGCAATCGCGTGCGCCCGGCCCTGGATGCCGCGGCAGCCATCGAAAAGGAATTCGGCTTCCGGCCGCTGGTCTTCGATCCCATCTGGCTCAAGCCGCTGCCTGCGGTGCAGCTGGCCGGGATCGCCCGCGCATTCGACCGCATCGTTTTTGTGGAAGAAGGCTGTCTGGCAGGTGGCTTCGCCTCGGCCGTGCTGGAGCGCTGGGCCGACGATGGCCTGTTGCGCGGTCAGCGCATCCGCCGTCTGGGTATCGGCGATGCCTTCGTGGAGCACGGTACTCAGGCCCAGTTGCGCGAACTGGTGGGCCTGCGGGCGCCGGACATTGTTCGGGCTGTGCGGGAACTGGTCCTGAAAGAGTGAATTCTTGCTGAAGCAACGAAAAAAAGAGGAGCGTACCTGCGGGTGTGCTCCTTTTTTTATGCATGTTCGGAAAGGGGACGGAACGAGGCGCTCAGGATAAGGGAAGATCACAGACGGAGCCAGGGTTACAGAAGGTGCGCGTACCGCGGTGGACAAGAGATGCGCCGGGGTAAGACTGGTTCCCTATATACAGGAAGCAAGGCGGGATGCACTGTTGTCATTGACGCGTGGTACGATCCCTCAGCTTTTCTGAACCACCTGCCGTTTTTCGATATAAAAACGGATACAGCCCCCCTTGAGATGGGCCATGATATTGCCGGGCAGCTGGAAGATGGTGCCGCCCCGGCCTTCCTGCCAGGCCTGATCAAGGGCCAGCAGTGTAGCGGAACGGGCCTGACCGCCGGAGAGCCGGGCCAGCCGGGCTACGGCCCGGTGGTAAAGACGCAGCCGCAGGGCCGCATGCGTCTCGCGCAACAGCGCGCGGGGCAGGGTGATGCTGCCGGAGGTCTCCCGCCAGGGCGAACGGGCAAGATGGCGTTCCAGCTCCTGCTGCCAGTAGTCTCCGTCGATACCGGCCAGATCCCAGAGGTTGAGGCAGGCTTGCTCAAGGCGGGGGTTCTCCTGTCGCAGGAGGGGAAGGATGGTATGCCGCAGACGGTTGCGGGTATAGCGGGTGTCCGCGTTGCTGGCGTCTTCCCGCCAGATGATGCCGCAGTGGTGCAGCAGATCTTTCAGGGCACGGTTGTCCGTGCGGAGTAGGGGGCGCAGCAGATGCCGTTCCGCGTCTTCGGCCCGCATGCCTCCCAGTGCCGGCCAGCCGGTACCGCGCAAAAAACGGAGCATCTGGTCTTCGGCCACATCGCTCCGGTGATGCCCCAGCAGGATGGCTGTAGCACCGCATGCCAGCCGGGCCTGCTCCAGCAGAGAGTAGCGCGCCAGCCGGGCTGCTTCTTCCGTTCCCAGGCCGTCTTGCTGCGCCAGTCGGGGCACATCTGCTGTCAGGATGCGGCAGGGAACGTGCCAGCCCTGACAGAGCCCGGTCACGAAGGCGGTATCCCCGGCGGATTCCGGCCGCAGCTGATGGTCCACCGTCGCCACATGCAGTTGCCAGCCATGCCGGGGGGCCAGCAGGGCCATGATGCACAAAAGAGCTGTCGAATCCGCACCGCCGGAAACAGCCAGCAGCCAGCTTTTACCGTCAGCCATGTTCAGGCTGTCACGACAAAAACGCTCCACATCCAGGCACAGGCGGGCCAGCCGGGAGGGAAGCGTTTGCAGTTCGGGGACAGGGATCATGCCGCAGGGCATCCCGTTTAGTTGGGGATGTGGAGTTCTTTCAGGGTATCCGTGATGTAGCCCATCATGTGCCGCTGCAGCTCAGGCGAGGCATAGGCCACGCATTCGCAGCGGATGCGGCCCCGGGCGCGCACCAGCAGCTCCAGGCGCAGGCTGGTCTCTTCGCATTCCAGTGCCATGACATAGGGGCCGCACTGGCTTTCGTGCTGCTTCTGCACGGCGCTGAGCATATGGGCAGGGATGGGCAGCCAGTAGATGCCGTCCAGTCCGGCGCCCAGATCCATGGCATCCAGATGTTCGCACAGACGCTTGGTCTCTTCGGCACGCAGGTCATCGATGAGGAAATAGCGCATTATTCGTGCTCTCCATTGTTCCGGGCACTACAGGTACAGCCCTGGTCAAGATTGAAGATGCGGCGCATGAGGCTGATGCGCGGCGCGCTGCCTTCCTGTGACATGGTACCGCGCTTGAGGAACATGATGGGGTCGTGGTTCAGCTTGCGGACCAGGGCCAGCGCCATGACCTCGATGGCTTCGCGCGTAGCGTCGTCCACATGGCCCAGGCGTTTCAGGGTACGGGCCACTTCTTCGCGGGCGGCGTTTTCGCCATGCTGGATGAGATCCACGATGGTAGGCTGCACGTCCAGGCTGCACAGCCACTGCCGGAAGATGTCCACTTCCTCGTCCACGATCTCGGCGGCTTTCTGGGCTTCGTCGCGACGGGTGGCCAGGTTTTCTTCCACCACTTCCTTGAGGTCGTCGATATCGTAAAGATAGACGTTGTCCAGGCCGTTGACGTCGGGATCGATGTCGCGGGGGACAGCGATGTCGATGAAGAACATGGGCCGGTTCTTGCGCGCCTTGAGCACACCGCGGATGTCACGGGCACGGATGACGGGATCCGGCGAACCGGTGGACGTGATGATGATGTCCACTTCCGTCAGATGGGAGGCCAGGGATTCAAAAGGCAGGGCCCGGCCATTGAACTGGCGCGCCAGTTCCTCACCACGCGAGAACGTACGGTTGGCCACCAGGATCTCGTCCACCCCGGCCTGGAGCAGGTGGGTGGCGGCCAGTTCGGCCATTTCGCCGGCGCCCACCAGCATGGCCTTGTGGTGCTGCATCTCGCCGAAGATGCGCTTGGCCAGTTCCACGGCGGCATAACTGATGGAAACGGCGCTGGAGGCAACAGCGGTCTCGGTACGTACACGCTTGGCCACGGAAAACGCCTTGTGCAGCAGGCGGTTGAGGATCACGCCGGTGGCATGGCAGCCGGCCGCCTTGCGGTAGGCGCTCTTGAGCTGTCCCAAAATTTGGGGCTCGCCCAGGATCATGGAATCCAGGCTGGAAGCCACGGAGAACAGGTGTCGCACGGCATCCATGTTCTTGTAGACGTAGACATAGGGCCGGAGCTCTTCAGGCTGGGTACCGCGTGCGGCGGCCCAGCGCTCCAGGATACGGCCCGCCACATCGCCATGACCGGTGGCAAGCAGTTCCACACGGTTGCAGGTGGAAAGGATCATGGCTTCACCGATGACGTCGTCACACGGCAGTGCCCAATTCTCCCGGCTGCAGAAATCCACAAGGGCGAAACGTTCGCGCACGTCCACACCGGCGGTGCGATGGTTCAGGCCAACAAGTACGATATCACAATCCATATCAACGTCGGTGGCTTAAGGTTTGATGAAGGAATGATGCGTTTCCATCAGGGTATTGACGATCACGATGGAAAAAAGGCTCAGGCCGAAGACCAGCACCATCAGGCGGGCAGGCTTGCGGCCGCGCCAGCCGGTGGCAAGACGTCCATGGAACACATAGGCCATGAGCAGCCAGACGATGATGCTGACCACCTCCTTGGGGTCACCGGTGAAGGTGGCACCGTAGACGGGCTTGGCCCAGAACAGACCGGAGACGACACCCAGCGTGTACAGCGGGAACGAGGCCGCCACGCCGAAGGCATTGATTTTGTCCAGCAGGGAGAGGGCCGGCATGTCCTGCCAGAACCCTTCCATGCGCTGCTTGTTCTTGATGCGCCGCTCCAGGAACAGGAACAGGGAGCTGGCGGCAAAAGCCAGGGTCATGAGGCCCATGCTGAGGAACAGCGCCCCCACGTGCAGGGCATAGAAAGAACCCTTGAGCTGGGGAGGGACCTGCACCACGGCAGAGAGATACGGGGCGGAAACGGCAAACAGGATGAGGGCCAGCGGCGTGGCCAGCAGGAGCAGGGCTTCCTGCCTGTAGCGCAAACGGCTGACAAGCCCGCACAGCAGGACGAACCAGGCCAGCATCTGCAAATAGCCGCCAAGGCTCAGGCCCGAGGGCATGGTCTTATGGAAGCCGAGCAGGAGGGAGCACGTCTGGCAGACGAATCCCAGCCCCGCCAGCCAGCAACCCAGCCGCCGCCAGAAGGCATTGCGCAGCAGCATGCCGGCCAGACCGGCCACAGTGGCAGCGCCGTAACAACACAGGGTCAGTAGGGTGGAGGTCTCAGGCGATAACATCAAGCAACTCCGGGATGCGGTCGTGCAGCTTTGGCGGCAGCAGGGCCCGCAGACAGCGCAGGCACGCCTGCCGGTCGCCCTGTTGCAGGTGATCCTGCAGGGACGACTGGGCCAGAGCGCGGAACAGGGCCGTATTGTGCCCTGTCTCGTCGTGCAAGGCAAGGACCATGGGACGCAACTGTCCCATCAGACGGACCATTTTCTGGCGGGCATCCAGCCAGTTCGCCAGCTCGCCCTTCCAGCGCCGGGAAAGGGCCGGGCTGGCCCCACCGGTGGAAAAGGCCAGGGCCATGCTGCCGGAGCGGACCACGGCAGGCACGATGAACGAGCCTTCCGCCGGGGCATCAATGCAGTTGCACAGGATATGGCGTTCCCGGCAGAGGAAGGCGATATGCCTGTTGACCGCAGCATTGCCCGTGGCGGCAAAAACCAGCTGACGACCGTCCAGATCTTCGTCACGGAAGGGCCGCTGCTCAAAACGGACGCAGGGCTGCTCCAGCAACGGACGCAGTTCTGCGGCAGGGGCTTCCATGTCCAGGGCCAGGATCGAGGCCGGTGCGCAATGCAGCAGGCCCTGCAGTTTGCGGCTGCCGACCCCTCCCAGACCGGCCACAAGGCAGTGCAGGCCGCTCAGGTCCAGAAAAAGGGGGTAAAAGTTTTTTTCAGGGGATTCGTGAGGCATGGGCAACGTTCCAGGTAGCGGCCCGGATGCACGACAGCCAGCATGCCACCTGTCGGGGAAAAGGCGGCACACTGGCTGTCGTATC
>CALBAX010000083.1 GCA_937926875.1 uncultured Desulfovibrio sp.
GTCTGGTTTGCCTCTACCCAGGGGAAAATGATCGATCTGTTCATGGAGGCATTCCTCAACTCCTTCGAGCTGCATCTTGAGCAGATCACCCCGTACAGTCTGGCCGAGACCATGCTCGACGAAGCTGCCATGAGCCGTCTGGATCGTATCGAAGCCACCCAGTTCGCCGCCCTTTCCTGATTCGCGAGGTCATCCCATGAGCGATACACCCTGTCTGGATTCTACGGACAACATTCTTGGCCAGGAGTTCCTTACCTGGCTGTGGTATCAGAGCGATGTGGCGCCCGGGGCCTTTGTGGACAAGGAAGGCCAGCCCTTCTCTGTCTCCATGGAACAGCGTATCGTCGTCCAGGGCGGCGAAGGGGACGCCAAGGAAACGGCGACCGTCGCCGGCACGCTCTCCCCTCTTCGTGAGGCCCGTTTCGGCCTTGGCACGGGGAAAAAAGTCACCCGCGCCCTCATCCGGCTTGAAAAGGAAGAACTGGCCTTCCAGTTCACCCTCAAGGCCGAGGATTTCACCCTGGGCAGCCTGAAGACCCCCAAGGTGGAAAAGCCTGAAGAGGACGACGACCCGGACGCCATGCTGCTGGAAAAGATCTACCTGATGGAAGTCTGCCTCGGCCTGCTGGACAGCCTGTACGGCAGGTTCCTCCAGTTGCGTCTTTCGCCGCAATGGCAGCAGGAAGTGGCCGATATGCGGCAATGGATGACCCGGACGGAATAGTGACGGAGGATATGCGTGCAGGCAGTCTGTTCATCCCGCAATGCGGCCCTGTTGCAGCTGATGTTGCGCATCGTGCGCAAACTGCTGTGGATGCTGCTGGTCTTGTGGGGGATCACCCTCATCAGCTTCTGGGTCATCCATCTCGCGCCCGGTTCGCCCACCGATATGGAAACGACCCTCAATCCTCTGGCCGGTGAAGCGGCCCGCCAGCGGCTGGAGGCCCTGTACGGCCTGGACAAACCCCTGCATGTGCAATATCTGGACTGGCTCTCGCGCCTTGTGCACCTGGATTTCGGCCTGTCCATGTCAGCGGACGGGCGGCCCGTGCTGGACAAGATCATGGAGCGCCTGCCCCTCACTGTAGGCATGAACGTCATCTCCCTGATCCTGACGCTCATCATCGCCATCCCCATCGGCATCCTTTCGGCCTGCCGCCAGAACTCCCTTCTGGATCGGGGCGTGACGGTCTTCGTCTATCTCGGCTTTGCCATGCCTTCGTTCTGGCTGGCATTGCTACTGATGCTGTTTTTCGGTATCCACCTGCAATGGCTGCCTATCTCCGGCCTGACATCCATGAATTTCGACAGTCTCGGCCCTGTGGACAAGGCGCTTGACCTGGCGCAGCATCTGGCACTGCCGATCCTGGTCTATACCATCGGCAGCCTGGCAGGCATGTCCCGCTACATGCGCGCCTGCATGCTCGAGGTCCTGCGTCAGGATTACATCCTGACCGCCCAGGCCAAGGGCCTGTCCCCCCGCACGATCATCTGGCGCCATGCCCTGCGCAATGCCCTGCTCCCGGTCATCACCCTGCTGGGCCTCTCGGTCCCCGGCCTCATCGGCGGCAGCGTCATCATTGAATCCATATTCGCCCTGCCGGGACTGGGGCAATTGTTCTATGCGGCGGTCATGGCCCGTGACTATACCATGATCATGGGCAATCTGGTCCTGGGGGCCGTACTGACTTTGCTGGGGAACCTGCTGGCAGATGTTTGCTACGGCCTGGCCGATCCGCGCATCCGCAGCAGCCGGGAGGTTCGCTGACATGCGTGGTCCCTTGCTGCGTCGTTTTCTTGGCCGTCATCTCATGCTCTGCCTGGGGCTGGGCATCGTGCTGGCCATGTCGCTGGCAGCGCTGTGCGCTCCCCTGCTCGCCCCGTATGATCCCAATGCCCTGCATCTGGATCACATCCTGGAGCCGCCGTCCTCCATGTTCTGGCTGGGCACGGACCGCCTGGGACGGGACGTTTTTTCCCGCCTGCTCTACGGAGGCCAGATCTCGCTGTGGGTCGGCTTTGTCGCTGTAGGCATTTCCGTCAGCATCGGGACAGGGCTGGGCCTGATCAGCGGCTATTTCGGCGGTCTGGTGGATGAAGCGATCATGCGCGGCGTGGACATCATGCTCTGCTTCCCCTCGTTCTTCCTGATCCTTTCGGTCATTGCCTTTCTGGAACCGAGCCTGACCAACATCATGATCGTCATCGGCCTGACATCCTGGATGGGGGTTGCCCGTCTGGTGCGCGCCGAGACCCTGAGCCTGCGCCAGCGGGACTTCGTATCTGCAGCCCGCCTGTCCGGCTGCTCCACCTGCCGGATACTGCTGCGCCACATCCTGCCCAACACGCTGGCCCCGGTGCTCATTTCCGCCACACTGGGCGTGGCCGGTGCCATCCTGGTGGAATCGGGGCTCAGCTTCCTCGGGCTTGGCGTCCAGCCGCCCACGGCCAGCTGGGGGAACATGCTCATGGAAGGCAAGACCGTCCTGGAAGATGCTCCCTGGCTTTCCTTTTATCCGGGTATCGCCATCCTGGTGACCGTGCTGGGCTACAACCTGCTGGGCGAAAGCCTGCGTGATCTCCTTGATCCCCGTCTCAAAAAATAGGTCCTGTCCATGCTGGAATATCTGCGTATCCGCAATCTCGCTCTCATCGAAGACGCCGAACTCGACTTTGCCCCGGGCATGAACGTGCTCACCGGCGAAACAGGGGCAGGCAAAAGCTTTATCCTCAAAGCCCTGGGCTTTCTGCTGGGCGACAGGCTGGGCGCCGATATGGTACGTCAGGGAGCGGAAAAGGCCCAGGTCGAAGCACAGTTCCAGATGGACGGACAGGAGATCGTCATCCGGCGCAGCCTGCTGGCCGAGAGCGGCCGCAGCCGTCTGTACGTTGATGATGCCCTGCGCTCCCAGGAATGCGTGCGTTCCCTGCGGGAACAGCTGCTGGCCCACGCCAGCCAGCACGGACAGCAGCAGTTGCTGCAGCCTGCCTTCCAGGCCCGCCTCATGGAAAGCACCTTGAAGGATCCCGGCCTGTTGCACCGGCGTGACGAGCTTCTGGAACAGCTACGCTCCGTGGAGGCCCGCCGCAAGGAGCTGCGGGCCCGGGAGGCCCATCTGCTGGAGCGCCGGGACATCCTGGAGATGCAGCAGCAGGAGATCGACAGGGTCGCTCCTGAAGCCGGGGAAGAAGAACGTCTTGAAGAGCAGCGGGCCATCGTCCGTGCCGCCGAACAGACCCGCGAGCAGTATGAGCTGGCGTTGGGCCTGCTGCATGGTGAGGAAGAACCCGGCCTGCTCGACATGCTGGGGCGGCTGGAACGCTGCCTGCACCAGATGGCGCGGACAGACGACTCCGTCAGCGAAGATGCCGATGCCGTCACGGCCCTGCGCCAGCAGCTTTCCCATCTGAGCGGCCGCCTGCGCCGTCCTCCCCTGCCGGAAGACATGCCCGATGTGGAACAGATGGAGGAGCGGCTCTACACTTTGGCCCAGCTCAAGCGCAAGCTGCACCGTTCGCTGGACGAGATCCTGGAGCTGCGCGAAGAGATCCGCGAAAACATCTCCTTCCTCGATGCCTGCGCGCTGGACATCACCCTGCTGGACAGGGAAGAAAAGCAGCTGGCAGCCCAGCTGCAGGAGGTACTTTCCGCCCTGCTTCCCCAGCGCCGCGAAGCTGCCGCGGACTTTGCCCGACAGCTGGAAGAAGAATTGCGCCAGCTGGGGTTCTCCGAACAGGTCCGGGTCATTCCCGACTTCATGCCACAAGAAATCTGGCCCGGCCTGATGGATGAAAAGGTGCGTATCCTCTGGGCCCCCAACCCCGGACAGGCTCCCCAGCCACTGGATCGGATCGCTTCGGGGGGCGAGCTTTCCCGCTTCCTGCTGGCCCTCATGAGCGTTCGCCCCAAGGCGGAAAGCGCGACCTACATCTTTGACGAAGTGGATGCTGGCGTGGGCGGTCTTACATTAAACAAGCTTGCGGAAAAGCTGGAAAATCTTGCAAAGCAGCGGCAAATGCTGGTCATCACGCACTGGCCGCAGCTGGCAGCCCGGGCACAAAAGCATTTCCAGATCAGCAAGACCATCCGGGACAATGCCACCTTCACGACCTGTGTCCCGCTCGATGCCCGCCAGCGCCATGCAGAGCTGGTGCGCATGGCAGGGGGGGGCCAGCAGGGCGAAGCCCTGGCAGCCAGTCTTGAAGGGCGCAGTTATCAGCTGACGATGTTCTGAGCGCCCATCTATTAAAGTATAACTTTAAGTTTTTACATAAAGCATCACCACAGTCCGCTGGAGCTTCCGGCAGTTTTGGCCAGCACATGCGCGGTCTTGCGTTGCACGATAGAAACGCGCTGGCTGCGTGGTATGCACGAGAAGCCATACAAGAAAGGGCTCCTTCCCTGTGGGGAAGGAGCCCTTTCTTCAAATCCGTACAAAAAGGCTTTCTTCAAGCAGCGCTTCCCTGCGTCCCCCGGGCCGTGCCCGGCATGCGGCGCACCGGCAGGACAGCCCGCACGACATCCTCCAGGGTATCGACCGCCGCTGCCAGCTTGCCGGAATTGTCGATGCGTACGAGCCGTTCCAGACCCGTGGCAGGCAACGGCGCCAGCGCACGCTGCAAACGTTCTTCCAGGTCCCTGCCCTGCTCTCTTCCCCGGGCCAGCAGGCGTTGCCGCAATATGGCCGGCTCCACCTCCACCAGCACGGGAAGGAGGTCAGGATAACGCCGCAGGGCTTCCGGCAGATATTCCCGCGAACCGTTGACGATCACACAGATTCCGCGCTCCAGACTGCCGTCGATGGAGCGACCGATGCCGTACTGGCAGCCATGGCTGCTCCAGCGCATGGCCAGACGCCCCTGGGCCTCCATGGCGAGGATGCTCCCGGCGGAAAGCGCCATATGCTGTTCCCCTCCGGCACAGGCCGGACGGCTGATGTAGCGCCGGGCAAAGGCTACCGGCAGGCCGCGCAACCGGGGCCGCAGGGCCGACAGCAGGCTGTCCTTGCCGGATCCCGACGGTCCCATGACATAGATGAGCGTGCCGCGCATCAGTACACCTGCACGCCCTGACGCCAGACATTGCGGACCACAGGCATGTCGTCCATATGGTGGACGCGGATCATATCCGCACGGCGTCCGGTATCAATGCGGCCGCGGTCATCCAGGCCCACGCTTTCGGCCGGATTGGCGCTGACCAGATTGACGGCTGCGGGCAGGGGCATGATCTTCTTGGCGGCCAGCTCAAAGACCGCGGCCAGCAGGCTGGCGGGCACATAGTCGGAGGACAGGGCCCCCAGATGCCCTTCCTTCGCCACGTCCAGAGCCGAGGCATTGCCGGAATGGGACCCGCCGCGCACGACATTGGGGGCCCCCATCATGACCAGCATCCCGTTTTCCGAGGCGCAGCAGGCAGCCTCCGTAGTGGTGGGGAACTCGCTGATGGAGATGCCGTTGCTCAGGGCTTCTTCCACATGTTCCACCAGCGTATCGTCATGGCTGGCCATGGGCAGATGACGCTGCCGGCAGAATTCCATGACCGAGGCGGCGTTGTCGTTGGCGCAGCTGTCCCGCACCTCTTCCAGCTCGTGCATCATGGCCGTGAACTCCTCATCGGTCCAGGACTTGATGTTGCTGTAATAGGTGCGGTAGGCCGTGGTATCACGCCACTGGCGTTGCCCGGGCGTGTGGTCCATCAGGGAGACCAGCTTCAGGCAGGGCGTATCTGACAGGGGGAAGAACAGGTCACGCATGCGGGGATCGGCCACTTCACAGCGCAGATGCAGCAAATGGTCGGCACGCAGCATGCCCGACTGGCGGCAATGGTTCAGGGCATCCACACCACGGCCCAGCATGGCGATACGTCCCTTGTCGTGATATTCGCCCACGGACAGGGCATCGAACACGGTGGTGATACCGGCTGCCACGATCTGGGCATCATGGGCGAAAAAGGCAGGTTCCGCCTGCGGCCAGACCACTTTGGGACGGGGCACCAGATGCTTTTCCAGATTGTCGGTATGCAGTTCCACAAAACCGGGCAGCAGATAGTCACCTTCGCAGTCGATGCTTTCCAGACCGGCCGTGGGCTGGATGTCGCCTTCGTCCACATCGGCCACCAGGCCGTCGCGCACCAGCACATGACCATGCATCACGGTGGTGGGCGTCACCACCCGAGCGTTACGCAACACATATTCTTTCATGGATGATCTCCGAGTATGCTTCTCTGATCGTTGGTTCTTGCGGGGACGGCGCAGCTCACGGCCTGTCCATGGGGACGATCCTGTCCGCTACGGCATTGCGGGCCACGTCATCATGGAAGATGCCCACGATGGCGCTGCCCCGCTCTCGGGCCTCATGGATGAGGTCGATGACCACCTGCCGGTTGATGCCGTCCAGGGAGGCGGTAGGTTCGTCCAGCAGCAACAAAGGCATGGGCCGGATGAGCCCGCGCGCGATGTTCACACGCTGCTGTTCCCCACCGGAAAACGTGGCCGGGGCCACATGCCAGAGGCGTTCAGGCAGGTTGAGCCGGGCCAGCATCTCCTGCGCGGCGTCAAGGGCCGTTTCTCGGTCTTCACCGGCGTCCAGCAGGGGTTCGGCCACCAGATCCAGGGCACTCACACGGGGGATGACGCGAAGGAACTGGCTGACATAGCCGATGCACTCCCGGCGTACACGGCTGATGGCGCGTGTGGAGGCTGTGGCCATATCCGTCTCGCAGCCTTCACAGCGGACGATCACCTGCCCGGAACTGGGCAGATAATTGCCGTACAGGGTCTTGAGCAGGGTCGATTTGCCGGCCCCGGAAGGCCCGTGCAGGGCCACACATTCCCCGGCACGCACATCAAAATTGACGTCTTGCAGCGCCTGGAGGCGGATGCCGCCCTGCTGGTGCAGGACAAAGGTTTTGCACAGGTGACGCACCTCCACCACAGGAGCGCCGCCAGCGGGATGATTGAACTGATGCATGTGAACGCTCCTTGTCAGCACTGCAGGATGGAAGAGACCAGCAACTGGGAATAAGGATGCTGCGGATCGTCCAGGACCTGATCCGTCAGACCGGTCTCCGCCACTTCCCCGTGGTACATGACGATCAGACGGTGCGAGAGCAGCCGGGCCACCGCCAGGTCGTGGGTCACGAGCACCACGGCCAGCCCCATGTCGCGCACCAGATGGCGCAGCAGGTCCAGCAGACGGGCCTGGACAGACACGTCCAGACCGCCGGTAGGCTCGTCCATGAAGACGAGGCGCGGCGTGGTCACCAGATTGCGGGCGATCTGCAGACGCTGCTGCATGCCACCGGAATACTGGGACGGCGTATCGTCCACGCGCTGCACGGGGATCTCTACCCGTTCCAGCCAGTCCAGGGCCGTGGCCCGCAGATCCCCGTAATGCCGGGCACCGTTGGCCATGAGGCGTTCACCGATGTTGGCACCAGCACTGACCGACATGCGCAGGCCATCGCGGGGATGCTGATGGACGAATCCCAGCTCGGTACGCAGCAGACGGCGACGATAAGCTTCATCCAGGCTGTGGATATCCAGCACGCTGCCGTCAGCTGCCGTGTAATGGACATGCCCGGCGGAAGGTTCCAGACGGCCGGAAAGCATGTTCAGCAGCGTGCTCTTGCCGGAGCCGGATTCCCCCACGATGCCGAGGACTTCCCCGGGCCACAGATCCAGCGAAACGTCCTTGCAGCCGATGCGGCTGCCGTAACGCCGCGTCAGCTGGCGGGCGGAGAGGACGGGATCAAGATTGGTATCCAAGAGGCTCACGGCTATTTCCCCTCCCTGGAAGCGGCATCACCGCCCTGTTCGGCCATACGCCGGGCACAGTTGTCGGTATCGGAACAGACGAACATGCGCGTCCCGGCGTCATCCATGACGATCTCGTCCAGATAGGTGTCTGTGGCGCCGCAGATGGCGCAGCACTGGTCCCAGCTCTGGGGCGTGAAGGGGTAATCCTCAAAGTCGAGACTGACCACATCCGTATAGGGCGGGATGGCGTAGATGCGCTTTTCCCGGCCGGCGCCGAAAAGCTGCAGTGCCGGGCACTGGTGCATCTTGGGGTTGTCGAAACGCGGGATGGGCGACGGGCTCATGATGTAGCGGCCATTGACCTTCACGGGGTAATCGAAGCCGGTGGCGATATCGCCGTGCCGCATGATGTCCTCATACAGTTTGATACTCATGATGCCGTATTCTTCCAGCGCATGCAGGGTACGGGTCTCCTTTTCGCTGGGTTCGAGCCAGCGCAGGGGCTCCGGCATGGGCACCTGGTAGACCATGATCTGATCCTCGCGCAGGGGCTGCTCGGGGATGCGATGGCGGGTCTGGATGATGCTGGCTTCCCCGGTGTGGGTGGTCGTGGTCACGGCCGCGGTGCGTTCGAAAAAGCGGCGGATGGAAACGGCATTGGTCGTATCGTCCGAGCCCTGGTCGATGACCTTGAGCACGTCGTCCCGGCCGATGATGCTGGCCGTGACCTGGATGCCGCCCGTCCCCCAGCCGTAGGGCATGGGCATCTCCCGGCTGGCAAAAGGCACCTGGTAGCCGGGGATGGCCACTGCCTTGAGCAGGGCCCGGCGCACCATGCGCTTGGTGCCTTCATCGAGATAGGCAAAATTGTAGCCTTCCAGCCCGAAAGCCGAAGGCGTGGTCGTCAGGTTCTCAGGCATGGCTGGCCTCCGCATGCTGTTCGGACGCGGCAGCAGCCTGCTCTTCCGCGTGCTTGCGTTCCCGCAGCTGGCGGATCAGGGAAAGTTCCGCCTGAAAGTCCACATAGTGCGGCAGTTTGATGTGCTGCACGAAACCGGACGCATCCACGTTGTCCCCATGCATGAGCACGAATTCGGGATCCTGGGCAGGGCCGATCCGGTCTTCCTGCAATTCCTGGGCACGCAGGGCGCGGTCCACGATGGACATGGACAGGGCCTTGCGTTCGTTGTTGCCGAAAACGAGCCCGTAACCGCGGGTGAAGCAGGGCTCAAGGGCACGGCCGGTGTACCGGCTGACCATGTCGCATTCGGTGAGCTCCACTTCGCCCAGAGTGATGGCAAAGCCCAGCTCTTCCGGGATGATGGTCAGCTCCACGAAGCCGCGGCGCAGTTCCCCGGTGAAAGGATGGACAGCGCCGTAGCCGCGCTGGGTGGAATAGGCCATGCCCAGCAAAAAGCCTTCATCGGCACGGGCCATGGATTGCAGGCGTACGGCCCGGTCCCCGGAACCGTCAGCCGGCAGCTCCAGCGGCTGGCGGGTGATGTCCGGGCAATCATTGCCTTCATGCGAAGGGGCCACAGATTCCATCAGGCCTTCGCTGCCCAGAGCCTCCATGGCTCTGGGCAGCGGCTCCTGCAGAAGGGCCTGCGTATCGGCCGCCATCATCGCCAGATCTTCCGCCGTCCTTGCGGGCTCTACGTCCCGGAGGTCCGTCCCCTGCACAGCCAGACCGCGATCCAGCAGGCGATGCGTATAGTCAAAGGTTGATCCCAGGATCTGGCCGCCGGGCAGATCCTTCCAGGTGGCGGAGATACGCCGCTCCACCCGCATGCGGGAAGTATCCATAGGCTCGGAGACACCGAAACGCGGCAGGGTCGTGCGGTAGGCCCGCAGCAGGAAGATGGCTTCCACGGCATCCCCCTGGGCCTGCTTGAAGGCCAGCGCGGCCAGTTCGGGGCTGTACAGGGAGCCTTCAGCCATGATGCGGTCCACGGCCAGCTTGAGCTGCCCTGCCAATTGTTCAAGTGTTACTTCAGGAATTTGCACATCGCCCCGCCGCTCCCGGGCAAGCAGGGCATGTGCCGCGGCAATGGCTTTTTCGCCACCTTTTACAGCTACATACATTGGGATACCTCATCTGCGGCAGGAGTCAGGCAGGTCGTACGGGGCAGGCCGGTCAGGCGGCCCGGCCCGCAAAGCAGCATGTCCACACCCAGCGGGAATCGCTCATGGTTGCTCCGCCACTGGGACAGGAAATCCTCCGGCATACGGCAGGAAAAATCACAGCTCCCCACGATGCCGGGGCCGGAAGCGGTGACGCCGGCCGTTTCCATCACCTCTACCCCACCAAGGCAGATGGTCGTGGAACGATCCGGGTATTCTGCCTCTCCCTGATGGAAGCAGCGCAAGTCAGGCAGTGCTTCCGTACCGGGGACGAAGGCGAATGCGGCCTGGGTGGGCTCGGCCACCAGAACCGTGCCGCAGTGGAAACGGAACCAGGCCCTGACATCTTCCGTATCCAGCCCGGGAGCCAGCCAGACCGTGGTCTCGTTATCGCACAGCGAAAGGGCCAGGGCTGCCAGTTCCGGGCTCAGCCCGGCAGGCAGTGCATCCGCGGCGGCATGCGCCGGACAGGGGACGAAAGCATGCGCCTGGGCAGGCCGGGACAGAGCGGTAAGGGCCAGGCGGAACACCTGCTGTGCCTGTCCCACAGGATCTGTCCAGGACAGGCGGGAACATTGCTGGTCGCTCACTGGTCTTCTCCGCGGACAAAGGTGAAAAAGTTGACTTTCGTACCTGCCGCATCGCGGGCGGCAGCCTTTCTTTTTGCCTCGATGGACTGTTCCAGGCAGGGGCGCAGCTTTTCGTCCAGCAACGCCGCGTAGCCTTCCTGCTGCCACAGGGCATCGCACAGGGCCGCCAGTTCCGCATGGCGGGGGGCTTCCCCCATGATCCAGGCATGACCAAGCGTCTTTTCGTCCAGCCGGACGACACAGCGGGTGACCAGAACTTCCCCTACGTTGAAGACATCGCCGACATTGCCGACACGTCCCCGGGCCATCACGAGCCCCGTTTCGGGCCCGCGCACAATGCGGTAGCCAGGCAGGCTGATCCCGGACAGAGCCTCATCAAGGCAGGTATCCGGGGCAAGCGCCAGCAGGCGCATGCGTTCCTGCCGCAAACTCATGTTCATGATACTTCCAATAGTCATTATGTTAGGCATTCCCGGCCCGCGCCAAAGCGAAGCGGGTTGTCAGGCGAAAGGGCAGCACCCGGTCCGTCTGGCAAAAAAGACATACAGAATCCATGGTCAGAGGCCTGTCGATGACAGGCTCAAGATACTGGTTCAGGGCCGCTTCCACCTGCTCCGCCCCCTCAGGAGGCAGGGGACCTGTCAGGGTGATGTGGAAACGGAACAGATCCAGCACATGGTGATAGCCCCAGCGCAGGAGGTTGCGCCGTTCATCACCGCTCAGGGGCTCCCGCCGTTCCACGTCCCTCTGGTCGAGAGGGGCCCGGAAACGCTCCAGCTCCGTCACGCAATCCCGCTCCAGAGCGGCCATGGCCGATTCCGACACGGCATCCCCCTGCCGGGGGACCAGAGCCAGAAAGGAGGCCTGGCGCTCACCAGAATGGACGGGCAGCCGTTGCAAGCCCAGCGGCGCCGTAAGCCAGGAAGCATGGCGTTCCGCCACCTTCCGGCAGGCATCCTTCAGGGCGGCAAGCATGCCCTCCGAGGTGGAGCGCAGCTCAAAAGGTGCCTTGAGCGTGGCATGCAGACCGTAATGGGCCGGCGTTTTGGCCAGGGATGCCCACAAGTCGTGCTCCACTCCCGCAGGAGCCACGGGGCCGCCCGGCAGGTGGCTGCCGTCCCGGCAGTCCTGGCCGAACAGGGGAGCCACCAGACGGTACAGGGGCTCGTCCCTGCGGGGGGCGTAATAGAGGGCGTAACGGGCGGCCATCTTACAGCACCATCTTGCGCAGACGCTGGGAAAGCAGGTCGAACAGGGTCACCACCAGCACGATGATGGCCATGACCGCACAGGTCTGCTGGAAGTTGAAGCTGCGGAACAGTTCCCACAGCACCATGCCTATACCGCCGGCGCCGACCATGCCCACCACGGTGGCAGAACGCACATTGGCTTCGAAGCGGTACAGGGAGTACGATATCCACAGGGGGAACACCTGGGGGATGACCCCGAAGATGATCTCTTCCAGAAAGCTGGCCCCGGTAGAGCGGACGCCTTCCACCGGTGCGACCTCTATGGCCTCCACCGCCTCGGAAAAGAGTTTGGCCAGCGTGCCCGTGGTGTGCACCCAGAGGGCCAGCACACCGGCAAAGGGCCCAAGACCCACGGCGACCACGAACATCATGGCGAAGACCATCTCGTTGATGGCGCGGGCCGCGTCCATGAGACGGCGCACCGGCTGGCAGATCCACCAGGGGGCGATATTCTCGGAAGACATGATGCCCAGTGGCACCGCGCAGATGACCGCCAGCAAGGTGCCCCAGATCGCCACATGCAGGGTGACGATCATTTCTTCCACGTACATGCGCCAGTCCGTGAAGTCCGGCGGGAAGAAATCGGCTATCAGGGTAAGGATGTTGCCGCCCTGCTCCACCAGCGCCATGGGCTTCATCTCGGCACCGCGCCAAGCCCAGGCCAGCATGGCCAGGACAAGGGCCCAGATGACCAGGCGGAAGGTCTCGGCGCGCAGATCGCGTGGCGGCTGCAGGGCCATTTTCATTTCAGCTTCCATAACGATGCGTTCCTTGTGCCCTGTCCCCGCTTACTTGCCGAGTGCGGCCAGCTTGCGTTCGATCTCGGCGATCTTGGCGGCCTTTTCCTTGGCATCCATATCCTTGTTGCCTTCCAGCACCGTCTTGGCACGGAACAGCTCCAGCTGGCGCAGGGGGATCAGCTGGCTGTTGTCGGATTTGATGAAGGGGCCCCACTGCAGGGCGGTCAGGATCTTGCGGGCCCGCTCCACGTTCTCGCCCTTCACGCCGTAACTGAAGATGAAGTCCGCGATCTTTTTCTTGGTCTCGTCGGACAGATCCTTGCGCCAGACCAGGGGGTCGCTGGGGATAAGGGGGGACTTCCAGATCACGCGCAGTTCCTTGGCCTTTTCGGGAGCGGTGATGGCCAGACGGGCCAGACCTTCATTGTTGCAGGTCGCCACGTCCACGGTATTGTTGGCTACGGACAGCGCATTGGCCTCGTGATTGGCAGATACGGTACGGGCAAAGATCTTCTGGGGATCCTTGCCGTTTTTGGCAAAGACGTAATAGCCGGGCACCAGGAAGCCGGATGTGGAGTTGGGGTCACCATTGCTGAAGCTCAGCTTGGAGGCTTGGGCAAACATGTCGTCGAGGTTCTGGAGCGGGCTCTTCTTGTTGACGATCAGGCAG
>CALBAX010000084.1 GCA_937926875.1 uncultured Desulfovibrio sp.
AGCCATGCTGACCACAGGCAGGAACAGCAGCAGGACAACGAAAACAAGCAGCTTTTTCTGCATCAATATCTCCTTGACAGGGAAAGGGCTCCATTGCGCTCCCGGTGCAGAACCCGCATTGCCGGGAAAGGCAGCCGCATCTTCCGGGCCTACGGCGCATAGCCCATCAGATCGATCTGGCCTGCACCCTGCGCCACGACAATGTTCCAAACAGGCAGATAGGCTTTGACAAGATAAGAGCCTGCGCCTAGCATGACAAGGGCATCGGAATCAGAAAGGACATGCGCTGCCGTCATGCCGCCGATGCCAGAAGCCGGATCGCGTTTTTATGGACAGGTTGCTCCTTTCCCTTTGCCTCATTTTTCTCAGTCTTGCCGCGGGTCATGCCGTGCAGCATCTGCTGCGCATCCCCCGGCCCAGGCTGGAACGCATCCGGAACCGTCTGCAATCCTTTGCCGTCTTCTGCCTCATCCCCTGCTCTGCCATGCTTTCCCTGTGGGGCCTGCCCTCACCGGATTCACGTCTGCTGGCCCTCCCTTTCCTGGGTATCGCCTCCTGGATCTGGGGCGGCCTCCTTTCCCTGCGCGTCGCCCGGGCCCTGCGTCTGGATGCGCCGCGTACCGGCAGCTTCTACTGTTGCGGGACCTTCTCCAATCTGGGAGCGGTGGGCGCGCTGGTCTCCGTCATGTTTTTTGGAGAAAAGGCCATTGCCATCGTGGCCTTGTTCCGGATCTGCGAAGAAATGTTCTACTTTGGTATCTCCTTTCCCGTGGCACGCCGTCTCGGAGGCGGCGAAGGCGCGTTCCGCCTGCGCTCCTTCCGGCCTGATCCCGTGCTGCTGCTCATCCTGACAGCTCTGGGGCTGGGACTTGCCCTCAACATGCTGGGCCTTCCCCGTCCCGCGCCGCTGGGCTCCGTGGCTGCGGCCGCCATGCTCCTTGCCACGGTGCTTTTTCTTTTTGCCATCGGGCTGGGACTGCGTCCTTCACGCGTATCCTGCTACACGCGTGAGGCCGCGGCCCTGGCGATCGTCAAATTCATCGGTGTCCCTCTGCTGCTGGTACCGCTGGCCGCCCTGGCCGGGCTCGGTGGCATCGACGGGGGGCTGCCGCTCCGGGTCGTGACGATCCTTTCCTGCATGCCCGTTGCCATGACGGCCCTGGTGCCCCCGGCCCTGTTCGGGCTCGACGTGGACATGGCCAATGCGCTGTGGATCTTTTCCACCCTGGCCCTGGTCGTCATTTTGCCTGTGCTGTATTTCGTCCTGCCGCTGTTGTGAGATGCTGCCGCGTGTCGTGGGGACTGTGGCCACGGCAGGACGTTCTATCCTGAGGAGGATGTTTCATGAAAGGTTTCTACCGCTGGGCAGTCATGGCCGTGTGTGTCTGTCTGCTCTCCCTGCCGGCAACGGCAGCTCCGTACAAAAGCGAGTACAAACTGAGCGTCGTGCCCGGTGCCACCTCCGGCTGGGGCATGACCGCCACGTTCTTTGCCGATCTGGTGCGTGAGCGCAGCCAGGGCCGCATCAACATCAAGGTCTACCACTCCAGCCAGCTGCTGGCCGGCAAGCAGACTTCGGAATTTTTGCTGCTGCGCAATGGCGCCATCGACTTTGCCCTGGCCTCCACCATCAACTGGTCTCCCCAGATCAAGGAACTGAACCTGCCTGCCCTGCCCTTCTTCCTGGCCGTGCAGCCTGACCGCTACAAGGCCATGGATGCCATCCTGGCCGGCAAGTCCGGCAAGATGATGACCCAGGCTGTGGAAAAGAAAGGCGTCAAGATCATTGGCTGGACCGAGAACGGCTTCCGGGAACTGACCACTTCCAAGGGCCCCATCACCAAGCCTGAAGACCTGCGCGGCCTGAAGATCCGTGTGGTGGGCAGCCCCATCTTCATCGAAACGTTCCGTGCCCTGGGCGCCAACCCTGTGAACATGAACTGGAGCGAAGCCACAACCGGTTTCCAGCAGGGTGTGGTGGATGGCCAGGAAAACCCCACCAACGGCATCAACATCCCGCTCAAGATCTGGGATTACCACAAGTTCCACTGCGACTGGCACTACATCATCGACCCCCTGATGCTGGGCGTCAATCCCCTCGTCTGGAAGTCCTTCACCCCTGAAGACCAGAAGCTGCTGCTGGAATGCGCCGCCGAAACGGAAAAGTACGGCAAGGCCCTTTCCCGTCTGGGCATGGACGACGGTTCCGCCCTGGCCTATCTCAAGAGCATCGGCAAGCTGCCCGAGGCCACGGACTGTTATGCGGTCATGGAAGCCAACGGCATGACGGTGTCCCGCCTGAGCAACGAACAGATCGCCGCTCTGGCCAAGGCCACGGAAGGCGTCCGCAAGGACTGGACCGCCAAGATCGGTGCCGATCTTGTCAAGGCCGCCGAGGAGGATATGGCCTCTGTCCGTTAGGGAGCGATCCCCGTACGGCAGGCTTTGCTGATTTTTGTTCTTTCGTTTTGCGGGGAGGGCTGGGCCCTCCCCCTTCAACCACCGGATGGATTCGATGCTGCGTTTTCTGGATACGCGCCTGGAAGAGATGCTGGGCGCGCTGCTGCTGGCGGTGATGGTGACCATCGCCTTTGTCAATGTGGTCGTGCGCTATTGCACACCGTTTTCCTTTGCCTGGACGGAGGAACTGACCATCAACTTCTTCGTCTGGATCGTCCTGCTCGGTTCGGCCCGCTCTTTCCGTGACGGCAGCCATCTTGGCATGAGCATCCTGTATGATGCCCTGCCCAAATCGCTACGCTTTTGCTGCTATCTGCTCTCCATGGCGCTCTGCTTCGGCTTTTTCGGGGCCCTGGCCTGGACGGGCTGGCTGGAAGTACGGGACGAATACGAGCTGGAAGTCATTTCCGAAGCGCTGGCCGTCCCTGTCTGGTGGTATACCATAGCCACCCCGCTTTTTTCTGTGCTGACCATTTTTCGCATGTTGCAACGAGCCTGCGCCGACCTGCGCAGCGGCAGCTATTAGGAGGCCCGTGTGGAAACCACATCCTTGCTGCACGATCCGGCTTTCTGGCTGCTTGTCCTG
>CALBAX010000085.1 GCA_937926875.1 uncultured Desulfovibrio sp.
GCCGTGGCGATGGCATCCATCTTGTCCATGGCCTGGGTCTTGGCGGTCTCGGCCAGTTCCAGCTGCAGCTTGGCAAACATCAGCTGCAGGCTCGTGGTGGGGCCCAGTTCGCCAAGGGAAGAGGTCGCAGAGACGTTATTGAAATCGACCTGACTCATATGCATTCCTTGATCATGATACCTTGTTGGAAAGGAAGAAAAAAATCGACATCCGGCACTGGCAGCGTGAAGCCTGCTGCCTGTCCGCCTACAGGCGGACGATGTTCCGGCGGCCGCCTCCGGGGATGCCGCCAGCGGCCGGTCTGGCAGTGGTGCGGGCCTGGGCAGCACGGGCCTCACCGGCACGACGGGCTTCGGCCTCGGCTTCTTCGACCATCTTGCGCAGTTCGGGGGGCAGGGAAGCGGGATCCGTCTTCTCCTGCTCCGGCAGGCCGAGTTGCTTGCGCATGGCTTTTTCCTGGCTTTCCAGGCGGGAGAACTCTTCACGGAGGGCGGCGAAATCTTCCATCTGCTTCTTCATATCCTGTTCCGTAAACGACATAACCAAGCTCCTTTTGTGTTCAGTTGCAATTGACAAAGCATAAAGCGTGCCATGCTCGTATTTGGCTAAAAAACGCATCAAAAATGCCCTCAAAACGCTCGCTCGCCAACATTTTTGACATCCTGCGCTCTCCAATAAACAACAAAGTTCCCGCAGCATCCTCCCGGATAGGACATTTTTGGCAGACAGGATGCCATATCCCGCAAGGACTGCCCTTGCTGTTGCCACAGGCTCGTGTTACCAGAAAGATGTGGCATGATTTTGGCATATAGCATATCATATTGCCAACATTTTTTTACGGGATCGGGAGGCGCAGTTCGCCATGAGCATCGATTTTTCCATCCAGCACTCCCAAGTGCAGCCCACGTCCCGCGGTACGACAGCATCCTCCGCAGCCACAGGGGCGCTGTTCGGCAATACGGCCACCGTCGTGGAATCTCCCCTTTCCCTGCTGGCCGAGGCCGCCGAAGAGCTGACCTTTGCAGCGGACACCACGGATGACTTCGAACTGGAGGAACGCAAGGAGCGGGACGAGATCAACGAAGCCATGGAGGAACGCATCAAGAAGTATCAGGAGCTGATGCGTGAAGCCCGCGAGGTCCAGAAGATGGGTCACCTCAAAGGTTTCCTGGACTCCCGGACCGAAAAAGAAGAGGCTCTGCGCCAGTTGCGCCGCTTCTTCCCCGATCCTTCCGAGGCATGGGCCGCCCTCAAGGACATCCATGACGAACTGTCCGCCGCGCCCGATACCCCCCCGGAGACCCTGCGCGTCCTGGACGAGGCCCTGGAAGAGCTGGAACGCACGGAAGGCCCCGCCATACGGGCCGGGATCAACGGCGCGCTCAATGCCCGTGGGTTCGAAGGCCTGGGCGATGCCGGCGCGCTGGGGAGCTTCTATCGGGAAACCGTCTGTCATTTTGAAGACGTCAACAGCCTCTACGACCATATCCTGAAGACGTACGGCAACGATTTCGACGCCGCGCTGGACTTCCTCTACAAGGCACTGGCCAGCGACCTTGCAGCCGACGTGCCCAGCATGGAGACCAGCCATCTGGAACACGTCAACAGCGGTCTGGGCGAGCTGCGGCAGCTGCAAAGCGCCCGCAGCCTGTGCGCCCGCCTGCTGGAACGCTGGAGCAGCGTCCACGGGATCCGGCACTGCCCCCTGGACGACATGGCCCTGCTGGGCAAGGTGCTGGGCCTGCGCAAGGAGCGCTACATCAGCGGCAGCCGCATCAGCCGCCTGGCCGAAGAGGCCGGCGCCCCGGACATCGAGCGCAAGGTGCTTTTCCTTCAGGAGCTGCTCAATACCACGCGTTCCTTCGCCCCGTCACTGTTCGACGGCAACGAGGGCCGCATGAAGGTCCTGGATGCCGTCCAGGATGCCGTGGATGCCGCCATCGCCGAAGAAGACGCCTGGCTGGCGGAACAGGGATAAGCCTTTGTCCAAGCTACACGCGGAGATCTTATGCTGGACCACGAACTGAACGCTTTCGGCATGCGCATGGGCCTGCCCGGGCTGGCCTTTTCCCCGCAGGGGCTGGTGGCTCTGGATGTCAGCGGCATGGGGCGCCTGTATCTCGAAAAACAGCAGCGGCATGGTGACGTGGAGCTGCTGGTCTATCTGGCCCGCCCCTTCCCCCCGCATGACAGCACCTTGCCCGAACGGGCCCTGGCCTTGTGCCATTACCGTCATGCGCGCGCTTTTTCCCTGACCGCCGGCATGAAAGGGGACACCCTGCTCCTCCTGACCCGTCTTCCCGAACGGCAGGTCACGACCGCCCTGCTGGAAGAGGCCGTCATGGAGCTGGCCCGCGTCATGAACCATCTACAGGGAGCCTGATCATGGCATCATCCCCCATCAACCTGCTGGATCCCGGACTGGGGATACAGAACATCATGGATCCCGGGACGGCGGGCCACCTGCCCGATGCCCGTCCGCTGGCCTCCAGCGCCATGCGCGAAGCCGGGCTGGACGAGCTGTACAACAGCCGCAAGGCAGCCCAGCAGCTGGAGGCGGCCCTTTGTCCGCCCGTGGGCGACGGCTCCCTCCTCCAGCCCGAACTTTTCCATATGGAACTGCAGGGCGCCCTGACGGCCCTCAGGGACAGCGACAAGCCCGCCGTGCGGGCTTTCGTGCGTGACGAGCTGGCGCCGCTGCTGGAGAACACCGAACTGCTCCGGGCCTATACGGGCCTGATGGTAGGAGGCTAGCATGCCGGAGGCCACCTCCCCGCTCACCACCGGCCAGGGCCGTGCCCTGCAGGTGCTGGGCCATCTTTTCCTGCGCATGGGGCAGTTCCAGCGTGCCCGCAAGCTGGCCCTGGCCCTGCTCGCCCTGGATCCCGCCGACATCTGGGCCCGGCGCTGCCTTGCCGTGGCCTGGCTGGAGCTGGGCGGGGACGATTACATCTCCAAACCCTTTCTGGTGC
>CALBAX010000086.1 GCA_937926875.1 uncultured Desulfovibrio sp.
ATGGATTCTTCCACGATGCCGCTGATGCGGAGCCTAGGCATGCTTGACGCGGTCGCGTTCTTCGGCTCGCTTGGCGTTGTTGAAGCGGTCAAGCGTCCCCACCAGATAGCCGGTGATGCGGCGCACGCGTTCGAAAGCCACGCCTTCGCCCACCATTTTCACTTCGGCTTTGGTCTCGGTCAGTTCAGATTTCATCAGCATGGTCCAGGCTCCTCCTCTTGGGTAAAAAGTGACGGAAACTAGCGGCAGCAGTTGGGCATGTGCGGATACTTGCGGCGCAGCATCTTGAGCGTTTCCTGACTCACGGCCTCGCCCTCCTTGCGCCCGCAGCGGGGGCACTGGCCGTTGATGACGCCCACATAGCCGCACACAGGGTCGCGGTCCAGCGGATGGTTGATGGACCCGTAGCCCACACCTTTATCGTGCATGAAACGGATGATGGTCTCGAAGGCTTCCAGGTTCTTGCAGGTATCGCCGTCCAGCTCCACATAGGTGATATGGCCGGCATTGGTGAAGCTGTGGTAGGGCGCTTCCAGCTCGATCTTGCGGAAAGCCTTGATGGGGAAATACACGGGCACGTGGAAGGAGTTGGTATAGTACTCCCGGTCCGTGACGCCCTTGATGACGCCGTACTTCTTGCGGTCCAGGGCCACGAAACGGCCGCTCAGACCTTCGGCAGGCGTGGCGATCAGGGTAAAATTGAGATGCGTCTTGGCGGCCTCGTCATCGCAGCGCTTGCGCATGTGCTCCACGATGCGCAGCCCCAGCTTCTGGGCGTCCTCGCTCTCGCCGTGGTGCTTGCCGGTCAGGGCTATCAGGGTCTCGGCCAGGCCGATGAAGCCCACGGTCAGGGTGCCGTGCTTGAGCACTTCGGCCACGCTCTCGTCCCAGTCCAGCTTTTCGGAATCCAGCCAGATGCCGTTGCCCATCAGGAAGGGATAGTTGCGCACCTTCTTGGAGCACTGGATGTCGAAGCGGTGCAGCAGCTGGCGGAACACCAGGTCGATCTGGTCGTCCAGCAGCTGGAAGAAGCGCTCCGGATCGCCCTTGGCCTCGATGCCCAGGCGGGGCAGGTTGATGGACGTGAAGCTCAGGTTGCCGCGGCCGCAGGTCACCTGACGGTCGGGGTCGTACACGTTGCCCAGCACGCGGGTGCGGCAGCCCATGTAGGCCACTTCGCTGTTGTAGTCGCCGGGCTTGTAGTACTGGAGGTTGAACGGCGCATCCAGGAAGCTGAAATTGGGGAACAGACGCATGGCCGACGTTTTGATGGCCATCTTGAACAGGTCGTAGTTGGGGTCGCCCTCGTTGTAGTTGACGCCTTCCTTGACCTTGAAGATCTGCACCGGGAAGATGGAGGTCTCGCCGCTGCCCAGGCCGGCCTGGGTGGCCAGCAGCAGGTTGCGCACCACCATGCGGCCTTCGGCGGAGGTGTCGGTGCCGTAGTTGACGGAGCTGAAGGGCACCTGCGCACCGGCGCGGGAATTCATGGTGTTCAGGTTGTGCACGAAGGCTTCCATGGCCTGGTAGGTGCGGCGGTCGGTGATGCGCAGGGCCTCCTCGGCGGCGTAGGCATGGGCGGCACGCACGAGACCGCGCTCGTCCTCGGCCACCAGGCCTTCCATGCGCTTGCCGAGTTCGTCCACATCGGCCATGCGGATGGCGGGCATCACGGGCAGCAGGATCTGCTGGCTGAACTCTTCGGCCCGGGCGGCATCCATGCCGGTCCTGATGCGCACGAAGGCGGTGAAGGCGTGCCGGTATTCCTTGCGGAAGGTCTTGGCCACGCCGCCGGCCATGGCATAGTCGAAATGCGGCACGCTCTGGCCGCCGTGCATCTCGTTCTGGTTGGCCTGGATGGCGATACAGGCCAGGGCGGAATAGCTCTCGATGGAGTTGGGCTCGCGCAGATGGCCGTGACCGGTGGAGAACCCGTTGCGGAACAGCGGGATCAGGTCGATCTGGCAGCAGGTCTCGGTGAGCATGTAGAAATCCTTGTCATGGATATGGATGTCACCGTTGATGTGCGCGGCCGATGCGTCCTTGGGCAGGACGTAGTTGTCGGTGAAATACTTGGCCCCTTCGGAACCGTACTTGAGCATGGTGCCCATGGCCGTATCGCCGTCGATGTTGGCATTCTCGCGCTTGATGTCTTCTTCGATGGCGGGCGCGTAGGTCAGAGTCTTGTAGATCTCCATCAGGTACGATTCCGCGTTGCGGCGCTTGGTGTGCTCGGCCCGGTACAGGATGTAGGCCTTGGCGGTCTTGGCGTAATCGTACTGGATCAGGGTCTCTTCCACCACGTCCTGGATCTCTTCCACATGGCGGAGGTTCTGGGCTTCGAGCTTGCGGCAGACCTTTTCGGTGACGAACAGGAGATCCGTGGGGGACATGTCCTCGCCGGACGCCTTGTTGGCCTTGGTGATGGCATTGAGAATCTTGACGGAATCGAAGGTGACCTCGGTCCCGTCCCGCTTGATGATGCTCGCAAGCATGTTTTCCTGCTCCAGATCCAAGATATTTTTTGAGACCCGTTTTAGGGTCAACACAAAAGACCCTCCCTGTAAGGGAGGTCTCAGGCCCTGAAAAATCATGAAAAAGGTGGAAAAAAAGATACGGACGCCCGGCGACAGAGTATCATGACGTCCCTTCCCAGCGGCAAAAACCCGTTGCCGTGAGGCTGTCCCCATGGACAAACGGCAGAAGCAGGTCTTCCGGCTCGTCACCCTGCTCCCGGCCTTCCCGGCGACTGCCAGTGGCACACGGGGGGAGAAGGTTCTGCGACTTACGGCGGCGGGTCCGCTCCCGGATCTCACGGGATTCCCGATGAAGCTCGTAGCAGCGCTTCTGCCCGCTCAAGATGGCAAAAGGTGCCTCAAGTGTCAACACAGGTTTTTTATATGTATTTATAACAATTTGAAATTATTATAAAAAATCACAAGTCTGCGCCAAGACAGACAATTTATCAAAGCCCGCGCCAGCTCTGGGCTGGCGGGATTTTTGAACCCGCAGGGCACTCCACCTGCGCTGTTTTTCACAACTTTCCGGCCGGTCGAAGCCCCTTTTCCGCTGGAAGGAGACCCTCCTCCAGACAGCTCCCCAGCACGCCTCCAGGCCCCATGCCGGACGCCGCAGCCCGCGTACGGGCCGCGCATCCGGCCGGGAACCCATGCTGTCTCCGGCGTGGATACCCCAGGGATACCCGCACCGGCCTGTCGTCGTCAGTCCGCCAGCTTGGGCAGGGTCGAGGCGCCGTGCGGCATGATGGTGGTGCGCACGTCCAGCTCCTGTCCCAGGAAGTGGCGGGCCTTTTCCAGGGCCTCGTCCAGGCTATGGCAGATGTGCATCTTCGTCTTGCCGAACAGGGCGGCATCCATGTCCGTCACCAGGATGAGGTCATGTTTCTCGGCCGCCTCGGCAAAGAGGAAGCCCACATAGCTGCCGATGGAGAAAGTATCGCGCAGGGCCTTTTCTCGGGCCTGCATGTCGCTGTAGGCGCAGATCTGCGTCTCCACATCGGGGTTGCCGAAGCCTTCGGAGCAGCGGGAAAGCAGGATCATGGTCCCCCCAGGCTGCACGGCGCTCAGGGCATTGCTCAGCAATTTGATGGTCTGGTACAGGTTGATGTCCTTGGGATAGCCGCCCGCGCTGGCCACCACCAGGGGCGTGCGCTCGTGGATGGTCACGCCTTCCATGCTGTCCACCAGACGGCAGGCCGCAGCATGGGACTGGATCCAGTCACCGGCAAATGCCTTGATGATGCGGTAATCGTCATTGACCACCACATTGAGGCCGAAACAGGGGCGGGCCATGGCCGCGGCTTCGAAGATGTCGGCATGGAAGATGTTGCTGTCCGCCATGTTGGCGCTGCGTACGTCGGCGTTGGTGCCGTTGCCGAAACCGGGGTTCAGGGCCTGCTTGTGATGGCGCTGGATGGTCTCGTAACCGGCGATGCCGGGCAGCAGCATCTTGCCGCCGCCACCGAAGCCCGCCAGGAAGTGATAGACCACGCCGCAGGTGATGATGATCTTGTCACAGGCCATGGCATAACTGTTGAACCATACCGGCGTGCCGCGGCTGGTATCGCCCACATGCACCAGGTGGGCCGTATCGCGGCAGTCATGGTCGATGACGCGGATGCGGCGGCAGATGTCCCCGCCCAGCAGGCGGGCCTGTTCGTCGCCCATGTGGGCACGGTGCGTGCCCGTGGCCGTGACGATGAGGATGTCGCTGTCGGGGATGCCGCAGGCATTGAGCTCTTCCACCATCACATGGACGTAGACCGCGGGCGACTGCCACAAACGGGTCACGTCGGGCACCAGCAGGCAGATCTTCTCGCCGGGGGTGACGATGTCCTTCAGGCAGGGCGAGCCGATGGGATGGCGCAGGGCCTCACGCACGGCCTGATCCGGTTCCATGACCGGCAAAAATACGGGATTGGACTCCAGCACGGCCGCCAGGTTCTTGCCGGCCACCGGCATGGTCCAGGAAATATCACCATAGTGCAACGTATGTTCTGACATGACGCACCTCATTCCCTCAAAGGCCAGAAAACAGCGGAACAGTTCCGCAGAGGTCCGGGACTATAGGCCCCTCGCCGGTGGGCCGCAAGCCCAAAATCCGGGGAACCCTCCGATTTTATTTTATAAAATATCACATACCAAGCTCTTTGCTTTGATCCCGTGCCGTCTGTACTGCGGGCTACCGGCCACCGGCCTCCTTTTGTCTTCTTCATGACGTCTTGCCGTATCCGGCCGACAGGACATACTCCGCACTTCTTCAGCCCAGCCTCCCCGCCAGCGCAGTCCCTGACCTGCTGACACGATACGCCAGTCTCCGGCATCTTCTCTTGGCCGCTGATGCTGCCATATGACGGCACTCACCGCCCCTTCTCCTGCCACAGCCCTGCACATGCAGCCAGCGGCCCTGCTCCGCCGCCGTCTCCCTGCAAAACAGTACTGCTCCGCTCCTGTTTGTCCATAATCGCGAGCACCTCGGCTCTCCTTGGCATTGGACCGCCCGTGCGGCAAGCTGCACCTTGTCATCTGCCGGTCTGCGCCCCAGCATATTGGCCCCTCCTCTCCGCCCCCTGCCAAAGGGGATCAAACCACACAGTCCGCAACGTCTAGGACTGCAGCCTCTCCAGACAGCGAGGGGGACCGGCATGCTGACCTGAATAAAAGTTTTTTCAGGAGTGGATGGGGGCCCGGGGGAAGGAGGGGACAGTTTTTACAAAAAACGTTCCCTCCTTCCCCCGGCAAACCATGCCTGCCCCGTCTCCAGGCATGTACAGATGCCTCCCTTTCCGCTTTCCCTGCCCGGCGGACAGCCCGCGAGGGTACGAAAAAAGGGCGGGATGTCCCGCCCTTGTCCGGCCTCTGATCCGTCCCTCCTGCCGTCAGGGCGACAGAAGGGACATCACCACAAAAAACGTTTTACGGCGCCACAGGGCTCAGGCCCAGCTCGGCCGGAGCGCTGACGTTCACGCCGTGGCTGATGCTGCGGCTCTCGCCCGCAGGCACTTCCACTTTCCAGAACAGGCTGTGATCCTCGCCCTTCTGCGCCCGGGCGCCGTCCAGCGACACTTCCACGGACTTGTTGACCGGCAGGGGCTCGGGCCGCTCAACGCGCACGGTCACGGCCTGGGCACGGGCATTGTGCACCGTGTAGGTCCAGTTCCAGCTCCAGGTCTGGCGTTTGCCGATGATCCCGGTCTCACCGCGGCGCTTGTCGTCCGTGGTGGTGGTCACCGACACGCGGGGATCCACCCCGAAATAGAGGCGCACTTTATTGCCCTCGGGCACGAAACGTCCCGACCCCACCGGAAGGCCGTCCACGGAGAACTCGGCCGGGGCCGAAGGCCAGGGGGTGCTGTCCAGCGCCCGTTCCACCATCAGCCACACCGGGCTGCCCTGCTCGTCGGGACGGGCCACCCACTGCAAGGGGGCCTTCCATTCTTCCTGCCGCAGCACAAGGCGTTCCTGTCCCTGCGGCAGGGTCACGCGGCCCAGATCCCAACGGGCATAAGTGCCCTTGTCCAGCACCGGCACAGGGGCCGCGGGAGCATTGGCCGCGCTGTCGGCCCTGGCGGCCATCATCACGGGCGCGGACTTGAACTCCGCAGCGGCCCGGGCATAGGGACGCGGCACCGGACCATCGTCCACCCGCCAGACGGGCAGGGCAGGCGCATCCAGCGGCCGGGCATCCTGCCAGACGATGGAGAGGTCGCAACCGCGCCAGTCCATGCCCGAGTTCTGGCGCAGCCGGGCCGTCAGGAGCACGCGGACGGTGCCTTCTTCCGGCCGGGCATCCAGATCGTAGACGGGATCCCAGCCGCTGTTGTCCAGCGTGTAGGCGTAGCGCACACGGACCTTCCCGGCCGTAGCGTCGTCCAGCAGCAGGATCACCAGCTGTCCGCTCTCCGTCACGCGCGGCAGGCTGGCCAGCACGCTGCTGATGGTCTTCAGCTCACGTTGCAGGGCGGCCTGCCGTTCACGCAGGCGGGGGATGACTTCCGTCATGCGGGCGTCCAGCTTTTCCAGAGCCTCCAGGCTCCGTTCCCCGGCGTGGGCCGTCCACAGGCCAAGACGGGCCGAGACGGCTTCCAGCTCGCCTTCCACGGCGCGCTTGCGGGCCAGCAGATCCTGGCGGCGGCGGGCGTCGCCATCAGCCACGGCGGCCGGGGCCACCCGGCTGCGCCAGCTGGCAAGGCGCACGTCCCCCAGGTCGAACTGCAGGTTGCGGGCGTTCTCGGGCACGAAAAGTTCCACGCGTCCCACGCCGTCCCGCACACGGACCTCCAGCTCTTCTTCCCCCTGCACCAGCGCGTGGGTGGGGAAAAGGGAGACCTGCTTCGGGCGCAGGAAGGTGTGCGGCGCTTCGTCCACCAGACCGAACGTGGCCGCGGTGGCGCCTTCGCGGGCCCAGACCGGCCCGGATACGGGGACAAGGCTCATGCCCGCCAGCAGGAACGAGACGCCCAGCAGGCGGGAAGGGATACGACGGTGTCCAGTTGTCTTTTGCTTCATCATCCTGTTCCTGACTTTCCAAGTCAGCAATGTCGCCCTGTCCGGGAGCGGCAGGCGGCCTGGGCCCAGGCCGGGAAAAGGGAAGGATCCCGGGGCGGACGCCCCGGACAGGAAGGCGGAGGGAAAAGCCGGGAACGACGTCCCGGCCGGGACGGGGCACGGCACCATGCCGTGCCTCCGGAAAGTCATGCCTGCCGGGTGGTCCCGGCGGCATGCGGGAAAGGCGGGGCCGGGCTGTCCCGTCGCGCCCATGCCATCAGGGGCACGGAGCAACGGGACAGCCGCGGCGAACATCAGCGGGTCAGCTTGCGGAACTTGGGCCGGTGTGGGGTCTCCGCTTCCTTGCCCAGACGCTTCTTGCGGTCTTCCTCGTATTCGCTGAAGTTGCCCTCGAAAAAGATGACGCTGGAGTCGCCCTCGAAGGCCATGATGTGCGTGGCGATACGGTCCAGGAACCAGCGGTCGTGGCTCACCACCAGCACGCAGCCGGCGAAATTGTCCAGAGCGTCTTCCAGGGCGCGCATGGTATTGACGTCGATGTCGTTGGTGGGTTCGTCGAGCAGCAGCACGTTGGCGCCGGATTTCAGCATCCGGGCCAGGTGCAGGCGGTTGCGCTCACCACCGGAAAGCACGTCCACCTTCTTCTGCTGGTCGGCACCGTGGAAGTTGAAGCGCGTGCAGTAGGCACGGGCGTTGACTTCGCGGCTGCCCAGCTTGATGGTGTCGTGTCCTTCGCTGATGATGTCGTACACGCTCTTGCCCGGCTCCAGGGACTCGCGGCCCTGGTCCACATAGGCGAACTGCACGGTATCGCCCACCTTCACGGTACCGGTATCGGGCTGTTCCTGCCCCACCAGCATCTTGAAGAGCGTGGTCTTGCCCGCGCCGTTGGGGCCGATGATGCCCACGATGGCACCGGCCGGGATGATGGCATTGACATCCTCCATCAGCACACGGTCGCCCATGCTCTTGCTGACGCCGGTAAGCTCGATGACGCTCTTGCCCAGACGCGGTCCCGGCGGGATGTAGATCTCCAGATCCGGGGCGCGCTTCTCGCTCTCGTGGGAGAGCATGGCCTCGTACGCGTTGATGCGGGCCTTGCCCTTGGCATGGCGGCCCTTGGGCGACATGCGGATCCATTCCAGTTCGCGGGCCAGGGTCTTCTGGCGGTCGGCTTCGGCCTTTTCCTCATTGGCCAGGCGCTTCTGCTTCTGCTCCAGCCAGGAGGAATAGTTGCCCTTCCACGGGATGCCCCGGCCGCGGTCCAGTTCCAGGATCCAGCCAGCCACGTTGTCCAGGAAGTAGCGGTCGTGGGTCACGGCGATGACCGTACCGGGGAAGGTGGAGAGGTAACGCTCCAGCCAGGCCACGGATTCGGCATCCAGATGGTTGGTGGGTTCGTCCAGCAGCAGGATGTCCGGGGCCTGCAACAGCAGGCGGCACAGGGCCACGCGGCGGCGTTCGCCACCGGAGATCGTGTCCACGCTCATGTCGGCCGGCGGGCAGCGCAGGGCGTCCATGGCCATTTCCAGACGGGCGTCCAGGTCCCAGACGCCCTTGTGGTCCATCAGTTCCTGCACCTGGGCCTGACGCTCGATGAGGGCGTCCATCTCCTCAGGTTCCATGGGTTCGGCGAAACGGGCATTGATTTCCTCGAACTCCCTGGCGATGGCCATGAGTTCGCTCACACCCTCTTCCACCACCTCGCGCACGGTACGTGTCTCCCCGGCCAGGGGTTCCTGTTCCAGGTAGCCGATGGTGTAGCCGGGAGCCAGCACGGTCTTGCCGTCAAAGGCTTCGTCCACACCGGCCAGGATCTTCAGCAGGCTGGACTTTCCCGCGCCGTTGAGGCCCAGGACGCCGATCTTGGCCCCGTAGAAATACGAAAGGGAGATGTCCTTCAGCACTTCTTTCTGGCCGTGGCGCTTGGACACGCGGATCATGGAATAAATGATCTTGTCCGGTTCGTTGCTCATAGTATCCTCAAAAGTGATGTGTGCCGGACAGGCCGGCAGGGCGTACAGTCTAGCCGGGCTTGCGCTACATTTCAAGCACGCGCCGCGGCCACAGGGGCATGGCCGGCGAAGGATGCGTGCGTGGGCGGACAGGTGCCGCCCGTTTCCGCGGGAAGGGCATTTTTCCAGTTTCCACGGCCGGATGAACAACTTGATTTGCCGCCCTGAGTCTGCCAAGATGCATGGTTCATCATGTCCGCAAAGGAGGAGGTCGCATGCTATCGGTTCTGCGCAGGCTCAGTGTCGCCCTGACCCGCTTCATGGGTGTCATCATCATCGCCTTCTCGGCGCTGGCCCTGTGGCAGCCCTGGATCTTTTCCTGGGTGGCGCCGCACATCTCCGCCATGCTGGGCATCATCATGCTGGGCATGGGCATGACCCTGCACTGGCAGGATTTCAGCCATGTGCTGCGGCACCCCCGTGACCTGGGACTGGGGCTGGTGGTGCAGTTCGGCTGCATGCCGCTGCTGGCCTTTGGCCTGTGCCATGTGTTCGCCCTGCCGCCGGAACTGGCCATGGGCATGATCCTTGTAGGCACGGCCCCGGGCGGGACGGCCTCCAACGTGCTGACCTTCATCGCCCGCGGCGACGTGGCTTTTTCCGTGGCCATGACGGCAGCGGCCACCCTGGTTTCCCTGCTGCTGACCCCGCCGCTGACCTGGCTGCTGGGCGGCGTCTGGGTACCGGTGGACATGGGCGGCCTGTTCTGGTCCATCGTCAAGATCGTGCTGGTGCCCGTGCTGCTGGGCCTGCTGCTGCACCATTTCCAGCGCGGCCTGGTGGACAGGCTCATGCCCTTCCTGCCGCTGGCCTCGGCCATGGTCATCACGCTGGTCATCGCCGGCATCATCGCCGTCAATGCACAGAGCATCCTCTCGGCCGGGCCCGCCATTTTCGCGGCGGTCATCGCCCACAATATCCTTGGCCTGGCCGCGGGCTGGTTCGCCGCCTGCCGGCTGCATTTCGCGCCGCCGCGCCGCCGCGCCCTGGCCATAGAGATAGGCACACAGAATTCCGGGCTGGCCACAGCCCTGGCGCTGGCACATTTCACGCCTGCCGCCGCCATTGCCGGCGCCCTGTTCAGCGTCTGGCAGAACATTTCCGGCGCGCTGCTCTCCAACTTTTGGGCGACGCGTCCCGTAACGTCTGATTCCGGGGAGAAGGATTCATGAAGTTCATTTTCGGTGAGGGTTTCCAACGCACTCTGGGCGGTTCCATGATGGTGGCCGGTACGGCCATCGGCGCGGGCATGCTGGCCCTGCCCATGACATCGGCCGGCATGTGGTTCAACTGGTCCATGGTGCTCATGCTGCTTTCCTGGTTCTGCATGCTGCGCGCCAGTCAGGCCATCCTTGAAGTCAACCTGCTGTTCGAGCCCGGCGACAGCCTGCACACCCTGGTGCAGAACACCCTGGGCTCCTTCTGGAGCGTGCTCAACGGCTTTTCCGTGGCCTTCGTGCTCTACACGCTGGTCTACGCCTACGTCAGCAGCGGCGGTTCCGTGGTCCAGCATGCCCTGCAGTCCAGCTGGGGCATCACGCCGCCCCGTGTCCTCACCAGCCTGATTTTCACTGTCCTGCTCACGGCCTGCGTCTGGTGGAGCTCCCGGGCTGTGGACCGTCTGTCCGCCATCCTCATGGGCGGCATGGTCATCACCTTCCTGCTGTCCATCGGCGGCATGATCGGCCAGGCCCGCCTGGATTCCATGCTGGGCCTGGACGGCCAGAGCGGCGAATTCATCTTCATCTTCGGCGCGGCCTCCACCTACCTGACCTCTTTCTGCTTCCACGCTTCGGTGCCCAGCCTCATCAAATACCTGGGCAAGGACGCCCGCACCATCAACAGCTGCCTGCGCATCGGTACGGTCATCGCCCTGCTCTGCTATGTGGTCTGGATCGCCGCCGCCGACGGCATCATCCCGCGTGACGACTTCAAGCACATCACCAACGTGGGCGACCTGGTGGCCGCTTCCGGCACCAGCCTGGGCGGCATCATCCTCAAGATGCTGGAAGCCTTCGCCCTGTTCGCCATCGCCACGTCCTTCCTGGGCGCGGGCCTTGGCCTGTTCGACTACATGGCCGACCTCTGCGGCTTCGACAACAGCCGCCTTGGCCGCACCAAGACCATGCTCATCACCTTCGTGCCGCCCATGATCGGCGGCATCATCTGGCCCGACGGCTTCCTGCCCGCCATCGGCTGGGCCGGCCTGGCGGCCTCCATCTGGTCGGTCATCGTGCCCGCCCTGCTGCTGCGCGCCAGCCGCCGCAAGTTCCAGGCCAGCCTGTACCGTGTGCCCGGCGGATCGACCACCGTGCCCCTGCTGCTGGTCTACGGCATCATCGTGGCCGTCTGCCATACCCTGTACGTCTTCAACCTGCTGCCTGTCTTCAAGTAGCAGACAACACGCAAGGAGTTCCTCATGAACAAGGACGTCATCAGCACCCCCCATGCCCCTGCCGCCGTGGGCCCCTACAGCCAGGGCATCCGCGTGGGCGACATCTTCTTCCTTTCCGGCCAGATCCCGCTGGATCCCGCCACCGGCAAGCTGGTGGAAGGCGACATCTGCGCCCAGGCCGAGCAGTGCTGCAAGAACATGGTGGCCCTGCTGGAATCCCAGGGCCTGACCACCGCCAATGTGGTCAAGACCACCGTGTTCATCGCTGACATGAACGACTTCCCCAAGGTCAACGAAGTCTACAAGAAATACTTCCGCGACCCCTTCCCCGCCCGTTCCTGCGTGGCCATCAAGAGCCTGCCGCTGGGCGCCCAGGTGGAAGTGGAAGCCATCGCCGCCCGTTAAGCCTACCCGGGAGGGGCGTCCCCCAGTGATGCCCCTCCTTCCTCATCCGGCTCCCTGCGTCCCCCAGACGGTCTCCCTGCCGCCTGTCCCTGAGCCGCGCTTCCCTCCTGCCTATGCTCAAGATCGCCACGACCCTCCTTTGCGTCTATGTGCTGGCCCGCTGCGTGCTGCCCCTGCGCTGCAAACGGCCGCTCAAGGCGCTGCTGGCCCTGCTGGTACTGCTGGTAGGCTTCCGGCTGCACATCTTTTCCCTGCTCTACGCCACCTTCAATCCCGAGCTGCCGCGCTGGATCCTGGTCAGTACGGGCGTGCCGCATGTGCTCTTCTTCCTGCTGGCGCTGCTCTCGCTGCTCCGGGACGGGGCCTGCCTCGTCTGGTGGCTGGCGCGCCGCCTGCGTCCGGGCCTTCCGGCCCTGCCCGGCAGCAACCGGCAGATGGCCGCCCTGCTGCTGGTAGCCCTGGTGATGACGGCCCTGGCCGTGCCCGCGGCCCTGCGCATCCCCGAGGTCCGCACACAGGAGATCGTCCTGCCCGGCCTGCCCCCCGCCCTGGACGGCCTGCGCGTGGCCCAGCTCACGGATCTGCACATCAGCCGCAATTTCCCCGCCGAATGGACCCGGGCCGTGGTGGACAGGACCAATGCCCTCAGGCCGGACATCATCCTGCTCACGGGTGACCTCATGGACGGCAGCCCGGCCCTGCGGCGTGAGGACTTCGCGCCCATGGCCGACCTGCGGGCGCCGCTGGGCGTCTTTGCCTGCCCGGGCAACCATGAATATTATTCCGGCCTGCCCGCCTGGCGGCCTGTCCTGCGCGCCCACGGCATCACCCTGCTGGAGAACGAGGCCGTGGTATTGCCTGTACGGGGCAGCAGCCTGACCGTGGCCGGTGTCACCGACAACGTGGCCGGACGATTCGGCCTGCCCGGCCCCGATCCACACAGGGCCCTGGACGGGACCCCGCGGCCGCGCATCCTCATGGCCCACAAGCCGGAGCTCTTCCATCAGACGGCCCCGGAGATCGACCTGCAACTTTCCGGCCATACCCACGGCGGGCTGGCCCTGCTGCTGGACCAGGGGGTGTCCCTGTTCAACGGCGGTTTCGTACGCGGCTGGTATGTCCGGGACGGAGCACGTTTGTATGTGGGCCCCGGCAGCGGCCTGTGGGGCGGTTTTCCCCTGCGCCTGGGCGTGCCTTCCGAGATACTGCTGCTGGTCCTGCGCGCGCCGCAACAATGCGTCGCCCCCTGAGCCGCGCTGCCCGGCCGTCTACCCCGCTCCCGCAGGCCGGGACAGCCCCTGCGGGGCATCGGGAGTCCATCCCGCCCCCCTCTTGCCTGCCACTCCGGCAGATCCTACATTAGACAGGACAGAGAACCCTTACCCTCAAGGAGCCTGCATGCCCATACAGCCACCAAGCCCGTTCCATCAGCACATCGCCCTGCCGGAAAGGACAGCCCTGCTGCTCTCCATGCTGGCCCCCTGGCCGCGCCGGGGCAGGGAACTGCTGGTCATCGGTTGCGGGGCAGGGCATGTCCTGCCGCCGCTCTGGCAGAGCGGTTTCGACCTGAGCGCTTGTGAAGCCTCTCCGGCCCTGCGGGAACAGGCCCGGCGCAGGGCCCCGCAAGGCGTGGAGATAGAGGCCGCGGCCCCGGACTGGCTGCCCTTTGCCGACAACGCTTTCGACTGGGTGCTGCTGCGGGCCGACGAACTGCCGCCCGCCGCCCTGCCCGCGGCACTGGGCGAGGCCTGCCGCGTGGCGGCCTGCGGTCTGGTCCTCACTTTCTGGAACAGCGCTTCCCTGCCCTGGCTGACCTGGCGGCTGCACGGGCGTCGCCATGCCTGGCCCGGCCAATCCCTGCCCTGCTGGACAGCCTGGCGCCTGCTGGCTGCCCGCCCGGGACGGCTGCACGCGGCAAGCTGCCTCTGGCGGCCCGCCTGCCGCTGGCACCGCGGGACGAAGATGCATGCCGCAGCCCTTTCCCGCCTGCCCTTCGGGGCCTGGTGCGTCCTGCGCCTGGACATGTCGCCCCGCCGTACGGGCACCCCCCTGCCCCTGCGTCTGCGCCCCCGGCTGGATACCTCCCGCCCCGTCATGGAATATGATTCCCTGCGCGCCGCCGGACAGCCCCCGGAACAAAAGCAGCATCCCTGAATCACAGGAAAAATTTTTTCTGTTCCCGGATACCACGGAGCAGGGGATTTGCGGCTTTTCCCCCCTGTGCATGGCGGCGGGCAGACCTCAGGGGGGCTTGCCGCCGGCACCGGCCTGCATTATGGTGGTACGTCCTGGATATAATGACAGCAACACGGGCGGCTTCCTGTGCCGCGCCGTTTTTATTGCGCAGTCCACAATAAGGAGACCATCATGAAAGCGCGCAGCAGATCCATCCATCTTTCCGTGCATATCCATAAAGATCCTGCCGCCATGGCCGAGCGCGCCGCCCATATCCTGGCCGCTGCCTGTGAAGAAGCCGTGGCCGAACGCGGCGTGTTCCGCATCGCCCTTTCCGGCGGTCAGACGCCCATCCCCCTGTTCCGCCTGCTGGCGGCCAGTGACTGGGCCGACCGCCTGCCCTGGGACAAGATGACCTTTTTCTGGGTGGACGAACGTTGCGTGGGCCCCGAGCATCCTGACAGCAACTACGGCCTTGCCCGCCGCGAGCTGCTGAGCCATGTGCCTGCCACCCACTTCTACCGCATGCGCGGCGATATCGACCCCGTGGAAGCCGCCGTCAAATACGAACAGCAGATCCGCCAGGACTTCAATATCGGCCCCAATGACCTGCCCCGTTTCGACTTCATGATCCTGGGCATGGGCGATGACGGCCATACCGGTTCCATCTTCCCCAACTCTCCGGCCCTGGCCGAACGCAAGCGCCTGGTCATCGACCAGTATGTGCCCGAACGCAAGGCCGACCGCCTGACCCTGACCCTGCCGGTCATCAACAACTCCCGTTGCTGCATGTTCCTGGTCACGGGCAAGGAAAAGCATCGTGTGCTGGGCCAGGTGCTGGACCTGCTGGCCGAGCCCACCCTGCCCGCCCAGATGGTGCGCCCCGGCGTGGGCGACCTGGTCTGGGTCGTGGACGAGGCCGCGGCCACCGGTCAGGACTAGCCTGTCCTGCCGCTACGGACGATAAAGGAGGGGCCCCGGCGGGACCCCTCCTTTTTTTGCGGCCCCTCCCCGCTCGACATCCCTGCACGGCCACAGGTCCCCCCCGGCCCGAAGCCTGCCGGGGAGCAACTTGCGGGGATACGCGTCCCTCACCTGGTGCCGCTCCCCGTCCGTGGCATGGCAGACAGGCCCTGCGGGGACGCGCCTGTCCCGCCATCCCGGGCGGGCCCGCCAAAAGCTCCTTCAACCCCGTTCCTGTCCGCCGCCTCCAGCTGGTGCAGCAAACGGGCCTTGGCCATGATCTCGGGCCGGTATTCGAAGTGCATCAGATCATATTCGTGCCATTTGCCGCCCCAGATGAAGCCCTCGGCCTCGAAGGCCCGGACGATCCCGCTGTCATAGGATTGTTGCAGGGGATGCCGCTCCACCCTGGCCCAGCGCCAGTACGGTGCCCGCTGCGGGCTCAGGTCGATGGCGATGCCGAAGGAATGGGGGCTCAGGCGCTGCTCTCCGGCGATGGGGCGCCACAAAAAGCCTCCGGCCGAGACCAGCCAGGGCTTGAGCTCCGGCCGCTGCCGCACGGCTTCGCGCAGGCGGACATCCACGGCGGCCAGCGCCCGCACGGCGGCTCCGCTCATCCGCACCGTGCGCCCCTGCAGGGACGTCCTGCCCAGGCCCCGGCGGACCGTGGCCTCATCCGCACCATACAGGGCCTTCAAAAAAGCATAGCTGCGCCAGCGACCGGGCGAATAGCCCACCGGCGTGGGCACCCGTTCCGGATCCGGCAGATAGGGCAAGTGCATGCTGGCACGCAGCGAGACATCCATGCGCGCGGGATCCAGGCGCCGGGCCAGACGCTGCCCCCTGTCCAGCAGGCTCGCATCATCATAAGGATGGGCCGCCAGTTCCGCTGCCGAGGCATAGAGCACCCGCCGTTCCCCTTCCAGGCGCAGCCAGATGCCGTCAGGCCCGGGCTCCACGGCCCTGATCTGCGGATAGGCCGAGCGCAGGCATAACAGGTTGATGCGGTCCTCGGCGGACAGACCGGACAACTCCCCGCCATTTTCACCGGCAGCCGTCTCCGCCGTACAGCACAGCGGCAGCAGCAACAGCCACAGCAGCAGCCCGCCCCAGCGGGAGGGATGCCGCAGCACACATCCTTCCATCATCCATCTCCAGCGGGTCCCGGCCGCCTCTTGTCAAGGGGACGGCCTTTGCCCTACATAGCAGCCATGCAAGCATGGAAATTCTACTTCATTACCTTTGGCTGTAAGGTGAACCAGTACGAAACGCAATCCCTGCGCGAGGCCTGGCAGGCCCGTGGCGGTGTGGAATGTGACGACCCCGCCCAGGCGGACGTGGTCTGCGTCAACAGCTGCGCCATCACGGCCCGTGGCGAACGCGATGCCCGCAATGCCGTGTTCCGTCTGCGCCGTGCGGCCCCCGCCGCCCGCCTGATCCTGACCGGCTGCGCGGCCCGCCTGTTCGAGGACTTCCGCCGGCACGGCCACGAGGACTGCGTACAGCCGGATCTCGTCCTGCCCCAGGGAGACAAGCGCCTGCTGCTGGCCGGGCCCTGGACGGAAGAAGCCCGGGATCCGGCGGCTGCAGTGGAGGCCCCCTCCTACCCGCCCTTCGCCATCAGCGGCTTCCGGCGCGCCCGCCCCGTGCTCAAGGTCCAGGACGGCTGCCAGCATCGCTGCACCTACTGCATCGTGCCCCTCACCCGCGGCCGCTGCCTGAGCCGCCCGCCGGAAGACGTCATCGCCGAGGCCCGGCGCCTGCTGCTGGCCGGACATGCCGAGATCATGATCTCCGGCATCAATCTGCGCCAGTATGGCCGGGACAATGCTGGTTTCGGGGATTTCTGGAGCCTGCTCCGCCGTCTGGACGCCGCCCTGGCCCCGGAATTCGCCGGACGCGGCCGCTTCCGCATCAGCTCCCTGGAGCCTTCGCAACTCGACGACGAAGGGGTGGAGACCCTCATGACCTGCCGCATGCTCTGCCCGCAGCTGCACATCTCGCTGCAACATGCCAGCCAGCCCGTGCTGCGCCGCATGGGGCGCGGCCATTACACGGCGGCCATGCTCCAGCGGGCCGTGGAACGCCTGCACGTCCACTGGCCCGTCATGGGGCTGGGGGCGGACATCATCGCGGGCTTCCCCGGCGAACGGGAAGAAGATGTGGCCTGCCTGCTGGACTTCGTGCGCGACACGCCCTTCAGCTATGCCCACGTCTTCCCCTATTCCCGCCGCCCCGGCACCGCCGCCGACCGCTTCGACGGCCACCTGCCCCAGCAGGTCAAACAGGAACGGGCCGCCCGGGTCCGCGCCGCCGTGGAGGAGCGCCGCCAGGCATTCTGGCGGGCGCAGCTGGCCCTGCCGCGCATGCTGCTGGCCGCCGACAGCCCCGCCCCTGACCAGGCCCCTGCCCGCCGTCGCAAAGCCGTCAAGGGCGTCAATGAATTCTATGTGCCCTGCATCCTGCCCGCCGGGGCCCATCCCGGTCGCGAGCTGCTGGCCGTGCGTCCCCTTTCCGTCACGGACAAGGGCCTGCTGGTGGAACCGCTGGCGGACTGAACCTCCTTGTTTTGGAGAGCCCCCGGGAGGCCCCCCGTCGTATCGCCGCAGCTGGTGCCCTGGAGGTCTGACGGCACGCCCCCCGGCGGCCACTTTCGGGCATCGGCGACAATGATGGGCCCCTCCCCCTATCCTCTCGGGGCATGGCACAAAAAATGGGTCAGTTGCCGCAAAATGCTTGCTAAAAATTCTTGTTACTGAAATAAAAGACATCGAAAAACTGTATTCCTTTCCCTTCCCAAGGCCGGACAGGAAAGCCCTGCTCCCGCCACAAGGCCTGTCCGCCAGCGTTCCGCCACGCCCCGCGCATCAGCGGAGGCCGTCCCCGCCTTCCTTTCCGGCCGCATCCCCTGTAACCAAGAGAGGAAATGCCATGCCCTGCCGCTGCGCCCTCCCTGCCCTTTTGTGCCTCACCCTGCTGGCATCCGGCTGTGCCGGCGGTTTTTCCCGTCATTATCAGGCGGCGGACGACCATGCCCGCCCCACGGGCACCCTTGAGACCTGCAACGCCCCTCGCGTGGAACAGATCCCGGCATCCGTCATGGAAAAACGCCTTGCCGCGGCCCTGGCTGACGGTCATGTCTTCCTGGGCCGGGCCACCTGGGAAAGTGCCGTCCCCGCATCCGCCAATGATGCCGCCGCCCAGGCCGTCCGTGTGGGTGCCTGCCTCGTGCTCCAGAGCGTGACGCCCATCCCCCGGCAGCCGGAAACGCCGCGCTACCAGCCACATCCGGGGTTCGTCTCGCGCATCGGCCGGCGCGGCATCTTTGCCGAGGACAACAGCGGGAACCTGGGCGGCCCGTCCACACAGCCTGCCGTGCGTTACCGCAACGACGCCGTCTTCCTTGCCCGCACGAGGTAGGCAGGCACCTGCCTTTCCCGCCGGAGAAAGGAGACAGGCCCGTACCGGCCGGCCCTCCCTGCCCGGCGGCCGGCTACGCCATAGGGCGGACGGGGCTGCACATCCCTGTATCTGCTCCACACGTCCCGCACATCAGCGTCCTCACCCGCATGGTGCGTGTTTTTTGTCTCGCGTCTCGGCCTTCACAACAGGCCAAAGCCCATAAAAAAAGAGGGAGCCCTGCCCTGCGGCACGGCTCCCTCTGTCGCTGTCAAAGGACGTCGCCCTAGATGCTGATCTGCGCGCCCAGCAGCTTGACGAAGGCGGCGATCCAGGCCGGATGCGCGGGCCAGGCCGGGGCCGTGACCAGATTGCCGTCCACCACCGCGTTGCTGGCCGTGGCGTTGAAGTCGTGCCAGGTGGCGCCCGCGGCCACCACGTCGGGCTTGACCGCAGCATAGCAGGTGCAGGTGCGGCCCTTGAGGATGCCCGCGCTCACCAGAAGCTGGGGGCCGTGGCAGATGGCGGCGATGGGCTTGCCGGCGGCATCGAATTCACGCACGATCTCCAGCACGCGCCCGTTGAGGCGCAGGTACTCGGGAGCGCGCCCGCCGGGCACCACCAGACCGGCGTAGTCGGCCACATCGACCTTGTCGAAGTCATAGTTGATGGCGAAGTTGTGGCCGCGCTTCTCGCTGTAGGTCTGGTCGCCCTCGAAGTCATGGATGGCCGTGCGCACGAAATCGCCGGCCTTCTTTCCGGGGCAGACAGCGTGGACCTCGTAGCCCAGCATCAGCAGCATCTGGAAAGGCACCATCACTTCGTAATCTTCCACATAATCGCCGGCCAGCAGCAGAATCTTTTTCATCGTACACTCCTGTGCGGCAAGGCGCCCGTCCGGGACAAAGAAGCCGGGCCCGCCCTTGCCATCGCTCATATACTGCTTATATAAGCAGCGGAACGTTACAGACAAGAGGCAGACCGGCGCTTTTCTGTCCCGGCGGCTGCCTGCCGATACCCCCACTGACCCGCGGCCCCGGCTGCGGCCCCAAACACGGCTAGGAGTGCTCCATGCCCCTGTATGATTTTGTCTGCCCCGCCTGCGGGGCCCGGTTCGAAGAGCTGGCGTTCGGTGACGAAACGCCGGCCTGTCCCCAGTGCGGCCATGCCGAGACCCAACGCCAGATGAGCGTGCCCAGCCCGCTCAAGACCGGCGCCTTCCCCTTCAAGCCAGGCCCGGTGCATCCCCTGGCCTCCAAGATGGGCAAGGGCCTTGCCGGTTGCGGCCAGGCCGGCGGCTGCGGCAGCGCGCCCGCCGCGCCCGGCTCCGGTTCCGCCTGTGGCGGCAACGGCAAGTTCTCCTGAGCCTAGGCTCCGCGTATCCTGTCAGGATACGTCCATTTGGGGGACGCGCCTTCCGCGGCATGTATCCGGCCGCGCGGGCGCGTTCCTTGCATTATGGAGCTGCTTGGCCTATTCTTTTGGAATATTTTCACTTCAGGGGGATATTATGCTGCGCAGTATGACCGGCTTCGGCCGCTGCCTGGTAGAGAGCGAAGGCTTTACCCAGCAATGGGAAGTCAAAAGCGTCAACAGCCGTCATCTGGACCTCAAATGGCGCCTGCCCATGAGCGTGCGCAGCCTTGAGCCGCGCCTGGAAAAAGTGGTGCGCCGCTTCGCCTCCCGCGGTCGTGTGGACATCAGCCTGACCCTCCAGTACACCGGCGGCACCGGCCCGGCGCCACGCTTCGATGCCATGCAGGCCGAAGCCATGCTGGACAGCCTGAAAGAACTGGCCGCCCGCCGCGGCGAGCCCTTCACCCCCGACTACAACGCCCTGCTCGCCCTGCCCGGCCTGTGGGGCGATGCCGGTGACGAAGTGGACGAGAGCCTGACCCTGGCCCTGGAAGAAGGCCTGGCCCTGGCCCTGGAAGACTGGAACGAGGCCCGCGCCGCCGAGGGCCGCGCCCTGGCCCGCGACATGCATTCCCGCATCCTGCGCATGGAAGAATGGACCGGCCTCATCGCCGAACGCGCACCCGAGATCAAGGAGGAGCGCGCCGCCGTCATGCGCGAACGCCTCAACGAGGCGCTGGAGGCCGTCAACGGCCTGGACGAGAACCGCTTCCTGCAGGAGGTCACCATCCTGGCCGACCGTCTGGACGTCACCGAAGAGCTGACCCGCCTGCATACCCACCTTGCCCGTCTGCACGAGCTGCTGGATGCCGGCAAGGATGCCGGACGCCGTCTGGACTTCACGTTGCAGGAATGCTTCCGCGAGATCAACACCTGCGGCAACAAGATCCCCGATGTGCAGCTTTCGCGCATGGTGGTCGATTTCAAGAACGAACTGGAAAAGTGCCGCGAGCAGGTACAGAACCTCGAATAGCCGGCGGGATCCCGCCACGGTCGTCCGCCACTGAGCTCCGCGGGCCCTGCCTGCGGGAGGAGATTTTGACATCATGAACAGACTCGGCGTCGCGCTGGTCATCAGCGCGCCCTCCGGCACAGGGAAGACCACGCTCATCAAACGCCTGCGCAAGGAATTCCCCGGCTTCGGCTATTCCATTTCCTGCACCACCCGCGCTCCCCGTGAAGGCGAAGTGGACGGCAAGGACTATCATTTCCTGAGCCGCGAGCGCTTCGTGGAACTGCGCGACCAGGGCCATTTTGCCGAATGGGCCGAAGTGCACGGCAACTTCTACGGCACGCCGCTCCCCCCTGTGCGCGAGATGCTGGCCAAAGGCCAGGACATCCTGTTCGACATCGACGTGCAGGGCGCCGCCCAGCTGCGCAAGAACATGCCTGATGCCCGTTTCCTCTTCATCCTGCCACCCTCCATGGAAGAGCTGGGCCGCCGCCTGCGTGGCCGCGGCCTGGACAGCGAGGAAGTCATCCTGCGCCGCCTGGCCAATGCCCGTGCCGAGATGCAGGAAGCGCCCCGCTATGACGCCCTTATCGTCAATGACGACCTGGACACGGCTTACGACCACCTGCGCGCCGCCTACCTGGCCGCGACCCTGGCCCCCCGCTGCCGCCCCGGACTGGTGGAGGCCCTGAACAACGGACACCTCCGTTAAAGGAAGAAGAACGATGGCTGCCCAACTCATTGTTGCCCTGGATCTGCCCCGCAAGGAAGACGCTCTCGTCCTGGCCCGCGAACTGCAAGGCGCCGTGCCCTGGTGCAAGGTGGGCATGGAACTGTTCACCCTGGCCGGCCCGGACATCATCCGCGAACTGCACGACCTCGGCTTCCATGTCTTCCTGGACATGAAATTCTACGACATCCCCCACACCGTGGCCCAGGCCGTCAAGGCCGCTGCCGCCGCCGGCGCGGAACTGCTGACCCTGCACTGCCAGGGCGGCGAGCGCATGTGCAGCGAGGCCCGTCTTGCCGCCGACAGCTACGGCAGCAAGGCCCCCCGGCTTTTCGGCGTCACGGCCCTGACCAGCTTCGGCCCCGGCGAGATGCCCGGCATCAGTGCCGATCCCTCGGACTTCGCCCTGGATCTGGCCGGCAAGGCCCGCGGCTGGGGCCTGGACGGCGTGGTCTGCTCCGGTCATGAGGCCGCCCGCATCAAGGCATCCTGTCAGGGCCTGCGCTGCCTGTGCCCCGGCATCCGCCCCGCGGGCGCCGACACCGACGACCAGCAGCGCATCATGACGCCCGCCCGTGCCGTGCAGGCCGGTGCCGACTTCCTGGTGGTGGGACGTCCCATCCTCAAGGCCCCCTCGCCCGCCGAGGCCGCCCGTGCCATCCAGGCCGAGATGAAAGCCGCCGTCTAAAGGAGACAGCATGACAGCCAGCGCCCCTCTTGCCTTCTTCCGCCCCCCAGGCACGCCCCGTCGCCACGGCATACGGCGCCGTGCGTCTGTCGTGGAGGTGGCGGCATGAAGCGCTGGCTGTTCCGTGAGCCCCCTGCCGGTCCGCCGCCGCGCGGCCTGGCCCGGGAACTCTCCATCTCCCCCCTGCTGCTGGACATCCTCTGGCGGCGCGGCCTGGACAGCCCCGAGGAGCTGGACGCCTATCTTTCCGCGCGTCTGCCCGATCTGGTGCCGCCGTCCCGCTGGCCCCAGTTCCCGCAGGCGGCCGAGGTCATCAGCAAGGCCCTGCTGGACGGCAAGAAGCTGGCCGTCTGGGGCGACTACGACGTGGACGGCATCACGTCCTCCACGCTGGTGCTGGACGTGCTGGAAGCCCATGGTCTGGACGCCCTGTGGCATGTGCCCGACCGCCGCAGCGAAGGCTACGGCCTGAACATCCCGGCCATCGAAGAGCTGGCCGCGCAGGGCTGCGGCATCCTGCTCACCGTGGACTGCGGCATCTCCGACGTGGCTGCCGTGGCCCGCGCCCGCGAGCTGGGCATGACCGTGGTCATCTCCGACCACCACCTGCCGCCGCCTGAGCTGCCCCCGGCCGACGCCATCTGCAACCCCCGTCTGGGCCCGGAAGACGACATGCCCTGCCCCCATCTGGCCGGTGTGGGCGTGGCCTTCTTCCTCATGGCCGCCGTCAACGCGACCCTGGCCCCGCACACGGGCCGCCGCTTCAAGATGGACAAGGCGCTGGATCTGGTGGCCCTGGGCACACTGGCCGATGTCATGCGCCTGGGCGGGCAGAACCGCATCCTCGTGCGCGGCGGGCTGGACAAACTGGCTGAAGCCGCCCGCCCCGGCATCGCCGCCCTCAAGACCGTGAGCGGTTCCGACGCGGCCGCCCGTCTCAATGCCGGGCAGGTGGTCTTCCGTCTGGCGCCGCGCATCAATGCCGCCGGGCGCATGGGCGCGGCCGATACCGCCCTCCGGCTGCTGCGCAGCAAGGAGCATGTGGAGGCCCTCCGCCTGGCCCAGCATCTGGATGCCCTCAACACCCAGCGCCGCGAGGAAGAGGAACGCATCTGGGCCGCCGCCCGCGAGCAGGCCCACCGGCAGATGGAGCAACGCCAGCGTCCGGCCCTGGTGCTCTACGGGAGCGACTGGCATCCCGGCATCGTGGGCATCGTGGCCTCGCGCATCGTGGAGGAATTCTACCGGCCCACCATCATCCTTTGCGACGACAACAATATGATGAAGGGCTCGGGCCGCTCCATCCGCGAGTTCGACCTTTACGCCGGGCTCCAGAAGACGGCCCATGTGCTGGCGGGCTTCGGCGGCCACAAGCTGGCCGCGGGCGTGCGCCTGGAACCCAACCAGCTGGAGCGCTTCCGCGAGGCCTTCGAACGGGTCGTGGCTGACGAGCTGGGCGAGCAGCCCCTGACCCCGGCCCTGCTGCTGGAATGCGAACTGGATTTCCAGCAGGCCTCGGATTCCGCCTTTTTGCAGGAGCTGGAACTCATGCAGCCCTTTGGGGCGGGCAATGCCGAGCCGGTCTTCGCCTCCCCGGAACTCACCGTGGTGGACCGCAGCCCCCTGGGCTACAGCGGCGACCATGTACGCCTGCGCCTGAAGGACAGCGCCAGCGGCATCACCCTCATGGCCAAGGGCTGGAACATGGCCACGGCCTTCCCGCCCTCTTCCGTGGGCTCGCGCATCCGTGTGGCCTACACGCCGCGCCTGGACTACTACCGGGGCGTGGCTTCCATCGACGTGGGCATCAAGGACTGGCAGCCTGTGGCCGACTAGCGCACACGGGGATCATGCGAGGGGCCTTCTTCCCGTACGGGAGGGGCCTCTTTATTGTCCCTGTTTTTGGGGGAGCGCTGGCCTCTCTTCGCCTTCCCCCTGCTGCCGTACCGCACCACTTGCGTGTCACGGGCAGCCACGGCCTGCTGCCGCTCCCCTGCCGCCAACGCCCCGGCGGCGTCTTTGCTGACCGCGCTGTGCAGGCGCCTTTTCCCCGGAGGGATGGCATCCCCCATATCTGCGCGCCCTGTCCGCTGCCACAAAATCCCGGAAATTTCCTTCCGCATCCTTCACAGATGCCATTTGAGGCTTACCCTTTGAGCACGGCAGCCCCGACGGCAGGCCAGGGACGCTCCCGCGCCCGGGCCAGCGCCGTCCCGGCCCTGTCCTCCCGCCTGTTTTCCTGCTCCGGCAGGCAGTCCGGGACAGGCCGCGGCCACGACCGCCTGCGGCACCGCCCCTCCCGTGAGACAAGGGAGGCGCTGTGCCGCCCCTTGCCTTCAACAGATCACACGCCGGGATCATCCGGCTTTTCAGGAGTTCGTCATGAAACAGCCCGAAGAGCTGTCCGCGTACAAGGAAAGCGTCCTGCAGGACATCGCCCAGGCCCAGCGCGTGGGCGCTGACGAGAACGCCATCACCGCCCTCATCAGCCAGTACCCGCTGGACCAGGCCCTGGCCGCCCGTCTGGCCCGCTGCTACGGCCCCAAGGGATTGGAGAATTTCAACCTGGACGGCATCGACGTGGCCGCCCTGCCCGCGCAGCAGAAGCACGCCAAGGAACCTGACCAGAGCGTGTTGCAGCAGGTCTGGGAAGAGCACGTGGCCCTGGTCATGGATCAGGTCTGCCGCATGTCGCCCGAATATCTCGACCTGGAGCAGGAGACCCGTCTGGACATCCTGCTGCTGGAACAGGCCCGCGCCGAGAACAACCTCCAGGCCATGCTGGGCCTGGAGATCCTGCATGTGGCCGAAGACCTGAACCTGGCCGTGCAGGAAGCCGAAGCCGCCGAAGCCGGCCACGCCGCCGGACAGCCCGGGGCCTGCAAGATGGCCGCCTTTGCCCGCAAGATCATCCACAGTCTGGAACGCCAGCGCGAGAGCCTGGAACAGGCCGCCGAGCTCCTGCCCCTGGTCTGTGACGCCCAGGCCTATGCCGCCGCTGCCCAGACCTATGCCCAGAACAAGAAAGACAAGGACGGCCTGCCCGAAGACGGCTTCCGCCAGACCATGCAGGCCCAGTGCCAGTCGCTGGAAGCCGCCGCGCAGGACTGCACCACGCCCTGCCTGGGCGACCTGTTCACCGCCCGCCGACGCAACCTGGCCACGGCGGAAGAGGTCTACATCCGCATGCAGCGCCAGGCCCTGAGCGGCCTTTCTTCGGTGACGCAGGCCGAGGCCCTGGCCGACAGTCTCTTCCCCTGGCTGGCCGATACCCTGGAAGGCATCGTCGGCAACGGGCTCCACGCCGGTCTCAAGGACACGGCGGCAGCCCGACTGGACGGCATCCGCCAGCTGCTGGCCGATATGGAAGCTGAAGAGCAGGAATAAAAGGATGAGGGGGAAGAGGGCCCTTTTTGAAAAAAAGGTCTCCCCTTCCCCCTCAAGCTCCCCCATCCCTCCCAAAAACTTTTGGCCGGATCCCTGGCAGCAAGGTAGCGTGCTGCGCAGGCTGTGCGCGGCTCACCGTCTCCCGGCATGATGCGGGAGGGGAAGTTGTCCGGCATGACGGCGAAAGGGCAGCGCCACGGAAAGCATGCGTCGCCTTGCTGCCGCGCATGAGATGCGGCCAGGCACCCCGTGATGGTGCGACCTCTGGCGCGCGCGTAAGATATGTTGCCGGCAATGGCCTTTTGGATCGCCCATGCAGCAGGGCCAGTCCCCCACCCAAGGGAGACTGGCCCTGTTTTCTTGTCTATCCCTGCCTGCCGGATGCGGGACACGGACGCGTGCCGCGGTGACGGACGGTAAAAGGTCTACGGCTTGGGATACTGGCGGATGTGCGAGAAGATGCTGCCGTCCCGTTCCAGCCCCTGCTGGGCGGCCTTGGCATACCAGAGGGCAGACTCCGTGGCATCCTGCGGCACGCCGAAGCCCACTTCATAGCAGGCGCCCAGGAAGCGCTGGGCCTGGCCATTGCCCTGTTCGGCAGCACGCTTGGCCCAGTCGAAGCTTTGTTCGGGGTCTTTGGTCACCAGTTCGCCGTCGGCGCAGATCAGGGCCATGTTGAACTGTGCCTCGGCATAGCCGCTTTGGGCCGCACGCTGCATCCATTGCAGATAGCCAGCGGTATCGCGCGGCACGCCCGCGCCGGAACGCAGCATGTAGGCCACCAGGGTCTGGGCTTCGGCATCGTTCTGCTCCGCCGCCAGCATGTACCATTTGAAGGCCGTGGCCAGATCCTGCGGGACGCCGAGCCCGTTCTCGTAGCAGCGGCCCAGCAGCACCTGCGAGCGGGCATCGCCTTCCGTGGCCAGGGGCTGCAGCAGGCGCAGCGTTTTTTTGTACTGGCCGATATTGTAGGCCGTCCAGGCTTCCTGCCAGGTCTTGTCCGCCTTGCTGTCCGCGCCCACGGCAGGGATGGCGCTCACCAGGGCAAGGCCCAGAAGGCCTGTCGCGAGTATCTTGTTCATGATCTCTCCTTGCGTGTCGTTTCCTCTTCCGGCATCAGCCCGGGGACACGCGTGCAGGCCACCATACGCCGCCCCCCGCCGGGACACAAGCATCCTGTTCGTTCCCCGGCCCTTGACGACTGGCCCGGCAAGATGCATTTTTGTCATGATGCAAAAAGGATTCTCTCCCCTCGTCGTCATCCAGGGCGCCGGAGACATGGGCACCGGTGTGGCCCTGGAGCTGTGGCATGCGGGCCTGCACAGGCTCGTGCTGCTGGAGTGCGCCCGGCCGCGTGCCATCCGCCGTTTGGTGGTCTTTTCCGAGGCGGTCTTCGAGGGCGCGGCCCGGGTGGAAGGGCTCGAGGCCCGTCTGTGCCCCGGAGTGGCCGCCTGCCGTGCCCTCTGGCAGACCGGGGAGGCCCTGCCCCTGCTGGTGGACGAGGACGGCGCGAGCCTGCGCGAGCTTTGCCCCCAGGTCTTCCTGGATGCCACCATGAGCAAGAAGGCCCGCGGTCTTTCCCCGGACATGGCGGATCTTGTCATCGCCCTTGGCCCGGGCATCGAAGCCGGGCGGGACGTCCACTGCGTCATCGAAAGTTTCGGCCCGGACATGGGCCGCTGCCTCTGGCAGGGGCAGGCCCTGGCCGATACCGGCATCCCCTGCGAGCACGGCCGCACCGAACAGCGCGTGGGCCGTGCCCCGTGTGCCGGTGTCTTCGCAAGCTCCCTGCCCCTGGGCGGCCATGTCCTTCAGGGGCAGGAAGTGGGCCGGGTGGACGGCACGCCTGTCCGGGCTCCCCTGTCCGGCCGTTTGCGCGGCCTGTTGCGCTCCGGTCTTCCGGTGCGCGCGGGGGCCAAGGTGTGCGACGTCGAGCCGCTGGACCACGTGCCCCTGGACCAAGTCTCCTCACGCGCCCGCTGCCTGGGCAGGGGCGTGCTGCGGGCCATGGCCGCCCGCTACAACCTTCCTACCTGATACAGGAGTATCATGTCCCCCTTCAATCCCGATCCCCAGAACAGATGCCCCTCTCCCCGGAGCGACAACGGCCAGTCCCGCGATGACGAGCGCGTCATCGAGGCCGAGATCATCCACGACGGCTGTGACGGCGGCAGGGGCCAGGGCCCTTACGGCCGTTCCTGCCGGGGCGGTCATGGCCAGGAACAGTTCCGCGCCAGCCGCAGCCCCTGGAACGGCGGCCTGCATTTCCAGACCATCTGGACCTCGGGCGGCAGCCGGCAGGCAGGCCTTGCGCCCGGCATCACCCTGGCCCTGATCATCATCGCCGGGATCCAGTTCGGCCTGCTGGCCAGCATCGGCTTCATGGTCTTCCATGCCATCGGCTCTGTCCTCAACTCCATGCGCGAGATGCGCTCCATGCTGGCGGGCAATCCCCCCAACCCCTGGCCCGGCCGCATCCTCAGCTGGATCATCAGCTTTTTGCTGGTAGGCTGGCTTTCCGGTGGCTTCCACTGATGCCGTATGGCATGTCTACCTGCTGCGCTGCGCCGATGACACCCTGTACTGCGGCGTGACCACCGACCTTGCCCGGCGTCTGGCCCAGCACAACGGCCGTCTGGCCGGCGGGGCCCGCTATACGCGCCCGCGCAGGCCGGTGGCCCTGCTGCTCTCCCGGGCCTGCCCGTCCCGGCAGGAGGCCCTGCGCCTGGAATATCATATCAAACGACTGCCCCGCTCCCGCAAGGAACAGGCCCTGAAAGAGTTTCCCCAATGCTGCCCCTGGATACTGCCCTGACGTTTTTCGTGACTGCCCTCATGCTGGCCCTTGCCCCGGGACCGGACATCATCTTCGTCCTCACCCAGTCCGCCCTGTACGGCATGCGGGCCGGGGTGGCCACCACCCTGGGGCTCATCTCCGGCCTGTGCTTCCATACAACAATAGTAGCTGTGGGCGTGGCGGGCATCTTCATGACCTCGCCGCTGGCCTTTACCCTGCTGACCAGCGTCGGGGCGGCCTACCTGCTCTATCTGGCCTGGCTCTCCTTCCGGGCCGGGGCCAGCATGGCCCATCTGCAGGAAAGCCGGTTCCTGGGGTACGGGGGCCTGTACCGCCGCGGGGTCATCATGAACATCACCAACCCCAAGGTGACGCTTTTCTTCCTGGCCTTCCTGCCGCAGTTCTGCGCGCCGGAGCGCGGCAGCGTGGCCTTGCAGGTCATGGAGCTGGGCCTGCTCTTCATGCTGGCGGCCTTCATCGTCTTCACGGCCGTCTCGGCCCTGGGCGGCCGCCTGGCCCACTGGTTCAACAGCTCGCCGCGCAGCCAGATGCTCATGCACCGCGTGGCCGGTCTGGTCTTCGTGGCCCTGGCCGGGATGCTGCTGTTCTCCTGCGTGGCCTGAGCCGCGTGAGGCCCTGTGGCGCCGCCCTTTCCGGGCTTGACACAGGCTTGAGCGCCGAGTAAGAAGGCCGCATTGAGGTGACCATGCAGAACTATCGTATCCCGCTCAGTGAGATTTCCCCTTCCGGCAAGGACATGACGCTGGACGATCCCGCCATCTGGCAGGGGCCGCTGGCCGAGTTCCAGATGGACTGCCGCATCGTCGATCCCCTGAAGGCCGAGCTCGGCATCATGCCCCTGGAAGGCGGCTATCTGGTGCGCGGGAGCATCACCGGTACCGTGGTGCTGCCCTGCAACCGTTGCGCCGAAGACGTGACCGTGACCGTGGATTCGCATTTTGAAAATTTTGAGGAGACAGCCGTCGAACCCGAAGACGAAGAGGCCGCGACCGCCGGTGAAGACCTGCTGGAAAGTCGCGTCGTCGTGGAGAACGGCGTGTCGTATCTCGATCTGGGCGCCATCTGCTGGGAAGAATTCGTCCTGGCCCTGCCGGTCAATCCCCTGTGCCGCCCCGACTGCAAAGGCCTGTGCCCCCAGTGCGGCGCCAACCTGAACGAGGGGCCCTGCGGCTGCTCCCGCGACGAGGCGGACGTGGAGGC
>CALBAX010000087.1 GCA_937926875.1 uncultured Desulfovibrio sp.
CAAGCTGACCTGGCCTGTGGAGCTGGAGGGCGGCCGCCGCCATGTGTACGAGATCGACTACGGCCCTCTGCTGTCCTTTGAGCCTGAAGCCAAGTTGACGACGGCTTCCAGGCTGCCTGACGTGTACCGGCTTTTGCGTGGCATGGAGCTGGAAGTCAGGAAGGCGGGGCTCGGCGGCAGCGTGGAGTTCTGGGCCGGGCCGGACGTGGCTGCCGTGCTGCTGGGCATCGTTGAGCAGTATTCGTCCACTGCGGAGAACAGGCCGTACCACCTTTCCCTGGAAGAAGGGCGCGTGGCGGTGGGCGGCTACACCATCCGTTTCATGGACGAAACGTATCCGAACCCGGAAGACGACGGGGAATGGCTGCCCAAGCTGAACGCCAAGACGCTGCTTGCGGTGGCAAAGAATCAGCCCGGCAAGGTGTGGTACTGCGCCATTGACTCCATTTCGGCCAACAATGCGGCCACGCCGCTGCACATCGTGCCGGTGCCCCGTCAGGACGACAGCGGCATCATGCTGATCGGCCAGGCCAAACCGCTTCCGGCGCGTCCTTCGCGCGCCTCCTGCAAATCCGTGGTGCTCGATTAGAAGGCATAGCAAGCTCGCTTTGCGGGCAACGGCTGCCGCAACGCCCTGAGCGCCCCGTGGAGGCGTTTTTGCCTCCACGACGGGCGTGGGGAAAGGGAAACTTTTTAGACTATTCTAAAACTAGTCTAAAACGCGAGGAAAAGGCATGTCCATGATTCTGTGCGGGCGCAAGGCAGTGCTGGACCTGATGCACCCGGATTATGTGACGGCGTGTGAGGAGCAAAATCCCGGCCTGGTGGACCGGACCATCGAGGCTGTGTCTGGGGAGATCGCGGACGCGCTTTCGTACCGGTATCCGCAGCCGTGGCCGCAGGTGCCGGAGCTGGTGCGCTACATCGCCACGGCCATCAGCGCCTACCGCGTGGTGGGGGCTATCACATCCCTGATGGATACGGAAGCCAGCAGTGATAACGAATGGATCCCCCTGCAAAAGCAATGGAAATACTGCACGGACCTGCTGGAGGACATCGTGGCCGGCAAACAAAAGTTGCCGCTGACCGAAGTCAACGCGGATAGGGAAGACCCGACGTTTGCCGTGGTGAGCCGCCCGCCGTTCTTTGACCTGCGGGGGCTGTAGGATGGGCAAAAGCGGTGTTTCCCTGCACTGGGGCGGTCTGGACAAGGCACTCGGCAGGGCGACCGGGAAGCTGGGCAACACGCAGGCGCTCATGGAGTCCGTGGGCGATGCGCTGGTATCCGGCACCATGAAACGCTTTGACGAGAAAAAGGACCCGAAGGGCAAGCCCTGGAAGCCTTCCCGGCGCGCATTGGAAGACGGCGGCGAGACGCTGACGGATTCGGGGCGCTTGCGCCGATCCATCGACTACGCGGCCACGTCCGACAAGGTCATGGTGGGCAGCAATCTGGCCTATGCCCGGATTCATCAGAAAGGCGGCGAGATCAAGCCCAAGAAAGCCAAAAAGCTGGTGTTCAAGGACAGCGACGGCAAGACCGTGGCCGTGGACGCAGTGACCATCCCAGCCCGCCCGTACCTGGGCGCTTCCAAGGAAGACATGGAGGAAGTCAAGGCGACCATGGCTAACTTTCTCGCCGGGGCCTTCAAGGCATAGGGGGGAGCCATGCAGGCATTTGCCACAGGGGTCATCACGCAGGCCGCGCTGGCTGCCGGGCTGCCGGAAGGCCGGGTCATCGACATGGTCAAGAAAGACAACCTGACC
>CALBAX010000088.1 GCA_937926875.1 uncultured Desulfovibrio sp.
TAGCCCTTGCTGCCGTCAGGGGCCGTGGTCTGAGCAAAAACTTCGCCATTGGCACGATCCACCATCACCATGGCGCCCTTGTTGCCGATCCAGCTCAGGTCGACTTTCTTGAAGCGCATGCCTTCGATGATCCCGGCATAGTCACTGGCAAAGAAGGCTTTGACTTCCATGCCGAGGGCCTTGCTCATATCCTTGAGGAAAGGATCCCAAAGCACCTTGAGGTTCTGGCTGGCTTCGGTAGAAATGATGCCAAAGTTGAGGGTCTGCTGCGCCTGGACAGTCAACGCGCTGCCCAGCAGCATGGCAGAGACCAGCAGGCCGGAAAGAAGACGGGAAAACATGTATTTTCTCCTTGGCTAAAAGTGGTGAAGCAAAGGGATCAGGATGGCCCTAGGCAGCGCGGGACGTCTCGCGGACAGGGCTGCCGGGCAGTGTCACCGTTTCCTGAAGATCGGTCTTGGCGGCAAAAAGTTCATCGCTTTCAGCGCCGTACAGTTCCGCCAGGAACTGGGGCGTCAGACGTTCCGTGGGGCCGTCGTAGACGATCTCGCCTTTTTTCAGGGCCACGGTACGGGGGCAGAAGCGCATGGCGTAATCCACCTGATGCAGGGTCACCACGACGGTGAGGCCATCCTTCTGGTTGAGGTCGCGCAGGGTCTGCATGACATTGCGGGCCGATTCGGGGTCCAGCGAGGCGATGGGCTCGTCAGCCAGCAGCACGCGGGCACGTTGCACCAGGGCACGGGCGATGGCGGCACGCTGCTGCTGCCCGCCGGAAAGAGTGCCGGTGCGCTGCCAGGCCTTCTCCCCGATCCCCACGCGGGTCAGAGCCCGGAGGGCCAGTTCCCTGTCATCTGTGTGGAAAACACCGGTCAGGCTGCGCCACAGGCTCGTACGGGCCAGAGCGCCCAGCATGACATTGCGGGCCACGCTCATGCGTTCCACCAGGTTGAATTGCTGGAAGATCATGCCGATACCGGCGCGGATACGGCGGATGTCACGGCTGATGCAGCCATTTTCCTGCACAATCTCATCATCGACCTGCACCAGGCTTTCGCCCCTGTCTCCGGCGGTCAGACCGCAGATGTGGCGCATGAGCGTGGATTTGCCGGAACCTGAAGAGCCGATGAGGGCCACCATCTCTCCCGGAGCCACATGCAGGTTGATGTGGGAAAGACCTTTGCTGCTGCCAAACGTTTTATTGAGATTGCTGATGTGGATCATGCGAATGCTCCCGTTGAAGTTGACTGGCTCACAATGGGCAAAACGCATGGCGAAACGATGACGCGTCCATGATGAAAACCCAACGTTTACGTCACCGTTTGCAAGAGGGAATGTGGCGGTTCGGCAGCATCCCCTGCGCCTTCCAACGACAAAAGGCATCCTTCCCGAAATGGAAGGATGCCTTTTGTTTTCAAGTAGACGAAAGCAGCTACAGGATTACCAGCGGCTGGGATCGCGGCATTCCTGCCGCCCGAAGGTGCAGACGCCGCACATGTCTGAACTGTCCACGAAACGGCCGTCCACAGTATAAAAATCGACCACGGGCCCATGCCCGCAGATGATGCACTGACGCTCATAATCCGGGCAGGCCCGGCACAGGGGCAGGATATCCGGGCTGCCTGCCATCATCTTTTCCACAGAAACACGCGTGAATTCCGGCTGGGACATGATGCTTTCAAACATATCAGAAAAAGGTACGCCGCAAAGGGCGGTTCATGTTCGGGGGAACGAACTGACAGCGAGAAAGGCCAAAGCATTCGGAACGTTCGCCACAGGGAAGACGCGATGCTGTCAGATGCATGCGTGGACAGGTGACCAAGATCCCCTGGTCCAGCATAGCCTGCCAGCGGGATTCCACAACCTGCACCGGCACACGCACCGGTTCCATGGGCCTGGAAGGACGGGCCTCCACGTTCATCCGAACCTGGGTCTCCGCTGTCTGGCTTCTCCGGGGGCTTCTGGCAGACGATTTTTCCCGGCTCATACGCCGTTCCTTCTGGCATTGGGGACAGATATGCCCGCGTGGCCCGGGAGCAATGAACGAACTACCGCAACGGGTGCAAATAACAGGACAAAATGAGGGGATCATGCGCCACCTCCCTGAAAGGGGCTGGGTGCCGGACAGGATCGAGCAAGGAGGGACAAAAGGCAGCATCGTGCCACCGGTCTGCTTCCTGCCCGGATGTGCTTTCAGACTGCCCTGCCCTTCCGTCAATGCTGTGAGCGCCCGGTGACAATTCAGCTCCATATGCAGCGAGGTGCGCAAAACTCTTCGAGCCTTTCCTTATATGCTCCTCTCCATACAGCTCCTCTTCTCCCGGAAGGGTCGCGCAGCAACTTCCCACATACAAGAGCCCAAATACCTGCATCCTCCCATGCCATCGGACATCCATCTGCCCAGAGATCGCAAAGCATAAAAAAGAGCCGGAGCAATCTCCGGCTCTTGATATCCGTTGCTGCAAGGATCCTATCAGCGCAGGGCGCGCTTCAGGGCATCCCTGTAAATGCGCAGGACCATCAGGCGGGCATATTTTTTGTTCTCCGCCGGGACCACATGCCAGGGAGCATCTTCCGTGCTGGTACGCAGGAACATCTCATCCGCGGCGCGGGCGTACTCGGGCCACTTGTCACGGTTCCGCCAGTCTTCATCGGTGATCTTGTAGCGCTTCCACGGAATGGCCTCACGCTCCCGGAAGCGCCGCAGCTGTTCTTCCGGCGAGATGTGCAGCCAAAACTTGAGCAGTATGTTGCCGTTGTTGGTCAGCTGATGCTCAAAGTGATTGATCTCGGCATAGGCGCGGGCCCAGTCTTCCTTGGGGGTCAGCTTTTCCACGCGTTCCACCAAAACACGGCCGTACCAGGAGCGGTCATAGATGGTGATGAACCCGGCGCGGGGGATATGCCGCCAGAAACGCCACAGATAATGGTGCGCCAGCTCTTCGTCTGAAGGCGCACTGATGGGGATGACACGCGTGATGCGGGCATCTGTCCCGGCCGTCAGACGCCGGATGGCGCCCCCCTTGCCGGCGGCATCCCAGCCTTCGAAGATGAGCGTGGAGGAGATCCCCTTCTTGTACGCCTGGAACGAGAGCTGGTAGATCTCCTTCTGCAGGCGTTTCAGTTCCTTCTGGTAATGCTCGGGGGCCTGCACGCTGGAAAGGTCGATGGCATCCAGGGTGGAGACCAGGGACTCGCGGGCGTCCTCTTCCACTTCAGGCAGGGATTCCAGCACATTGAGGCGGGCGGCACGGGCATCATGCGCGGCGATGGTCCGTTCGATGCCTGCAATGATGGCTTTCACCACAGACAGGTTGCGGAAATTGGGGTCCGCGGCGTCGATGATGCTCCAGGGCGCATTGTCGCGGTCTGTCAGCATGATGGCCCGGGACGCGGCACTGACCATACCGTCGTAATCCGCGGCGATTTTTTTGTCAGATGGCGAAAAATGTACCAGTGCCCGATTCTCCTGCCGCTCTTTGAGCGCACGGGCATGGTCCTTTTTGTTAAGATGGAGCCAAAGCTTGATGATGGCCATCCCGGATTCCGCCAGCCCGGATTCCAGGGCCTGCCAGCGGTGCATGCTGGCGGTGAACTCGTTTTCTCCCACATCCTTGCAACAGCGCTGGCGCATGGCCTCGCCATACCAGCCATCATAAAAGACTGCCGTCTGTCCGGCAGCCGGAAGCTGCCGCCAGAAACGCCAGGGCCAGGGGCGGGACTTCTCTTCGTCGGTCACCAGCCAGAAAACATGGTTCTGCACATGTTTGCTGTCCATCCATTCCGACAGGAGGTTGATGACGGCGCCGCGCCCGGAACCGACCAGGCCGGCCACCGTGATCAGGACGGGGATCTTGCGCTCGATGCACTGCAGCTGCGCATTGAAAAGGCGCATGCGCAGCTGGGGGGCTTTTTCTTCAAATTCCTTGTTACTGCATGCTCTGCCAAGGGCTGCCGATTCAAACATAGTATCCAACCTTGCTCAAAATGTTCGCACGGGAAGCGGACACGCAGCTCCGGAACCTTCCCGGCACTCCAGGACAGCCAACGTACTGGCTGCTCCTGGAGTTTTGGGGCAGCATAACTTTTTTCTTAGGATTCGTCAGCCTGCCCAAGCGGGAATATCCTGCCGAGCCTGCCCCTTTCCCTACCTGGATACAGGCAGGATGCCCGGTATTTTCCGGAGCAGACGCCGCTTGCTCCGCCCGCTTACGGCACGCTGCAAACGGCACAGCCGCCCCATGCGCACCTTTCCTTCCCACGCAGGAAACTGCCTGTGATCCCGCTGTATTGCATGCATCTTCCCTACAGCCTGCAACATATCCAACTGCGCCTGGACATATTCCTGCGTCGTCAAAGGGCCGCCTTTTTGCCCCTGAGCTACGAGGATGCCAAGCTGTATGACGCATCTTTCCAAGATGTCCAGAACCATCTGATTTTGCTTCACGTTCTCCCCCATTGCAGTCATGCGATCACCTTTGTACGTTCCTTGAAAACAATCTGTCCGAGAATCGTTCCAAAGGACGGAATCATCTGTTCCGGGATCAGCAGAACAGATCCAGCCACGTAGTCCAGCCCTCCTGGCTGATCTTGCTCGCAAAAAGAGGTGACATAAGCGCAGACTTTTCCTGGATGAAATACCGTTCTCGATACTGGAGAGAAGATGTGATGGACAAACAGACACAAACCGGGACGGCAAGGGACTGTAACTCCGCGAAAAGAAAAGGCCCACGGTGCATTTTGGTACACCGTGGGCCTCTGGGACATGCGCTGATGGTGGAGGCGGGGGACATAGAACAACATGCTTAACTATTTATAATACAAGTATATCTTTAAAATATCTCGAATTCGATACCCCCGAATATACCCCATCTCTTTGCCCGCTATACGGGTTCAACTCCCCTGCCCCCTTCGAAGGAAGAAACTGTGATCGAAATGAGCGAAAATTTTTTTTCAACGCTCAAATTTCGATTTTAAGCCCATAAAAATTTTTTTCCGAAACGTGGTATGGAAAAACACGAAAAACTCCCTAGAACGAAAAGATGGAGCGCTATGGCGAAATGGGCTTTTTTAGTTCTGAAAACTCCCCCAAAGAGACTTCTATGGGCAGAACCAGCTTAGAAACAGCCCCATCCATTGCCCCATCCCAGCCGACATGGTAGCCTGCCGCCATGACACACCTGTCTTGCGTCCTACTTCTGATTTGCCTTGGTCTGCCCGAGAGCGTCACGCGCTCAGGTTCGGAGCCTTCCTGAGACCGCAGAGGCTGGAGCGGACGCCGGAAGGCTACGAAGTGGATTACGTCATACCGCTATGCGGCGGCGCTGAAAGCTGAGGGAGGGAAAGGAATGATAAAGCGTTTCATTTCTCTTGCTATATTTATCGCGATATTTTCGGTGACATCATTTGCAGCATATCTTACTGGAAGCAATAATAATCTCACATTTCTTGCAGTATGTATATTTATCATCGGGCTAATTCTGGCTTTTATAGTTACAACAAAAATAAATGATAAGTTTGACAGTGTTGAAACAAAAAGTCTTTTTGATATAATATACATATTTGAAAAGAAAAAAATCTTAAATGATCTGAAAAAAGTTATAAATAATGGATGGATAGATCATATTTTTATTGACGAAAATCAAAAAATATACATGTTCAAAAAAACATATCTCTATATAAGTAAAAATAAAATATCAAGAAACGTAGAAAACAAAAAGCTACGAAGAACCACGCTAATGATAATTGCATATATTATAAGAGAAGAGATAATATATAGCGACGATTTCATATATCGAGGTATTCCAGGATTTAAGTCAAGTGATAACATCAAATGCTATATTAGACTTCTCAACTATATGAATAGTGAAGGATTTATTTCTGAAGATGAAAAGAATTATGCTCTATGCGATTTAAAAAAAGAGCTCTCAACACTAGGATAAATATAAGTCTTAATATCCCCCTTATTCTATAGAAAGCCCCCGCTCCATCATGGAACGGGGGCTTTTTTGCATGCCTAGTTGGCCCGCGGCATGATGACGGACAGCGGCGTGCCTTCGCCTTCCTGCCATTGCTCATAGCCGCGGCGTGCCCGGCGCGTCACCGGACCGACAGGGATCTTCGAGATGTAGCTGCCCAGATCAAGGGCGGACATCACCAGCTTTTCCCCGTCAACGTCTCCGCCACGGGCAGCCTTGCCGCCCTGCCCCGCGATCTTCCCCGCCAGCTGCAGAGGTGTATCCAGCGCTGTGGACAGACCGGCCCGGCGCCCGCCGCCTGCGCCCATGGCAGCCACAAGCATGTCGGCAGCTGGATTGCCCAGCACCGGCACTGCCATGGCGAACTGCCCCATGGTCGTGGAAAGCGCCAGCTTGGCCAGTTCTTTGTCATCGTCATCATCACCGGTGAACAAGCCCTGCGCCAGCCCCTTGATGGCCACCATGCCCAGGGCCGGCAACAGCATGTCGTACAGCTCCATACGGGCAAATTCCGCCTTGCTCACCCGGCCCCGCTTCACTCCCTGCCACATGTAGCGCGTACGCTGGGCAAACTTCGTCGTGGCCCCGGAAAAGGCGTTGAACAGCCGGACGATGCCCTTGTCACGGGCAAAGGCCGACTTGCTCAGGGCGTCGTTGTCCGGGTTGGACTGGGCGATGATCTTGTCCGCATAGGCTACGGCCTGGCTGTGGTACTCGGAATCCCTGTCCATCTTCCAGCCCGCCGTGCCCCGCAGCTCTTTCATCTTTTTATGGTAGGCCCCTGCCCAGATGGCCGTGGTGACAGCACAGTCCGCCGCGGCGATGGGCAGCATGCCAAGGTTCGCCACGTCCTCCCAGGTATAGACCTTGCCGTCACGGATCAGCGTCATGCCCCGCCCCGGTTCGAACTTCATGGCCTTGCGGGCCAGATCATCGTCGATATTGCGGAAGCGACGCTCCATGTAGGGGCTGGCCGCGAACACCTCCCGCACCAGGCCCATGCCCCGAGTACCGAGCTGGGCCAGCCCGCGCGAGACATTGACCAGCCCCACGTCACCAACGGCCGGGAAGACAGCCGTCAGCTGCATGAGGGCCGTATTCAGGTTCATGGACAGCGCATAGTAGACCAGGTGCGAGCGGGCCTTTTCAGCCACCTTCAGCAGCGAGCTGTCAGGCACTGCTTCATCCACGACCAAGCCTTTGAGGTTGGGCCGGAACCGGTCGTAATCCTGCATGCCGAACACCCGCTGGTATTCGGCAGCGAACGTCGGGTTATTGATGATCCTGTCCGCCATGCGCACGTCGTACCCCAGCTCGATGAAACGGGCGGAATCCACCAGATGCTTCTGCAGCGCCTGGACGCCCAGCCGCAGGGAACGGCCCGTATGCGTGACACGCCCCATGGTGAAGCCCTTGCGGGCCGCCGGGATGCCGAAGATGCCTTCCGAACGGTCGAGCACGTCTTCCTTGCCTTCCTGCGCCCGCATCTTCATATCCAGGCGCGGATCGTACTTGATGGGATAATAGCCGCCGGGCAACCGCACGGTCTCGTCCCCAACGCGCACGGCGAAGGCCCCGGGCTCGATACCCTGCGGCACAAAACCGTAGAGCCTTTTGTGCGCGGCCTGCGTATCGGCCCACTGGCTGCCCAGCACGTCCCAAACGCCCTGGATGGCCTGCCAGTCAGCGGCGGAAAGGATACCGTCCCGGCGCGCCCTGCCGGCTGTCATCTGCGTCATGGCCGCCGCGTCCAGCTCAAAGAGCGTGGCCGCCGCATCATCGCCCAGCAGCAGCGACACCATGTCATAGGTGAGCCCGCCCTTCCCGTTCCCGTCGATGTAACTGGAACGCAGACGCTCCCGGTTGCCGGTATTGCCCATGTTCAGGGCCATGCCGATGACCATTTCCGCCGTCCATCCGGGATCACCCGCCTGCCTGATGGCCTCGGGCACAGGCACCACGTCCCCCTTCTCGTCCCGGACGTTCAGGGTCTTGCTGCCGTATCTCTTTTCCCAGGTCTTGGCGCTTTGCAGCAGACGCACCAGATGCGGCATGACGGCCTTGTGCGTGCTGTTCAGGCGGGCATGATAACGGTCCGTGGCCGCCCGCAACGGACCGTAGACTTCACGCTCCATGACGCCTTCCGTGCTGCCGTCACGGCCCATGACGTTCTGGAACCCGTCGGCCTTGCGGCATTGCCATTCGATGGTGTCGATGGAGGAAAAGCCCCTGTCCAGATCGTCGCCCAGGGAATCCCGGCGACTGGCGTAGTTGGTCTTCATGCCGCTCATGGATGCCGCCGCCTCATCGGCGACGGCCTGCACACGGGCACGCAGGCTCTCCTTGCCGGTGCGGCTCTGCTCACGCCCGGAATGCACCAGGAAATCCAGCAGATTGCCCACCTGCTCCACCTCCAGCGGACGCAGCGCCTTCCAGTCCAGCGCCATGCCGCGCCGGGCTGCCGCTGGATCAGGATTTGCCAGATCCAGCAGCCAGTCCGGGAACAGGGGCATGAGGTCGATGGCTTCCGTATCGTCCACGCTCTGCTGCACAAGATCGCGCAGCTTCATATCGCCGGACTGGGCATCCCAGGCCTGTTGCGGCGCGGGCAGGCCAAAGGCGGACACAAGCTTGCGGATGGCTTCCGTCTGGGCCGCAGGATACGTCCCCGGCTTGACGCGGGCCGCCTTGCGCGCCTTCTTCTGCACTGTGTCCACCAGCTCGCGGACCTTGCGCACTTCCTGCATCATGGCAAAGGCGAAGCGCGCCCGTTGCATGGCTCGCACGGCTTCAACAGGTTTGCCACGCTGCACGGCACGGGAACGCTCGTTGAGGGCCCGGCGCAGGGCGGACACGAAGCGCTGCGCATCGAGCTGGGCCACAGCCATGTCCGCCACTTCCCGGCGGGCAAGGTCCCTGTAGTACCGCTCGGGCAGGCTCTCCTGCTCCATGCGCCGCGCCGCGGCCTGCTCGTTCTGCGCCTGCCGGTCTTTGCCCAGCCTGCGCATGGCCTTTTCCACTGCCTCAAGGTACTGACCGTAGGCATCGCCGGCCAGCAGACCGTCCTCGGGCGATATGGCACGGTCCTGCTCCGCCAGGGTCTGTTCCGCCTGACGTGCCGCCAGCTTGTTCACGCTGCCGTCCTGCACGACGATGACGTCATAGATCAGGTTCGCCAAAGCGTCGGCATCACCGTCCGTCAAGGGGTACTGCATGGCCAGAGAATCGACCGTATCCCCCCGCCCCCTGGCATTCACCAGCCTGGGCATCTTTCTGGCGATGTCCTTTACCATGTCTTCGCCCAAGTATTCCACGAGGGAATCCCGGTTGATGCCGCCTGTGCCGGCTTCGCCGTCCGTCAGGGGCTTGTCCCTGCGGGACACTTCCCGGATGAACGTCCAGAACGGAGCCGCCTGCAAACTCTCCTTCGCCTGCGCGAACGCCGCACGATACCGTTTGCCGCGCTCCCGGGCCACGGCCCTGTCCATCCTGGCCGTCACTTCGGCTTCGGCCCTGTCGCGCAGGTCTTCAAGCTCCCGGCGCTCCGCGGCAGTCAAACCGGCATCCGCAAGGAACTCCTGTTCCAGCTCAAGGGCGGCCCGCAGCGAAGGATCGTTGCGGATCTGTTCATCCGTCGCCAGCAGACGGTCGAATACGCGGCGCACGTCGTCGTCGAGGTCAGCGCCGACATACTGGCGCCAGCTGGCATACAGATTTTTCAGCCAGCGCATCATGCGGGAGAACACGCCGTCCAGCTCCTTCACAGGGGCCCTGCCTTCCCCAAGATACTGTTCAAAGCCGCGTGCCGCGTATTCCTGTACCTCGCGCCACTGTTCTGCGGTCAGGTCGCCGTCTTCGGCCATGCCGGCAAAGCGTCGCAAGGTCGCCATATCCCGCCGGGCTTGCGCCAGACCATCCAGATGACGCACATAGCCGGACAGCATCCGCTCCACGGGCAGCAGCTCGCGTCGGCGCTCCGTGTTCTGCTTGCGTGCGACGGCGATGTCCTCACGCATGGAGGCACTGTCAGCTCCCCTTCCGGCAGCCGCGGCAGCGTCACGCAGACCGGCCTCGCTGTCTTCCAGGGACGCCAGCTCTTCACGGACATCCCGCAGCATGGCCCGGGCCCCTTCGGCGTCCACCTCACCGGACAGGATGGCGGCAAAGGGCGTCGCATCGCGCCCGGACTGCTCAAGATCGGCCCGAAGACGATCACGGGCGATACTGCCGTCATCCGCCGCCACGCGCCGCAGATCATCCACGAAGATATGGGCCGTCTCATGCGGGATGGACGACATGTCCGCGCCCTTGAAGATACGGATGGCCGCCGTCCGGGAATCCAGCTGGACCTGGGCGCGATCTTTTCCGGCGGTATCAGGCTGGAACAATACCTGTCCCGTCCCGTCATTGACCCCCAGGCGTCCCCGAAGTATATTCATCACATCACCCTGGTTCGAGAGAAGCTCTGACGAACCTGGTGATAAGTTCTGATCAGTCCGGAGTTCTGCGGTTGCTTCTCGCTGTTTTCCCGGTACGAGCTGGTCAGAACTGATAATTTTCGTCAGCTCGTGATCGTAGAACCGGTTTCCGTTACCGTCTTCCCGCAGTACGAAGCCCACCACATGATCCTGACCGTCCAGCCTGATCTTGTTCGCAAAGATATGCGACATAAGACCAGGCTTTTTCTCTATGGAATCAAGATGGATACCGCTCTCGATGATTTGCGGGATGAAGGGCACGGATCGGGCCAAAAGTGCGTCGAAGCCATGGGAAAGAGAATCCCGTACCCCCTTTGGCGTGATCTGTACATCCCAGCCGGTATCCACATTTGTGGTGGTCGTCCCATTGGGGAACCGCTCCCGCGCCCATACCTTGACAGCTTCCCGCAAGGTTTTGGCTTGTTCGGGCGTCTCAGTAAGGGGAGCGGCGTCAATAGCCCTTCCCGGCCCGAACCACTGCGTGCTGTCGGCCTCGATCAGGGGCATGGCCGCAAAGCGCTGCTTGAGGTCTCGCGTCTCCGCAGACGGCTGATACAGCGCCGGCTGCGCCTCACGCAGATTGACCAGGTCGGCGTCTGTATATATCCTGTTATCGGAAGCATTGGTTGCGGCTACGTCTTTCAAAGACCCCAAAGGGGAAGCAGCCCCGGCGGCCCGCAGCCAAGGCTCCATTTTTTGCCCGTTCACATAACGGGCATTTTTTTTGAGCTGCCGCATGAACCAATGGTTGGAAGGTACGCCGCCGCTTTCCTTGCTGTAGGCACTTTTTACGATGTTGACATGCGCCTGCTTTCTTCCCTTCGCCATATCCAGAGCCACCGGCACCACCACCGTCGCTCCGTTGGCGTCGGTGAGTTCCAGTATGAAGACCAGGTCGCCCTTGGCCCTGCCCGCTGGGCTGTCGGAATCGAACACGGCGATGGGGTCAGCCATGGCCGCCGGGATCTGCTTCCACATCTCCGGCGTCATGTTGGGATGCGTGCCGTCAAAAACGTGCGGTGCGGCATAGATGCCGCCTTGGGCAGCGGCCTTGCCGGTCACGGTATCCCTGCCCAGCAGTTGCATGACCAGCGGCGTTTGCCCCAGCATCTTTACCGGATCGGACGGAAGTTTCCCTGCCGCCACGATGTTGTCCACGGCCACACCGAAATCATGGACGTCACGTTCCAGGCTGGCGCGGGCAGCATCCCCCATGGGCGTCTGTTCGTACAGTGCGGCCTGCCTCAAGGCATCACCATCCGCATCTTCACCCGCCAGCCCCACGCTTCTCCGCTTCATCAGCCCTGCGGCATCCACGCCATAGGCCGCTTCAAAAGCACGGGCCTGCGCGGTGTTCAGCTTGCCGTAGGTCTCTGCGGCCTCCTTGCCCACCAGCGGTGCCATCTCCCGTACCAGACGCTGTTCTTCCTGCCGCACGGCATCCGCCCTGCGACGACGCTGCCGTGCATCCTCGACCACGGCCTGCACCCGGGCGGCATCGTCCGCACGTTCCGCTTCCTGCGCATTGGGAGCATCAGCCGTCTGCCGCAGCAGCGGTGCCACGGCCGCCATGCTTTCATCATCCAGACGGGCATGCAGGGAGGAGAGTTTGACCTCAAGATCCACCCCGGCTTCCGCAGCCTGTCTGGCAGCTTCCTGGCTGATGCCCAGCGGCGTGAGCACGTCCTGCCCCTGTCCGGCCAGATCGAGTGCCGCCTGAGCCGGGATGTACACGGACTGGGACAACACCCCGGCAGCATTGTCCAGCGCGTCTTCCATGTAGTCCGGAGCGATCTGCTTTGTCTGGCTGGCTTCCACGGCGCTGTGCAACTCGATATTTTGGCGGACAAAATCCCGGGCACGCTGCCGTTCCAGGTTACGGACGGCCAAAGACCGGACACCACCGCCAAGGCCGCCCCACATGGCGCCGATCAGGCCTTCATACAGCCCTTCACGGTTGGCCTGTGCCAAGGTATCGGCATCGAACAGCGTCCGCCCGAACCAGGCTATCTGATCAGCCGGATCTGTCCCCTGCTTTTCGGCAAGTCCCCAGAGGTTCGTTACCAGTTCCGGGTACTTTTGCAGGTATTCCGTCACGAACTCGGAGCCCATCGCCCCCAGGGTGCGCCCGATGGTGTCCCTGAAAGAAGCGGAGTTGAAGATGCCCATGAAACGATCGAGCGAGAGCTTTTCCAGCGGGGCCTGCATAACGGCGTTGGCCAGGCCTGAAACCAGTGCCCGTTGCGGCCTCACGCCCTGTTCCCGCAACTCCGCGTAGCTCCCGCCGCCAAGCTGCACGCCCATCAGCGAAAGCGCCACGGCAGGGTTGGCCGCTGCCGCCATGATGTTGCCAAGCTGCTGCGGTGCGGAACGGATGAAATCATAGCCGAGCTGCCCGATCCTGGTATCGGCCCGAACTTCTTCAGGACGCGCCCATTTGACCCACTCCTGGGCGGAAGCAAGCATACGCGAAGGCGCGCTCCCCACCCCGAACAGGTTGTCGGACAAAGCCTGCGCCCCGCCCAGCAGCGAGCGGTTGAAGTCAGCGGCGCCGTGGACCAGAGAGCGGCCCATATCCCGCACATCGTCGGCGGCCTCAAAGGTGGCCCAGTGCATGGCCCTGTCGCCGAACTCCGCCACGGATTCCCCAAAGGCCCTGGCCGTAGCAAATACCCCGGACAGCCCGTCCGTATCGTCACGGGCAAGAGCGGCCCGCTCTTTGGAGCGTGCGGCCCACAGGGCAAAGGGGCTGTTCTGTTCTATCCTTCGGGCCTGGGCTTCGCGTTGCGCGTATTGCAGGTCAGCCTCGACCACGCTGTCGGGCAGGCCAAGCTGCAAGGCGGTCGCGCGGGCGGAGGCCACACGCTGCGCGGTCACGCCGTCGGCATCGGCCACTTCCAGGGCAGCACGGATGGACGGTCCATGCGACGGAAAAAGCTCGGGGGTCATGGTCTGGCTCATTCATCATCTCCTTCCACAGGAAGTTCCCAGTGTTGGGCTGTACCTTCCGTCAGTGCCTTGCCGTAACGGACGCCGCCACTGTCCCAGGCACCAAACCAGCCTCCACCTTTCAGCGTACCTTGCATCATGGCACGGGCTACATACTGCCGTATCAGGGCCGGTGTCAGGGCTTTGCCTCCCCCCTCCTGCTGCAACTGCATGCGCACGGCCTCATACAGCCATTCGGGGACATCAGCTTTCTTTTTGTCGGGATTCAGCGTCAGGAAGGCCTCATTGACCGATGTTTGCCTGAGCTGTCCGGCATTGCCGCCTTCATCAAGATACGTCAGAGCTTTGTTCGTCTGTTCCGTCGTCATGCGTCTGTCATAGGCGAAGGCATAGACCTCATCCCGCGTCATGGGATCCCCCAGCGTCTGCCGCGTGTCTATCTGCGTACGCAGGTCATCCAGGGCGCGCATGTTCAGCTCATTGGTCTTCAGCTCCCCATTGTAGTCTTCCAATGCCTGCTTTCTGGCCGCTTCAGAGGCGGAAGAGGACAGCACCCGCTGCCGGAACACCAGAGGAGATTCCCCGGCCTGTTTCCCGGCCTGCACCAGCTCGTATGCTTCTCCCATGACCTTGGCATCATCCCGCCTTTTTTCAAAAGCCAGCTCGCTATTGACCAGACCAGCCATCTGCGCCCGCTCTTTCATGTCCGCAATGCCGTCAAGGCGGCTGTACAGTTCCGCCGTCCGCTCTTCAGGCGCAAGCCCTTTTGTCTCGGCGATCCACTGCCCGACCCTGTTGGTGACGGCCTCGGCCCTGGCACGTTCCGCCTCGGCCCGCGCCCTGCTCTCCAGTGCCCTGGCATGGGAAGCGATGGATGCCTCGACCCGGTTCACCTCCCCGCCCAGCAGGTCTCGATATTTGTCCAGCGCCCCGCGGGCACCGCTGATGTTATCGTGGGCAAGATAGCCTTCGATGATGCTGCCCGCCGTCTGGCTGTCCAGGCGGGAGAACAGCGCCCGGTTGTCCATGCCTGGCCGCATCCCTTCGATGCGCTGGCGCAGGGCGTCCCGGTTGAACTCGATCAGTTCCTGGTTGTCGTAGTTCTGTGCCACGAGCTTCCGGAACTGCTCCATATCGCCCTGCAGTACGGATTCTTCCCAGGCGATTTTCTGCTGCCGGCCGTAGGCCTGTCCCTGTTCGGTGAAGTGCAGGGCCGCCCCGGACGCCTGTTTCATGAACATTTCCGCAAAGCGGCCGGAAAACTTGTCATCCTGCAGGCGACGCTGTACGGCCGCACGGGCGAACTGCTCGAAATGCTGCCCGGCCCCGATGGCATCCTGCCCCTTGTTTTCGGCCATGTAGCGGTCGCGCTCCGCATTGAGCTCCTGCTGCATCCCCAGCAAGGACTGACTGACGCGCGTGGTCTCGTCCTTGACGTATTCCTGGATGGCGATACCGGTGAGCTGTTTCCCCGCCGCCAGCACGTCCGCCAAAAGGCTGTCCTGCGCCGTACCGCGCACGTCCCGGATGGCTCCGCGCGGCACGCCGGGGTCGATGGGGCCCGCCTGGATGCGCCGGGGGCCGGAGTCGTAGGTCTGTACCCTGATGACCATGTCTCCCCCCTATTTCCACACCGTGCCGCGAGCCTTCTTCGAAAACTCCAGCGCGTCCTTGACCGGATCATTGAACAGGTCACCAAAGAAACCGCTCTCGCCCCCAAAGCCCCCCGCCGTGGCGTAGGCGCCGATGCCGCTGGCCAGGCCGGAAAGACCGGCCGTCAGCAGAGTGCTGCCCAGCCCCTTCACCGAATTGCCGTACCAGCTGGCGGCTGCGTCGTAGTTGGCGGCGTTGGTCAGGCTGGCTTTGACGTTCTCGTCCGTCTCCCACTGGTTGACGGCCTTCTGGTAACGGTTCAGGCCCACATCCCCGGCATAGCGGGACGCATTGCCGGAAAGCACGTCCATGGCACTGCCGCTGCTCATGTCCACGCCCAGGGCACCAAAACTGGCCACGTTCCCGGCCTGCAGGTCGGCATATTGCCGTGTCAGGGCGTTACGCTCGCGGTCAAGGTTCTCGGCCTCGATACGGCCTTTCTCTGCCGTGACCTTGGCCTGGTTGCGTGCGGCCTGGGCCTGGGCTTCGGCCATCTTCTTGTTGTACTGGGCCTGCCGGTTCTGCTGGCTGGTACTGGCGATGCTGCTCAGCGCCGACAGGCCGCCCATGGTCAGGGCCAGGGTCATGGCTCCCATCAGAACGTCCCTCCTCCGGTATAGGGAGAAATCTCCAGGGTGGTGACCAGCGCCAGGATGGTCAGGGGCGTGGCGCTCTGCACCTGGAACACCAGGGGAGAGGCCGCCGACCAGCCGGCGCAGGTATCGAGGTCAAGATCCGTTCCTTCGCTGAAGAACGGTGTGGTGGCGAACAGGCCGCCGGTGATGTCGCGGTCGATGATGGGGGCCAGGCTGTCGCCCACCCCGGCCAGGAAGGACATGCTGCGGTAGACCCGCGCCCGCACGGCAAGGATCTTGCGGTCATGCATCAGGCTCCATCCCTGCTGCGTCTGGATCTCTGGCAGGTTGGGCACCACGCGCGAGACGTAGGGCAGCCCCACATGGACGGACGTGGCGGCCTGCCCCAGCGTCAGGCTGCCGTCGGCCGAGACCTCCAGCCCGTCGATGGTGCCGCCGTCGGCAAAGACCTGCACGGCCTGTCCGGCCAGATGGACAAGACCGTCAAAGCGCGCGGCCGCCTCGCCCTGATAGTCCAGGGCGCTGTCCAGATAGTAGGCCTCGGCCAGATCATCGCTGTCGAAAAAAGGCTCCAGCCGCTCCACGAAGACCTGCCCGCCCCGCCGCACAAGGAACCACACCTGGTCGTCGGGCGTGCCGGGGATGCCGGCCACGTCCACAAAATCCCCCGCCGTGGTATGGCGGTGCCAGCCCACGATCTCCTGTTCCTTCATGTAGGTGAGCCCGGCCAGCGTGCCGTCGGAAAGGACGCTCCAGAGCACGGCATAAGGCTCCTGCTGCCAGCTCCAGGCCACCACGTCCACGTCCCTGAGCATGTGCCGGGCCAGGATGTTCAGGTCCTGCCCCAGGTATTTGTCGGCGCTGTAGTTGTAGGCGAACTCCCGTATGGCCCCGGCGCCGCGCTGCACATAGAGCATGCTCCCTCCCACGGAGAGGGCCGCCACGGCATCGCTGCCGCCGTTGGTGGTCTGGAGCTGGAAGGACGCCGTGGCCGGAGTCAGGGCCACGCCCTCGGAAGGCTCCAGCGTCCATTCGCTGCCTTCCGTGCCAAAGGCCAGGGCGCTGCGGTCAGGCTGCAGCCAGACGATGCGGCTGGCCTGGGTGGCGGCCAGCGTGACCTCGATGGCGTCGTCGTCCTTGGGCGGCGTGGACTTGGCCATGCTCTCGAACTCGCCGGAGCGGGAAAGCCAGATGGTGATGGGGCGGCTGTTGCTGGCGGCAAAGCCCAGGCGCTGCTGGTGGAAAAAAACCTGCGAGGGATAGTTGCCCTCGCCCTCGAAGGGGTCTTCGTACTCCGGGGGCGTGTCTTCGGTGTCCGCGCCGATGTTCTTGTCGTCGATGTGGGTCTCGTCCGCGCCGCCCTTGCCGATGTAGCCGAAGACCCCCATCTTTTTCTTGTACACCCGGTAGCCCGTGGCGCCCTCCACGGCCTCCCAGCTGATGCGGATGTGGAAATCCACGCTGTTGAGGGCCTGGGCCGAGATGCTGGCCGGTTCGGAGGGCGAGGATTCCTGCCCCTTGTCGTCGATGGCCGTGACGCAATAGGTGTAGTCCGTCTTCTTGTCCCCTTCCGGGGTGCCCACCGTGGAGAGCGCGGGCTTCTTGGGCGTGGCGATGGCGGGCATGAAGGTCAGCTCGGACCAGCGCCAGTCGTCGTCGGCATGGCGCGCGAGCTTGCGCGGCGCATAGCCCGGATGCACGAAATAGATGACGTCCGCCGACTGGGCATAGCGCACCGCCCGCAGGTCGGCGGCGGCGAAGGGGGACTCGAAGATCTTGGGGGAGCCCTCCTCG
>CALBAX010000089.1 GCA_937926875.1 uncultured Desulfovibrio sp.
ACCATGTCATCGAGCGTGACGCCGAATACCAGAAGACCCTGGCCCAGGCTCAGGCCAAGGGGCAGGTCTCCCAACGCCAGCAGGCCCCCCACAAGGAAAAGAAGGCCTGGAACAATTCCCGCCGCGAGCTGGAAAGCACCCGCCAGGACGTGGACATGCGCCTGGCCACGTACGAGCAGACCGTCAACAATCTGATGCTGTAACAGCAGGGCGCCCTTCTTTCCCACGAGAAGTGCGCCCTTTTTCGGAGCATATCCCCATGGCTGACGATCCCGGCAAAAACACCGCTGATGTCCCCCGCCCCGATACCGCTGCCCCCGCTGACGGCGAAGCCCCTTCCGTCGGTCAGGAACCCGCCCCCCAGGGCTCCCCGGTCCCTGCCCCCTGGTACCGCCGTCCCCTGTTCTGGGGTATCGTCCTCTTCCTGCTGATCCTGGCCCTGTTCGGCTGGCTGTTCTGGAAGCAGTGGCAGGCCGCCGAAGCGGAAAAGCAGGCCCAGGAAGCAGCCCTGGCTGCCCAGCTGGCCAAAAATGCCGAAATGGATGCCTATCTGTCCCAACTGCGGGCACTGCTCAAGGAAGAGCCCTGCGTCATCAAGGAAAAGCTGGCACAGCTGCCGCCCCCTCCTGATACGGTCCCCGGGATCGCGCCCGGCGGCCGCTCCGGCGAGCCCCTGCAGATCCCGTCCGATGTGACGCCCCAGAGCACTCCGGTCACGCCGCAAAAAGCTCCTGTCCGCCCCGGCAGCATGGCCCAGCTGCTGGAACAAAGCACTGTCCTCGTGCTGGCCCGTCAGCCGCAGGGCCTGTCCATGGGGTCCGGCTTCTTCATCTCCCGCCATCATGTGTTGAGCAATGCCCATGTGGTAGGCAATGCCAGTCAGGCATTCATCATCAACAAGGCCACAGGCGGTGTCCTGCAGGCTACCGTGCGCCATCGCAGCACGGCCGGCGGCCAAGACTTCGCCCTGCTGGAACTGTCGACCGATGTGGCCATCACGCCGCTGGAATTCGCCCCCGGTGTGGAGCGTACCCAGCGTGTCAGCGCCTGGGGCTTCCCCGGTGCCGTGACCAATGACGATCCCAAGTTCATGGCCCTGTTGCAGGGCAATGACTCAGCCGTGCCCGAGGTGGTGTATACGGAAGGCGTGGTCAGCGTCATCCTGGAACGCACACCGCCGCTGGTCGTGCATACGGCCACGGTCTCGCAAGGCAACAGCGGCGGCCCCCTGGTCAACGAGCAGGGGCAGGTGGTGGGCATCAATACCTTCATCAAACTCGATGATGCCTCCTACCGCCAGTCCAGCATCGCCATCGAGGGCAGCAGCATCACCGCCTATTTGCGGGAGATCGGTATCGGATTTTCCCAGGCCGCAGCAACGCCTGCTGCCGCGCAGGCACAAGACGGAAAGGCCGATGGCCAGAAAGGGGTGAGACCATGAGCGTTTTCCTGCTTACCAGCCAGCGCAACGCCATGCGCGCCCTGGCCAGCCAGGGCATTTTCGCCACGGACTGCCACGCCCAGGTCAGCAGCATCATCGCCCAGCACCTGAGCCCGGCCCATGCAGCCCTCATCGCCGAGCCCCAGCACGATCCCGGCCAGCAGCGCATCGACTGGTACGCCAGCCTGAACGGGACCGCCACCCCTGTGAGCGCGCTTCCCGCCGAAGAGGCAGAGCGCCTGCGGGCCCGCGCTGGTGAGCTGGCCCGGGACATCCTGCACCTGTCGGAGCAATGGGGAAAGGACGCCCAAAGCCGTGAGGCCCTTGCCGGACAGATGCTCGCCCTGGTCCTGCAACATCCCCATGAAGACGATCTTTGGTCCGTGGACGGCCAGCCCGTGCTGGTGAACTGGGGCTTTGCCCCGGGAGCCGTCGGCGCCATGCCGCAGGATCTCAGCCGTATGGGCGGCGCCATCCCTGTGGTGGCCGCGGCGGCCCCCGTGGCTGCGGCTGCCGTGCCTGTGGCCGCTGCCGGCAGCGGCTGCCTTGGCTGGCTGTTGCCGCTTCTGCTGGCCCTGCTCCTGCTCTGGCTGCTGCTGGCGGCCCTGGGCATCCTGCCCTCTCCCCTGCCCGCGTCCTGCCTCAAACCGGCGGCCGATCCCCGTCTCGATCAGGCCACCCAGGCAGCGGAAAAACAGCGGAACGAGCTGGAAGAGCTGCTGCGCCAGCTGCGGGAAAAAGCCCTGCTCTGCAAACCGCCGCAGCCCAAGCCGGACCCGAAACCTGAACCCGCGAAGCCCGATCCTGAGGTGGTCACGCCCCAGCTGGTGCCTGACAAACCCATCGAGCCTGCGCCCGAGCCCAAGCCGGAACCCAAGCCCAAGCCTGAGCCCAAACCGGAACCCAAGCCCGAGCCGAAGCCCAAGCCCCGCAAGAACGAGGATCTGAACATCCCCGCCGATGCGGCCAAAAAGAACGACCTGAGCTTCCTGGAAGGTTGCTGGCAGAGCGATACGGGCCTGTTCTCGCATCCGTCCAATACGCCCATCATCGCCGAGTACTGCTTCGACAAGAAGGGCCAGGGACGGCGCTTCGTGCGCGAAGAGAACGGCCAGGTTTGCAGCGGTCCGGCCACAGCCAGGTTCGAGGGCAACCGCCTTGTCTGGCGGGCCGGGACGGCCCCCTGCCCCAAGGGCAACCAGTATGTGCCCCAGCAGGTACAGTGCACCGGCAACGACAAGAGCACCCGCTGCCAGGGCGTGGAACAGAGCAAGCGCAACCTGCGCTGGAAAGCTGACTTCAAGAGGAAATAAGCATGGATGCCATTCCCCACTACCTTTCGCCCGTGAGCATCATCCCCGGCGGATGTCCCCAGTTCCTGGACTTTGCCCTGCCGCTGGGAGCCCTGGGCAAGCACGTCCGCTATTTCTATGAAGAGCTCAAGGGAGAAGGCAGTGGCGGCCGCTATACACATTTCCTCCACTGTCTGGAGAACCGTGACAACGTCTTCACCGACCAGCTGACCGGCAGGGAGTATACGGGCGACGCCTATTCCATGCAGGCCCTCAAAGAGCTCAAGACCTGGGACGGCCAGTGGCTGCCCGTCCCCTTCCTGCGCACGCTGGAACAGTGCTGGCCCGACGGTGGCAAATGCTTCGAATGCGGCCCCTCCAACTGGGCCCGGGCCCGGGTCATGCCTTCCAGCAAGGACCCGAACATGCTGCGCGTGGTCATCCTGTTCGATACCACTGTGGAGGAGCGCCCCGCCAGCGAGGATCGCTATCACGCCCTGTCACCCCAGGATGTCGGCGCCCATGGGCATTTCATGCTGGCGCATCATGTGCGGGACAATTCCTGGTTCCTCAATGAAGCCTGGGTGGACCAATGGCTGCTGGAACTGTACACGGCGCACAACCAGGGCAAACGCCGTAGTGCGGCCTGGGGCGAGGAAGATCCCTATGTGCTCAAGCATCTGGCCAGCTATCTCACCTGGCTGGACATCGTGCGCCTGGCCGTCAGGGACGTGGCCGTGCAGGTCATCAATCCTGCCCGGGACACGCCGGTGGACGTGGACCTGATCCTGGACATCGGCAACTCCCGCACCACGGGCATCCTGGTGGAGACGCCGCCCCAGTGCAGCACGGACCTCAACCAGAGCTACGTGCTGCGCCTGCGCGACCTGAGCCAGCCCGATCTGGAATACGCCGACCCGTTCGAGACCCGGGTGGAATTCGTGGACGCCACCTTCGGCAATGATACCCTGAGCCGCCGCTCCGGCCGCCAGACCCCGGCCTTTGCCTGGCCCTCGGCCGTACGCATCGGCCCCGAGGCGGCCCGTCTGGCCACGCAGGCCGTCTGCGCGGAAGGCACCACCGGCATGTCCAGCCCCAAACGCTACCTCTGGGACGAGCGCCCGTGGCAGCAGACCTGGCGCTACAATACCAGCGGCAACACCGAACCCATGGTCAACCGCGGCCTGTTCGCCCGCCAGCTCAATCCCCAGGGCACGCCGCTCTCCTGCTTCGACGATCCCCTGTTCCGCCGCAGCCCTTCCCTGAAGAAGCAGCAGCCCGAACCGGTGTTCGAGTCCCTGTTCACGCGCTCCTCGCTGATGATGTTCATGCTGGGCGAGATCCTCACCCAAACGCTCATCACCATCAATTCGCCCGCCACCCGTGCCCGGGGACGGCTGCCCAATCTGCCCCGGCGTCTGCGCCGCCTCATCTTCACCGTGCCCACGGCCATGCCCGTGGCGGAAAAACGCATCTTCCGTCGCTGGGTGCTCTGGGCCGTCAAGGTCATCTGGGAAGGTCTCAGCTGGTCGGAATGGTATGTGCCGCCGCAGCAGCAGCACAGTATCCGGGCCGGGGATTACCGCACCAGTCCGCTGGTGCGCTGCGACTGGGACGAAGCCAGCTGTTCCCAGCTGGTGCTGCTCTACAACGAACTCACCGTCAAACAGCATGGCGATGCCCACCATCTGTTCCGCCTGATGGGCAAGAAACGGGCCCGCTACAGCGATCATCCCTGCGTGCGCATCGCATCCATCGACATCGGCGGCGGCACCACGGACCTGTCCATCACCACCTATGAGCTGGCCAGCGGCGAGGGCGACACGGCCCGGATAGTGCCGCATACCGAATTTCGCGACGGCTTCAACATCGCCGGTGACGAAGTGGCCCGCGAGGTCGTGCTCCAGCACATCATGCCGGCTGTTTCCGATGCCCTGCAGGCCCGGGGCGTCCAGGAGCCGCGTCTGCTGCTGGCCCAGCTTTTCGGCCGCGATACCATCGGCATGTCGCAGGAGCAGCGCAATACCCGCATCCGGCTGGTGCGGCAGGTGGCCCTGCCCGTGGCCCTGGGATTGCTGCGCGTGTGCGAGCAGGACAGCGACGTCCGGCTGGACCAGACCTGCACTCTGGGAGATTTCTTCGAGCCTGCCGTGGGCGATGCTCTGGTCAGCGGCCAGAGCGAGGAGGATGCCCGGGCCGGGAACGGCACGTTCCGTCCCGGGACCTTGGCCTTG
>CALBAX010000090.1 GCA_937926875.1 uncultured Desulfovibrio sp.
TGTTCACCAAGCACGGTGGCAGCCTGGGCACCGACGGCAGCGTGAGCTGGATGTTCGACCGCAAGGGCGTCATCACCGTGGACAAGGCCGCCTACACCGAAGACCAGATGATGGAAGTGGCCATGGAAGCCGGCGCCGACGACGTCATCGACGATGATGATGTCTGGACCCTCCAGACCGCCATGGCCGACTTCGCGGCCGTGCGCGACGCTCTGGAAGCCGCCGGTGTGACCATGCAGTCCGCCGAACTGGCCATGGTGCCCCAGAACCTGGTGGCCGTGGACGCCGAAGCGGCCCAGAAGGTCATCCGTCTCATGGAAGCCCTGGACGACAACGACGACGTGCAGAACGTCTACGCCAACGCCGACTTCCCCGAAGACATGGATATGGACTAGTCCGGTACGCTCCCGCCCCTCCGGGCGGCAGATGTCCGTTTTTTGCCCGGCATTCCCTGAGTGCCGGGCTTTTTTTCTTTATGGTGAGCTATGGCAGACACTCCTCTTGTGGTCCTGGGGGTCGACCCCGGCTCCCAGCGTACGGGCTGGGGCATCATCGCGGAGCAGTCCGGCGTGCTGCGTCTGGTGGATTGCGGCATCATCCGCACCACCTCCAGCGGCGAAAAGGAATTCTCCCGGCGGCTGGCCGTCATCTACCGGCAGCTGGCGGACGTGGTGGGCCGTTACCGGCCGCAGGAAGCCGCCATCGAACAGGTCTTCACGGCCAGGAACGCGGCCAGCGCCCTCAAGCTGGGCCAGGCCCGCGGTGTGGCCGTGGCCGCCTGCGCCGCCCACAGGGTGCCGGTGAGCGATTACGAGCCCACATTGGTCAAAAAATCCGTGGTGGGCACCGGCCGCGCGGAAAAGGAACAGGTGGCCTTCATGGTGCGGCGTCTGCTCAACGTGCGCGGTGAGGGCTGGGCCCTGGACACCACGGACGCCCTGGCCGTAGCCATCTGCCATTTGACCATGCGCCGTCTGAAGCTGCTGGCCCGACGCTGAGGCGAGGGAAGGGCGGCCTGTGTTGTTTTTTGAGGGGAGGGGGCACCCCTCTGCTCGCGCGAGAGGGGTGCCCCTCCCCTCAAGCGCCTCTCCCCCTCCCCAGCGCGCTTTATTACGCACGAAAAAAGACGCCGTTCGGCGTCTTTTTTCGTGCGATGGTCATGTCTGGTTCTCTGGTAGGTAGGCTGGAAGAATAGCGGACGTCCTGTTTCCCGATATCCTCGCCCGCCAGCCAGCGACGGGGACTTTCTATACCGACCTGAGCAAAAGGTTTTGGAAGGGAGGGGGAGTAGGGGGAGGGAGAACCTTTTCCCCGAAAAGGTTTCCCTCCCCCTGCATCTCTTTTTCTGCTTATACCATTTATTCCACGATGGTGGCGCGTTTGATGATGACGGGCTGCATGGGCACGTCTTCGAAGTAGCCGCGGCTGCCGGTCTTGACGGCCGCGATCTGGTCCACCACGTCCTGGCCGCGGATGACCTTGCCGAACACGGCATAGCCCCAGCCCTGCGGGTCCTTGCCGCGATGGTCGAGGAAGCTGTTGTCCTTGACGTTGATGAAGAACTGGGCCGTGGCCGAGTGCGGATCGGAGGTGCGGGCCATGGCGATGGTGTACTTGCGGTTGCGCAGGCCGTTGTCGGCTTCGTTCTTGATGGGGGCGCGGGTGGTCTTTTCGCGCAGGCTGGCGGTCATGCCGCCGCCCTGGATCATGAAGTCCTTGATGACGCGGTGGAAGATGGTGCCGTCGTACTGGCCGGCCTTGACATATTCCAGGAAGTTGGCCGTGGTCATGGGAGCCTTGCGGGCGTCCAGACGCACGAGGATGTCGCCCATGCTGGTCTCCAGTTTGACGACGGGGTCCGGGCCCTGGGCGCGGATGTCCTGGGGGGCGGCCAGCAGGGCGCAGGCCAGCAGCAGGACGGGCAGCAGACGGGTGAAGAGAGCGAATTTCTTCATGAAGGGTTCTCCTTGATGATCTGCCGCACCATGCCGGTGCGACAGGCGCACGGTAGCACGGGGGGAGCGGCAAGGGAAGGGCCGCCCGGCGGCCGCGATGCCGGCGGGCTCCGGATGCGGGAGGAGCCGCCGGCGACAGGAGGGAGGAAGCACGTCATGTCCGTATCTTCCGGGGCTCCGGGCCGAGGCCCGGGCGTTGCCGCGCCGGGACTTGCTTTTGCGCGGCATGTCCCTATATGTTAAGCAAGGAATGAAAGTACGGCCGCGCATGCCGCGCGGCCAAATCCCGGAGGAAAAACATGACTGCTCGTACCATTGCGCAAAGCGCTGTGAGCGCCGTTTCCATCTATATGCGCCAGGTCTACATGTGGATGACCGCCGGCCTGGCCATCACGGCCGTGACGGCCTTTGCCGTGGCGTCCAGCCCCGACCTGCAAATGGCCATCCTGGGCAACATGGTGATCATGATCGCCCTCATCGTGGCCCAGTTCGGCCTGGTCATCGCCCTGAGCGCCGCCGTCCACAAAATGTCGGCCACCACGGCCACGGCGGTGTTCATCGCCTATTCGGCCCTGACCGGCCTGACCCTGTCCAGCATCTTCGTGGTCTATCCCATCGGTTCCATCGCCAATGCCTTCCTGACGGCCACGGGCACCTTCCTGGCCATGTCGGTGTACGGCACGGTGACCAAGCGTGACCTGACCGGCATGGGCAACTTCCTGATCATGGGCCTGTTCGGCATCATCATCGCGTCCATCGTCAACATCTTCCTGGCCAGCAGCATGATGGACTTCGTCATCAGCTGCATCGGCGTGCTGATCTTCACCGGCCTCACCGCCTATGATACCCAGAAGCTGCGCGTCTTCGGCATGAACGCCCCTGTGGACGACGCCACGGCCATGCGCCGCGGTGCCCTGCTGGGCGCTCTGGAACTGTATCTGGACTTCATCAACCTGTTCCTGATGCTGCTGCGCCTGTTCGGTGGCAACCGCGACTAGCGGGAAGGGAGTTTTTTACACGCCCGCCTTCCCTGCCCGCGCATGAGGGAGGAGGGAAGATCCCGTGCCCCGTACTGGCGGGAACGGCACCGTAGGGGCAGGGATGCGGGATGGATGGCCGTCTGTGGAACGGCCAGCCTGGTGATATGACAGAGGGGCGGAAGGGTGACCTTCCGCCCCTCTTGTGTCTGCCGGCTTTGACAAGCGGGCCCGGGGCCCGTATGCAGGACGGACGGACATTTTGTGCAAACATCGTCGCCCTGTGCGGCGTACAAGGATCTATGAGCAAGAAAAACAAGTATTTCGATCTCCCGGCCGGTCTTGATGACGCCGAGTTGCTGGAGATCTTCCACGACCAGAACCGTCCCCTGCGTCTGGATGCCCTGCTGCGGGTCTCGGGCCTGCCGCGTGCGGCCCGCAAGATGCTGGAAGACCAGCTCTGCGCCCTGGCTGACGAAGGCCGGCTGGTACGCCTGCAGGGCGGGCTCTGGGCCCGTGCCGACGGCCTGCGTCAGGTGCGCGGCCGCTACATGGCCCTGCGCAGCGGCGCGGGCGGTTTCGTGACGCCCCTGGGCGACAACGGGCAGGTGACCGGCCCGGACATCTTCATCCATCCCCTGCAGGCGGGCGATGCCTGGCATCAGGACATGGTGCGCGTGGCCCTGTCGCCGCGTTCGCACGCCCGCGGCAAGAGCCAGGAAGGCCGCATCGTGGAGGTGCTGGAACGCGGCTGCCGCGAAGTGCCCGTGCATGTGATCCATGTGACCGGGCACCGTGCCCTGTGCCGTCCGGCGGACAGCCGCATGCCCTTCGATGTCAGCGTGGAGCTGCCCGGGGGCATGGAGCGCCCCTCCGGCGGCTCGCTGCTGCTGGTGGCGCCGGAAAAACGTCTGGCCGCGGACCTCTGGCAGGCCCGCCTGTTGCAGGCCGTGGGCCGGGAAGACGACATCGCCGTGCAGGAGGATCTGGTCAAGCTCAATCACGAAGTGCCGCGCGAGTTCCCGCCCCGGGTCCAGGCCGAGGCCGACGCCCTGCCGTCCGCGCCCCAGCATGCCGACATGGCCGGGCGCGAGGACGTGCGCGAACTGCCGCTGGTGACCATCGACGGTGCCGATGCCCGCGACTTCGACGATGCCGTGCAGGTGGAGGCCCGTCCCGGCGGGGGCTGGCTCCTGCGTGTGGCCATCGCCGACGTGAGCCATTATGTGCGCCCGCGCTCGGCGCTGGATACCGAAGCCCTGGCACGCGGCAATTCCTGGTACTTCCCCACGTCGGTGGAACCCATGCTGCCGCCCGCCCTGTGCGACGGCCTGTGCAGCCTGCGCCCTGACGAAGACCGGCTGGCCATGCTGGCCGAGATCCCCTTTTCCGCCACCGGGCAGCCGGGCAGGCCGCGCTTCGCCGCGGTGGTCATGCGCTCGGCGGCCCGCCTGACTTACGATCAGGTCAAGGCCTGCCTGCTGGACAGGGACGGGCAGGCCCGTGCCGCGCTGGCCGCCAGACCGCGCGGGCAGGAAGTGCTGGACATGCTGGAGACGGCTTTCGGACTGTACCGTTGCCTGCGTGAGGCCCGGCAGCGCCGTGGCAGTCTGGACTTCGACCTGCCGGAACCGGAATACAGTTTTGACGACAAGGGCCGCCTGCTGCGCGTGTCCCGCCGTGTGCGCCACGACGCGCACCGCCTCATCGAGGAATTCATGATCGCGGCCAACGAGGCCGTGGCCCGCCATCTGGGCGGCCTGAAAGCCGACGGCAGCCTGGAGGGGGCCCCGAAGGAGCCTTTCCTCTATCGCGTGCATCCCCAGCCCGATCCCGAGCGGCTGGAGAGCCTGTTCGACTCCCTGGAAGCCATCGATCCCGGACTGGTGCCCGTGAAGCCCGCGGCCTCGGCCCTGCAGGGCATCCTGCGGGACGTGCAGGGCTCTGACCGGGAATTCCTGGTGGGGCGCCTGTGCCTGCGGGCCATGCCGCAGGCCCGCTACCAGCCGGAGAACGAAGGGCACTTCGGTCTGGCGTCCCGTGCCTACTGCCACTTCACCTCGCCCATCCGCCGGTATGCCGACCTGCTGGTGCACCGGGCGCTCAAGGCCAGCCTGGGCCTGTACAGCGGCGCCCTGCCTGCCGGGCAGAAGCTGCTGCGTATGGCCGACCAGCTCAACCGGCGCGAGCGGGACGCCCTGGACTGCGAACGCGAGATGGCCCGGCGTCTGGCCTGCATGGCCCTTGAGGGCCGCGTGGGCGAGCGATTCCGGGGCGTGGTGGCCGGTGTCAACGATTTCGGCCTGTTCGTGGAGCTGAACGAGATGCCCGTGGAAGGCATGATCCGCGTGGAGGATCTGGGCGACGACTGGTATGATTTCGATGCCCGTCGCCAGTGTCTGGTGGGGCAGCGGTCGGGCCTGTGCTGGAGCATGGGCCAGTCCCTCGACGTGGTGCTGGCCGAGGTGCACAGCGGCCGTCTGGAGATCCGCCTGCTGCCCACGGCACTGGGCGTGGCGGCCCGCCGCGGCGGACGTGTGTCGCGCGGGCGGCAGGGCAGGGCACCGGCCCGGCAGGCCAGATTGCCGCATCAGCGCCGGGGCCGTGACCGCGACGGGCAGCGTCCCGTGCGCGGCAAAGGGCAGGCCCGCCGGGATGGGGCTCGCGGGGCGCGCCGTCCCGCAGGAAGGGGGAGACGCGGATGAGCTTTTTCTCGCAAAAACAGCGCATGGGCGCGGCTGCCCTGATCCTGGCCGCCAGCACCATCCTGTCCCGCCTCATGGGACTGGTGCGCGACAAGGTCATCTCCTGGCAGTTCGGCGCGGGCAGTGAAGCGGACATGTACTTCGCGGCCTTCGTGGTGCCGGACATCATCAACCACCTGCTGGCCGGGGGCATCATGGCCATCACCATCATCCCCCTGCTGTCCCGGCGCTTCCAGGAGGACGAGGACGACGGCTGGCGCTTTTTCTCCTGCATCTTCTGCTGGATGGTGGTGGCCTCGCTGCTGGTGACGGGGGCTGGCATGCTGGGCGCCGAAGAGCTGGCCCACATCACGGCCCCGGGCTTCGATGCCGCCCAGACGGCGCGGCTGGCCTTTTTCATGCGCATCATCCTGCCCGCGCAGGTCTTTTTCCTGTGCGGGGCCTGCGTCACGGCCCTGCTCTACATGCGGCGGCAGTTCCGCGTGCCCGCGCTGGCGCCCCTGATCTACAACGGCTGCATCATCGCCGGCGGTCTGCTGCTGCCCTGGCTGACGCAGGGCATGGATCTGCCTGCCGAATGGGAACTGGGCGGCATGACAGGCTATTGCGTGGGCGTGACCGTAGGGGCCGGTCTGGGGGCCTTTTTGCTGCCCTTCCGGGTGGCCGCCGCAGGGGGCCTGCGCCTGTCGCCGGTCTTCTGGCATCCGCTGCTCAAGCGCTTCCTGATCATGGCCCTGCCCTTGATGCTGGGGCAGACCGTCATCTTTCTGGACGAGCAGTTCATGCGCGTGTTCGGCTCGCTGGCGGGCGACG
>CALBAX010000091.1 GCA_937926875.1 uncultured Desulfovibrio sp.
CTCCAGCCGCCATGCCTTCGGGCAGTTTGTGCAGGGCTATCGCCATCACGAAGATTGCTCCAGTTCCTGCCGCACGCGCTGCTGCTCGGCAGCGGTCATGCCCAGCTCATGCTTGAGCTGTTCGACGGCCTGATCCAGCATCGCCTTCTGTTCCTGCATGCGGGGAATGTTGCTCTCCAGCATTTGGCAGGCTTCTTCAAGCTTGCCGGCTGCGGAGATCCGCTGAGAGAGCTGATGCAGAAATCCTGTCAACCTATCCTGCTGTTCCCGCACGAAAGTGGCGGCACTTTCCGCAGGTTCCCGCAACAGGGAAGGCAGGCCGGCCTTCTCTGTCAGTTGAGCCAGATATTCCTGTGATTTCTGGAGGTTGTCTTGAAGCGACCGGGCATTTTCCATACCGACGAGCAGCCTTTGTTCCAGGCCCGTCAGTTGTTCCCGCAAGGCGGCACAGTGCTGATCCGTCACCGTGAAGCGCCGGCGGACATCCTCAACCTGCTGCCAGTTGTCAGAAGCCGGCAGTCCCTGCAGAAGGTAGGGATGCTCCAGCGAACCACACAAGGGGCAGGCATGCCCTTCCTCAAGGGACGCTCGATGCTGTTCAAGACTGGCGATGCGCAGGGACAGCATGCGTTCTCGTTCCAGGCTCGCCAGCGAGATTTCCAGTGCATCCCGCAAAGCCTGCTGCTGTTCCAGAAGTGCCTTGCCCTGCTGGTGCTGTTCCTGCCATTGCTGCAACTGCTGCCGCCAGCGCTGTGACTCGGTATGATACAGAAAAACATCATCCAGAGATTTTTCAACAGCCTGTAACAGCAGGATCTTTTTCTGGATACTGTTGTATTCCTCCTGCCACTGGAGCAGGGAACGGCCCTCCAGAAGTTTTTCTTTTTCTTCCAGCAATTGCCGGCGCTTGCTCTCCACCTGTGCCAGTTCGGCAACGGCGACTTTCTGACGCCGGAGGCGTTCATCCAGCCGTGCGTTGCCCTTCTCTAGTTGCTGGCTGATCTGTCGCAGGGCCATGTCCCGTTGCTGCTGCTTCTGCCCCAGATCATGCATCCGCTGGATACCGGCCTCGATGCCGCTCAGCTGCTCTACCAGTCCGGCGTCTGCCGCGTGCTTGTCCAGCCAGCTTTCCACGGCGGCCTGCTGGCGAAGGATGTCATCAAGCGCCTGACGCCGGCTGTCACGACGAGCTTGCAACGAGGCAAGGGCCTGTTCCTGCTGACGAACTTCCAACAACACACGGCGCACTTCCTTTTCCGAGCTTTCCAGCTGGATGTCGAGGGCCCTGACCTGATGCAGCAACGGTGTCTGGCGGGCCTGTTCCGCTTTGGCCTGTTCAAGCTGACGGGCACACTCTTCTTGCTTGTGCCGGGCTTCCTGCAATTTCTCCTGCAAGCGGGGCAGCTCCGTGGCATGGTTCTGCCGCTGTTCAGTCAGCAGGTTCTGCTGATGACGCAATTGCAGCAAGGCAGAATAGCTGCCTTCCAGCCGGGCAGCCCGTTGTGCCTGCTCCAGCCGCGAAGCCTGCGGGCGGAATGCCTGTTCCCGGAGGGACAATTTTTCTTCTTCCGCTTCTATCTGGGCCAGCTGGCTCCGGGCCGTATCGAGCCCCTGCAACCACTGCAAGGCTTGCTGCATCTGCTGCGCCTGGACCTTGAACTGGCGGCCCTGTTCCTCCAGCCGGGACAACTGCTGCCGCAAAGCCTCTTCTTCGTCCGCAGGCAGCAGGGGCTTGCCGGCCAGTTCCTTGCGCATGTCTTCCAGCAGGAGCTTTTCCTGCCGGTGCCGTTCATGTACCAGCATGGAGATGCGGCTGTATTTCTCCGTACCGGTGATGCTCTCAAGGATGGGGGCCCGGCTGTCGGCCGAAGCATCGAGGAACGCCGAAAAACCGCCCTGTGCCAGCATCATGGAGCGGGTGAAGCGGTCAAAATCCAGCCCGGTGATCTCGGTGACCACTCTGGCCATATCCCTTTTCTGGGCACAGATGATCTGGCCGCTGTCCGCATCCGCGATCTCGTGCCGGGCCGCCTGGAGCCTGCCTTCCGGGGATCTCCGGGCCCGGCGCTGGCTCCAGTGGCAGCGGTAACGACGCCCGGAGGCGATCTGGAAGACCACCTCCGCCATGCATTCCCCGGTCTGGCGGGACATGATCTCGTTCTCGCTGTCGCTCAGGGTCTTGAGTCGTGGCGTCCGGCCGTACAGAGCCAGGCAGATGGCGTCCAGGATGGTCGTTTTGCCGGCGCCCGTGGGACCTGTGATGGCAAAGATACCGGCGGAGACGAAATCGGGCCTGGTGAGATCGATCTCCCAGATGCCGGTCAGGGAATTGAGATTCTGGAAGCGTATGTTCTGGATGCGCATGGCGGCCCCTATTCGGCGTTACTGTCTGTTTCGTGCATGGCGGTAAGGATCTCGCCGTACAGGCGCATGAGCAGGTCCGCCTGGGGACCTTCGATTTTTCGGGCTGCAAGGCAGCGCGAAAAAACTTCTGTCTCGCCCAGCTCTTCAAGGTTCCTGCCGGTATCGTCCAGGCTCGGCTGGCTGTCCAGCAGGCGTGCATTGCGGATCTTCGGGACGCGCAGATCGCTCCCGACCACAGCCGTCTCCACCTGCTGGCGCAGGCTGCCCTCAAGATCATCGCCGCTATAGACCACTTCCAGCCAGGCGGAACTGCCGCTGTCCCGCAGTTCTGCCAAGCGGCGGTGTATCTCGCTCATGGAACCGCTCACCCGCTCCAGCCTCTGGAATTCCGGTACAGGCAACAGCTCCACACGGGCCGAACGCCCGGCGAAATCTACCAAGCAGACGCTTTTGGGCTGCGAGGCTTCACCAAAGCCCATGGGCAGGGGCGAGCCACTGTAGCGCATATGCTCCATACCCCCTACCCGCTGCGGCACATGCAGATGCCCCAGGGCCAGATAATCGATGCACGGCGGGAAGATGGACGCCGGGACATGCGCCAGCGAGCCCACATAAAGCTCCCGCACGCCATCGCCATCAAGGGTCTGTCCACCGGCGGTGAACAGATGCCCCATACAGAGCAAGGGGACGTCGGGCGCCAGACGGTCCCGCAGCGCCGCCGCCTCTTCCAGAACCTGCGCGTAGTGCCGGCGGATGGCTTCCTGCATCTTGCTTTCCTTGTCGCCGCTGCTCTCCCCTTCTTCCGCCAGACGCATGTCGGCATCACGCAGGAAGGGGACGGCACAGACGATGAGCGCGACCTTGTCCTGAGCATCGCGCAGGACTTTGATCTCTTCTGCGGGATCTTCGGGAAGATTGCCTACCACATGGACATCCAGGACTTGCAGGATCTCGCGCGAAGCCCCCAGCATGGACGGAGAGTCGTGGTTGCCGGCAGTGATGACCACATGACGGCAGGAGGAAAGATAGACCTGCCGCAAAAAATCATAATACAGACGCTGAGCCCTGTTGCTGGGCGTGCCGCTGTCGAAGATGTCCCCGGAAACGACCAGGACATCCACCTTTTGTTCCTGCAATGTGCGGGCAAGCCAGTCCAGGAAAGCCGAAAATTCCTCATAGCGTTTCTGGCCGAAAAGCAAGCGGCCGAGATGCCAGTCCGATGTATGAAGTACGCGCATGATAGGAAGGCCGGTTTGATGCCGGATACGGCAGTGTGGGAAAAATGACCGCCATGTGACGGGTCTTTTTCAGTTATAAGGCCGAAAAAAAGGCCTGTGAAGGCCCGGAAATGCAGAAAAAAGCATAAAGAAACGCCCTGCTTGTGCAGGGCGTCCTTTTTAGTAAGCGTTGATGTATTCGTCCAGACTGCCGGCAGAGCAGTTCCGGCTCACCCAGAAAGCTGAGGCCCAGACCATCAAGGCTGTTGCCTGGGTGTCATCCAGACTTTTGAGCTTGCTTTCCAGGCTGGAGCGGCTGGCGCCATGCCGGGCATGCAGGTTGTTGAGCTCACAGGCATCACTGACCCGCAACAAAAGATAGGACAAGCGCGTGTGGTCAGGCAACAGACGTGTATCCTTGTGGGCTTCCACGATGGTCTTCAGTTCGCCCGCGGTGAACATCTGCTTGATGTTGGCCATGGCACGGAAAAACGTGTCCACGGCCCAGGGCAGGATGAACTCAGCCCCGGCACTTTTGGTACGAAAGTAATCCTTGAGCCAGCGTTCCTGCTCGTCGTTGATGCGTGCTGCTACCTGTGGCATGGGGCCCCCGTAGGCGTCTGCGACGCCATGTTCCTGCGAGATTTGTAAGGAGTCAAGCCTACCGCAGGGCCCGTCAAAACTCAAGACATTTTCTAGAAAATGTCTTGCATTCCATACAGGCGGCCCGGCCGCTGTCCGCACAGCCAGGCAGCGGCCCGCAGGGCCCCCTGAGCAAAGGTCTCGCGCGAGTGGGCCTGATGGGTCACTTCGATGCGCTCGCCGGGGCCCATGAAGTAGACCGTGTGCACACCGACCACATCGCCGCCGCGAATGGCCTGGATGCCGATCTGTACCTTGGGGCGTTCACCGATGATGCCGTCACGGGCGGAACAGCGGACGTCGTCCAGTTCCCAGCCCCGGGCTTCAGCAAGACATTCGCCCAGGCGCAGGGCTGTGCCGCTGGGAGAGTCCTTTTTGCGGTTATGGTGCAGCTCCACCATCTCGATATCGTACTTTTCACCAAGGGCGCGGGTCAGTTCGGGCAGGACCTTGAGCAGCACATTGACGCCAATGCTCATATTGGGGGCCCAGAACATGCGGCAGCTTTCAGCCAGCTTTGCCAGTTCCTGCTTTTGCTCGTTGGTGAAACCGGTGGTGCCGATCACATGGGCCGCACCGAATTTGGCCACACTGCGGGCCGTGGCCAGACTGACTTCGGGGGCGGTGAAATCGACGACAACAGCTTTTTCCCCCAAGTCTTGCAGCAGCTCTTCCACATCCTGGCTCACCGGGCACGACAGCGCGGCCAGACCAGCAGCGAATTCGCTGCGTTCCACCACGCCCGCAAGCGTGAAGGCGGGGTCTTCCTGCACCAGTGTGCAGATGGTCCGGCCCATCCGGCCATTGGCACCCATGACGATGATCGGCATGCTCATTGCTTCACCTGTCCTGTTCTGTTGAAAGTTATGCGTCCGTCCTGCCAGCAAGCAGGCCTGAAAAGGCCGCTTCGTCCAGAACGGTGATCCCCAGGCTTTGGGCTTTTTCCAGTTTGCTGCCCGGATTTTCGCCCACCACAAGGATATCCAGTTTTTTGCTCACACTGCCCAGTACCACGGCACCGGCCGCCTCGGCCAACTGTTTGGCTTTGCCCCGCGCCATGGAAAGCGTGCCGGTAAAGAGGATGTTCTTCCCCTGCAGGGGGCCTTCCCCGCTGGTTTCGGCAGGTTCCGCCACGGCCGCGGGCCACAGGCCTGCCTCACGCAATCCGGCCAGCATGTGCTGGTTGGCTGGGCTCTCAAAAAAGCTGCGGATGGAGCTGGCCACCTCGGGCCCCACGTCCGGGAGATCCAGCAGACGCTGGGGATCGGCAGCCGCCAGGGCATCCATGTCGTGAAAATGCGCTGCCAGCATGCGGGCGGTCTGTTCGCCCACATGGCGGATGCCCAGGGCGCTGATGAGCCGGGCCAGCGTGGCATTATGGCGGGCATCATCGAAAGCGTCCACTATCTTGCGGGCCAGCACGTCCCCCATGCGGTCGAAGGGCAGCAGATCCTGCACCGTGAGCCGGAACAGCTGTTCTGGGCTGGTGACATGACCGCTGCTGACCAGCTGTTCTATCCATTTCTGGCCCACGCCCTGCACATCCAGACCAGCCTTGGACACGAAGTGGCAGATGGAGCGCAAGCGTACTGCCGGGCAGGAGATGTTGCCACAGCGCCAGGCCGCCTCACCGGGTTCGCGATGGGCGGGCTCACCGCAGACGGGGCAGATGTGCGGGAATTCGAACGGCCTTGCGCCCGCGGGTCGTTCCTCGAGCACCGGGCCCACCACTTCGGGGATGACATCACCTGCCCGCTGCACGATGACCGTATCCCCTACCCGCACATCTTTGGCCAGGATCTCGTCCTCGTTGTGCAGGGTGGCGCGGGTGACCATGACCCCACCAACGGCCACCGGTTCCAGCTGGGCCACGGGGGTCAGGACGCCCGTGCGTCCCACCTGGATCTCGATACCGGTCAGACGGGTATGCACCTGCATGGCCGGGAATTTGAAGGCGATGGCGAAGCGCGGCGCACGGGCCGTGAAGCCCAGGGCCTCCTGCGCTTCCAGATCATCCTGCTTGGCCACGGCACCGTCGATCTCCATGGGAAAATCCGCCCTGCCCTGACGCACGCTTTCCACATAGGCTTCCACAGCGGCCGGATCGGCGCAAAGCTTGCCGTCAGGCGGCGTCAAAAAGCCGTATTCGCGCAGCCGGGCCGCCAGCTCGTGCTGGAAATGACAGGGTTCCGCCTGCCCCCAGCGGGCCTCGCCCAGGCTGTAGGCCAAAAAGCGCAGGGGCATCTGCTGGGTGTTGGCCACATCCAGCTGGCGCAGGGCCCCGGCAGCGGCATTGCGCGGATTGGCCAGCAGCTTCTGGCCCAGGGATTCCCGGCGCTCGTTGATGGCGGCAAAATCCTTTTTGTAGATGACCACTTCGCCGCGCACTTCCAGCCGTTCCGGGAAGGGACCGGCCCCGCGCAGCCGCAGGGGGACCGTACGGATGGTGCGCACGGCCTCGGTGACCACTTCGCCCTCTTCCCCATCCCCGCGGGTCAGCGCCTGTTGCAGGATGCCGTTCTCATAGATGATCTCCAGGGCAAGACCATCCAGCTTCGGGTCACACCAGAAGGCCAGCGGAGTTTCTGGCAGGGCACGCTGCATGCGGGCCACGAATTCCTGCCAATCTTCAGAGGAAAAGACGTTGTCCAGACCGTACATGCGCTGGCGGTGGCGCTGTTTGGGCAGGCCGCCCAGCAGGCCGCCCCCCACGCGCAGCGTGGGCGAATGGGAGCTGCGCCATTGCGGATGGTCTTCCTCCAGCGCTTTCAGCTCCCGGAACAGGGCATCGTACTGGTCGTCGCTGATGAGCGGCTTGTCCAGCGTATGATACAGATAATTATGGTGCTCCAGGATAATCGTCAGCCATGCCATCCGCTCCTGGGGCCTGTCCCTGGGCGGTTCGGGCAGGCTCAAAGGATCCACAGGCGCTGCGGATGCGGCGGACGGCGCAACGGCGTTGTCAGCCGCCTTTTTCTCGGCCTGCTTTTGGGTGGCAGGCACGGCAGGTGCGCCGAAAAGGGAAAGCTGTTCTGGACTCATGATCACTCCGGCAGGGCGATAAGGCGTTCACGCAGGGCCCGGATACGGTCCCGCAGGGCGGCGGCACGCTCGAACTCCAGTTCCCGGGCCGCCTCGCGCATCTCTTTTTCCAGACGCTGAACCAGCGCTGCGGTATCTTCGGCGGTCAGGGGCACGGCATCGTCCTGACGGGACACACGCCCCCTGCCCTTGCCACGGGACGAAGAACCGGTATCCACATACAGGGCATCCAGCGGAGATTCAAGACTTTTCCGGGTGCTCCGCGGTGTGATGCCGTGCTCCGTGTTATAGGCTGTCTGCTTGGCCCGGCGCCGTTCGGTCTCGTCCATGGCCGCACGCATGGAGGCCGTGACCGTATCGGCATACAGGATGACATGCCCGTGGACGTTACGCGCCGCGCGGCCAAAGGTCTGGATGAGCGAACCTGTGGAGCGCAGGAAGCCTTCCTTGTCGGCGTCGAGGATGCAGACCAGCGAGACCTCGGGGATGTCCAGGCCTTCGCGCAGCAGGTTGATGCCCACCAGCACATCGAACTCACCTTGCCGCAGGGCCCTGATGATCTGCAAACGCTCCAGGGTGTCGATATCCGAATGCAGGTAGCGGGCATTGACGCCCATATTGCAACAATAGTCGGTCAGGTCTTCGGCCATGCGCTTGGTAAGGGTGGTCACCAGTACCCGTTCCCCACGCCCGATGCGCTCCCGGCATTCTCCCAGCAGGTCTTCCATCTGTCCCTTGATGGGACGCACTTCCACTTCCGGATCCACCAGGCCCGTGGGCCGGATGATCTGTTCGGAAATGATGCCCTGGGACTGATCCATCTCGTATTTGCCCGGTGTGGCCGAAACGTAGACCACCTGATGCAGCAGGGAGCGGAACTCGTCGAATTGCAGGGGCCGGTTGTCCAGGGCCGAGGGCAGGCGGAAGCCGTAGTCCACAAGGGTCTGCTTGCGCGAACGGTCGCCCTTGAACATGCCGCCCACCTGAGGCACGGTGATGTGGGACTCGTCCACGAACAGGATGAAATCCTCGGGAAAATAGTTGAGCAGGCAGGAAGGCGGTTCCCCGGCCTTGCGGCCGTCCAGATGGCGGGAATAATTCTCGATGCCGTTGCAGTAGCCCAGCTCTTCGATCATCTCCAGATCCAGCTGGGTCCGCTGCTCCAGACGCTGTGCCTCCACCAGACGACCGCTCGCCTTGAAGGCCGTCAGCCGTTCCAGCAGCTCCTGCCGGATGTCGGCCGTGGTCCGTTTAAGGTTGTCCTGGGCAGAAACGAAGTGGCTGGCCGGATAGATGACGGTCTTGCCCACTTCCGCCAGCACGTCTCCGGTCAGCGGATCCACCTCGCGCATGGAGTCGATGTCGTCGCCAAAAAACTCGATACGCAGGGCCCGCTCGTGATGGTAGGCGGGGATGATCTCCAGCACGTCCCCGCGCACACGGAAGGTACCACGATGGAAGTCATAGTCATTGCGTTCGTACTGGACTTCCACCAGACGGGTGATGAGGGCATCCATGGACATATGCTGCCCCACTTCCACCGGGATGATCATGCGTGCGTAGAACTCGGGCGAGCCCAGACCGTAGATGCAGGAGACCGAAGCCACGATGACCACATCGCGCCGGGTCAGCAGGGCATGGGTCGCGGCATGGCGCAATTTGTCGATATTGTCGTTGATGGACGAGTCTTTCTCGATGTAGGTGTCCGAGGCGGGCACATAGGCTTCCGGCTGGTAGTAGTCGTAATAACTGACGAAATACTCCACAGCATTCTGCGGGAAAAATTCGCGGAACTCGTTGTAGAGCTGGGCGGCCAGCGTCTTGTTGGGGGCCAGCACCAGCGCCGGACGTCCGCAACGGGCAATGACATTGGCCATGGTGAAGGTCTTGCCGGAGCCGGTCACGCCCAGCAGGATCTGTTCCGGGACACCGGCTTCCAGATTGGCCACCAGGGAGTCGATGGCCTCCGGCTGGTCACCTGTGGGGACATAGGCGCTATGGAGCTTGAAAGGGGACTGGTTCATCATCGCTCGTCGGGAAGCCAGCCCCGGGCAGCATCATAGCGGAAAGGGATCCGCCATGGCTGCCACGGCAGCTGGGAGACAGGTTCAGGATCGGGGGCGGGCACAGCCTGCCGCAGGAGCACCAGGAATTCCTTGCGGGAGATGTCCCGCGCGCCCATGGCCAGCATGTGGGGCGTAGCCTGCTGGCAGTCCAGCAAGAGGAAATCCCGGCCGCGCAGGAACTCCACCAGGCCCGCAAGGGCCGCCCGCGAGGCCTCGGGGCAGAGGTGGAACATGGATTCCCCGAAAAAGGCCCGTCCCAGCGCCACACCGTACAGGCCGCCCATAAGTTCCCCATCCCGCCAGGCCTCCACGGAATGGGCATAGCCCAGGGCATGCAGACGTTCATAGGCCGCTATCATCTCGGGCAGTATCCAGGTGCCGCCTCCGTCACGACGTGGCGCCGCACAGGCCCGGATGACGCGGGAAAAGGCCGTATCCATGCGCAGCCCGAACGGGCGATTGCGCAAGGCCCGGGCACTGCGGCGCGGCAGATGGAAAGCATCCAGAGGCAGCACACAGCGGGGATCAGGACACCACCATAACAGGGGCATGTCCTCACCGTACCAGGGAAAGATGCCCCTGCTGTAAGCTGCCAGCAGACGTGCCGGCAGCAGGTCGCCACCGGCGCACAATATCCCTTCTGTAGTACAGCAGCCCGGCGTGGGGAACTGTGCCGCGTACAGGGCTATCTGCTCACGCATCTTTGCGGCCGTCATCCCCCTCCTCCGCTTCCGCGCCCTGAGCAGGGGTCGCGTCAGGGAACTGGAGCGCGAGTTCATTGTCCTTG
>CALBAX010000092.1 GCA_937926875.1 uncultured Desulfovibrio sp.
GGGGCCGATCCCTGCTGGTTCAACACCACCCGGCGTTCCCTGTTCGCTCCTTTCGGCGTAGGCACGGTGGACCAGGCCCTGCTGGCCGTGCTGGCTGTCAGGCATTTCGCCCTGCGACGCTTTGCCCTGGCCGGCAAGGTCGTGGTCATTGATGAAGTGCATACATATGACATGTATACCGGCACCCTGGTGCGCTACCTGTGCCGTGAGCTGGAGCATCTGGGCTGTACGGTCATCATCCTGTCCGCCACGCTGACGGAAGAGGCCCGCTGTTCGCTGCTTTCCCTGCCTGCTGGAGAGGAGGGCAGGGACGTCCCCTATCCCCGCATCAGCGGCCGGGCCGGGAGTGACGTTTTGCCGGAGCGCTGCCCCCCGTCGTTGCCGGACAAGGTGGTGCATGTGGCGCATCCCGGACGTGAAGAGGCTCTGGCTCAGGCCGTGGAGCTGGCCGGACAGGGGGCCCAGATCTTGTGGGTCTGCAATACGGTGGCGCGTGCGCAGGAAGATTTCATGGAGCTCAGGCAGCGGGCGGCCGCCCGTGAAAAGGGGCCGGATGTGGGCTTGCTGCACTCCCGTTTCCCCTTTTACCGGCGCGAGAGCCTGGAGCGTGCATGGATGGCCCGTCTGGGGCCGGAGGGGGAACGGACAGAAGGTTCCATCCTCGTATCCACCCAGATCGTGGAGCAGAGCGTGGACCTGGATGCGGACGTGCTGTTCTCCGAGCTGGCGCCCACGGACATGCTCTTGCAGCGGCTGGGGCGCCTGTGGCGGCATCCGCGTAGCGGGCGGCCCGTGGAGGCCCCGCTCTTCTGCCTGTTGCGGGAAGGCGTCTCCTGCGAGGATCTCCGCCAGATGGATGCCGCGGCGATCAGGGCCGGCCTGGGGGAAAAGGCCTTCGTCTACAGCCCCTATGTGCTGCTGCGGACGCTGGAGCTTTGGGAGCCGCTGGAGGAGCTGGCCCTGCCGTCCGGCATCCGGGGGCTGATGGCCGCGACCTATGCGGAAAAAGATGTCCCGCCGGGCTGGGAGGCCCTGTATGCCGAAGACTACGGCCAGGATCTGGCCGACAGACGGCTGGCGGACATGGGCACGGATATCTGGCAGGTGGCGCTGGATGATGCCGCTGCCCTGAAGACCCGCCTGTCCGCCGAGGATGCCCTGATGGTCCTGGCCCGGGCCAGAGAAGGGGACCGCATCGCCCTGCTGGAAGGCGGCGATGCCGTCATGCCGCCGGATGGCCGCATCTCGCTGGCCGCGGCGCGGCGTCTGCATCGCAATACGGTCCGTATCCCCGCTTCCTGTCTGTCCGGGAAGCCGCAGGACGGACAATTGGCACCGTACCATATCGACGGCTGCCTGCTGGCAGGGGAGGGCGCCATGGTGGCGCCGCTCCTCAGGCCCGGCAGGGCGCTGTACTGGGATGAAGACCTGGGGGTCGTCATCCGCAAGGAGGAACGATGAATCTTGTCGATGATCCGTGGATCCCCTGCATCCGGCGGGACGGCATGGTCCGCCCGGCGTCCTTGCGGGACTGTTTCACCTGTGACGACATCGTCGATCTTGCCGTGCGGCCGCATGAGCGTGTGGCGCTCATGCGTCTGCTGCTCTGCGTGAGCTACGCGGCCGCAGGCATACCGGAGGATTACGATGCCTGGGAAGGCCTGCGGGAGACATTGCCCCAGGCAGTTCCCGACTATCTGGGCCAGTGGCGGGATGCCTTTGGGCTCTTCCATCCGCAAAAGCCTTTCTTGCAGGTGGCCGGGCTGTGCAGCGCCTCTGCCTCCGGCGAGCTGACGCCGTGCAGCAAACTGGACTTTTCTCTGGCGACAGGGAGCAACAGCACCCTTTTCGACCATGCTGCCCTGGCGGAACGTACCTTCGCGCCGGAATGGCTGGCCCTGAACCTGCTGACCTACCAGATGTTCAGTCTCGGTGGCCTGATCGGTTCCGTGCGCTGGGGCGACAAGACCACGGGGCGCTCGTCCTGCGACGGCCCTTGCGCGCCCGGTTCCATGCTGCATACGTTCCTGCGCCGGGATGCCCTGTTGGATACCATCCATGCCAACCTTCTGTCTGAAGAAGAGCTGCATGACTACCAGCGGCTTGGAGAAGGCTGGCAGGGCAGGCCCTTGTGGGAAAGGCCCCCCCGGGACTTGGATGATGCTCCGGCCATCCGCAACGCGACAGAAACCTTCCTAGGGCGGATGGTCCCGCTCACACGGGCCGTCCTGCTCTCGCACGACGGAGGAGGGATGGTGCTGGGCGACGGGCTGGCCTTCCCTTCATATACCAGCCCCCAGCGGCCCTTCCCGCCGGAAGTGACGGCCACGGTCATCGTCGGCGTCAAGAAAGACGCACGTTTCCTGCTCGGCGCGCAGCCGGACAAGGCCATCTGGCGGCAGCTGGCGGCCCTGACGGTCAAGCGGCATGGCGACGGTGTCGGGGGCTGTGCGGCTCTGGCCCATTGTCATGAAGGTCAGGGGACAGACCTTGTGGTCTGCGGCCTGTCCCGGGATCAGGCTGATGTTGTCGATGTCGTGGAATCCGTGTTCCATGTGCCCGGCGCCATGTTCCAGACAGAGGGGCATACGCTGTATGAAGGCGAGGTCGTCAGGGCGGAGAACATCGCCGGGGGGCTGGGCGACGCTGTGGAGCGGTACCGGCGTCTTGTGGACGGCGGCTGGGAAGCACGGCTGAAACTGGCCGGCCCCAAGAAGGGCGGGGAATTGGCCCGCCTGAAGGCGCAGGCCTTCCGCTGTTACTGGACAGCCGTGGAGACGGGCCTGTCCCTGCTGTGGGACATGGTGCGGACGTGCGGCAGCGAGGCCTTTGTGCCGGCACAGCGGGCCTGGTGGGCGCATCTGGAAAGAAGCGCCCGCGCAGCCTATGCCGCTGCCTGCGGCAAGGATACGGAACGGCAGATGCGCGCCTATGTCACGGGCAGGCGCATCCTCGCGGGCTGTCTTCGCAAGTATCTGGAACGTGACGGGAACAAGGAGGAGGCATGAGCGCCCTGATGGAGTTTTTGTTGCGCAACGCGGACAACAAAAGGGTGATGGCCATACTGCGGTGCGGGCTGGTGGAAAGTACCGAAATGCGGGCCTGGCCGCTGCTGGCGCATCTGGACGGTATCGGCGGCAGCCAGCGGGCCCGTGCCGTACGCACGGTGGCGGGACTGTTCGCCCTGCATCCCCGGGATTGCGCTTCCGGCAATATGGGGACCGTATGCCGCCAGCTTTGCGGCAGCGATGAGAAGCCCTGGGCCGGCGGCCCGGGGACGGACGACAGCCCGGGTCCCATGGGGCGCCGTTTCCTCTACCTGCTCAATGCCGACAGGGACGAGATATGCGGGCGTGTCTGCCGCCTCGTGCGTTATGCGGGCAGCAGGGACATCCCCGTCAATTACACCGCGCTGGAAAAAGATCTTTCGGAATGGCCACGGGCCCGGGAAGCCTGGGCCGCAGCGTTCTGGGCCCCTGTGACCGATGAATCGGCAGAAAACGGGGGAGACGCGTCATGATGAGCTGGCTCGTACGCATGCTTTTGGACAGGCAGGCCCTGGCGCGCTGCCGTTTTCGGGACAGCTATGCCTGGCATCAGGCCGTGTGGGAATGTTTTCCCGGCATGCCGGATGCCGGACGGGATTTTTTGACCCGTACCGACTGGCTGCCCCAGGGCTGCCGCATCTATCTGTTGTGCCGCAGGGAGCCCGTCCGTCCGGGCTGGTGCCCGCCGGCATCCTGGGCCGTCAAAAATATCGCCCCGGCTTTCTTGCAGCATGGGACGTATGCCTTCGACCTGCTGGCCAACCCCACCCGCAAGGTGGCGGCCTTCAGCGCTGACGGGCAGCGCACCCGGAACGGCAAACGGATCGCCCTGCTGGATGAGACATCCCGCCAGGCCTGGCTGCGGGCCAAGGCCGACCAGCACGGTTTCTGTCTGGACGGGCCCCCGGCTCTGGATGAGGCCGGGGCCAGCATCTTCTGGCGGCGTGCCTGTGCCGGGACGCATATCGGCGTCCGTTTCAAGGGCCGCCTCCGGGTCACGGACCGGGAACGTTTCATCCATGCGTTTTATCACGGTATCGGCAGCGCCAAGGCCTTCGGCTTCGGCATGCTCCTGCTGCAACCTCTTGCCTGAGACTTTTCAAAGGAGAACACGCCATGCGTCATCTCGAACTGCATATCCTCCAGTCTGTCCCTGTGGCCTGCCTCAACCGTGACGATTTCGGCTCCCCAAAAACGGCCCTGTTCGGCAACGCGCAGCGTGCCCGTGTTTCCAGCCAGTGCTGGAAGCGTGCCGTCCGTGAACTGATGCAGGAGGAAGCCCCCGCATTGTTCGGCGGTCAGCGTACCCGCCTTATCCTGGATCCGTTGTGCCGGATCCTGCATGAGCAGCATGGCCTTGCTGAGGAGGCGGCCCGCAAGGGGGCGGAAGATCTGGGGGCTGCGGTCAGCAAACTGGATACGCCGCCGGTACGTGTGAAGACCCTGTTCTTCACCTCGCCGCTGGAGCTGGAAGCCCTGGCCGCGGCCTATATTGCCTCCGGCAACGCCAAGAAGGCCGTCAAGGAACTGGCGAAACATCCGCTCAAGGATGCCGCGGACATCGCCCTGTTCGGTCGCATGGTGGCCAGCGACCATTCCCTGACCCTTGAGGGGGCGGCCATGTTCAGCCATGCCCTGTCCACGCACAAGGTCTCCAACGAGATCGATTTCTTTGCCGCTGTGGATGACTTGCAGCCGGAGGATGAAGCCGGTGCGGGCATGACCGGGACGCTGGAATTCAATTCCGCCACCTACTATCGCTTCGCGGCCCTGAACCTTGACCTGCTGGCGCAGCATCTGGCCGCCCTGTCGGTCGAGGAACGCCGGGAGGTCGTGCGCAGTTTCGTGACGGCCACCCTGCGTGCCGTGCCCGGAGCGCGCAAGAACTCCATGAATGCTGCGACGCTGCCTTCCCGTGTGCTGGCAGTGGTGCGGGAAAAGGGCCACCCGGTGCAGCTGGTCAATGCCTTCGAGAAGCCTGTCTGGACCAGGGGCGGACTGATGGAGGAATCCGTCAGCCGTCTGGAACAGGAATATGCGCATCTGAAGGAGACCTGGGGGCTGGAAGCCGCGCTGGAATGCCGCATGCCGGAGCTCTCTTTGTCCGCCATGTTGCAGGAGGTCGAGCAGCATGTGCGCTGAAACGGTCTGTCTGGCCGTGCGGCTGGAGGGGCCCCTGCAAGCCTGGGGCAGTGCCAGCCAGTATAACAGGCGCCTGACGGATGTCCTGCCTTCGCGCAGTGCTGTGACCGGTATGCTGTGCGCGGCCCTGGGCCTGGACAGGGGCTCGGCGGAAGAAGCCGCCTTCCTGCGGGAAATGACCGATGTGCGGATGCTGGCTGTCGCGGTGCCCCGCCGCCTGGAGGGGACGGCGCTCCCCGTGCGCCGTCTGGAGGATTATCATACCGTGCAGGATACGGCCAAAGCTGATGGTGGTCTCAAAGACTGCCACATCACCCGGCGGCAGTATCTGCTGGATGCCGCGTTCCGGGTCTTCCTCAGCGGCAGGCGGGCGCTGCTGGAAAAAGCCGGGGCAGCCTTGCGGGATCCGGTATGGGGCCTGTGGCTGGGGCGCAAGTCCTGCATCCCCACCGCGCCTGTTTTTGCGGGGATCTTCGCCGACGAGCAGGCGGCCGTGGCGGCCTGTGTCCCGGAAGGTCTGGAGGTGTGCCTGCGCTCCCGGGATGCGCTTTCCTTTGCCGAGGGCACGGACAGCGTGGCAGACATGCCGTTGAGCTTTGCTTCTTCGGCACGTGCCTTTGCCCTGCGCAGGGTGCGCCTGGATCACGGAGGAGAGGATGCGTCTTGATTCGGAGGTCATCCCCATCAGGGAGCGCAGCGCCATGCTGTTTTTGCGTTGTGGTCGTCTGGATGTGGAAGACGGCGCCCTGGTGCTGGTGGATGCCGTCGGCGTACGGATGCAGATCCCTTTGGGAGGGGTGGCCTGCCTGCTCCTGGAGCCGGGGACCACGGTCACGCATGCGGCCGTGGCCCTGGCTGCGGATTGCGGGACCCTGCTGCTCTGGATCGGAGAGGGCGGCGTACGCCTGTACTCTGCCGGGCAGCCCGGCGGCGCGCGGGCGGACAGGCTTTTGTATCAGGCCAGGCTTGCCCTGACGGACGATCTGCGTCTGAAGGTCGTCCGGGCCATGTACCGCTTCCGCTTTGGGGAGGAACCGCCGCTACGGCGCAGCGTCGAACAGTTGCGCGGCATCGAGGGGGTCCGGGTCAGGACGCTCTACAAGGAGCTGGCCGCCCGTTACAAGATCGCCTGGGGCAGACGAAGCTATGATCCGCGGGACTGGGATGCCGCCGATCCGGTCAACAAGGCTGTCAGTGTGGCCAACCATTGTTTGTACGGCATCTGCGAAGCTGCTGTCCTGGCGGCGGGCTATGCGCCCGCCATAGGCTTCATCCATACAGGCAAGCCGCTTTCCTTCGTTTACGACGTGGCGGATCTGTTCAAATTCGATACCGTGATCCCCGTGGCCTTTCGGGTGGTGGCTGCCAAAAGCCGGGATGTCGCTCGTGATGTACGCCTGGGATGCCGTGACATGTTCAGGGAACAAAAATTGTTGCGGCGCATCATCCCCGTGATGGAAGAGATCCTGGCCGCTGCCGGTCAGAGCTTGCCTCCGGCACATCCCGAGGCTGTCCCTGTGGCTTTTCCTGATAAAAAGGGGCTGGGTGATGCTGGTCATCGTAACTGAGGCCGCTCCGCCCCGGTTGCGCGGCTACCTGTCGCGCTGGTTGCTGGAAGTCCGTGCCGGCGTCTATGTGGGGGATTATTCTGTTCGCGTTCGTGAAAGATTGTGGAAGGTCGTCAGTGATGAGATACAGGAAGGGAATGCTGTGATGGCCTGGAGCACGAACAGCGAGTCAGGTTTTTCCTTTGTGACGACCGGGAGAAACCGCAGGGAACCGGTGGATTGGGACGGCTTTTCACTGGTCCGTTTTTTGCCGGATCAGGCTGTACCGGATCGGTAGATTTTTGCAGCTATGCTAACCTTTGAGAACTCTTCATGTTTTATGGAAGAGTATTCCCCACGCACGTGGGGATGAACCGTAGCTCTTTTCTACGAACTCTTCCAGTGTCTTGTATTCCCCACGCACGTGGGGATGAACCGCTCCTGGTAAATCTTGTCCCCTTCCTCGTCACGTATTCCCCACGCACGTGGGGATGAACCGGATATGATGCATCTCCCTGTCCTGACAGAGGGCGTATTCCCCACGCACGTGGGGATGAACCGCGCATCTCGCCGTTGTCCAGGTCCAGCCAGCGGTATTCCCCACGCACGTGGGGATGAACCGGACGCGGAAGCGTGCGCCGTGGTGGACCTGCCGTATTCCCCACGCACGTGGGGATGAACCGTTTTGCCTGCACTCCACATATAACATACTGAAAGTATTCCCCACGCACGTGGGGATGAACCGGCTGCCCAACGCCCCAGGGCGGCAGCTGGCCCGTATTCCCCACGCACGTGGGGATGAACCGGCTGGCGCGCTTGGCGTAGCTGCGACGCACGAGTATTCCCCACGCACGTGGGGATGAACCGCGTCGGTTTAACTTTGCGACCACATAAGCAAAGTATTCCCCACGCACGTGGGGATGAACCGCGTGTGCTTAATGACAAAACAGCATTGTGGGCGTATTCCCCACGCACGTGGGGATGAACCGATGATGCCTTGTCGCTGAACTTTTTATCCAGCGTATTCCCCACGCACGTGGGGATGAACCGAGCAGATGAGGATGGTGGACGAGAACCTGAGCGTATTCCCCACGCACGTGGGGATGAACCGTCAGTCCAGGCGGTGGAAAGACGGTTGATGCTGTATTCCCCACGCACGTGGGGATGAACCGTGTTTGCAGCGCGCCATCAATCGCGCGGCGGAGTATTCCCCACGCACGTGGGGATGAACCGATCCAGGGCGAGATGGAGGCCGTGGCCCGCAGGTATTCCCCACGCACGTGGGGATGAACCGGCCGGGAACACGGCCCTACGGGGCCAAGTACCGTATTCCCCACGCACGTGGGGATGAACCGTTTCCAGCGGCCATTTTAGTTACAGACAGAACGTATTCCCCACGCACGTGGGGATGAACCGTATAATGATGGAGTTAATAGAGTATAGAGATGGTATTCCCCACGCACGTGGGGATGAACCGGAATATGTTGTTGAGGTAATTTTGGAAAAAATGTATTCCCCACGCACGTGGGGATGAACCGTATAATGATGGAGTGTATAAAGTATAATAAAGGTATTCCCCACGCACGTGGGGATGAACCGAGTTTGAAAGAGATATGTATGATGAGGAGGAAGTATTCCCCACGCACGTGGGGATGAACCGAGGGGTATTATTATAATGAATGGGGAGTTTGTGTATTCCCCACGCACGTGGGGATGAACCGTTATTTGAGGAAGAAGGGGTATAAGATTTGGAGTATTCCCCACGCACGTGGGGATGAACCGCCGCCCGCGATGGGCCTGCAATGGTCCTGCTACGTATTCCCCACGCACGTGGGGATGAACCGATTTATTATAGCATTGTGACAATGCCATATATGTATTCCCCACGCACGTGGGGATGAACCCGTTCCATTCCATGCGTAATTAGCTCCAGTATCGTATTCCCCACGCACGTGGGGATGAACCGTGTTTTTGAGGATGCGGAAAGACAAACATCTGGTATTCCCCACGCACGTGGGGATGAACCGATTACTAGGAACATCTAGTTCGATTGATTTGGGTATTCCCCACGCACGTGGGGATGAACCGTAATGTATATGCTAGAATAATTAAAAAATATAAGTATTCCCCACGCACGTGGGGATGAACCGTATATATTGGTATTACTGTTGATGTTAAAAAAGTATTCCCCACGCACGTGGGGATGAACCCCGAACTGCTGATGGAACAGTCCGGTGGTACGTGTATTCCCCACGCACGTGGGGATGAACCGTTCAACATCATAGTAATGGCATTTTAGTGTCAGTATTCCCCACGCACGTGGGGATGAACCGGTACTATACTAGCAGCAACGTTTGTACCTGAAGTATTCCCCACGCACGTGGGGATGAACCGATGTTATTGGACAATCATCCACTTCTTTTACAGTATTCCCCACGCACGTGGGGATGAACCGATAAACTTTTATTGATTAGGGGTTATAAAATGGTATTCCCCACGCACGTGGGGATGAACCGTGAAAACCGTTTCTGGTGTTGAATGTATTGTTGTATTCCCCACGCACGTGGGGATGAACCGAAAGAGTTCCAATATCTTTTTCCGACAAATCAGTATTCCCCACGCACGTGGGGATGAACCGCGGGGCATTCTACGGGCAACCCGGCAAGGGCGGTATTCCCCACGCACGTGGGGATGAACCGATGTGCATCCGGCCCCCTTGGCCACACGGCCGGTATTCCCCACGCACGTGGGGATGAACCGCAACAGTACATGCGTAGTCTTAAATTTATCCAGTATTCCCCACGCACGTGGGGATGAACCGGAGCTCCTTTAAATCGAAGGGCTTGCTCACAAGTATTCCCCACGCACGTGGGGATGAACCGGTCGATCATGCCGTCATCGGTCAGGCCGTCCAGTATTCCCCACGCACGTGGGGATGAACCGACCAGTTTCAAGACCGCCACAGGCGCCACGGTGTATTCCCCACGCACGTGGGGATGAACCGGTCAGACTTGCGGCTATCACGCCTCAGCCGTGGTATTCCCCACGCACGTGGGGATGAACCGATCTGGGCGGCCCTCTTTCCCGTGGTCTCCCGGTATTCCCCACGCACGTGGGGATGAACCTCGACCCCCCGACCAAGAGCTTAGAAGGAGTGCGTATTCCCCACGCACGTGGGGATGAACCGATCCTGACCGCCATCCGGGCCGCGCGCGAGCTGTATTCCCCACGCACGTGGGGATGAACCGAATGTGACGCCACTCTCGGATGTTACAAGTCAGTATTCCCCACGCACGTGGGGATGAACCGAAGAACAATTCAATCAAATTTGTGAATATTTTGTATTCCCCACGCACGTGGGGATGAACCGACAAGCCCTATTACTGGGATGACATAGCTATAGTATTCCCCACGCACGTGGGGATGAACCGCCCAATCAGTTGTATCAGTTTTGTAAATGTGCGTATTCCCCACGCACGTGGGGATGAACCGCCAACGCCGCCAGTCTGGGCGGTCTTGCGGGCGTATTCCCCACGCACGTGGGGATGAACCGAGCATCTGCTTTGTCTGCCCTGATAATAAAGGGTATTCCCCACGCACGTGGGGATGAACCACAGCAACAAATAATGTGCAATTAGTTGTACAAGTATTCCCCACGCACGTGGGGATGAACCGAAGAACAATTCAATCAAATTTGTGAATATTTTGTATTCCCCACGCACGTGGGGATGAACCGACAAGCCCTATTACTGGGATGACATAGCTATAGTATTCCCCACGCACGTGGGGATGAACCGCCCAATCAGTTGTATCAGTTTTGTAAATGTGCGTATTCCCCACGCACGTGGGGATGAACCGCCAACGCCGCCAGTCTGGGCGGTCTTGCGGGCGTATTCCCCACGCACGTGGGGATGAACCGAGCATCTGCTTTGTCTGCCCTGATAATAAAGGGTATTCCCCACGCACGTGGGGATGAACCACAGCAACAAATAATGTGCAATTAGTTGTACAAGTATTCCCCACGCACGTGGGGATGAACCGATGCCAGAAAGCGCCTGCGCAAGATGCTGGCAGTATTCCCCACGCACGTGGGGAGAGGACATATCCCGGCCATAGGCCACACAAAAAAGCCCGGTATGGAAATCCATACCGGGCGTGCCTTGCAGGCGGGTGCCGTCAGCTACAGCCGCGGCGGGGATGTTTTTGCCGGCTAGGCAAAGAACATCTTGGAGAGGGTCATGGGATCGATGTACTTGCCGTCCTTGTAGACGCGCATGTTGCCGGAGGCGATCTCGTCGATGAGGATGACCTTGCCGTCAGCGTCATAGCCGTATTCGAACTTGATGTCGTACAGGACCAGGCCCTTTTCCTTCAGGTCATCGGCCACGATCTGGGTGATCTTCTGGGTCATGTCCTTGATGTCGTCGTACTGCTTGTCGGTCATCACGCCCAGGGCTACCAGGGCGTCCTTGGTGACCAGGGGATCGCCCAGGGCGTCGTTCTTGAAGGTGGTCTCCACATAGGCAGGCAGGTCGGCCCCTTCCTCGATGTAATCACCGTAACGGCGGATGAAGCTGCCCACAGCCTTGTGGCGGCAGATCACTTCCAGGCCCTTGCCGAAGGGCTTGGCAGGCAGGACTTCCATGGTGGTGTCGGCCAGGTTGGCGCTCACATAGTGGGTCTTGATGCCGGCGGCATTGATCTTTTCGAAGAAGTAGATGGACATGCGCAGGTTCACGTCGCCCACGCCGTCGATGGTCAGGCCCACGGAGTTCTCGCCGGGATCGAAAACGCCGTCCTTGCCGGTGCAGTCATCCTTGAACTTCAGCAGGTAGTTGCCGTTTTCCAGGGCATAGACGTTCTTCGTTTTGCCAGTGTAGATGAGCTCCATTTTCGATACCTCCGTGAAGCTGTGGTGGGAGAAAAATTTTGCTTCGGCCCGGCAGGGCCGGTCAGAATCAAAAAATGTCCGGTATGCATATAATTATTATAGTGTGAAATCAAGCAGGGAATACAGGGGATATTATCAACTGTATAAAGCGCATGCATTCAGGATGAGGAGGAGAGAATTTTTTATTTTTTATTTAATGTTATAAAAATATCCTGCGCGATGGATGAAAAAAAATTCCATAAATGGTATTATAGTATAGTGTTACATTTGTTTTTTATGTTTTTTATTGCAGTATGTTGAAAACATGATGACTGCATCGGGGCCACGTGCTGGTTCCTGCATGCGTTTTTCCCTGATGCATGGCCCGGCGGAAGTCTGCGAGGCCTTGAAAAAAAATGAAAAAAGTCCCCTGACCGTGGTGGTCAGGGGACTTTTTGTTCCAGGCAGGAGCCCTACTTGTTGTCAGCCAGGTTGACCTGTTCGAATTCGTCCAGGGCCTTGCTCACGACCTTGGCCAGGCCGATAAGGGCGATAAGGTTGGGGAAGGCCATGAGGCCGTTGAACATGTCGGCCAGTTCCCACACCAGGTTCACCTGAAGCAGGGAACCCATAATGATGAAGCACATCACCACTACGCGGTAGGGGGTCACGCCGCGGGTACCGAACAGGTACTTGACGTTCTGCTCACCAAAGAAATACCAGCCCACGATGGTGGAGAAGGCGAAGAACAGCAGGCAGATGGCCACGAACTTGATGCCGAAGGCACCCAGACCGGTGGAGAAGGCCTTCTGGGTCAGGGCGATACCGGTGGTGGTACCGTCCAGGGCGCCGGTGACGAAGATGACCAGAGCGGTCATGTTGAGCACGATGAAAGTATCGATGAACACGCTGACGATGCCCATCAGGCCCTGCTGGGCGGGGTACTGCACCTTGGCCACGGCGTGGGCGTGGGGCGTGGAACCCATACCGGCTTCGTTGGAGAACAGGCCGCGGGCCACACCGTAGCGGATGGCCTCCTTGACACCGGCACCGATGATGCCGCCGGTGGCAGCCGAAGGATCGAAGGCACCCACGAAGATCATCTTGAAGGCGGGGATGATCTGGTCAGCATTGCTGAGGACCACGAACAGGCCACCGATGACATACAGCAGGGCCATGAGGGGCACCATCTTTTCGGTCACGGCAGCGATGCGTCCGATGCCGCCGAAGAAGACGAAGGCACCGCAGGCGGCGATGACCAGGCCCATGACCAGCGGCGGCACGTCAAAAGCGGTCCTGAAGGCGTCGGCGATGGAGTTGGACTGCACCATGTTGCCGATGCACCCCAGGGCGATGATGATGGACACCGAGAAGAACACGGCCAGCTTGTGGCTGCCGAGACCTTTGGAGATGTAGTAGGCGGGACCGCCGGTGATGTGGCCGGCGTCGTCACGGGTGCGGTAGACCTGGGCCAGCACGGCTTCGGCAAAGATGGTGGCCATACCGAAGAAGGCGGCGATCCACATCCAGAAGATGGCGCCGGGGCCCCCCATGGCGATGGCGGTGGCGGCACCGGCCAGGTTGCCGGTGCCCACCTGGGCGGCGATGGCGGTGGCCACGGACTGGAAGGAGCTCATGCCGTGCTTGTCGGCGCGCTTGCCCTTCAGGGAAAGGTCACCGAAGAGCATGCGCACGGCCTGTCCGAACTTGCGGATCTGGATGAACTTCAACCGGATGGTGAAGTATATGCCCACACCACACAGCAGCGGGATAAGGCAGTACATGCCCCAGATGAAGCTGTTGATGTTGGAGACAAGTTTCGTCAATTCTTCCATGGTTTCCCCCTCAGGCTATCCGGCCTGCATGTCATCCGGCAGGAGACCCCTTTGTCCTTCCGTCGTCTGGCAAGGCATGTCGAATAAGGAATGATGGTGTCATGTTCCCGGCAACCTTCGCGAGGTTCATGCATGGATGAATGATCTGCATCCATACAGGGCCAAAAAAACAGCGCGTCCTTTTTCCCTCCTGGGCTCGGCCCGGTACGGACGCCGGCATGGTTGTCCTCCGGCGGGCAGGGGCGCTGTCATTTTCCGCTATGGTTGTCGTCGATTTATCTATGCATGTAGTACATTAAATCGTAACGAAAAAAATGTCCATGCCGGAATTGATTGGGAATCATTTCCCAATGCCCGGATGGGGATGGGAACATGTGCGTGATGCCATCTTGCAGTCATCTTTGCAGGAAAAGGCCCGCACCGGGGTACGGGAAAGCGCACCGGCCCCGTGCGGTCAGAGAGGAGCGTGAGCTCCACCGGCCGGGAAGGCCGAAAGCAGGTACCGGGAGGCCGCGTTCCTTGCTCAGGAGGGAGCCCCACGAAAGGGCATGCCGTCAAGCGGAAGACCTATGGACGGATCGGAAGGCTGGGGCGGGAGACGGGAAGAGGACAGGCCCCGCAGATACCGGTGCCGGAAAAGACAGGTCTGATCCTGGAAAATGGAGATCAGGAAGGAGCAACAAAAAAGGGACCGCACGGATGGCAGTCCCCCAAAGCATCAGTCCTCGTCCCGGACGCTGCTGCGGCGTCTGCGGCGGGGCTTCTCTTCTTCCGCTTCCCCGGGAAGGTCAGGCGTGGAGAGCTGTTCCCGGATACGGTCGCGCTCCTCCCGGGGCTTGGCCACCAGGCGCAGCTGCTTGACCAGCACCTTGCCTATGACCAGCACTTCTTCCACATCGGCCAGCTGTTCGAAGTCCGGGGCGTCGGGGCTGAAATCTTCGGGAGCGTCCCGCAGTTCTCCAGAAGTCATCCTGAAAATATACATGACGTGCCTCCGTGGCAGCAGTTTTGAGTTTTTCGTATCCAGCTGGACAAAGGGCGATGTGCGCAACAGGGCCAGCCGTTCTTCCGTCATGGCGCGACAGGGGAAATGCCGGCAGGCCAGACAGGCCAGCAGGGGCCGCTGATGCCCTTTGAGCGGGCAGCGGATGGCTTTTTCCGTGGGGTCTGCGTATCTTCCCATGACGAACACCTTTGCCCTGCTATAGCAAAGAGTGTCTCCCGGGCCTAGCCGGGAAGAGGAAAATTTTTCCGCCCGTGCCCGGCCTCCAGACAGACGACGTGTCCAACGGGAGATGCGGCAGGCTGGCAGGCCGGAGCCCGGCCCTGTCCAGGGGCCCTGGTGCGGGGAGGCAGGCGGGAATATCGCTCCCAAGATGCTGCGCAGCCCCCGGGCGGCAGTGCGTCGCAGGAGGAGCGGGCGGTACCGCACGACAG
>CALBAX010000093.1 GCA_937926875.1 uncultured Desulfovibrio sp.
CCACCGCGCCTTCCAGCGCGTCGCCCGTGATGGTATTGCTGTCCCCTTCCGTCACGCCGTGCGTGAAGCTCTCGATGGTCGGCACGTCGTCCACCACGTTCACGGTGATGGTCGTACTGCCGCTGTCACCGTCCGTATCCGTCACCGTCACCGTCAGGTCATGGGAGATCTGCGTATCCGTAGCAGGATCGCTCTTGTCGTGTTCCGTGGTGTTCCTGTCGAGTGTGTAGTTGAAGTCCAGCCTGCCCGTGGCAGGATCATAGCCGGTCACGGTCAGGGTACCTTCATCCGTGGAAACCGTGTTGCCCGTGAGCGCGCCGTTTTCAAACACGGTCACGTTGCCGATGACAATGGACGCCACGCCGTCAGGGGCGTTGATGATCAGGGATCCTCCGGCCGAGACAGGAGCGTCGGCCGCGCCGGGAGTCGTGCCATTGGCAAGGCCGGATTCATGGACCGTCACCACTTCCGCAGCCGCATCGCTATCGAGCGGAGTCACAGTCACGCCGTGATCCACCCGGCCATCGCCCTCATACCAGGGACTGGGCTCCACCGTGTCTGTGGCAAGCTGTACACCGCCGTCGAAGCCGACGTCCAGGCGACCCAGATGGTCGATGCCATCCAGCAGGTCGCTGCCGCCATATTCGTTATAACGGCCGCCGCGCGCGGCACTGCTGCTGGCGGCGGGACCGGCAGCGGGCATCAGGTCTTCGCCAAGGGCCGCGAAGAAGTCCTGCCCGCTGATCTCCACGCCGTCCACCTGGAAAGAGGGCATCTCTTCCTTGGAATAGGTGGTGTAGAAACCCTGCAACTGGATGGAAGCGCCATCCTCAAAGGTCAGGACAAGATTGTCGCCACTGCGGGTCAGCGTCGCGGCATCAGCAGGAAAGTCGAAAATGAAGCGCCCGTCAGGAGCGCTGGGAATGGTCTGTGTGGTGCCAGCAGCAGGCTTGGCAAGACGGATATCGGCCATGAGGACCCCCGGAAAAGGTAGTGTATTGATCTGTCAAAAAATAGGTAAACGTCAAAAGCCCTGCACCAACACGTGGTCAGGACAGGGCTCAGCTTTGCAAGCTACGCTCAGGGAGCGACCGGCGAAAGGCAGGGGGAAGACATAAAAAATCCTGCCATGCCAGACGATTGCATATACTTTGCCCCAGTAAGGAACACGGTGACGCAAATCCCTGGAATCAGGCAGGAACGCTACAGGCCGTCCATCAATGACAGCCAGATGGAAATAACTACTATTTTTTGGGCAAATATGTCAATACCCGTCGTCCGGCAGACAAGCCCCCGGGCCCGGCCTGGCAGGAGCCCCTGCCCGCATGGCTGTCTGCCATCGGCCTTCCCCCCCACACGGCCGCACAAAGGCCACGGTACAAAAAGGAGACCTCCCGGCCCTGAGGCGGAAGGTCTCCCCGTATCACAGCGCTATGCTGTCAGAACAGGCCTAGAACAGGCCGGTCACCTGGCCGGATTCCAGATCCACGTCCACATTGCGGAAGGCCGGACGCGACCCCGTACCGGGCATGAGGCTGATGTCGCCGGCCACCGGCACCACCAGGCCCGCGCCGCCGTAGAACAGGCAGTCGCGCACATGCAGGCGCCAGCCCGTGGGCGCGCCCTTGAGAGCGGGATTGTCGGACAGGGAGTACTGGGTCTTGACCATGCAGATGCCCAGCTCTTCGGCGTCGGGACGGGCCTGCAGTTCCTTGATGCGCTGCTTGGCCAGCGAGGAGAAATCCACGCCGTCGGCGCCGTAGACTTCCCTGGCGATGGTCTCGATGCGCTGCTCGAAGGGCATGGACCAGTCGTACAGGGGAGCGAAGTTGTTGGGCTCGTTGCAGGCATCCATGACGGCATCGGCCAGTTCCAGGGCACCGTCGCCGCCCTTGAGCCAATGTTCGGACAGGGCCACGCGCGCACCGGCCTCCTCGCAGATGCGGCGGATGGCGGCGATCTCGTTCTTGCTGTCGGTGGCGAAAGCATTGATGCAGACCACGGGCGATACACCGGAACGGCGCACGATGCCGATGTGACGCAGCAGGTTCACGCAGCCGGCTTCCACCAGGCCCACGTCTTCGCGGGTGTAGGGTTCGGGCAGCGGACGGCCGGGCATGGGCGGCTGGGCACCGCCGTGATTCTTGAGGGCGCGCACCGTGGCCACGATGACGGCGGCATCGGGCTTGAGGCCGCTCATGTGGCATTTGACATTCCAGAACTTTTCGTACCCGATCTCGGAGCCGAAGCCGGATTCCGTCACATGGATGTCGCTGAGCTTGAGGGCCACGCGGTCGGCGATGATGGAGCTCTGCCCCAAGGCGATGTTGCCGAAGGGCCCGGCGTGCACCAGCACGGGCTGGCCTTCGATGGTCTGGATCAGGTTGGGCTTGCTGGCTTCCAGCAGCCAGGCCATCATGGCGCCGTCCACTTCCAGGTCGGCGGTGGTCACGGGATTGCCGGCACGGTCAAAGGCCAGCACCACGCGCGACAGACGCTTGCGCAGGTCGGGCAGGTCGCGGGCCAGGGACATGATGGACATGATCTCCGAGGCGGCCGTGATGTCGAAACGCGAGCGCATCATGAAGCCGTCGTTGCGGCGGCCGTCGCCCTCGATGCCGATGATGACGTTGCGCAGGGCCTGACAGCAGAAGTCCATGGCCCAGCCCATGCCCACGCGGGTGGGATCGATGTTGAGGCGGCGCATGCCGGACAGACGTTCCAGCTTTTCGTCATCATAGTTGCGCTCGTGCTGCATGCGCGAGGTCAGGGCCACCATGGCCAGGTTGTGGGCCGAGGTGATGGCGTGGATGTCGCCGGTGAAATTCAGGGAATACGGGGTCAGCGGGATGCACTGGGCCAGGCCGCCGCCCGCGGCGGAGCCCTTCATGCCCATGGTGGGGCCGCCCGAAGGCTGACGGATGGCCGCCGTGGTCTTCACACCACGCTTGGAGAGGCCCTGCACCAGACCGATGGTGGTGGTGGACTTGCCTTCACCCAGCGGGGTCGGGGTGATGGCGGTCACGTCCACATATTTGCCATTGGGCCTGTCGGCCAGACGGCGCAGCACTGCCTGCTGCTCGATCTTGCCCATGTAGTGGCCATAAGGCAGCAGCTCGTCCTTCTCAAGCCCCAGCTCCGCAGCCAGGGTTTCTACAGTTTTCATAGATTTTTCGGCATCCTGGGCGATCTGCCAGTCAGGGTGCTTGGTGGGATCAAGAGCCATGGCTTCTCCTTTTTTGTTTGCCTGTTACTTATCCTTTGTCAGGGCTTTGGGTCAAGCGGATGCCTGGCTTCGGCTTGCCTTTGCATGCCATCTGCAGCATGCTTTGCGGATGGAGAGACCCCAGCCCTTCCTTTTGCGCTGCACGCACGGCCGGCTGGCCCTGGAACTGCGCCTGCTGCCCGCCGGACGGGACTGGCAAGTGCTGCTGACCGGCGGTGATGCCCACATCGGCGCCGTGATCCTGGCCGAGCCCGCGGACGCCATGCCCCCGGATGCCCCGGAGGCGGCACATGCCCACGCCGCCGGCAGCCGGGCACGGCCTGTTGCCGCGCCTGATCCTGCCACTTCCGGGGCAGAGGATGGCGTGTGCCTGCATGTGCTGCGCCGCACTGGACACCACGACGACAAGGCCGCCCTGCCGCTGGCCCGGGACTACTGCCGTGCCCTGAAGGCCACGGTGTGCGTCAGCGCGGGCATCCACTATGACCATATCAGCCGCGAGGAGATCGGCACGGTACTGGCCCTGGCCCGCATGCTGGGGGCCTGCGGCCTGCGCCGTCTCCGGAGGCTACAGGAGGACGACCATGCTGACAGTGAAAGATCTTGAAGAATTCGAGAACTACATGCGCTCCGGCGAGCTGGAGACGGATTTCAAGGACGGCTGCGAGAACGACCGTTACTATCTGCTGGAACTGCTGGAAAAATTCATGGATGTGGCCGAACTGGCCGACGAGACGGCCACCAAGGTCATCTTCCGTGGCCAGATAGGCATGCTGGCCGGTGCGGGGGCCGCGCCGCAAGGGGAAAACGGGGAGAAGTAGCGAAAAAGTTTTGCAGAGAGAGTGCCCCTCCCCGCAAACTCCCCAGCGCGTTTTACGCGCAAAAGGCCCCGCCTGCCAGTGGCAGACGGGGCCTTCGTCATGGTCAGGATATGGCCGGGACGTCCCTTCCTGTCCTGCGGGGGAGAACGTCAGACAGGCGGACACGGCAGTTACTCCGCTTTTCCATCCTCCTGGATAAAGCGCATTTGGGGGGAGGATGGGGGCTTTGCCCCCAAAACCATGCCTTCCCGGCAGGCCTGTCCGTCCTACTCCAGCATGCCGGGCAGGGCCAGCACATCGTGCATGGCCGCGCAAAGGCGCTCCACGTCCTCACGGGGGCTCACATAGGGCGGCATCACATAGACCAGCCGGTTGAAGGGCCGGATCCAGACGCCCCGCTGCACGAAAAAGTCCTGCATGGCCGCCATGTTCACCGGCCGGGCGGTCTCCACCACGCCGATGCTGCCCAGCACACGCACGTCCGCTACCTGCGGCAGTTCCCGGCAGGGGGCAAGGCCCGCTGTCAGGGTCTTTTCCAGCAGGGGCACCTGCTCCTGCCAGCGGCCCTCCGCCAAAATGTCCAGGCTGGCGCAGGCCACGGCACAGGCCAGGGCATTGCCCATGAAGGTGGGCCCGTGCATGAAGACCATGCCGTCCCGGCAGATGCCCTGGGCCACTGCTTCCGTGCAGGCGGTGGCAGCCAGCGTCATGACGCCGCCGGTCAGGGCCTTGCCGCAGCACAGGATGTCCGGGCAGACGCCGGCCCGCTCCGCGGCGAACAGCGTCCCGGTACGGCCAAAGCCCGTGGCGATCTCGTCGAAGACCAGCAGGGCCCCGTGCTCACGGCACAGGCGGGCCATGCCGCGCAGATAGTCGGGATGATAGAACCACATGCCACCCGCGCCCTGCACCAGCGGCTCAAGGATGACCGCCGCGATGCGCTCGCCCTGCTCCGCGAAGATGCGGCGGGCATCATCCAGGCTGGCCGGGTCGAAGGGCTGGTCGAAACGGCAGGAAGGACGCTCCATGAAGAGCTGGCGCGGCAGCATATGCGTGAACAGGCAGTGCATGCCGGTCACGGGATCGCAGACCGACATGGCACCGGTGGTATCGCCGTGATAGCCGCCCCGCGGCGTGAGGAAGCAGGTGCGCTGCTTCTGGCCGATGCCCTGCTGGTATTGCAGGGCCATCTTCAGCGCCACTTCCACCGAGACGGAACCGGAATCCGCCAGAAAGACGCGCGCCAAGCCCTGCGGCAGCATGGCCAGCAGACGTTCGCCCAGCTCCACCGCAGGCGCGTGGGTCAGGCCGCCGAACATCACATGCGGCATCCTTCCGGCCTGCCGCTGGGCCGCGGCCACCAGACGCGGATGGTTATAGCCATGGATGGCCGTCCACCACGAGGACATGCCGTCCACCAGCTCCCGGCCATCGTCCAGCACGATGCGGTTGTGGTGGCTGCGCGCGGCCGCGAAGACCGGCAGCGGATCCACCACGGACGTGTACGGATGCCAGAGGATGCGCCTGTCCCGCAGCGGCAGGGGCTCTTCGCCGCTTGTTACCGCCGCCTGTCCCGTCAGGGACGGCACATGCCGGGACAACGCTGGCAGCAGCATGGAGCAGGCATCGGCCAGTTCCTGCCAGCCCGCCGCGTCCAGCCGGGCCACACGGGGCAGGACGACCACCGGTGCATCCTCGCCCCAGGCCGCCAGACGGCGACGCAAAAATTCCGGGTTGTCGGCCAGCACACGTTCCCGGTCATGCCGTTCCCCGGCGCTCAGGCCTTCCGGCTCCTCCGGCGCCATCAGGACCACCGCCGCCGGACGCAGCCCCTTCAGGCGCAGGGCCTGCAGGGAAAGCAGCACATGGTTGAGCGCGCCCAGACAGTTGCTGCCCACCAGCAGGACAGGCAGATCCAGGGCCGCCATGAAATCCAGCGTGTCTTCTTCCTCATTGACGGGGACAGCCATGCCGCCCGCCCCTTCCACCAGCAGCAGGGATGCCTCCGTCCCCTGCCAGTGGGCCCGGACGTCCGCGGCCAGCCCGGCCACCGTCAGGCGCTGCCCTTCCTCCCCTGCCGCCAGATGCGGCGAAGCGGGCAGGCAAAAGCAGTGCAGGGTCGCCGCAGGCGCCGGGGCCAGAGGGGGCAGATCGGCCACGGCACGTGCATAGGCCACGCCGTCGGCCAGGGCGGAGGTCGCCAGTTGCTCCGGCCGCACGCCGGTCTGGACGGGTTTGAGGGCCTGGGCTGCCACGCCCCGGGCACGCAGGACACGCAGCAAGGCCGCCGTGAACGCGGTCTTGCCCACGTCCGTCCCGGTACCGGTCACGAAAAATCCCTGCACGGGCCCCCTGTCGCCGGGGATGCCCGCTGTCATCTTTTTTTCAGGATTCATGGACGTGCCACCTCCAGGCCCGCGGCTTCGATCATGCGGATGTCGTCCTCCACGCCCATGCCCTGCGTGGTCAGGTAATCACCGGTCATCAGGGCATCGGCCCCGGCCCGGAACATGTCGCCCTGGCGTTCCCGCAGGGTCTCGGGCCGCCCGCCGCAGATGCGCAGGCTGGCTTCGGGCAGGATGTGCCGGAACAGGGCGATGATGCGCAGGGCCTCCTCCGGTTCCAGCAGAGGCTGGCCGGCCAGCGGCGTCTGCGGATGGGGATGCAGGAAATTCATGGGCACATGGCGCACGCCCAGCGCCCGCAGGCTGAAGGCAAAGTCTATCCTGTCTCCCCAGCTCTCGCCCAGGCCGAACAGCCCGCCGGCACAGACCGAAAGGCCCGCTGTCTGCGCACGCACTACCGTATCCCGCCGCTGCTCCCAGAGCTGGGTGGAACAGATGCGGGGGTAATAGCCGCGCGAGGTCTCCAGATTATGGTGGTAACGGCGCACACCGGCCTGCTCCAGTTCGCGCAGATGCTTTTCCGGAAGCCGCCCCAGCGAGGTGCAGACCCGCCGGCGCACGTCTTCGGGCAGATCATGCACCACAGACAGCAGGCAATGCAGTTCCTGTTCTTCCAGGGCGCCACCGCTGGTCACGATGCCGATGCGGCGCACGGGCCAGCCAGCCAGCCGCAGGATGCGTTCACGCAGTTCGGCGGCCTCCAGGAAGGGGAAGTGGGCGATGGGCGTATGGTTGTGGCTGCTCTGGGAACAGAAGCGGCAGTCCATGCCGCAATCGCCGCTGCGGGCATTGATGATGGCGCACAGGCTGACACGCGTGCCGTGATGACGCTCACGCAGGGCGGCGGCGCTGTCCAGCACGGCTTCCAGCGGCTCGTCAAGAAGGCGGGCCGCCTCAGCGGGCGTGGCGGGCAGGGGGAAAACAGGATGGTTCATGCGATGGATCCTTGGGGGGAATGCTTGGGACGAAGAGGACAGGCGCCGGCGTGGCGGCCTGCCCGAAGGGACGGGGCAGCGAAGACCCGCCAGAAGGACATACGGCCTCACCAGGGGCAGTATGGGAGGTTCCGGCAAAAGAAAAAACCCGCCGGGCGGCGGGTGTTTGTGCTATTGGGCCTTGCGACGCTTTTCCCACAGCTTCATGTCTTTCATTTTGCGGCGACGCTCGCGCTGCAACGCCTTGCACACCAGAGGCGTATCTTTTTTGAAGCCCCACTTTTCGCGGTAGGCCGCGGCATCCATGCCGTGCATGGCCAGATGGCGCTTGGTGAGGATCTTGAACGTTTTGCCGCATTCAAGACACGTTACGGACTTTTCCTTGATGGACTTGCGGGCATCCTGCTGCATGTCGGCGGAATCCAGCTCCACAGGCATCTCGCCTTCGGCGACGGTACGGATACCGGCAGCCACTTTCTGGATAAACGAAGTGATTTCTTCTTCCGACATGACGCGCACGCTGGCCTGCGCCCTGGCAATCTCCAGTGCTTCTTTCAAATAATCATCCATGGTGTACCTCATGCGTATTGTCTGCAACTGTGGACTCGCATCCCTCTCGTTGCTCCGATTTCAACAACTTTTTACTGGGTACAATAGACGACAGCCTTTCGTCAACAGAGACGAAACGCAAAATCGTATATTTTCCGCCAGGATGAGTTAACGCCAATCCAGACGCTCATAGGGAGAGACCGTTCCCCAGAACGTTTCATCCATGTAGCGCCACTGCAACGCACCGATATTGCGCTGCTGCGTGATGCCCGCCGCAGGGACAGCGGCGGCCTCGACCACGAAGGCCTCACGGGCACGCTGTTCAAACGCGGCGATATAGTCGGCGCGGCCCAAAGGCAAAGCCGTGATGGAGGTGATGTCCTCGGGCAGGGGCTCGCGGTATTCCAGCACGATCTTGTCGCTGTCGAAATTGAAGCGGTTGGCGAACATGCGCGCCAGCCAGCGACGGGGCGGCTGGCCGTCCTGCGCGAGGATGCGGGCCCCCTCGGGGTCTTCCAGAGGCAGGAAGGCGTCACGCTTCTCGCTGGTGACATAGGTGCAGGCCTGGAAGCCCACACCGCCGAGGGTCTCCACCCCTTCGTTGATGCTGAACGGATGGCGCATGATGCCGTCCCAGTACCAGCCGTCAGGCACTTCGCCGTGGGCCACGATGGCCAGCGGCGACACACCGTCGCCCTTGCCGTAGACCGTGACCCAGCTGTCCACGACGAGCCCGCCCATGGCACCGGAACCGGTCAGGCGCGAGGCCCCCACCGTGCTGCCCATCAGGGGCAGGTCACGGGCTTTGAGGGCAAGGGCTGGCTGGGAAGAAGAAACATAGGTATCGCCCACCAGACCACGCTGCTGCCCGGCCACACAGCCGGCCAGCATGATGACCAGACAAAGGACACTTGCCATTCTCATGTTCATGATAGCCTCCTCCTGCCGCAAGGGCAGGCAAACCTGCGGACAGGGCCGCAGTCAAAAGCCGCCGGCCGTGCCGGCTACAGGCTTTTTTTCTTCAGCTTTTCGATGAGGGTCGTCCGCTTGATGCCCAAAAGCTCCGCAGCCTGGTTCTTGACACCGTCGGTCCGCTGCAAGGCTTCCTCGATAAGGTGCATCTCCACGGCATCCAAAAATTCTTTCAATCCCATCCCCCGGGCCTCCAGGGTCTGGAGATCCGGCCAGACAAAGCCAGGAGAGGGGCTGCCGGAGGCCACCGGCCCCCCCCCGTGCCCGGATCCGGCAAGGACGTCAGCCTCAGGGGCATATTCTTCCACTTCCGGCAACAACGCAACATCCCCCACGCTCTGGAGCAGACGCGCGGGCAGATCCTCCGGGGCCACGATATGCCCGTCGACCAGCACGCTCAGGCGCTCCATGACGTTTTCCAGTTCGCGGACATTGCCCGGCCAGGCGTAGGCCAGCAGGACGCGCTGCACGACGGGCGAAAGCTCCAGCGGCGGCCGCTCTTTCTTGCGGCAGAAGCGGCCCAGGAAATGCCGGGCCAGCAGCAGGACGTCCTGCCCCCGTTCGCGCAGGGGCGGCAGATGGATGGGGATGACGTTGAGACGGTAGTAAAGATCTTCGCGGAAGGTGCCCGCGGCCACGGCGGCTTCCAGATCCCGGTTGGTGGCCGCCACGATGCGGACGTCCACCTTGCGGCAGCCCGTGCCCCCCACGCGTTCGATCTCCTTTTCCTGCAGCACGCGCAGGATCTTGACCTGCAGGCCAGGCTCCATCTCGCCTATCTCGTCCAGGAAGATGGTGCCCCCGTCCGCCAGTTCGAAGCGGCCAGGGCGGGAACGCAGGGCGTGCGTGAAGGCTCCCTTTTCATGGCCGAAAAGTTCGCTTTCCAGAAGATCGCGGGGGATGGCGCCGCAGTTGACGGGCACGAAGGGCCTGTCAGCCCTGGGGCTGGCAGCATGCAGGGCCCGCACCAGCAACTCCTTGCCTGTTCCCGATTCCCCGGTTACAAGCACAGTGCTGTCCGTGGGCGCCACTTTGCCCAGGATCTTGAACACACCGGCCAGGCTGGCGCTTTGCCCGATGATTCCATTGCTCGTGAGCTCCATGCATATTCTCCACGTTCATGGCCTTTACACTGTCAATACACTGACAGGCCATCAATTTCCAGTAAAAAAACAGGGATGCATCTTCCCTTCCGTGCGACCGTCATGAAAGATCCCTCTGCCGCAGCCCGGCTTTACCGTTGCCCCGACCTCCCCCCCGCTCCTGTGGATGCCGTCCGTACGGAACTTGCCGGCGCCCTGGAGCACGGCAATGCCGTCCTGAGCGCCCCTCCCGGTGCCGGGAAAAGCAGCCGCGTGCCCCTGTGGCTGCTGGAGGCCCCCTGGCTGGAGGGCAGGAAGATCCTGCTGCTGGAGCCGCGCCGGGTGGCTGCCCGGGCCCTGGCACGTTACGCAGCCCGCCTGCTGGGCGAGGACGCGGGCCAGACCGTGGGCTACCGCATGCGGCAGGAAAGCGCCGTCTCGGCCCGGACCCGGCTGGAGATCATCACCGAGGGCGTGCTGACCCGCCGCCTGCTGGCCGATCCCGAGCTCTCCGGTGTGGGCTGCGTCATCTTCGACGAGTTCCACGAGCGATCCCTGCATGCCGACATGGGGCTGGCCCTCTGCCTGGAGAGCCGTGCCGTGCTCCGCCCCGACCTGCGCCTGCTGGTCATGTCCGCCACACTGGACAGCCAGAAAGTGGCCGCCCTGCTGGAGGATGCGCCGGTCATCGCCTGCGAGGGCCGCCAGTTCCCCGTGGAAGAACGCTACCTGCCGCTGCCGCCCGCCGCGGCCCACAGCGGCCCCCAGGCCCTGTGGCCGCACATGGCCGATGTCATCGCCGCCCTCATGCGTCAGGAATCCGGCAGTCTGCTGGCCTTCCTGCCCGGCACGGGCGAGATCCGCCGTGTGGCCGAACTGCTGGAAGGGCGCCTGCCCGCCGATACCCGCCTCTACCCTCTTTACGGGATGCTGGGCCCCCAGGAACAGGACGCGGCCATCGCCCCGGCGGCCGCGGGCGAACGCAAGGTCGTCCTGGCCACGGCCATCGCCGAGACCTCCCTGACCATCGAAGGCATCCGTCTGGTGGTGGACGCGGGCCTTTCCCGCGAGAGCCGTTTCGATCCGGCCAGCGGCCTTTCCCGTCTGGAGACCGTGCGCGTCTCGCTGGCCGGGGCCCGGCAGCGGGCCGGCCGTGCCGGACGTCTGGAGCCCGGCATCTGCTGCCGCCTGTGGCAGCAGGCCGAAGAACACGGCTTCCGCCCCCAGCAGCGGCCGGAGATCCTGGATGCGGATCTTGCCCCGTTCTGCCTGCAACTGGCCGTCTGGGGCGCACGCAGGCCCGAAGACCTGCCCTGGCTGGATCTGCCCCCCAAGGCCCATCTGGCCGTGGCACGGGAACAGCTGGCCGGGCTGGGAGCCATCGCGCCCGGTACGGAAGAACTGCTGCCCACGCCCCTGGGCCGGCAACTGGTGAAACTGCCTCTGCCGCCCCGGCTGGCCTGCCTGCTGCTGCGCGCCCGGGAACACGGATACGGTGCCCTGGCCGCCTGCGTGGCTTCCCTGCTGGATGAGCGCGACCCCCTGCCGCTGGCGGAGGCCTCCCTTGCCCTGCGCCTGGACCGCTTCTGCGCGCCCGGCGACGGCCACGGTGCCTTCCGCCGCCTGCGCCAGTGGGCGGAACGCATGGCACGCCTGGCAGACATCCCTGCCGGCAACGACTCCGACGCTTCCGGGGCCTCCCTGCTGCGCACGGCGCGGCAGCAGATGGCCCATCTGGGCGAGGTCGTGGCCCTGGCCTATCCCGAGCGGGTGGCCCTGCGCAGCGGCGAGAACAACGGCATGGCCCAGTACCTCATGCGCAACGGCAAGGCGGCCGTCCTGCCCCTGACGGACAGTCTGGCCCGGCAGGACGTGCTGGCCGTGGCCGCCGTGGATGCAGGCACGCGCGGCCGCATCCGTCTGGCCGCGGCGCTGGAACAGGACGTGCTGGAAAAACTTTTCCGGTCGGAGATCACCGAGAGCGACGACCTGAACGTCAGCCCGGAAGGACAGGTCAATGCCCGCCGCCGTCGCCGCCTAGGGGCCCTGCTGCTGGGCGATGCCCCGCTGCCCCGTCCCGATGGCGACGCCTGCGCCCTGGCCCTGTGCGCGTTCATCCGCGACCAGGGGCTGCGTGTCCTGCCCTGGGACGAACCCGCGCGCCAATGGCTGGCCCGTGTGCGCCTGCTGCACCAGACATGGGGCGAGCCCTGGCCCGACCTCTCCGAAGACTGGCTGCGGGACGAGCTGGAAAACTGGCTGGCGCCCCATCTGGGCACCTGCACCGACCTGCGCCAGCTCTCCGCCGCCCGGCTGGCCGATGCCCTGCGCTGTCTTCTGCCCTATCCTCTGCCGCGGCGTCTCGAACAGCTGGCGCCCGCACAATGGCAGGCCCCTTCCGGCAGATCACATCCCATCGTGTATGATGCCGAAGGAGGGCCCTTCGTGGCTGCCAAGTTGCAGGAATTCTTCGGCTGCGAGGATACGCCCCACATCGCCGACGGGCGCGTGCCCCTGACCCTGCACCTGCTCTCGCCTGCCGGGCGCCCCCTCCAGATCACGCGAGACCTCGGCCACTTCTGGCGCAACGGCTATCCGCAGGTGCGTGCCGAGATGCGCGGCCGCTATCCGCGCCACCCCTGGCCCGATGATCCGCTGACCGCCCAGGCCACGGCCCGCACCAACCGTCAGCTGGCCCGCGACAAATAGGTTGTTTTTTGGGGAGGGGGAACCCCTTTGGCTGGCGCACAAAGGGGTTCCCCCTCCCCAAGCCCCACCCCTTCCCCAAACGCGCTTTGTTCAGGAAAATGAAGGCGGCGGGTAAACAAAAGTACTCCCTTCGCTCACAGTACCCCGGCACACCACAAAAACAACAATAAAAAAGTCTAGGCCCGCAAGCCGCCAGGCCGTAAAACGCGGCTGATCGCATATCCACGAACACGCCCCCCCGTACGCCCGGCAAAAAATATCTGCTGAAAAAAAGCGTCCCGCCCCACTACCGGGAAAAAACGAAGGCTCCGCCAAAAGTACGGCAAAATACACAGAGCTCAGCTCATCGCCCTTCCCGGGCAGCTTTCAGATTTCCGCCGGGCGATTTTCCCGGCTGTGCACTTCCGGGGAAACCACCTTTCAAAAAACATCCCCGTGTCCATTTTGCCATCATGCCACCGGGAGACCGGCAGCAAAGGCTGCCCGCCGCATCACGTGGCCCTGTCCAGAGACCATACGAGCGGTTTTTGGGGGATGGGGGAGCTTGAGGGGGAAGGGCCCTTTTTTCCGCCAGAAAAAGGGCCCTTCCCCCTCAAATCCATCATGCCTCTCCCCAAGCTCACCACAGTGAGCGCACGAAATCGCGTATGCGTTCTTCGCTGTAATAATCCCTGCCGGGCTGGGCAAAGCCCACATGGCCGCCGTGCGGGGCCACTTCCAGATGCAGGGTCCCGCTTTGGGCCGCCATGTCCACGGGATAGCAGGAAGCCGAGCAGAAGGGGTCGTCCTTGGCCAGCAGCATATAGAGCGGCACACGGATGGACGGCAGCCAGGGCAGCGAGCTGTTCTCGCGCCAGTAGTCCTGGGCACTGGCGTAGCCGTAGAGGGGGGCTGTGAAACGGCCGTCGAATTCCGCGAAGGTACGGAACTTCTCGATGCCTTCCACTGAAGGATAGTGGGGGAACCGGGCCGCTTTTTCACGGACCTTGGGGCACATGGTCCGCAGGAAATAGCGCAGGTAGATGCGGCAGCCGGGCCCGTCCATGACTTTGGCCGCCCCCACCAGATCGCAGGGCACGGAGACCACTGCCGCCGCACGCACCAGCGGCGAGACCTGCTCCCTGGCCAGATACATGCATGTCTGGTTGCCGCCCATGCTGAACCCGGCCAGCAGGATGGGCAGATCCCGCTGTTCGGCATAACGTACCACCGTAGCCAGATCGACCGTTACGCCCATATGGTACAGGCGGTCGGTACGGTTGGGCTCGCCGGAGCAGCCGCGCATGTTCCAGGCCAGCACCCGGAAGCCTTCTTCCAGCAGCACGCGCGCCAGGCCCAGGATATACCGGCGGCGGCTGTGTCCTTCCAGACCGTGTGACAGGATGGCTACCCCGCGTTCCGGCAGGGCTGGCGAGGGCGTGTAGACATCCACGTCCAGAAAATCCCCGTCCGGCGTGTCCAGGCGTACCCTTTGGCAACGGGCGGCCTGTGCCGCATCGGGAAAATCCAGCCGGCGGCATTTGGCGGACCAGATGGTGTTGACATGGGCATTGCGCAGCCAGAGCGGCGCGCGGTAACGGCTGGGCAGTATTGGCATGACGGCAGGCCTCGTGTAAGAACGGTGGGATGCAAGCAAACTTTCATCCTAGACCTGTCAGAAAGGCCCTGTCAAACACCGCTTCCCGGAAAGCGGACGTCCTCATCCTGGGGGCAGGCGCGGCGGGCCTCATGTGCGCCCGCGAAGCCTCGGCCCACGGCCTGGAGGTGGCCCTGCTGGAACGTGCCCCCTCCCCCGGCCGCAAGCTGTGCATCAGCGGCGGCGGCAAGGCCAACTTCACCAACCGCCGTCTGGCGGCCCACCACTATGCCAGCGCCGATCCTGCCTTCTGCGAACCCGCGCTGGACGCCTTCACGCCGCAGGACATGGAACGCCTGGTGCAAGGCTGGGGCCTGCCCGTGGAGGAACGCACCCACGGCCAGCTGTTCCTGACTGTCCCGGCCAGACGCTTGCTGGATGCCCTGGTGCAGGATTGCCACCGTCAGGGCTGTGCCTTCCACTGCCAGACCGATGTGCATGACGTGGTGCCCCTGCCCGATGGCGCGGGCTTCGAGGTCGGCACCTCGCAGGGGCTCTGGCGCTGCCGCCGTCTGGTGCTGGCCCTGGGCAGTCCCGCCTGGCCGCAGTGCGGAGCCACGGGCAGCGGGTTCCGGCTGGCCCGGGCACTGGGGCACCGCCTTGTGGAGCATGCCCCGGCGCTGGCCCCCTTCCGCATGGCGCCCGGCTGGCTGGACGACAACCTGGCGGGCATCAGCCTGCCGGTGCGCATCAGCCTGCCGCAGGCCGGACTTTCCCCCTCGCTGGCCGCGGATCCTGTCTGGCAGGACGACCTGCTCTTCACCCATGACGGCATCAGCGGCCCGGCCGGCCTCAAGGCCTCCCTGTTCTGGCGGCCGGGTCAGGAAGTGGCCCTGGACTTTTTGCCCGGCAGCGATCTGGCCGCCCTGCTGGACGGCCCCGGACAGGGCAAGCAGACCTCGCGCGGGCTGCTGCGCCGCCTGCTGCCCCAGCGTCTGGTGGATGTCCTGCTGCCGCCGGAAAGCGCGGGCCGCAAGATAGCCGAGCTTTCCCGTGCCGCCCGGCAGCAGATCTGTGCCCGTGTCCATGATTTCCGCACCGTCCCCGCCGGTCTGGCCGGGCTGAAAAAAGCCGAGGCATGCCGTGGCGGTGTGGATACCCGTCAGGTGGATCCCTACAGCCTGCAAAGCACGGTACAGGAAAACCTCTGGATCGTGGGCGAGCTGCTGGATGTCACCGGCCTGCTGGGCGGCTACAACCTGCACTGGGCCTGGGCCAGCGGCATGGCCGCCGGACGGGCTTTGGCGCTGTTCGCGGGCACGTAGGTGTCTTTCTTTTTTGTGGGGAAAGGGGCGCTTTTGGCAAAGCTTCCCTTCCCCCATCCCTGAAAAACTTTTCTTCCGGAGAGGGTGCAGGCCCCCGTCTCACAGGCTCCCGGCAATGATGGGATGGGAGCATGGTCCGGCATCCGGCCGGATCTGTCGCCGTCGCCAAAAACAGGCAACTAATTGCAAAGATCGTTTCTTTCTTCCTTCGCATGCTCTGCCTATACAGGGAATCACAGCCAGATGCTGACGGAGGTATATCATGGATACGATCACGAAAGAAAACCTGCTTGCCCGCCGCCGCTTCCTTGCCGGTGGTCTGGCCGTCGGAGCGGCCGCCCTTCTGTCTTCTCCTCTGCGCGGCATGGTCCATGCCGCGACGCTGTCCGTCCCATCCGCCCCAGAAAGGACGCAGCAGCCCCAGTCCCTGCCGCAACGCCATCTCGGTTCCCTGCAGGTCTCTGCCATCGGCCTTGGCTGCCTGCCCATGGTAGGCTACTACGGCGGCACCTATGCCAAAAAGGACATGATCGCCCTGATCCGGCGGGCATACGACAGCGGCGTGACCTTTTTCGACACTGCCGAGGTCTACGGCCCCTACACCAGTGAGGAATGGGTGGGCGAAGCCCTGGCCCCGGTGCGCGACAAGGTCATCATCGCCACCAAATTCGGCTTTGGTGTCGAAGAAGGCCAGCCCACGGCCCTCAACAGCCGCCCTGATCACATCCGGCGGGCCGTGGAAGGTTCCCTGCGGCGCCTGCGCACCGACCGCATCGATTTGCTGTACCAGCATCGTGTGGACCCCAAGGTCCCCATGGAAGACGTGGCCGGCACGGTGAAAGACCTCATCCGGGAAGGCAAGGTCCTGCACTTCGGCCTGTCCGAGGCCAGCGCCGCGTCCATCCGGCGGGCCCATGCCGTCCAGCCTGTCAGCGCCGTGCAGAGCGAATACTCCCTTCTGTGGCGTGAACCGGAGACCAAGATATTCCCCACCTTGCGGGAACTGGGCATCGGCCTTGTCCCCTACTGCCCCCTGGGGCGGGGGTTCCTGACCGGCGCCATCGACGAGAACAGCCGCTTCACCACAGGGCGCCTGTCCACCCTGCCGCAGTTCACCCCGGAAGCCCTGAAGCACAACATGCCCCTGCCGCGTCTGATCCACACCTGGGCCGAACGCAAGCATTGCACCATGTCCCAGTTCGCCATTGCCTGGCTTTTGGCCCAGGCCCCCTGGATCGCCCCCATCCCCGGCACGACCGATCCGGCCCATCTCGACGATTTCCTCGGCGGTGCCACCGTGAGCCTGACGCCTGCGGAACTGGAGGGATTCGAGCGGGAATACGCCGGGATCACGCTCATGGGGCACCGAGCTGACGCCTTCACGGAAAGCCAGATCGACAAGTAACACCGGAAGGGCAAGGACGCCGTCACGCGGCAGCACGCACGGCGGGCAGGGCAAGACCTGGAAAGGACGCGGCTGCAGACAGGCCGTTCCCGTCCGGTCTGCAGCCCATGAACGCCACCCTGCCGCACAGGCCGGGACAGCATCCCGGCATCGGGAGCGCCGCAGAGCATTTTCAGCTCCATGCCCGCGAGGCATCCGCCACAGGCCGGAGCCCATAACGCAAAAGAGCCCCTGCGCCAGGCAGGGGCTCTTTTCTGTACAGGGTCGGGAGACCTAGCCGCCCAAGTAGGCTTCGCGCACGCTGGCGTCGGCCAGAAGGTTGGCGGCCGTGTTCTCCATGGCCACGTTGCCCACTTCCAGCACATAACCGCGCGAGGCCAGCTTGAGGGCCGCACGGGCGTTCTGTTCCACCAGGAGAACGGTGACGCCCTTCTGGTTGATGGCGCGCACGGTCTCGAAGATGGAACGCACCAAAAGCGGTGCCAGGCCCAGAGACGGTTCATCCAGCAGGAGCAGACGCGGCTCGGCCATAAGGGCGCGCCCGATGGCCAGCATCTGCTGCTCGCCGCCCGAAAGCGTGCCCGCCAGCTGCTGCTTGCGCTCGAACAGGCGCGGGAACAGCTCGAAGATCCACTCCAGGGTCCGCTCGCTGCGTTCCTTGTCCTGGATGCAGAAAGCCCCCAGACGCAGGTTTTCCAGCACGCTCATGGTGCCGAAGACCCGGCGGCCTTCGGGCGACTGGGCGATGCCCAGGTTCACTACTTCATGGCTGGGGTATTTGAGCAGGGGCTTGCCGTCAAAGACGATCTCCCCTTCGCAGGGCCGCACCAGACCGCTGATGGACAGCAGGGTCGTGCTCTTGCCCGCGCCGTTGGCGCCCAGGATGGTCACGATCTCCCCTTCGTCCACGTGCAGGTCGATACCGTGCAGCACTTCCACGCTGCCGTAACGGACATGTATGTTGGATAGCGTCAGCAGTGCCATATTACCACGTCTCGGAATCGTCGGAACCCAGGTATGCCTCGATGACCGCAGGATGGTTGCGGACATGGTCGGGTGAGCCCTGGGCGATGAGGGTGCCGTTTTCCAGCACCACAAGGTGTTCACATATTTTCATGACCAAGCGCATATCGTGCTCGATGAGCAGCACGGTGATGCCGCGGTCGCGGATGGCCGCGATGGTGTCCACCAGGGCCACGGTCTCCTGGTCGTTCATGCCGCCCGCGGGCTCGTCCAGGATCAGCAGACGGGGATCGGAGGCCAGGGCGCGGGCGATCTCCAGCAGGCGCTGGTTGCCGTAGGAAAGGCTGCTGGCGGCCTCGGCGTAATGGTCGGCCAGGCCCACGAACTCCAGCTCTTCCATGCAGCGTTCCACAGCGGCCTTCTCCTCGCGGCGCTGCCAGGGCGTGTGCAGCATGGAGGACAAAAAGCCGGACTTCAGACGGCAGTGACGGCCGGCCAGCACATTTTCGAGCGCAGGCAGCTTGCCGAACAGGCGGATGCTCTGGAAAGTACGGGCAATGCCCATCTCCACGATGTTGTGCGGGCGCTTGCCGGTGATGTCACGGCCGCCGAACGAGATGCTGCCGTGTTCGGGCTTGTAGTTGCCCGTGATGCAGTTGAAGACCGTGGTCTTGCCCGCCCCGTTGGGCCCGATGAGGCCCACCACGCTGCCCTGCTCCACCGAGAAGGACAGCTCGTTGATGGCGATCAGGCCACCGAAGATCTTGCTGATCTCATGCAGTTCCAGCAGGCTCATGCGCGGCCTCCCTCCTTCTCCGCAGCGTGGGCAGCTTCCGCCAGGCGGCCCGCGTCGCTGTCGGCCGCGGCGCAGGCGCGGGCCTTGATGGCCTCCAGCAGCGCTGCCACGCCGTAACGGCGGCTCTTGGGCGGCATGAGGCCCTGGGGACGCCAGATCATCATCAGCATCATGGCCAGGCCAAAGATGAGCATGCGCGCACCGGAGAACTCGCGCAGCAGCTCGGGCAGGCCGATGAACAGGAAAGCGCTCACCAGCACCCCCAACTGGCTGCCGCCCGAGAGGATGACCACGGCGAAAATGATGACGGATTCCATGAAGTTGAAGGACTCCGGCGCGATGGTGGTCATCTTGGCGGCGTAGAGGGTACCGGCCATACCGGCCCAGAAGGCGCCCAGCACGAAGGCCATGAGCTTGTAATGGGTCACGTTGATGCCGCAGCCTTCGGCGGCCACGTCATCTTCCTTGATGCAGTTGAGGGCACGGCCGATGCGCGAACGCCACAGGCCGTAGAACAGCAGCAGGCTGACGCCCACCATGCCCCAGACCAGATAGTAGAAATGCAGGGGCTTGAAGATGCGGAAGCCGAAGAACACCGGGCGGCTGATGCCGAAGATGCCGTTGGAGCCGCCGGTCAGGCCGCCCACGTCGTTGATGAGCGCGATGCGCACGATCTCCACGATGCCGATGGTCACGATGAGCAGATAGTCACCGCGCAGGTGGATGATGGGCCGCGCCACCACCAGGGCGAACAGGGCCGCCGCACAGCCTGCCACCGGCATGGTCAGGAAGATGGGCCAGTGGTACAGGGTGTTCAGGATGGCCGTGCTGTACGCCCCTACGGCGAAGAAGGCGGCATGCCCCATATGGAAGATGCCGGCCTGCCCCAGGATGACGTTGAGCGAAAGGGCCAGCAGGGCATACAGGCCGATGCTGACGCACACGTCCGTCCAGTAGGGATTGGTGAACAGCGGCAGGAGCAGCAGGGCCGCCGCCAGCGCGACGATGACGATGGTGCGGTTCATAGCTTGTCGGCCGTCCTTTCGCCCAGGATGCCCGTGGGACGGATGATCAGGATGAGGATCAGCACCGTGAAGGCGATGGCGTCCTTCCAGGCGATGGCGATGTAGCCGGCGGCCAGGGCCTCGATGACGCCCAGCAGCAGGCCGCCGATCATGGCACCGGGGATGTTGCCGATACCGCCCAGGATGGCGGCGGTGAAGGCCTTGAGGCCGTAAGACCAGCCCATGGTGAAATCGATCTGGCCGTAGTAGATGCCCACCATGAGGCCGGCGGCGCCGCCCAGGCCGGGACCGATGAAGAAGACCAGGGAGATGATGCGGTCCACATTGATGCCCATGAGGCGGGCCGCGCCCTGGTCGATGGCCACGGCACGCACGGCCGCGCCGATGCGGGTGCGCTGGATGAAGGCCCACAGGGCCAGCATCAGGATCACGCTGGCCGCGATGACCATCAGGCGCACGCCGGGGACGGCGATGCCGAAGAGGTCAACGGTGAAGTCCGGGCGCAGCCAGTCGGGATAGACATAGAAGCGCGCGCCGTAGACCAGCATGACGGCGTTCTGGAAAAAAATGGAGGCGCCCAGGGCGGACACCACGGCCGAAAGGCGCCCGGCCTTGCGCAGGGGACGATAGGCGGTGCGTTCCAGCAGGCAGCCGATGATGGCCACCATGATGCCCACCATGATGAAGACCGCCAGCACGGCCACCACCGGCGGCAGCACGCCCGCCAGGTTGCAGCTCACCAGCAGGGTCAGGCCCAGATAGGCGCCGATGGTGAACAGATCGCCATGCGCGAAGTTGATGAGCTTGAGCACGCCATAGACCATGGTGTAGCCCAGGGCCACCAGCGCGTAGATGCCGCCCACGGCAAGGCCGTTCAAAAGTTGTTGAAAAAACTGTTCCATGTCTCGGTCATGCGCCCCACGGCGCAGTTTGCGGGGCGGCGTTCACTGCCCGCCGCCCCGCTTCGGATGACGTGTCTATCGAGCCTGGAGCTCGAACTTGCCTGCGTTGTCCACCTTGTAGATGCGGTAGAAATCGCCCACGCGGTCGCCCTTTTCGTCAAAGCCCATCTTGCCGGACAGGGTGGGCAGATCCTTGAGCTGCTTGAGCCATGCGGCGATCTTTTCGGGATCGTCGTTGCCCTTGGCGATGGCGGCCTCAAGCACCTTGTAGGCGTCACCGGCCAGCACGGCCCACACGGAGACGGGCACGGTCTTGTAGCGGTCCTTGAAGGCCTTCAGGAAGTTCTTGGCCTCGGCGGTATCCATGTCCTGCGGCAGCGGCGGGCTCACGAAAAAGTAGCCGGCGGCGGCTTCAGGGCCGGCGATCTTGACCAGATCCTGATGGTTGGCGGCGTCACCGCCCATCATGGGCACGTCCCAGCCCATTTCCTTCTTCTGGCGCAGCAGCATGCCCGTTTCGGGGTAGTAGCCGGTGAAGAAGATCAGGTCGGGGCTGGCGGCCTTCAGCTTGGTCAGGATGGCGGTGTAGTCACGCTCGCCGGGGGTCAGGGCATCATAGAAGATGATCTTCACGCCGGATTTTTCCAGGGCCGCCTGGCTTTCTTCGGCCAGGCCCTTGGCATAGGAGGAATTGTCGTGCAGCAGGGCCACCTTCTTGTAACCGGCCTTGATGATGGCGGCGGCAGCGGCCTTGCCCTGGGCGTCGTCACGCGGACAGGTACGGAAGAAGAGCGGCAGGCCCTTCTCGGTCAGGCGCACGCTGGTGGAACCGGTACCGATCTGTACCAGCTCGGATTCGGCAAGGATGTTCTGGGTGGCTTCGGTCACGGCGGAGCCGTAGGTACCGATGACGGCCACCACCCCGGCAGAGGCCAGCTTCTGGGCCGCCAGGGCAGCGGTGCGCGGGTCACCGGCGTCATCTTCCACCACCAGTTCCACCTTGCTGCCGTTGATGCCGCCCCTGGCATTGGTCTCATCCACGAGCAGGCTCACGATATTTTTCATGTCCTGCCCTTCAGAAGCCCATTTGCCCGTCAACGGACACATCAGACCGATTTTGATGTCGCCCGCCAGAACCAGCGAAGGCACAAGCAAGGCTACCACTCCCAGCAAAAGCCCGAGCTTTTTCATAAGGTACTCTCCCAAAGGTACGAGTTGTTGCAAGCGGACAGCATATCCGAAAACGCACAAAAGAAAAAGCCCTTTCCTCTTTCCCCGTCCGGGGCGGAAAGGGCCTTCCACGACAGTTGCAACGATGGAAAAAAAAGGACTTTTTTGCCCTTCCCGGCATCAGGGGCGCGGGACGGGCGGAAAAACATCTGCTTATTGCGCGGCCACCGTGGCCATGGCCACCAGGGTATCCGTGGTGATGCTGTCGAAACGGTGCAGGGCCACCGTGGTGTCCGCACCGGCCTTGATGGCTATCTCAAGCTCCAGCGCGACCGCCGCCAGCGCCTTGCCGCCCAGTTTGGCGGCAGCTTCACGCGTGGCATGGACCATGGCGCGGGCTTCTTCCTGCTGGCCGTTCTTCAGCGCTACCGAGACCCTGACAGGGGTGTCCCGTTCCGTCTCGATGAAGTTCCGCAGCAGCTTCACATAGAGCCCGCGCGTGGTATCCACGCGCGCCATGGCTTCCTTCCAGTCAAGGATTGCTTCGCTCATAACCTTTCCCGTTATTGCTCGTTCTGATGATTCGGTGAAAATGGAGGACAACTGTCGTGGAAGGCCGGAGACATGCCGGCCGAAATAGCATGGGATCAGATGGAGAGGCTTTCAGGCAGCACACTGAAAACAGCCCTGCTCCCGGGCTCGAGGCGCCCGTGTCCGGCAAGGCCCAGCGCGGCGGCCCCGTTCACAGTGAGGCACCGTATCAGGGCCTGCGGGGCAACGTCCAGCCTTTCGCGCAAAAAAACAGCTTCCTGGCGCACATCCAGATCCGTGTTGGAGCTGAGGCCGTCCGTGCCCAGACAGCACAGCAGTCCGGACTCCAGCAGCGAGGCCACGGGCGCCGTGCCCACGGCCAGATGCTCGTTGGAACGGGGGCACAGGCACAAGGCGCTGCCGCTGGCGGCCAGGGCCGTCACCTCGGCGGGCTCCAGCTGCACGCCGTGCACGGCCAGCGTGCCCGGGCCCAGCAGTCCCAGCCGCATGGCATAGGCCACGGGGCGCAGGTGCGGCACGGCCCAGTCTTCCGGCAGCACCATGCCCCGGTAGCAGTCCCACAGGGGGCCCTCACCGGCAAGCAGCAGGCGCGTCTCGTCCTCGGATTCCGCCAGATGCAGCGCGAAGGGGCGCCCTTTCAGGCGGCACCACTGCCGCGCGTCCTGCAGCACGCGGGCATCCGTGGAATACAGGGCGTGCCCGGCCGGGGCACAGCGTGCGGCCACTCCGGGCCGCTCTTCCAGCAGGGCCCGGCAGCGCGGCGGCCAGGGGCGCCCGTCGTCGATAAAGGGGGCCTGGCCGCCGAACCACTCGCAAAAATGGGTCACGCCCATGCCTTCCGCCCGCACGGCGGCATCCACCGCCAGCAGGCCGTCCCCGGCATAATCGCCCACATGGGCCGTGCCCGCCGCGGCCATGTCCCGGCAGGCCAGGGCCAGGGCCGTGCCGTCGTGCTCTTCGCGCAACAGGGCGATGAGGCTGCGCAGCCAGGCCGTGAAGCCCGCGCCGAACAGCGTCCGGCCCGCCGTATGCGACAGTTGCAGGTGGCAATGGGCATTGATGCTTCCGGGCATCAGGGCCACGTCGCCCATGTCCGTCACCGGGGTCCCGGCAGGCACGCGCACGCTCTTCCAGGGCAGCACGTCCAGGACGCGTCCGTCGCGTACCAGCAGCGCCGCGTTGTCCAGCCCCTTGAGGGGACGAAAAAGGTCGCGGCCCGTGGCGGGGCGCTCCCCGAGCATGTCCAGGATGGTCCGGGCGCGGATGATGCGGAGCCGGGCGTCATGTTCTTGCAGCATAGGGCATCAATTCCGGCGCGAGAATTGTCCGCCGGACACGTAAAAGGTGTTCTCCACCACGAACAGGGCCTTGGGGTCCACCATGAAGACCAGGTTCTCCAGGCGCTTGAGCGCCACGTTGTTGGTCACGGTGAGCAGGATCTCCCTGTCGCCGCCGGAATAGGCCCCCTTGCCGCGGATCAGGGTCACGCCGAAACGCTCGCTGACCAGGATGGCCTCGCTGATCTCCTCGCCATGATCGGAAATGATCATCACCAGTTTGCGGTGGTTGAACAGCCCCACCACATATTCCAGCGTGTTGGCCGAGATGAACATCATGATGGTGGAGGCGATGATGGTGTCCAGCGACAGGCGGAACGCGCCCGCCAGGAAAATGCAGATGTTGACCGCAAAACTGAACTGCCCGATGGGGATGTTCCAGCGCTGTTTCAGAGCCACGGCGATGATGTCCGTCCCGCCGCTGCTGCCCAGGGTGCGCAGCATCATGCCGACACCGGCACCGTGCAGCACGCCGGCCGCCACGGCCGCGTACACTTCATTGTTGATGGGGATCTGGAAGTTGACGAACATGCCGAAAATGGTGGTGCAGATGGTACCGTAGGCCGTATAGAGCAGGAAACGCCGCCCCACGAAGAACCAGCCCCAGACCCAGATGGGGATGGAGAGCAGCAGGTACCAGACCAGCGGCGTCAGCAGGTCGGTGCTGTAGAACACCAGCAGGGCCATGCCCAGGACGCCGCCCGAGAGCATGGAGTGCTGGGCCACCACGCTCGAGATGCATACCGTGACGAAAAAAGCGCCGATGGTCAGCCAGAGCAGGTTCCACCAGACGGACTCGGCGAGCCTGTTATTGTATGTTTTCAGCTTCATGGGTCTCCCGGTTCGAAATGGTTACAGTGGAAAGCCGCGTGCCAGCCTTGAAACAGGGACGGGCAGGCCCGTTCCGTCCAAGGCCGCCGCGCTCCGCAAAAGAGCACGACGGCCTCGGCAGGGACGCAAGGCCCCGAAACAGCAACGGTCCCGGTCCGCCCGGGGATGATCCTAGAACAGGCCCAGCAGCATGCGCAGGGCCACGATGATGAGGAAGATGGCAAAGCCCTTCTTGAGCTTGTCCGTGGGCAGGGAATGGGAAAGCCTGGCGCCGATGGGCGCCGTCATGAAACTGGCGGCAGCGATACCGAAGAAAGCCGCCAGGTTCACGAAGCCCAGGCAGCCGGCGGGCAGGCCGGGAGCATTCCAGCCCCCCACGACATAGCCCAGCGTACCGGCCACGGCGATGGGGAAGCCGATGGCGGCCGAGGTGCCCACGGCATGGTGCAGGGGCACGTTGCAGAAACTCATGAAAGGCACGGAAAGCGTCCCGCCGCCGATGCCCACGAAACTGGAGATGAGGCCGATGACCCCGCCCACCCCGGCGGTGCCCAGGGCGCCGGGCATCTCGCGGCTGGCCGGAGGACGGTAGTTGGACAGCATCTGGGCGGACACGAAGCCCAGGAAGCAGATGAAGAAGACTTTCAGGAACAGGGTGGGCATATGGGTGGCCACCAGGCCGCCCAGGAACGTGCCCAGCAGGATGCCGGGCGTGATGTTGCGGAAGATGTCCCAGTGGACGGCACCGCGTTTATGGTGGGCCCGGCTGCTGGAGATGGACGTGACCATGATGCTGGCCAGCGAGGTGCCCAGGGCCAGCTGCTGCACATACTCGGCGGGGATGCCCTGACTGGGGAAGACCGCCACCATCATGGGCACGATGACGATACCGCCGCCCACACCCAGCAGGCCGGCAAGCACACCGGCCACGGCGCCGCAGCACAAATAGACAAGGATTGAAACGAGCATGACGACCTCCCTCCATGACAGCGCAGGTCGTGCCCGGAGGCGCGATCGCGGTACGAAACGGCAGAAAAAACAGGAAGGCGCGGGGTCACAGGCCCCGTCACGCCTTCGGGACAGGCACCGGACACCTGCCGCCGGTCCGGCGCAATACCTCAAGAAAGTAGACAAAGCCCCCCAAAGCGTCAACAGACTTTTTGCTTTACAAAGCGCCCGGCAGCGTCTAGGTTTTCCCCCATGAAATGTCTGGCAACGTACCGCGGAGATCTGCGCCCTGTGAACGCCGTTCGCAGGGGTTCTGCCCGGTTTTTCTTTTGTCCCGCCGTTGAGCGGGCTTTTTTTTAATCCTGCAACCCCACGACGCCATGACTACAGATACTACGTACCGCTGGCCGCACAAAGACCTGCTGGACGTCACCCAGCTCGACGCACAGGACGTGCGCCATCTGCTGAACGTGGCCGCCAGTTTCCAGGAAATCAACCTGAGACCCGTCAAAAAGGTGCCCACCCTCAAGGGCAAGACCGTGGTGCTCTTCTTCGTGGAGAACAGCACCCGCACCAAGACGTCTTTCGATGTGGCCGGCAAGCGCCTTTCCGCCGACACCTACTCCCTGGCCAAGTCCGGTTCCAGCCTCAACAAGGGCGAGAGCCTCAAGGACACGGCCCTGACCCTGCAGGCCATGGGGCCCGACGTCATCGTCATCCGTCATCCCAGCAGCGGCGCGGCCCAGTTCCTGGCCGAGCGTGTCTCCTGCGGCATCGTCAACGGCGGTGACGGCTGGCATGCCCATCCCACCCAGGCCCTGCTGGACAGTTTCGCCCTGCGGCAGGTCTGGGGCGATGCCTTTGCCGGCAAGCAGGTGCTCATCCTGGGCGATATCGCCCACAGCCGCGTGGCCCGTTCCAACGTCCACCTGCTCACCATGCTGGGCGCCAGGGTGCGCCTGTGCGCGCCGCGCACCCTGCTGCCCGCCGGTGTGGAGTCCTGGCCCGTGGACGTGTACGGCGACCTTGACCAGGCCGTGCGCGACACCGACGCTGTCATGTGCCTGCGCCTGCAGCTGGAACGCCAGCAGGCAGGCCTGCTGCCCGACCTGGCCGAATATTCCCGCCGTTTCTGCCTGACCGAACGCCATCTGGAGCTTACCCATCCCGGCGTGAAGGTCCTGCATCCCGGCCCCATGAACCGCGGGCTGGAGATCTCCAACGACGTGGCCGATGACCCGCGCAGCCTGGTCCTTGACCAGGTGGCGTCCGGCGTGGCCACCCGCATGGCCGTCCTGTATCTGCTGGCTACCCGTAACGATGGAGGTTGCTAAATGACCCTGTGCATCAAGAACGCCCGTCACCTGGACGCCCCCGTGGACCTGCTGGTGCGGGACGGCAAGATCGTGACCATGACCCCCGCCGGCCATCATGCCGCGCCTGAAGGCAGCCAGATCGTGGACGCCCGCGGCCTGATCCTCATGCCCAGCCTGGTGGACGCCCACGTCCACCTGCGCGAGCCCGGCTTCGAATACAAGGAAGACATCGCTAGCGGCCTGGAGGCCGCCGCCCGCGGCGGTTTCGGTTCGGTCATGTGCATGGCCAACACCAAGCCCGTCAACGACAACGCCAGCGTCACCCGCTTCATGCTGGACCGCGCCGCCCAGACCCATCCCCACGGCCCGCGCCTCTGCCCCATCGCCGCCGCCACCGTGGGCCTGGCCGGGGAAGAGATGGCCCCCCTGCAGGAGCTCAAGGACGCCGGTTGCGTGGCCATCTCCAATGATGGCCGTCCCATGCCCGGCACCGAACTGCTGCGCCGCGTCATGGAATACGGCGCCGACCTGGGCCTGACCTTCATCGACCACTGCGAGGACAGCACCCTGGCCCGCGGCTGGGTCATGAACGAAGGCCCCCTCAGCGGCAGCCTGGGCGTCAAGGGCCAGCCCCCGGTGGGCGAGGCCGTGCAGGCCGCCCGCGACATCATGCTGGCCGAATACCTGGACCTGCCCGTGCATATCGCCCATGTCTCCAGCGCCCTCACCGTGGACATCATCGCCTGGGGCAAGGCACGCGGCGTCAAGGTCACGGCCGAGACCTGCCCCCACTACCTGACGCTGGACGAATCCGCGCTGGACGGCTACAACACCAACGCCAAGGTCAGCCCGCCGCTGCGCCGCCCCGAAGACCGCGAGGCCCTGCGCCGGGCCATCAAGGACGGCACCATCGACATCCTGGCCACCGACCACGCCCCCCATGCCGCCCATGAAAAGGAACGTACCCTTGACGAGGCCCCCTGCGGCTTCACCGGCATGGATCTGGCATTGACCCTGACCTGGCAGCTGGTGCGCGAGGGCGTCATCAGCGAGGCCGACCTGCACCGCCTCTGGAGCGTGCGCCCGGCCGAGATCTTCAAGCTGCCCCTCAACCGCTTCGAGCCCGGTGACCCGGCCGACTTCTTCCTCTTCGATCCTGAAGAAAAGTGGACTGTCAGCCGCGAGACCCTGTACTCCAAGAGCTGCAACACCCCCTTCCTGGGCCAGGAGATGCAGGGCCGCGTCCGCCATCACTGGCTGGGCGGCGTGCAGCTGTTCTAAAAAACAGGGTGAAGCCCCTGCAAGCGTGTGCCATGCCCGTACGGCGTCGTTGACGCCAACGGGCATGGCACTTTTCGTCGGACCGGAGGAAGGACTCCCTGTATCGCTGCTGTTGATGGACGCGGATTCCTTTGATGCAACGGTCACGGCCTGCGGCTGCTTTGACCTGCCTCCAGTGGTTCTGGACGGACGGGATGCCCTCAGGGACGGCATGATGTCGACCTGTCTGACCGGACTGTGATACACTTTTTAAGACCAGCCCCGCAGGGAATCGGAAAAGTCCGCACAAAAATGACGCAGGAAGGCACCGTTGGGATGCAAAGGCGCCTTTTTCTCTTGCAAGCCGTCATGGCCTGCCGTCGCTTCCCCAAAGGCAGCCGGGCGGAGTGCGCGCAGCATGACCAGACGCCGGGACACATCGTCCGAAGAGGGGCAGCCGGCGCAGGCCCGCAGGCCGCTCCCTTCCCCGTCGTCTCTTTCCCCTGCTTGCCTTTCCTGGCCGGAAAAGCTGTCCCGCTCCCGCTGGTCTTTGTCCGCCGCCGGCGCTATGCTCCTCCCAGTCCAAGATCTTTTCGGGAGGATACCGCCATGCATCTTCGTCAGCCCGCTGTCGCAGGCCGTTTTTACACTGATGTCCCGGCCGACCTGCGTGCCGAAGTGGAGTCGTTCCTGAAACAGGGGGCGGCCCTGCCAGCCTCAGCCCTTGCCGCCGGGGATGCGGCCCATCTGGCGGGCCTCATGCTCCCCCATGCCGGGCATGTCTACAGCGGCCGGGTCATCGGTGCCACCCTGGCCCATGTGCGCTTGCCGCGTACGGTCTTCCTGCTTTGCCCCAACCACACCGGCCTGGGCACGCCCCTGTCCGTCTGGCCCGCCGGCGCCTGGCAGACCCCGCTGGGCCCCGTGCCCGTGGACGGCGAGATGGCCCGCCTGCTCTGCGAAGCCGACGAGGATTTCACTGCCGATGTCATGGGGCATGTGCGGGAACACAGCATCGAGGTCCTGCTGCCCTTCCTCCAGGTCTGTGCGGGCGATGCCCCCCTGCATGTGGTGCCGGTCTGCGTGGGCACCGGACAGGCCCCTGTGCTGCGCACGGCCGGCCAGCGTCTGGCCCGGGTGCTGGAACGCTGCCAGAGCCGTGACGGCCAGCGGCCCCTGCTGCTGGTCAGCTCGGACATGAACCATTACGAGGACCAGCAGACCACCCTGCGCAAGGACGGCCTGGCCCTGGAAGCGGCCTTCAGGGGCGATGCCGACGCCCTGCTGGCCACCGTGGCCCGGGAGGGCATCAGCATGTGCGGGGCCGCGCCGCTGGCGCTGGCGTTCTACGCCCTGCGCTCCTGGAGCCCCGATGCGACAGTGCGTGCCTCCCTGGTCATGCACGAGACCTCCGCCGCTGTCTCGCGTGATACGGGACACGTCGTGGGCTATGCCGGGCTGCGCATCTTCCGTTGCTGAAACGCCCGTCAAAAAACAAGCAAAAAGCTTGGGATCCCTTGTCCCAAGCCTGTTTCTTCGGATTGTTACGTTGACACAATCTTCCGGCCTTGGTACATCCATATTACTTATGCCATCCGGCATAACCCGACTGCCGTTTTTTTTCACTACGCCAACATGAGGAGGCATGCATGAGTCTCAACAGGCGTGATTTCGTCAAACTGTGCACCGGCACAGTGGCGGGTTTCGGCGTTGCGCAGATGTTCCATCCTGCGGTGCGCGAAGCCCTGGCCGGCACGTTGACCGGTGAGCGCCCCCCTGTCATCTGGCTGCAGGGACAGGGCTGTACCGGTTGTTCAGTGTCGCTGCTGAACAACGTCAACCCCTCCATCGCTGATGTGCTGCTGAAGATCATCAGCCTCGAGTACCATCCTACCGTCATGGGTGGTGAAGGCCACGACGCCTACACCCACATGCTGAACATTGCCAAGAACTTCAAGGGCAAGTTCTTCCTGGCCATCGAAGGTTCCATCCCGCTGGCCAAGGATGGTCGCTACTGCGTGGTGGCCGAAGAGGGCCACACCGAAATCACCATGGCCGACCTGGTCAAAAAGCTGGCTCCCGACGCCGCCGCCGTGCTGGCCCTGGGTACCTGCGCTGCCTACGGCGGCATCCCCGCTGCCAAGGGTTCCGTGACCGAAGCCATGGGTACCGGTGCCCTGCTCAAGCAGGCCGGCATCAAGACCCCTGTGGTCAACATCCCCGGTTGCCCCCCCCAGCCCGACTGGATCGTGGGCACCATCGCCCTGGCCCTCCAGAAGATCAAGGAAAAGGGCCTGGAAGCCGGTCTGGCCGAAGTGGTCTCCCTGCTGGACAGCGAAGGCCGTCCGCTGCCTTTCTACGGTCGCAACGTGCACGAGAACTGCCCCTATCTGGGCAAGTACGACGAAGGCAAGTTCTCCGCCACCTTCACCGAGAAGGACGGCTGCCGCTACGACCTGGGCTGCAAGGGCCCCGGTGCGTACTGCGACTCGTTTGAACGCAAATGGAACGGTGTCAACTGGTGCGTGGCCAACGCCATCTGCATCGGCTGCACCGAGCCCACGTTCCCCGACGGACAGAGCCCCTTCTACAGCAACTAGAAGCGGCCCGGCTTTTCCATTTTTTCTGACGTTCAAAGGAGAGCTTTATGGCCAAGGCCACTATCGCCATCGATCCCGTCACCAGAATCGAGGGCCATCTCAAGGCCCAAGTGGTGGTGGAGAACGGCAAGGTTGTGGACGCCCACCTCACCGGTGGGATGTTCCGCGGTTTCGAACAGATTTTGAAAGGGCGCGACCCGCGCGACTCCACCCAGATCGTGCAGCGCATCTGCGGCGTGTGCCCCACCTCCCATGCCATGGCTTCCGCCCTGGCGCAGGAAGACGCCTTCAACATCAAGGTGACCGGCAACGGCCGCGTCACCCGTAACCTGATCCTGGGCGCCAACTACCTGCAGTCGCACATCCTGCACTTCTACCATCTGGCCGCTCTGGACTTCGTGGCCGGCCCCGATACCGCGCCCTTCGTGCCGCGTTTCGCCCAGCCCGACCTGCGTCTGCCCCCCGAAGCCAACAAGGTGGGCGTGGACCAGTATCTGGAAGCCCTGGAAGTGCGCCGCATCGCTCATGAGATGGTCGCCCTCTTCGGTGGCCGTATGCCCCATGTGCAGGGCATCGTGCCCGGCGGTGCCACTGAAATGCCCACCAAGGAAGCCCTGCTGGAATACGCGGCCCGCTT
>CALBAX010000094.1 GCA_937926875.1 uncultured Desulfovibrio sp.
TATAGTACCAAATTCCGTTGCACATGTCAAGACAAATTTCACTTTTTTCTTGAGATAAAAAGTCAAGCAAAAAATGCCGTGCTTTTTCAACAAACTATTCTGCGTTATTTTGTGCATTTTTGGCAGCACGAAAAGGCCACCCGCCAAAGTCCCGCCGGTAGCCTATGCTTTATCGTGTTATTTCCGTGTGTTATGCGTGCGTTTTTCTCTTAAATATGAACGAACGGGAGCAGTACGCCCTCCGCCGCCATCCACTCGGCCAGCGCCGTGTTCGCACAGCGCCCGCCTAAAACCATTCGCGGGTAGTTGTTCATCCAGATTTGGATTTGCTTGATCTCCGCCTGCGATACCTCGGAGAGCTTCGTCCCTTTCGGGAGCCACCGCCGAATAAGGCTGTTCGCGTTCTCGTTGCTGCCTCGCTCGAAGGCGCTGTACGGATGGCAATAGTATATGTGCGTCCGCGCCCGCTTTGTCAGGCATGACCGCTCCATGCCCTCGCAGTCTGCGAACTCGCTGCCATTGTCCACGGTGATCGTGCGGAATATCCGACGGAACAGCCGCGACCCCAGCTTCCTTTCCAGCCTGTCCAGCGACCGGACGACGCTCTGAGTAGTGCCGTCCGGCATTTTTATGATGATCTCCTGGCGGAACATCCGCTCCGTCAGCACCAGGAGCCGGGCCGCGTCCTTCTTGCAGGATACCACCGTGTCCATCTCCCAGTCTCCGGGCATCGCTCGTTCCGCGATCTCCTCCGGGCGGTCTTCGATGCTGTCGCCCTGTGGAAGGTGCGCGGCCCGGACCTTCCGATACCCCTTGTTTTTCTTCTTCCCCTTGCGCGGCAGGTTCTTGTTCGTCACGCCCAGGAACACGCCCTTGGTGATGTAGGAATACAGCGTCCACTTGGAGAGCGTCACGGAGAAGGTCAGCCGCTCCTCCTTGATCTTCAACAGGACCGCCTCCGGCGAATACCGTTCCTCCACGATCTTCTGCTCGATGTATGCCGCCAGCTTGTAGTCGTTGCCCAGTTTCAGCGCCGGACCCTTGGCCGCGAGGTTGGCCCGGTACTTGTTCTCCGCCACGTCCGGGCAGTAGATTTCCCGGTCGATCAGCTCCGTCGTGCGCTGGACCGTCTTTCCGCGCTTGATCTCCCGGTAGATGGTGGTGCTGTCCACGTGCAGCGCCGCCGCGATCTCCTTTACCTTGTGGCCTTCCTTCAACATCCTTTCAATTTTCAGCCGGTCCTTCCACCGCAGATGGGAAAATCTCCGTCCTTTTTCGCTGCTCATTGTGGGCACTCCCTTCTTTTTTCGGGGATAATAACCCATAAAAGCGCAGAATGTCAAGCGCTCAGAGCGCCGCAAAAAGAAATGCCGTAGGCTTTAAGCCTACGGCATAATTATTTTTCTTCCTCGTCCATCAACCAGTCCGAGGTGACGCCCAGCACCTCCGCCAGGGCGCGCAGCTCGTAGTCCTGCACCATGCGGCTCCCACTTTCGATGCGGCTTATGGCGTCCTGTTCCAGGATAACGCCCGTGGTCTGCACCTTCGCCGCCAAGTCCGCCTGTGTCATACGCTTCTTCGTTCTCATTTGCCGGACCCGCTCGCCAGATACATTTCGCCGTCCGTCCAGATTGATGATCTTCAAGTGTTCGCCTCTCCTCGCTATGTGATATTCCCATATTTTATTTGACTTTACCATATTCTCTGATATTCTTATGGTAATATCCCATAAATGCGCAAAAATATAAAAAATGTGGAGGGGAGAACATGGGCCTATTCTCATTTCGTAAGCCCCCGGCGCGTGTCAACAGCTCCGGCAGCGTCCCACACACCGCCGATCTGCTGTATCCCGCCGTGCTTCCGGCCTTTTCAGAGATCGCGGCAGGCGAGCACCGCGACCCCAGGGCGGTTTTCTACACCATCCGCTTCATGGACCCACAGCGCTCACGCCCATTCACGCCGGATGTGCTGGACGCCTCAGACTTCGGCAGTAATGCAGAGGTCCGGCGCGTTCTGGTCCGACGTGGCTTCGTGCAGAACGCGGACGCAGGTCAGACGCTTTCCGTGCTCTACACGAAGGACGCCATGAAGGAGCTTCTGCGCAAGCGCGGCCTTTCGGTCGGCGGCACCAAGGAGCAGCAGGCCGCCCGGCTTCTGGCCGACGGCTTCCGTATCAGCCCCAGCCGCAGACTGTTGGAGTTGACCGCCTCCGGTTCCGCGCTGATCGCGGCCCACGGCGTCAACCTGTCCGAGGCTATCCGCCGGGCCACGCTGGCTTTGAAGGAGCCGGACTACCCCGGAGCCGTCGCCGCATACCGTGACTATGACAACCTGTGGGGCTATGTTCACCCCTCCGGCAAGACCCACACCATCTTCGCAAGCTATGATGTTCCATTCCGCCGCCTCGACTTTCTCGCGGGCTACCCCATGCGTGAGCTGTGCAACTCTGAAGACTTCCGCCGTACCCTCCGGGCCTGCCTGATTGCCGGGCTGATGCGAGGGGAGCAGGAGCGCACGGAGCTTGCCTTCCGCTTCAAGGAGGTGTGCCAGGAGCAGATCGTGTGCCCCGGCATTGTGGACCTGTTCACCATGGACGACTTCAACGGCAGCACCGCCGCCGCGATGCGTGAAGCCATGGAGCAGAACGTCGCAGCGGACAGCGATTTCACTCTGGAATATTATATCTCGCACGTGCTGTACCTGAGCAGGCGCGCCTAAACAAAAATCCCCCGGCAGATGTCCGTTCTCTGGACCTCCGCCGGGGGATTTCTCACTTATTCGTTATTTTTCTTGATCTGACCGAGCGCTTCTTTCAGCTTGTCGAAGCCGAACATGGCAGCGTAGGCCACCGCGAAGCCCACCACAACGGCGGCGGCAACGTAATACCACATGACGGCGTAGCCCATGAAGGCCATATACCCGAAGAAGGCCACCAGCGTCAGCACCATGGCGACGATGATCGCCAGCAGGTTCGTGGGCATCTTCTCCCACGTGGCCCGTTTCAGGACCTCCACGATGATGTTGGTCAGTACGGTCAGCGCGCCGATGATGGCGACGATGGCCGAAATATTGAGCGTCAGTTCCATAAACGTCTTCCTCTCTTATTTGGCAGGCATCTTCAACACCTGCCCAACATGGATGATCTCGGAAGTCAGGCCGTTCAGGCGCATGATCTCCTTGTAGCGGCTCCCGCTTCCGAGATAGGTACTTGCCAGCGCCCACAGCGTATCCCCGCGAACGACGGTGTGCGTGCGCGTCCCGCCGGAGGCAGAGCCGCCGATGTCCGCCGCGTCCACCCAGCCGTACACGGTGCTTCCGCCGCCGCTCACGGCGACAAGGTGATACGGATGCTTCGCCTTGCCCGGCTGGTACACCTGCGTGACCTTGGCCTTGCCCGGCTTACAGGCCGTGCCGTTGGCCGCGTTTGCGTTGGTGTAGTGCTTCCCGCCGGTGAAGTTCACGATGTCGCCCACCTTGCAGGTGCCCGCTCCGGCATCGCTGGTCCCGCCGCTCTCTCCGCCGGTCGTCCCGTCGTCGGTCCCCGTGGCCTTGCTGGCGTACTTCGGCACGCCATAGCCCCGGATATACCGGCCATTGACGGCGATATGGCGATACCCCACGGCGTCGCTCATGTTGCCCTCGATCACGGTGATGGTGCTGCCGTTTACCTCGGTCACGATGCCCACATGGTCCGCCGCCCCGGTGTCGTCCGTCGTGGCATAGTTCACACCGTCCTGCCAGTCGTAGAAGATGTAGTCGCCGGGCTTCGGCACATAGGCGTCGTTTTCCACCCACGCGCCCAGCTTCTTGAACAGGGCGATGTGCTTCTCACACCCGCACTCCGTCGGGATGATGTCGGTCAGCCCGGCGGCGATGGCGACGGCGGAAGCAAAGGTACTGCACCATGCGTCCGTATACTTCACGGCGTAGCCCCTGGCAAGGGGCTTGTGGCTGTTGTACAGGTCGATGATCTTCCGGTGGCTCCCGTCCGCTTCCTTGCAGCCGAGATAGCTCACCGCGATCTTGACGACCTTCTGGCGTAACTGGTTTTCAGTCATTCCGTTTTTGCCCTCCTTACAGGTCGTTGCTTGGCTGGTCCGCCGTTTCCTCCTCCGCCGCCGGGGCGATGGGGTCCGGCTTATCCGGCCAGTGATTGTTCTTGCTCAGGTTTTCCAGGACGGATTTGATGGCGTATGCCAGCACCACGCCGATGATCTCCTTCACGGCCACCGACGACAGCGTTTCCGCGATCTGCTCCCGTCCCAGGTAGGCGAGGACATAGCTGCACCATATCCACGCAAACCCGTTTCCCAGGCATATCCAGACCACCTTTTTCATGGTCTCGGTCTTCTTCCCCTGATCGCCATTCAGCCGGAGGGCGCGCAGCCTGCGGCGCAGATGGCTGATCGTGCTGTTGCAGAGGAGAAGGCCCGCTCCCAGGCCAAAGAAAAAGGCGGCCATGACTACCCACACGTACTTCATGGCCCGCCCTCCTCACATACCGACTTGATGGAACACGAAGCCGATCACGATGCCGATAACGGCGGTGATAATGTAGCCCACGACCTTGCGCCACATTTCACCGTCCCGTCCTTCCAGCACTTCCAGGCGCTTGCCCTGCTTCTCCTGCTCCTTGACCATGTCCTCCACGCTGGTCGCCAACCGCTCCACCGAGTTCGTCAGCGCCCGCATTTCGCGCACGTTCTCCTCAAGCATTTCGATACGCTTGTCCTGCCTCTTGTTCTCCTCCGCCAGACGGCGGCTGAACTCCTCGTGCTCTGCCCGCGAGATATAGGGGTCGTCCATAACGGCACCCTCCTTTCCTGGTTGTTGACGATACAGGGGAGGGCCGGGCAGCTATCCCACCCGGCCCCCGCCGATCATAGTTCTTCGCCCAGCGCCTCGTCCGGCCATTCTCCGCTTCCGATCAGCGCGGTATACCGCACCTTCACCCGGTCGATGTCCTCCGCCAGCGCAATGGCGTCGTGCTGCGCGAGGAGCTTCTGCTGCTCCGTGACGATCTTCGCAAGGTCGGTACAGATGCCGCTCAGCTCCTCGATGATTTGGAGATTACTCACCGGCATAGACCTCGCCGGTGATCTCCTCGTACTGCTCGGCGCTGATTTTGCCGTTCTCCACGCGGCTCGCCAGCTCCGCCTTGACGCCAGCCTTGCGGGAAGCAGGCACCTCGGCCCACTTGCGCGTACCGGCCACCAGTCGATTAGCCCAAATAGCGTTCATCAGTTTTCACCTCCTCCGTTTGCAGCGCTGTCCAGCTCGCAAAGAGCTTCTTCCACCGCCGTCAGCCGCTCCTCCGAGGAGCTGTCCATATCGCACATAGCTTCCTCCATGGCGACGAAGGCGGCGTTGGTCGCTTCCTCGTTCTCGATGATGCGGGCGTGGTTGCGGAACACATACTCCTCAGCCTCGCCCTCCTGTGCCAGCGCCTCCGGCGCGTCGGGGATGGCGTTGCCGCCGGGCAGGTTGTACACCTCGCCGCCCACGGCGATGCCGATGGCCTCAGCCTCCGCCGCCTCCACATAGGCCCCGGTCTCCTCGTTCCGCTTCACATAGCGGGGACGCTCACACAGAGCCAGCAGCTCGCCTTTGCTGATAATTGCATACATGGGTCTTACCTCCTCACTTTGATGTGCAGCGCGTCCGCAAGCTCTTTCAGCTCCGGCACCGCCGCCGCGAAAAAGTCTTCGTTGAACAGAATGACCTCCACATCCTGCCGCAGGAAATGTGCCCACTTCCGTTCCAGCAGCTCGATCTCCTCCTCGGTGAAGCGCTGCTGCCGTCCGTTCGGGCCGGTCCGCACCCGCTGGGAGTACGCGATGGCCCAGGTCAGCTTCCCGCGTTCCAGCCCTTGCCCGTCGTCGTTGCGGGCGAAGTGCATCTTCGCGGCCTCGCTGGTCGCGTAGCAGATCGGCTTTCCCTCCGTGGTGATGATGAAGTCGCCCGCCGTCTCCATCTCCGTGCCATACGGGATGTTCACGGCCTCGCCGCAGGCGGCCAGCTTCTTGAACCTGTTGTGTGTGATGTACTTCATGCGCACATTTCCTCCTCAATGACGGCTCCGTGCCGCCGGTATATCCAGCCGCACCCGGTCCGTGTGGCTTTCATCGTGCACGGGAACGGCTTCCGCCGCCCGGCCAGTTCCTCAGCGAACATCCGCGTGAAGCGCTCGTCCATGGCGCGCAGCGTGTCGTAGCTGTTGCACCGCTTCGCGTGCGCTCTCCACGATTGATAGGACTGGAACACGTCCTCCGGTCCCATTCGGCCCTCGTCCATCCACCGCCGGAAAATATCCATCTTCCGCCGCATGGCACGGATGCTCTTGCGACTGAGCTTCATCACCACCTTGCCCGTCTCCGTCAGCGTCACCCGCATTTTCAGGAAGGTGAAGCTGTGGTGCCGGAACGGCGTGATGATGTTCTTCTTGTCGCTCATGGCGATGCCCAGCGCCTCAGCCAGGCGGTACAGGTTGCGCTTGATGTCTTCCAGTTCCTCCAAGGAATTGCTGATCACATACCCGTCGTCCATATACCGCCCGTACCCGTGGATGCCGCGCACGTCCTTCACGTAATGGTCGATGGGGCTGGCGTAGTCAAGGGCGATGATCTGCGATACCTCGCTGCCCAGGCCCACGCCCCGGTGTGCTTCCTTGTCGGCGGTCTTCATCAGCCGGAAATCATCCACAAAGTCGCAGAACAATGTGTATAACCGGTCGTCCATGATCTTCTTCCGCGCCCGCCGCTTGATCTCCTCGTGCGGCAGGCTCCCGAAATAATTCTTGAAGTCGAACTGGTAGATACCGCCCTCAGTCCCATACCGCCGGTAATGGTCCTGCAGGTGCTTCCTGAGCCGCCGGAGCTGGAAGTCCATGCCCCGGTCTTTCAGGCTCGCGCTGTTGTCGTAGATGAAGCTCCTGGAATAAACCTCCGTCAGGAGGTTCTTGCACAGGCATTTTTGGATGGCCCGCTCCTGGATGGGCAGCGCGTCGATGTTCCGCACCTTCCCGTGCTCCACCGTTGCAAAGCTGTGGAAGCCCTTGAACACGCGCTTTCCGTAGTGCAGCGTGTCATAGGTCGTCTGTGCTTCGCCCAGCAGGTTCGTCTCGAAGTTGATGGTGGAGGTCTTCCACCGCGCTCCGTCACAGCAGCTCTTTCCGGCCTTGCAGATGTTCCCGAATGACATGACCTCCTCGAAGCTCGCTCCACCGGCCTCCCGCGCCCTCTGCTCGCGCCGGGCCTTTCGCCGCTGGTATCTGGCCTCGTGCCTCTCTTGGCTATTCAATCATGTTGCCTCCAATGCAGTATCCCACCCGTACAGCGTTCGGTCTGGCGCGCGGTTTGCGGGTCGCATGACCTCCCGCACCTGCGTCGTCTGCCGCAGCGGTTTGAAGTAGCTGCATAACGGTTGCTCATGGAGCCGGGGCAACGCCGCCGTAAATCCCCGGCCATGCAAGAAGCGTCCGGGCCTCCGTATCGAGTGGTGATTTAAGGAATGAAGCCCGCGCATGGCGGGCCAGTCTCCAAGGGTCAAGTTCTCCTTTAAGATTTGGGGCACAGCTTCGCATTTCGCTACTTGTTCAGGCCCCAGGTTGTTCTTAAATCCCGGCGCGAAGCCATTCGAATTGTAGGCGTTGTTGTTGTTCGCAGACCCGTCCGTGTTCACATTGCAGAAGTTGTTCGTGTTGCTCGCATTCACGGAGCGGAGCCACCAGTTGCAGGCGTGGCCGTCAGAACTTGCCCTACTGGGATTTATGGTGTTTTTGCTTTCCGGTCTCTCATGTACCCATTCCACCGGCGTTTGTCGCTGTCCATCACACCCCGCAGGCGCGACAGCGCATTGTTCGCCAATGTCGTCCAGGTCTGGAACGTCCGCTCGTACTCCTCCTTGTTGCGGAAGAAGTTGTTGCCGTCGTCCACCAACTCATAGCAGAAGGTGATCTCGCCCAGCAGCGCGTCGGCGCTGGCCGTTGCCGCCGCCAGATAGCGGTGCCGCAGCTCGTAGTCCCGCTCGCTCATGTCCTTGTGGACGTAGATGCTGTTTCCCTTGAGCGCGTTCATGTAGACCTCGCTCGCCAGTTGCAGCAGCGGCCCCGTGGTCACGTACTTGTAGCTGGCCGGAAACTTCCGTGCGATGCGCACCGTGGCCTTCCGCAGTTCTCGTGCGTCTGCCACGAATTGCGCCGCCGCGTCCTTGCGCCGCGATTTGTATACTGCCATTTCGGTGTTCTCCCTTCCGGTTTGGTGCCCCCGTCACCGGCAGGAGCGTTGCCGCTCCCGCCGGATGGGGCCTGTGCTGATTTGGGTACTCGGTGCTTGGCGTTTCGCTGGTAGGGGCTTGCGCCCCCACCGCTCCACTTTCGATGCCTGATTTGGGATTAGGCCACCTTAAAGCCCGGCGCGAAGCCATACGAAATGTAGGCGTTGTAGTCGTTCGCAGACCCGACCGCGTACACAATGCAGAAGTAGCTCGCGCGGCCCGCATGCACGGAGCGGAGCCACCAGTAGCAGGCGCTCGTCGTTGCCGTGTGCTGGTACTTGACCTTGCTATTACCGTTCCTGTAATAGTCGTACTGCTTCTGGTAGTTCGCCTCGGCGCTGTTGGCGTAGCTTCTCGTGCCCTGGACCTCCATCTCACTCAGCAGCCAGATTTTGTCCGAGGTCGCGGTCACGTAGCTCGCGGTGTTGGAGCCGCCGCCCGTGTTGTCGCTGTACTTCGTGCAGGCCGCGATGATGTTCTGCCAGGCCGTCGGCAGGGCCGCCAGGAACGCCGGGCAGATGGTCTTTCGCATATAGCTGTTGTTCCATCCGCCGGAGTTGGTGTTGCTGGTGTTCATGCAGAAGCCCGTGCTGGTCGAGCCGTAGCTGTTCACGAACGCGATGTCCACACCAGCCGCCGTCTTGCCGAACTGGAAGTGGATGCTGTTTCCGCCCTCCACGCTGCTGTTGTGGTTGAAGCCCAGGATGAAGGCGTACACGGTGTTGTTATAGCTCAGTCCTCCGAAAGAGCCATTGACCGCGATACCCACCTTGTCGCCCACGCTCCAATAGTTCGCCGCCTGGCCGGACTTGGCCGCCGCCGCGATGATGTCCGGCGTGTTGTTCGCCAGGCTCGTGTCGGGCAGGCTGATCGTCACGTTGATGGTCTTGTCGCTGGGCGCTGTGTGGTTGGTGCCCGCCGCCACCTTCACGGTGATCTTGGCGGTGCCCGCCTTGAGGCCGGTGATCTTCACGCTTGTGCCGCTCACCTCCACCCTTGCCGTGGCGGTGTTGCTGGACGTGGCGCTGATCACGCCGTCGCCCGCGCGGGTCACGGCCACGCTCTCCGTCAGCGAGGAGATGTTCAGCGTCACGCTGCTCTTTGCCAGCGTCAAACTGCCCGCCGCCTTGCCGATGGCCCAGGTCACGCTCTTGGCGCTGGTGCTGCCGTCGGACCACTGGTAGTTGGCCTTCGGCGTGAAGGTCGCGGCATAGCTTCCCGCGTTGGTGGCGGTGCTCGTCCCGCCGATGGTCAGCTTATTGCTGTCGTAGTTGCTCCACTGGGGAGACTGTGCGCTTCCCGTGTAGGTCAGCGTCCCGCTCTGCGCGGGTACGGACAGGCTGGCCTTGCTGATCGTCCAGGTCACGCTCTTGGCGGTCTTGGTGCCGTCGGCCCACTCGTAGCCTTCCTTGGGCGTGAAGGTCGCAACGTAGCTGCCTGCGTTGGTGCCGCTGGTCGTTCCGCCGATGGTCAGCTTCTCCGTGTCGTACCCGTTCCACGAGGGGGACTGTGCCGCGCCCGTGTACGTCAAGATGCCCGCCTGGGTGGGTACGCTGTTGATCACGCTGGTCAGCTTGGTCACGGCTTTCAGCGCGTCGTTCGCCGCCTTCTGCGCGTTGCTCGCCGCAGTCTTGGCCTCGTTGGCCGCCGTGTTGGCGCTGTTCGCGCTCTCCTCGGCGGCACTGGCGGCGCTGGCGGCAGCCGTCGCGGCACTGGCGGCGGTGTTGGCCGCATTCAGGGCCTCGTCCGCCTTGCTGCCCGCGTTGCCCGCCGCCGTCTCGGCGTCAGCAGCCTTCTGCATGGCGGCGTCCGCCGTTTTCCCGGCGCTCTCTGCGGTGCGCTGGGCGGCCTCAGCCGCTTCCTTGGCCGCCTGAGCGGCCTGCTTCGCCTCTACGGCGTCCATCCCGGCAGCGCCGGGAACATTCACTTGTCCTAATGCCATGTATTACTCCTTCCCGCTGCGCAGCCAGTATTCCGCCGTAATGGCCTCCGTCGGTGCCTTCATAGCGCGCAGCCTGATCTTCCCCTCTGTCGTCTCGCTGGTCGGGCACAGGCCGCACACCGTCGCCGCATCCAGGCTTTCGCGGCTGATCGTCACGTCCGCCCGGTGCTTTGCGGTCGCGTCCGCCGCCGCGATGTCGTAGTAGAAGGGATAGGATGCCTCGGTTCCTTCCTCGTCGGTCTCCCCGATCTCCTCGGAGGCCCACCCCTCCGTCGGAATAGTGATACTGACGGGCGAAACCTTGTTTTCCTTGCCGACTTCCAACTTGTCCAGCCGCTCGTCGGCCTTGGTCATAAAGCCTTTGAACTGTTCCAGAGTTACGTTCTTCTCGTCATCCAACTGGGTTTCACCTCCTGATAAGCGAGCCGGGGCATTTCGCCCCGGCCCTGGTATTCGTTTCTGACGCGAGGAGGTGCCTTAGCCCTTGGTTGGGGTCCAGACCTCATTCATGGCGGCGTTGAACTCGGTGTCGGTGGCCTGAGCACCGGCAACGGCGTTGGCGGCGGCCTGCTGGGCCTCCTCGTCGGTGGCGTAGGCGTCCATGCTGGCCTTATCCATCTTGGTCGCCAGTTTGTCGTCCACTTCCTTCTTGGTGTAGACGTTGGCGATGGCGGTCTCAAGGGCGGTCACGCGCTCAACAGCGGCGGTCAGGTCGTCGTCGGTGGCGTACTGGTCGATGTTCAGCGCAGCGATAGCGGTGCTGATGGCAGAGGTCACGTCGGCTGTCTTGGCATACTCGCTCAGATCGACGGTGGTATCATCCAGCAGGACGACGCTCTCGCCGACCTTGGCGTAGATGTCATAGTGCTTGGTCTTGCTGTTCATGTACAGGTACATGACGTTGGCCTGAGCCTCGAAGCCCTCAGCGGTGGGGTCGGTCTCAGCGACCTCGAAATGAGCGTGGCCGGAGGCAGCGATAGCGGCCTGGACCTGCTCTGCGGTCTGATAACCGGCCTTCTCGATGTCGCCCACGCGGACGGTCAGGGCGTCCAGATCGGCCTTGGTGGCCTTAGCGGCGATAGAGGCTTTCAGAGCCTCGCCCAGCTCGTCCTCGGTGATCTCGGACTTGTAGGCCAGAGCGGCCAGGCCCTTGATGGCAACAGCAGCGCCGTTGACGGAGATGGTGCCGTTCTCCTCGCCGGAGGCGATCAGGATGTCAACCATCTTGTCGGAGATAGCCAGGGCAGCGCCGTTGACCTTGACGCCTTCGAGGATGTTGGCCTCGCCGCCAGCGGCGACCAGGTTATCGACCTTGGTGGTGACCGTTTCCAGCTTAGTACCCAGGGCGGCGTCTTCGGACTTGACCTTGTTGGCAAGCACCTTGATCTGTTCGAGATTTACGAATTTGGACATATTTTTGTCCTCCTTAAAAAATATTCAATTTCGGGGATGCCCCCGGAATTGTCGATAAAAATACCGCCGCTTCAAGCGACGGTGCTATGGGATTGTGGGGCGGCTTATTTGCCGTCCTCTGCGCCGAACACTTCGTTCAGCGCGCCGGTGGTCTCCTCAGTGTTGGCCGCATCGACCGACAGCTTGCCCTCGTTGTCCACGGTCAGGCCGTCGCCCACCTTCACGCCGCCCAGGCGGAAGGGGGTTGCCGTCGGCAGGGTGTAGCTCCCGTCGCCGCTCTTGCCTCCGCCGCCCTGGCCCACCAGCAACACGCTTCCGGTCAGCTCGCCGTCCGGCACCTTCATCGCCCAAAAGCGCAGCACGCCGCTCGCGGTCTCCACCGTGGGGCACAGCTCGCACGCCTTGGCCGCCGCCAGGCACGCCTTGTCCAGCGTTGCGATTGGCGTGTGCATTGCGGTCGCCTCGTCGCACGCCACATCAGCCCGGCACGGGTAGGTGCCGCCGCCCTCGTCGTCCTCCGCGCCGCCCGCGCTCTGCCATGCCTCATGCGGGATGGTAAAGGCCACGCACACGGCGCTCGCCGTGTCGGTGGTCGGGTCCAGCGTAAAGGTCAGCGCGTCGCTGTTGGTCATAACGATGTGCATGAGAATGGTCAGCGCAGCGGCGATGCCGTCCTCGATGGCTGCCTTCTCCGTGTCCGGCAGGTTGCACACGGCGATCATGTCGCCCTCGTCGTCGATCAGGGCAGCTTCACGCGCGGTGAAGCCTCCCACGGTCCCCGGCAGCACGAACTTCACGTCTACCATGTTAGAGGATTTGCTGTTGATCTCTTTGCTGGCGATGGCCCCGCGCCACACCTCATGCACCAGCGCGGTCATATCCGCCGTGGGCAGGTAGTAGCTTCCGCCGCCGTCGCCCACCGCCGCCATGACGACGTTGACCTTCTTGCCGTTCAGAATAGCGTTGGTCATTTTCTCTTTGCCGATGTCGGTCACGAGGGTCTTGTACTTTCGGTCCTGTTTGGTGACAACTACGTTTTCAGTGTCCATTTCATCCTCCCCCTTCCGGGTATATTTCAACGACCTGGCTCGCAGCGGTCCCGCCGCCCCGGTCCAGCTCTGTCGTTGCTTCGATTTGCTCGGTCAGCTCCGGCCAGACCTCAAGCGCCTGGTCCGTGTGCGCCGCGCCGCCGGTGTTCCGCGTCACGGTGATCTCCACCACCGCCGCCAGCTCCGGCCATACCTCCACGGCCTGCGCGGTGCTCGCGGCTCCGCCGGTGTGCCGGTATGTCAGGATTTCCAGCGCCTCCGTCAGCTCCGGCCAGACCTCCGCCGTTTGGCTCATGCTGGCCGCGCCGCCAGTCAAGCGCTCGCCGGTCACTTCCAGCTCGCTCACAAGCTCCGGCCATACCTCGATGATCTGGCTCATGGAGCAGCACCCGCCCGTGATCACCACGGCTTCGCACTCATGCTGAATGTCGATCATGTCCAGGTGGCTGCGCTCGTTCTTCGTGGTCAGGATGCCGGTCTTGAGCCGCCGGTATTCCGCCGCCGTGATGCCTTCCTTCGGCAGCGGCAGGCTCACCCGGAAGCAGCCCGGCCTCCCGTCGTACTGGAACCACTCCGTCACGGTGGCCTCCGGGTAGATGGCGTGCACCTGCAGCTTCACCGCCGCCGCTGTGCCCATCAGCCGCCGGACCGTCAGCGCCGTCTTCACGATGCGGCGCTTCTGCTCCACTGTCAGTTCGGTGTCGTACCAGTCGATCTTCCAGTCCACGGCCAGTACATCCAGCACCGTCTCCGGCGCAGTGTCCAGCCGTGTGTAGATTTGGCTCTCGTCGGTGTAGTCCAGCGTCTTCCCCAGGGCCAGCCCCAGGGCCTCGGACAGGGCGATCACCCATTCCTGTCTCGCCAACACCCTCGGAAGGCCGTCTGTAATGCGGGCTTGACGCAGACTTTTAATCATCCTCAAGCCCTCCGTAGGTCACGGTGCGCGTGTTCCGCTTCGGGAGCTGCGTTTTCTCGATCACGATGTCCGCCGGGGCCGCCAGCTTCACGCGCTTGGCTCCCGCTGCGCGGACCCGGTACACAAGCTCGGTCGGGTTGATGTCCCGTCCCATCTTGCGCTGCCAGCTCTCGTAGGCGTCCACCGCCGCCTCCACCTGGGCCTGAATGGTGCCCGCGCTCTTTTGGTCGTTGCTGGCGATCCAGTAGGTCAAGCTGATGTCGTAGGGGACCTCCGCCGCCGCCGGGCAGCTCACGATGTCCGTCAGCGGGCGGATGGTGTCGCCGTTGAGGTAGGCGGCCAGCTCCTCCCGCTCCGTCTCCGTGGGCAGCACGCCGCCGTCCAGCACCACATAAACGTGCACCACGCACGGCTCCGGGCTGACGATCTGCACGTCGTCCACGTCCGTCCGCCATTCCTTCACATAGTAGGCATAGGCGTCTCGCGGTCCTGCGCAGGAGTATTTGCTGGGGGCCAGCCACACCCGTTCCGTCAGACCGTCGTCGTCCTCGATGTCCAGTCCGCCCGTGCTCGCCTCGATGCTCTCCACGCTCGCAACGTAGGGGATGGGGTCCACCAGCGTGTCGATCTCTCCGGCGGCGATGTCGCTGCTCTCTGCTCCGGCCTCCTCCGCCTGCACGTCCACGTCCACGGTCAGCTCGCCCGCCGTGACTTCCGCGTAGTCCACGGTGTTGAAGTATTTCCCGTCCTGGGTCTTCACCCGTGTGCCCGCCGGAATGGCCGTCGGCTCGCTCCGCTGGCCGGACAGCGTGAAGCGCACGATGCACGTGGCCCGCCTGGCCTCCTGCCGCGTAATGCCGAACAGGGCCGCCAGTGCGTCCAGCGCGTCGCCGGTCGAGGTCTTCAAAAGCTCCGCCCGGCCCTTGGCCTCCACATACTGCATCACCTGGTAGAGCACAAGGCTGAACGACTTGATGATCAGGTTCTTCGCGTCCGCCTCGCCCAGCTCCGCGTCCTGCCCGGTAAGCTCCTTGAAGATGCGCGTGTAATTTGCCCGCACAAGCTCCTCAGTCTCCTGCAGGCTCATGTTTTCGATGAAGCTGATCTCCGGCACGTTTGCCAGCTCTTTGATATTAGACAAAGCTCACCACCACCTTCGGGACGATGCCGCCGTCCCTGGCATGATTTTGGGTCCATTCCACACGCATGACCCGGACCCGTGGCTCATACTGTTTTGTTTTCCGCACGAACTCCGCCGTCAGCAGCGCCTTCGCCGCCTCCTGCGGGTTGTCCAGAATGTTGATGTCGATGCCGAACTCGCGGTCGAGGGCCTGTTCCCCCGTCTCCGTGCCGTAGAGCACCTGTAGATTTCGGTAGACTTCCTGTGCCGTCTGGTCGTCCACGGTCCCGGCCTCGATCTCGACGATGGTATCCTCAATGTAGATCACGGCTTGCCCTCCCTTATGTGTATTCCTCGATGTTCAGGCTCACCCGGCACTCGATCAGCGCGCCGCCGTTGAGCACCGTGTCCCACTCGTCGCTGACGCTCACCAGCTTGAAGGGGTTGTCAGAGATCGGTCGCCCGCCGATGATGAACCAATCGACCATCTGGCTTTCCGCCGCCCGCTGGAAGTAGTCCAGCGTGGACCGGGGGCTTACGCCGTCCTGCGAGCGCAGAAGGAGGTCCATGGTGTAGCTTTTCAGCTTCGGGCCTACCCACTGGCTCCGCGCCTTTTTACCGATGATCTCATGGTTTGCCCAGTCGCTCCCGGCGCTGCCTTTCAGATTGCTCGGTGTCAATATCCTCTGGCTGCTCACCGTGAACACCCGGCCCATATAGCTGCCCACCATTTTCCGTTCCTCCTCGCTGTTCGTTTTTTACAGCACCAGGGAGGACCCGCCCTGCAGGTCGATTTGCTGTGCCTTCATGCTGATTTTCCCGGCGGTCTGTATGGAGACATCGCCGCCCTCGCTGATGGTGATGGTCACACCGTTGATCGTCAGCGTCACCTCGCCGGTCACGGTGTCGCGGATGCCTCCCTGAAACTCCCGCTCCACCTCGCCCTTGTATAGCTCGGTGTTCTTTCCGCCCACGGTCAATGCCCGGTCGCCGCCTGCACCCTCGTCCAGGTCGCCCTCGGCTTCCAGATTGATGTTCTCCCCGGCGTCGATGGTCACGCTTTTCTCCGCGCCGATGCCCACGCCTTCCTTGCCGTGGATGCTCACGCTTTTGATCTTGCTCGTGATCTGCACCAGCTTCTCCGCGATCAGGCTGATGGTGCCCTTGGCCTCGTCGAAGATGTCGCCGTTGCAGTTGCGCCCGGTCCGCACGTCGGTGTACTGGGTGTAGATGCCGGTGTTGGCGTCGTAGCGCTCAAAAGCCTGCCCGGCCTTCTCACCGTATTCCTTGCGGTAAAGCCCGGCGAAGCCCTCCGCTGGGCGGTTGCTCCGATTCCATACGGTGCCGCTGGTGGTGGCCGCCGCCGTGCCATTGCTCGTGTGCGTCACGCTCACGATCTGGCCCACTCTCGGCATTTTGTATTCTCCGTTGCTCATGGCGTTGATGCGGGCCGTGACCATCCGGCCCTGGTCCGCATACGTCACCTCATAGGTCCCGCTCTCATAGTCGATGGAGCTGACCCGTCCGACCCGGTTCGTCCCTGCCATCGCTACTTCACCTCCATGGTAGCCTTCGTGCCGCCTCCGCCGCCGGTGCGCGTGTCCACGCCGCAGTAGCTCGCGGGCACCCAGCCCGTCACGTTCTGTCCCACCGGCAGCTTCCCGCAGCGGGAGGCCGCGTTGGTGATGCGGTAGCGCCCGTTGACCAGGATGCCGTCGTAGAAATAGAACACGCCGCTTTTATAGCAGCTCGGATTTGAGGCCACGCTGGTGTAGTAGAAGGGGGCGTTGGTCAGCGTCACCGCCGCCCCGGCCTCAGCTCCCGCCGCCGCGCTGGCGGCGCTGGCCGCCGTGCTCGTCTCGTAGGAGCTGCTGTAATTCGTGTCGCTGGTGTCGGACCCCTCCGTGTTGTACTGGATGGAGCCGCCCACCTCGTAGGGATGGAAGCCCTCCCGGACGCCGCTGCACTCGAAGGCCGTGGTAAATCCGCCGCTCTTGGTGTATTTGTGCGTCACCTTGTCCACGAAATACTTGCCGTTGATGCCGCCCTCTCCGCCGGAGGGGCCGCCGCCGTAGCCGGTAATGTTGATTGTGTTGCCCGCACTCACGGTCCAGTCTCCCGGAACGGTGAAGCGCAGCTTGATCGTGCCATGGTTGGCCCGGTTCAGCTCCGCGCAGAGCTGGACCGCCGCATCCTGCACGCTGATGGCCCTGCGGTTCACGCTCTTGATGTGCGTTCCGCCGCCCACCTTGCAGGAGATGTCGCAGTCCTTGTCCGCGTCGGTGTAGTCGAAGGTCCCGCCGGTGTAGGTCCCGGAAAGGGTAGTGGTCCAGCTCAGGCTCCCACGGATGATGTCCGTGCGGTCGAAGGTCCGCACCGCCCGCTTTGCCTTGTATGCCTCCCGGTCGTAGACCCACAGCCGCCGGGCGTACACCTTGAGCACCAGGCCGTAGTTCTGGCACAGCGTATTGTAGTAGCTGCTGTCCGCTCCGTCCTGTTCGTCGCACTCGATGTCGTAGTCCTCAGCGTCATAGGTGAAGCCCAGGCCGTAGCGCGCCGCGATGGTCTGGCCGATGCGCTTGATGGAGGTGTTCTTCCACGTCACCTTCCGATCTGTCTCGCTGAAATTGCTGTCGCTCGGCTTGCTCACGCCGCCGAGCTGCAAGGTGGTCGGCGTGTCCGAGTAGTTCACGTCGTCCACCACGAAAAGGCCGCAGTCCATGGCCCGCTCGTCGCCTGGCCGTTCCCAGTCGTGGCCCAGCAGGCGGGGGTAGAGCGTCGCGCCCTTCTGCGGCATCCAGCCCCACAGCCACTTGCTGTCCTGGGCGTCCAGCGTCAGGTCGATGCTGTCGCTGTCGTCCGCCGCGTTGTCCACATAGGTCAGGCTCTCGATGGAAAGGCCGATGTCCGTTCCCGTGCCCGCACCCAGCGTCGCGTCCTCCTGGCCGGAGGTCTCCTTCTTAGGCGTGGCCTTGGTGGTGCTCACCGCGCCGCAGTCCGCCGCGTCCGCCCAGCCGGTCACGTTCTGCCCCACCGGGGTCTTGCCCACTCTCGACGGGGTGTTGGTGATGCGGTAGCGCCCGCGTATCAAGATACCGTCGTAGAAGTAATACACGCCCGTCTTGTGGGTCGCTGGGTTCTTCGCCACGCTGCTCACGTAGAGGGGCGTGTTGTTCAGCGTTACCGCCTGTCCCGCCGCCGCGCCGGAGCCGGAGCTGGCGGAGGAAGCAGCGCTCCCGCCGCCCTCCGCCGCGTCCACCTGGGCGCTCGCCTGCACCTGTGCGGAATACGGGGTGCTGCGGTACTGCACCGCAAGTCCGATGCTTCTTGCCTTATTCATACTGCGCCTCGTATTTCCATGGCGGCAGCGTGCCCGCTCGCGCGTCCTCCACCGTCGGCGTCTTCAAAACGACCCCGGCGGAAAAGCGGAAGGTGTCGATGTGCTCCGGGTTGGCCGCCATCAGCGCGTCCGCGTGGTATTCGCTGCCATAGACTTCCTTGGCGATCACGTCCCAGGTGTCGCCGCTCTTTGTCGTGTACATAGCTTCCTCCCATCAATAGGCCGTCCGGGCACGCTTGCGCATCATCTGCTCGTACCATGCCTCGAACTCCTCCTTGGCCCGCCGCAGCGCTTCCTCAAGCACATCCGCGTCGGCGTTGCCCTGAATGACGATGTTCGGCGCGAAGGTGAAGCTGCCTCCGCCTCCGCCGCCCTCGCCGGGGTCGATAGGTTTCAGCTCTGCGCCGTCCGCCGCGCTCAACGCCTGCTCGGCGCTCACGCCCAGCATCCGGCCCGCCTGTGCCCAGGTGGCGATGTTCTGTGCCCGCACGCCGCGCTGGAAGCTGATCACAGCCTCGCGCCCAGCTTCGCCCGCGATGCTCACGCCGTCGGTGAAGCCGCCCTTTGCCAGCATCGGTATCTCCGGGATGCTGATGTGGAAGCTCTTGCCGCCGATGATGGGCACCCAGTCCGGGATGTCCAGCCCCAGTCCATTGATGCCGGATATGGCCTTGTTGATCAGCGCGATCACCGCGTTCACCGGCGTTTTCAGCAGGCCCACCAGCGCGTCGAACGCGCCGCCGAATATCTGCTTTACGCCTTCCCATGCCTGGGACCAGTTCCCGGTGAATACGCCCGTGATGAAAGCGATCAGCCCGTCGAATACGGTCTTGATACCTTCCAGGATGGGGCCGATGCCCTGCGCCAGTGCCGAGATACCCGCCAGCACAGCGGGCACCACGACGGAAGCGATGCTCATAATGACGGTGATGATGCTCTGCACGATAGGCATGACTGCCTGGATGGCCGAGCCGATGATCTGCATAGCCGTCATAATGGCGGAGCCGAGGCCGCTGATGATGCCAGCGATAGACGGAGCCGCCGCTGTGAAGGTTTGCAGGATGATGGGCACCACGGTTCCCGTCAGGAAACTGAAAATGTCCTGGATGATCGGCTTCACGGTCGTCTGTGCAAAGCTCACGATCTGCCCGACCACGCCCATCACCGATTGCAGGATGGTCGTCAGCCCGTCGAAGGCCGCGCCCGCATCCTCTCCGAACAGGTTCGTGATGGTCTCCCGCAGCGGGGCCAGCGCATTTGCCACGCCGCCGTCCGCAAACAGTCCCGTGATGAAGCTGCCCACGTTTTGCAGCACGCCCATGAACTTGTCGAACACGGCCACGCCGGTATCGCCGAATACGTTCTGGATGATGCCCCGGATGTCTTCCAGGTGGTCGCCCAAGATGCTCACCACGGCGATGATGGAGGAGATCACGCCGATCACCGGCGCGGCTCCCGCGAAGATGCTTCCGAAGCCGGAGGCGATGGGACCCCACACGGTCCCCAGCACACCGGCTCCCGACTTCGCCACGGTGCCCAGGCTCCCCAGCACGCCGCCGATGGCTTTTCCCGCGCCGGAGTTGGCGATGCCGCTCACAAAGCCGCCCGCCTTACCCAGCAGGCCGGATAGGTTCTGTTGGATGATGCTGCCTTGAATGGTCGCCGCAGCACCGATGCCTGCGATGCCCTGGCGCAGCGGCATGGTCAGGTTGCCCAGCGCGCCGCCCGCCTTGCCCAGCAGACCCGAAAGGAAGCCGCCGGTCTTCGTGTTCCCCAGCGTGCTCCCGAAACTCCCCAGGGAGGAGAACACGCTGCCGAAATACTGCCCGATGCCGCTTCCTGCAATTCTGTTTTTCAGTGCGCTTCCCGCGCCCTGGTAACCGGATAAGAGGCCCGGCGTTCCCGCTGCCGCTTCCAGCAGCCCCGCCGTGCCCTTGATGCCGTTGCCGGAGATTAGGCTGGATGCCACGCTCCCCAGCGTTTGGAAAAAGCCGTTTCCGCTGGCCGCGCCGCCGAAGGTGGAGAGGAAGCCGCCAGCCGTGCCCGCCGCCTTCTGTCCGCCCTGGAACAGGCTCTTGATGCCGCCCAGCAGACCGCCGGTGCGTTTTCCGCTGCCGCCGACAGAGCTTCCCAGCAGCAGGTTCCCCGCGCCGCTCAAAAGGCTTTCGATGCCCGGCGCGAACTTCATGCCCACGAACACCGCCGCCAGCTTGCCCAGCGTCGAGGCCACCTGCGGCCCGTTGTTCGCCAGGTAGTCAAGCCCTCTCTGGATGTAGGGCAGCGCCCGCTCCATAGCGTCGCCCAGGCGCTCCACGCCGTCGCTTGCGATCTTTCCCAGCGAGTTCGCCAGCGTCGTCAGCTCCGGCATATTCTTCCTGATCTGGTTCAGGAAGTCGATCATCGACAGGCTGAACTCCTTCTTTGCCGGAAGGAACGCTTGGCCGATGTCCTGCATCAGCGCCGCCTTCGCGTTCGACAGCATTAGATCGACCGCTTCCGGCGTGCTCGCTTCGATCAGGAACTCCCGCTCCATACTGCCCGTATAGAGGCCGGGGTCGTTGACCTCGCCCAGCGTCTTCTCAAGCAGCGCGAGGTTCTGCGTGATCTTCGCGCCGCCTTCGATTGCCCACTGACCAAACAAGGTGTTCAGCGCCGCCACCTTGCGCTCGTCCGGCATATTGTTGATGGCCTGGAACACCGATTTCAGCGTCCCGATGCCGTCGCTCTGCATGGACCTTGCGATGCCCTCAGCGGTGAAGCCCAGCTCCTCCCACATGGCTTTCTGTGCCTTTGTGGCGTTGGACCCCTTGCTGATGTTCGTGTAGATACGTGAAATGCTGGTTCCCACGCGGTCCGTCGCAACGCCGGTCGCCTGCATGGCCGTGGCGATGGCCGCCGTAGCCGACGGGTCCACGCCCGCGATCTGGCCCATAGACGCGGCCTGGTTCACGCTCTGCGCGATCTCCGCCGCCGTCGTGGCATTGTTCGCGCCCAGGTAGTTGATCTGGTCCATCAGCGTCATTACCTGGTCATGGTTGAAGTTGAAGGCGGCCTCCCACTTCGCCATGTAGCTGCCCGCCGTGTCGTCTTCAAGGTCCATAGCGGTCGCGGCGACGGCGGTATCACGCAGGATGCCCGTGCTCATTTGCCGGTCCGCACCGATGCCGGACTGGCCCAGGGCCGCCGACATCTTGGAGATTTGTTCGGTGGTCCGTGGTATCTGCGTGCTGAGGTCCTGGATATAGGTCCTCATGGCTTTCAGGTTGCTTTGTGCCTGCTCGGTGCTGGTGGTGGCGCTTTCCGTCAGCCCGTCCACGTAGCGCACCATCGCAGACATATTGTTTTCCAGCTTCGCGGCCTCGGAGGTGCACTTGGCAAGTCCGGCTACGGTCGCCGTTGCCAGCGCCCCCATGGCCGCAAGCCCCGCCGTGCCCACCTTGCTCATGGTGGTGGTCAGGCTCCCCATCAGGGTATTGGTCTGGTTGATCGCCGTCGTCAGGCTTTTGTCTACCTTACCGGCGATCTTGATGCTTAACTCTAATGTTTTGTTCTGTGCCATTCCTCCGCCACCTCGTTATTCAGCGCGATAAACTCCTCGACGGGCAGTTTCAGGTAGAAGTCCACGCCCGTTCTCGTGACCGCTGACAGGCGGATGGCCGCTTGGCGTAAGGCTTTCGCCCCGCCCTTTACTCGAAAAAACCGCTGTCGTTCACCGCGTTTTTCAGTTTCAGCACCTCGCGCAGCGGCAGGCCCGTGAAGAACTCCTCCGGCAGGCCCGTCGCCATGCTCGCAAGGATGCAGGCGAACAGGTAGTTGAAGGAGGTCTCCGTCACCATAAAGCCAGCGCGTGCCAGCCGGTTCTCTGCCTCGCTCTCGTTCATGCTGTTCAGGTCCGCGATGCCGTTCAGGTCCACCTCCGTGTAGGTCTGGCCCTTGAAGTGATACGGCTCCTCAAGCTGCATCACGTGGTTCTCCGTCGCGGCCTCCACGTTCATGTAGTTGCGCACGACACCGGCCACCTTGCGGCTGGCCCCGCGCGGCATCAGCTTGAAAAACTCGATGGGCAGCTCCGCCGCCTTCGCGGCGATGGCCCTTGCAAACGCGGTCGTGGTCTCGCACAGCATAGCGGCGGCCACCTCCCGCTCGTTGAAAAGCTGGCGCTGGGCGTCGATGGCGTCCTTCACCGTCAGCTTATCCAGTCCGCTCAGGTCGATGGAAGTGTATTCCGTGCCCTCGAACTTGTAGGGCTTGCCCAGGTCGATCACGCGCTCACTCTGCGTGGTCTGCGCGGTTTCCTCGTTGGCCTCCGCCATCATGTTCTTTTCTTCATTCATAGTGCTGCTCCTTTCGGTTTTTGAATATGGTGCAGGCCCTACCCTCCGCCTGTGCAGAGAGTAGAGCCTGCTCGTTTCGCATTTGACTTTCCGGCCTTATCAGGTCAGCTCGGAGATGCCTGCAAGCATATCCACACCGTTGACCTTGTAGACGCCGTTCAGCTTGTCCACTTCCAGCAGCGGGGAACCGTCGTTCTCCACCAGCAGATAGGTCAGCTCAAGCGTCACCTTAGCCTCCATGCCTTCGCCCTTCTCCACCTTGCCGGGGTTGAAGGTCTTCACGCGACCCATCTCCACCACGCGCAGGCCCTTGAAGGCGTAGCCGCCGGTCTTATCGTAGACCTGCTGGGCGGCGCGCAGCGTCAGGTTCACCACGGACAGGGGGGAAAGCATATCCATGGCGCTGCTGTACAGCACATTGAAGTCGATCTCCTGCTCCATGCCCTCGAACTGGCCGATGGTGGGGCTGTCGATCTCGCCGTTGATGCCAGCGCCGGAGACAGTGCTGGTCTTCATCTTCACCTCCGGCAGCGTAACAGACGCGGCCACGCCGATCATCTTGTTACCGTCCAGATAGGTGTTGAAGTCATTGATCTTCTCAGGAATATAGTTGTTGCTGATCATGTTCGCGTACCTCCCTTATCAGCTCAGTGCGCTCACCAGCGCGTCGGGGTCGAACTCGATGATGTCCTCGATGTCCTCCGCCGGGGTGTACGGGGTCATGTACTGGTGGAAGGTGATCTTGCCGTTCATCAGGTCGGTGACGGGGTTCTCGTCCTCGTTGTACACGATCTCGTCCCTTGCGGCGACGCCCATGGCGACGTACCCGTTGCCGCGCACGTTCTCGCTGTCCACGATGGCTTCGATCAGGCGCTTGTTCAGAGGGCTGTCCACCTTCTGGAAATACGTCAGAATGAAGCTGTTGGCGCGCCAGCTCATGTAGCGGCGGCAGGAGAAAAAGCTGTCCTTCGGGTCCGTGTTGCCGGGGTAGGCGCAGGTGCGGTTGCCCCACAGGCGGAAGCCGTTCATGTTCAGCCAGGTCGCCACGCCGTAGCTGTTGACTACGTTGGCCTGGTCCTGGTCCAGCAGGACCTCGGTGCCGTCGGCAAGGCACATGGCGCTGATGGCGATGGTCTTGTTGCTGGGGTTGCTGGGGATGTCGTCGCTGGCCGCGTCGGTGTAGGCGGTCAGGGCAGAGGCCAGGGCGGAGCCGCTGTACATCACGTCTCCCACCTTGCCGTAGCCCCACACGCCGTAAGCGTTCGGGTCGGTCAAAGCCTGGCGCTCCTTCTGCTCCTTCACGTCCGTGTACTTGCGCGCGCCGTCCGCGCCGCTGTCCACGTCCGCGATGCACACGCACTTGAATACGCCGTTGATCTCCTTCGTCTTCGCCTGCAGGGCCGCGCTCACGGTGGCGTTGGTGCTGAAACGGGGAGCCGTCAGGATGCCGGGTGTCATGCCCAGCTTGGGGTAGACCTGGCGCACGACTTCCAAGCCGGTCTCCGCGCCAGTGGCCGCGTCCACGCCGCCCACGATGTCGGCAGCGGTCACTTTGCTGGCGTCCACCTTCTTGCCGGAAACGGTCAGGTTGGTCGCGCCGTCGGCCTTGCCGCCCTCGATCAGGACGATGCTCACGGTGCCGTCGGCGTTATAAACGGCGGTGTAATCCTCCTCGGCGGTCAGCGTCTCCTCGCCGTTTTTCACCACCAGAGTGCTCAGGAGCACGCCCGTCTCCTCCACAACGGCCATGCCGCTGTTGATCTGCACGGTCTTCTCCTCCATCTCGGCGGAGTGCTTGGCCGGGTCCAGCACATTGATCAGCACCAGGGGGGCCACGTTCACCACCGCGAACGAAGCGGAGATCGCTTCGCAGAGGGTGAAACTCGCAAAGTCGTCGCTGTACCCAACGGCAGCGATGGCTTCCGCCTTGCTGTATACCAGCAGAGGCTTATTGATGGCCGCAGCCGGGTCCGCCAACAGGTGCACCGGGGCAGTCCCGATCACGACCTGCAAACCGGCTGTTCCGTTCAGCGGAGCGATCATGCTGGTTTCCTGCTCGCTGACGTAAATGCCATGTCGATACATACGTTCTTTCCTCCTTCTTACAATTCGGATTTGATTTTCTGGAACAGGATAGCCTCCGCCGTCCCGCTCCGGCCCAGGTTGCTTCTCACCTGAGCGAAACGGCCCACGCTCACCAGCAGCCCCTTGGCCGCCGGGTGGGCCTGAATGAAGTCTGCCAGCGCGGCAGGAATGGTGCCCGCGTACACGGTGTACTGTCTGGCGACGCCGCGCACGCTGGGGCCGCAGTAGACGACGGGGCCGGTCTTTGCTTCCCGCTCCATAGGAACGGCAGTCTTTACCTCCGCCGCCGCAGCGGCTTCGCTCATAGGCGCGGCTATATCCGCCGCGCGGGGTTCTGTTTTCTTGCTCATAGCAGTCCCTCCAATTCGGTGTCTTGGGTCATGGCCGGAGCTGTACAGTTCATGGTCACAGCTCCGTAGTAATACGGGGCTGTGTCGTCCTGCTGCAAGGCCCAGGCGATAGGCTTTAGGATGGTGAAGGCTCCGCCGAAGTACGGCGCGGTGCACGCTCTCTGCACGATGTCTTCCTTGATGTTGGCAACATCCTGAAAGCCCGCCCGCTCGATACCGGTGTCATAGGCGCAGATTATCAGGCTGAACTCCACTGTTTGCGGGCTTTTATCGTCCGCGATCTCTCCGCCGGTCATGCGTACCACGATGTAGGGCGCGTGCGCCACGTCGGTGTCGGCGTCCACATCGTTCTCCTCCGGGATGGGAAGGTCCTGCTTGAAGATTTCAAGCGGCTTCCGCCCCTCTTGGCCGTTGTACTTCTTTCCGGCGAACAGCTCGCGCAGCATCTCGATCAATGCATCCTGGCAGAGCTGCGGCGTTTGGCCGATGCCCACTTTCATCGTTTCTTTCATATCCTCACGCCTTTCTCTTTGCCCGTGCTAAGACCTGCTCGGCCCGCTCGGTCAGCTTTGCCGCCAGGAACAGCTCCACCTCCGGCTCCACTTCCGGCCAGATGGTCGAGTGCATCGCCGCCGCGCTGGGGCTGCCCATGGTCTGCATCTTGTCGCTGGTGCTCGGTGCGCCGCTGCGCACGGTGTAGTGGAAGCGCCCCGTGCCCACGATGCGCTGCACCATGCCCACGTGCCCGCTCTTGAACTCCACCAGGAAGCCCTTGCTTAACCGGCCCTTGCCGGTCAGCGCCTTCATTGGGGAGGTTTTCAGCACGCGGGCCGTGAAATACTCCGGGGCCTGCGCCACGTCATGCCCCATGAAGGGGCGGTTCGGCCTGGTCTGGAAATAGCCCAGGTCGTTGCGGTAGCTTGCGATGCGCAGCTCCGCGCTCAGGCTGCTGTTGCTGGCCTTCTTGCGCTGCACCAAGTCGCTCAGGTGCCGCTTGCCCGCGCTGTTCACCGCGTACCGGGCCTTCGCCTCCGCGATCATCAGCTTGCGGGCCTGCCGGGCCGTGGCGTTGATGGCGACTTTCGCCACCGCCGGGGTCTTCTTCCGCAGGTCGCCCAGCACCGCGCTCACATCGTCCAGGCCATCGACTTCGATGGTCATGGTCCCCGCGTTATATCGCACGTTGCTCATTGTCTCGTCCTCTGTAACGTCATGCGGAAGACCCCGCACTCCTCCTCGCACTTCATAATGTCGAAGGTGCGCTTATGGTCCGTCCCGGCATCCATCACCAGCGGCTTCCCCACCTTCGGCTTCGGCCCGTAGTCCTCCGTGCGGATGTACAGGATGGTGTGCGCCTTGTACAGTCCGGTATCGAAGTTCTGCTTCGCTCCCGCCTCCCAGTGTGAATTGTGCTCCCGTGTTCCGCCTTCCACGATCACCACAAGAACGTCCTTTCCGTCGATGATGTGCCGGTCGGCGTGCTCGTTGCCGTTGAAGAACACGGTGTCGATGTCCGCCGCCGCGCAGTCCTTGAACGTAGGCGGAGGGGGCAGCCCCTCCGCCTCATTCCCATAGTCCTGTTTCAGCTCGAACAGTGCCATCTCAGCACACTTCGGCCACCAGCCAGCTATCCACCTTGTCGGGGATAGGCAGCGGATGGGCCTGCAGCTCCACCATGCGGCGGTCGGGGTGATGCTCCACATAGCTGCGCAGCAGGCGGCTGGTCTCCGCCGTCACCCACTGCTGCGTGCTGTCCTCGATGTAGGTGCACGCGCCGTAGGCCAGCATGAAGTTCGACTGGCCGGAAATCAGAATGACCACGTTCTCCGGGACCAGAGGCTTCACAGCCGGGGTCTCAGGGTCGGTCCAGTCGTCCAGATACACCTCGCCGTAGGTATACAGGTCGATGTTCGGGCTGGTCAGATGGCCGTAATACTTCACGCCGTTAGGCAGGTCGCGGGGGTCGTAGCCGCCGATGTTGATGCGGCGGTTGTCAAGGAGCTTCTGCACCTTCTCGTCGTTGATGAAGGCGCGCAGAGCAGCCTTGCCCATGATCACGCGGTCCACGTTGGTGAAGCCGCCGGTCAGCACCTTCTCGGTCCAGTCTTCCAGGTCCTCGATGGGCTTGGCAGCAGTCTTGCCCCACTGCTTCGTGCCGTCCAGCTTGATTTTGTTGGTGAAGCCGAAGTCGATCACCTCGTTCACGCCGGGGCCGACGATGGGGATTTGGCCGGTGACGATGGCCTGCACGCACATCCACTCCTCGCGGCGCGTGGTTGCGTCGTTCAGGCGGTTGTACTCGTCCATCAGCTTGCGGGCCGCGCGCTGGGCCGGGGTCATGCCGCTGTACAGGTCCTCGCCGGGCAGGCGGGTCATGTGCTGGTCTGCCGTGGTCACGTCGTAGGGGTTGATCAGGGGCGGCTTGTAGCTCTCGGTGCTAAAGCCGTTGGCCTTGAGCACCTGCCCGCCGACGCGGGGATGTACGAAGGCGGCCATGCGGCGGTCGCCCTTCACCAGGTCAATGTCCACGCGCTCGGTGGAGAATGTCTTGATGTTGGTGAAAAAGGTGTCGCGGAAATAAGTGTGGATAGGCGGTGCCTGTCTCACGACCTCCGCCAGATAGCGGGGGGTATAGATATTCACTTCGTTAGGCATATCTCTGTTTCCTCCTTACTTCAAGTAGATGCCGAGGTTGCGCAGCGGGACCTCCACATCAGCGGCAGTCATGCCCGCAGGCAGGACCAGCGCATCAGCGAAGAACTCGCCGGAAAGGTAGATGATGGCGTCCTCGCCGCTCTTGGCGGCTTCGGCGGTCACGCCGTACAGGCCGGTCAGCTTCGCAGCCTCAGCCACGGGAGTGACCTTGCCCTCCGCCAGAAGGACGGGGGTATGGGCGCTCAGGTCAGCGCCCGCTTCCTTCACCGCCGTGGCGATGCGGATGTTGGTGCCTGCGATGAAATACTCAGGCTCGCAGGAAAAAGTCTTTCTTGCCAAATCCATGCTCATGCTTTTGCCCTCCCTTACTTCTTCTGCGCGTTCTGGCCCACGCTCTTGATGGCGTCCAGGAACTCGTCCGTCTTACCGGCAGGGGGCGTGTTCTCCACAGTGCCCGCGCCGCTGTTCTTGGCGTCGGTCTTCGCGTTGTTCAGATACTCGTTGCCCTGCTCCTTGGCGCGCTTCATGGCGGCCTTGGCGTAGTCGCTGGCGCTGACGGGCTTGGTGAACTTCGCCTCGGCGGTGATCTCCTCGCTGCCCGGCAGGGCCATCTCCTCGATGTCGCGGATGCGCTCGCGCTCCTCGTTGGTCGCACGATCAGCCGCCGCCTGCTCGATTTGGTCAACCAGCGCAGGATAAGCCTGGCGCAGGTCGTCCGCAGTCTTGATTTCCATGTTCTGTACCTCCTCGTGTTGTACTCCCGGTTTCATGGCTCCGGGTTTATTTACAAAACGTCCGGCGGCGGTGGGTGCTGCCAAACTGTTCTGCATGAAGGTGGGTGCCTTGTCGAAAGGCAGGTGCATATTCACGCTGTTCACGAACAAAACGCCGTCGCGGTTTTCCACCACCGGCGTTTCCACATCCTCCACAAGCTCGTCCACAAAGCCGTTGTCCTTGGCCTCCTGGCCGGTCCACCAGCTCGTCGCGTCCATCCAGCCGGTCACTTCTTCCTTGTCCCGGCCCGTCTTCTTCGCGTACAGGCTGATGATGTTCTCCTTGATGGTGTCCAGCGCGTTCAAATACTGCTGCATGGTCGTGGCGTCGTAGTAGCCCAGCAGGCCCAGCCGGACCGGGTGGACCATGTAGGTGCTGTCGTTGGCCGCCACAACGCGGTCACAGTGGCAGGCCACGATGGTCGCGGAACTGGCGCACAGCCCGTCGATGCGGGCCACCACGTTCGCAGGGTGCTGTTCGAGCAGATTGCCGATGGTCTGCGCGGCAAAAACGTCTCCGCCGCCGCTGTTGATGCGCACCGTGATCTCGCTCACGGCTCCCAGCTTGTCCAGGTCCTCCGCGAACTGCTTGGGCGTTACCTCGTCGCCCCACCACGTACTGTCTGAAATGTCGCCGTACAGCAGCAGCTCCGCTCTGCCTCCGGCCACATTCTGAAACTTCCAAAACGGTTTAGGCATTTCCATTTCCTCCTTCGCTCGCGGCGCTGGACGGGTCCACGATCTCGTCCACCTCCCGCTTTCTCTTGGCCTCCGCCACTCTCTGGCGGATGTTGCGGTTATAATTGCCGCCGGTCATTTGCGCGGTCTCCTCCTGCGCGGTGGAGAAACCGGCCTCCACGCGCTTCGTCGCCGCGCTGATCTCCTGCACAGGGTTCAGGCTCGTTCTGGCCGGGCCGGGCCACGCGCACCCGCTGTAAGCCTTGCGGATGGCCGGGTCCTGGAAGAAGCCCGGAGCCTTGATGCGGTTCCGCGCCACGGCCTCCGCCAGCCACTCCTCATAGATTGGCTGACAAAAACTGTCCACAAAGTCGTCGCGCTGCACATCGCAGGAGCGCCAGAACTCATTCAGTGCACCGCGTGCCGCGCTGTAGCTGGTGGAGAACTGCTTGGAAATGACCTCCGGCGGGATTTCCAGCGCCGCGCCGATCTGCTTGATCATGGCCTCCGTGAACTTGTCGTATCCGGCGTTTGGGTGCTTCGGGTCCGCGAAGGATACGGTTTCGCCGGGGTTCAATCCCACGATAGCGCCGTTGCCCAGCTCCACACTGCCCTGGTCCTCTGCGTCGATCAGCATATTCTCCGGCAGCATCTCGCCGAACGGGCGATCATCCGTCGCCGTGGCTGGCTGCACGAACACCGTGAACATGGCGGAAATGACCGCCGCGTTGATCTCCGCCTCCGTGTACCGTCCCAACTGCTTGAGTGCTTCCAGCACCGGGGCCAGAACAGGCACGCCGCGTAGCTGGCCCGCTCGCTCCCGTGTGATCACATGGACGATGTTCCGCCGTCCGGTCAGCTCGCCGCGCGCCTCCACGCGCGTCCATTCCAGGCCGCTGCCCAGCATGGATGTGTCGGAAAGGGGATGCCGGTTGCACACCCAGTAGGCTACCACGCGGCCCTCCGCATTGGTCTCCACGCCCTGTACGATGTTGTGGACCTCATAGCCTCGCACCGTGCACGGAGCCAGCCGGTCGTAGCCGTCCGGGCTGCAAATACGGTCCGCCTCCATCACGCGCACACGCAGGCCGTAGGGCTGGCCGACCTGCTCGCACATAGGCAACGCCGCGAATGCGTCGCCATTCATCAGGTATCCCAGGTAGGCAAGCTGTTGCAGCTTGTAGAAATTGCCCAGCCCGTCCATGTCGCACTCCGGCGTGTCCGCCCACAAGGAGAACTCCCGGATGATCTTCTCCTGCAGCTCCTCCGTCTGCTCTGCCGACAGGCCCAAAAACGCGCCGTCGATCTGCGGCGCAGGCATCAGGCCGCCCGCCACCACGTTCGTGCGCAGCGTTTTCAGAGCCGAGGCCGCCACCGGCACGCCCATGTAGGCGTCGCGGCTCCTCTGGCGCAGCACGTCGATGTTGTCCTCGATGTCCTCCTTGGAGCTGCCGCCGTGGTATTCCCATCCGCGCATACTCTTTTTTGTCAGGTTCGCGCCGTAGTTGCCGTATCCGCTGTTCAGAAATTGCAGCGCCGTCCGCGCGGCGCTCCTGCGCACCGCATGGACCGGGGCCACGGCCTCGAAGCAGCGGTCAATAAAGTTCCTTGCCATGGCCGCCCTCCTCACACATCACGGGGTACGAAATGGTACAGGCGGTTTCTGCCGCCGGTCGTCTCAGCGGCTTCGGCCTCTGCCAGCTTCGCCGCCCAGTATTCCATTTGCGCCCGGATTTGTTTCAGGTCGGCTCTCGTCAGCATACGGGTCCCGATCTGATAGCTCTGGCCGGTCGCCACGGCTTCCTCCGCCGCCAGCCATGTATTCAGTTTCTTGGAGCACAGCTCCTTGCTGAAAACTGCCATGTTAAATACCTCCACTCAGGCGGCGTCTTCCGGTTGCCCTCTGCCGCCGCTCTGTCTCCGTCTCCTCCGGTCCTTTCAGCACCGGGTTTGCGATCTCTAAGGCAGCGGTGGCGTAGTTGCGCAGGTCAAGCGGCTCGTTTCGCTTGTAGCTCGCGTCCTTGATCTCCCACACCGTCACGCTCCGCCCCTTGCGGAACCGCACCACGGCCTTCTCGCTGGTCAGGCCCCGGAAGTATTGCTCGTCGTATCCGGCCTCCTCGTTCAGCGGGAAGTGGCAGTAGTTCGGCCCCTTCCGCTCCGGCGGCTCGTGCTTGAGGCGCTGATACACCAGCGCCTTGCCCGCGTCTACGCCCAAAACAAACAGCGGTGTCTTCACGCGGTTGTTCGTGGACGGGTTGCGGATATATGGCACCTCCTGGCCGCCTTTGCCCTTGATGGCAAAGATGCGCCGCTCGTAGCGCTCCTTGGTGAAGCGGTAGACCTGATCGGTGTGGTGGCCTCCGCTGTCGATGCAGGTGCACAGGATGGGAAGTTGCGTCCCGTCCTTCTTACTGAACGTCGCCGTCAGGAAGGCGTCCAGATCGCGCCACACCTGTTCCTTGAGCATATCGCCGTATATCTTCTGGTAGCGGATGCCCCAGCTCTCCTTGCCGACGCCCCAGCCTACGACTTCCACCTCGAAGCGGTCGTCCTGAACGTCCACGCCTGCCGTCAGCACCAGCACATCCTCCGGCACCTGGGCGTCGTATACCTCGCGGCGGTTCACCAGTTCGGTGTCTTCCAGCCGCTCGCCCGGCTCCTCCCAGGTCTCGCCCAGCTCTGTGTTCACCCACGTTTTCATCTTCTCCGGGTCGCCCTGGTCCAGCATCTCCTTGGCAAGCAGGAACTTCTCCACGACCTCCTGCCACCCGCAGAAGGTGGAGGCCAGCGTGTTCAGGTGGAAGCCCCGCGCCGCCGCGCCCGGATTTGCCGCCACGAAATGCCCCTTGATCTCCTGGGCCTTCCAGGCGTATTCACTGCTTTCGCGCCCGCAGCGCTCGCACTTGTGGCGCACGCCCTTTTTCAGGTCGTGCCGGTCGAATACGATGTTGGCCCAACGAAGGGGCTGATAATGCCCGCACTTCGGGCACGGTACGTTCCATTCCTCCCGCGTCGTCTCCTGGAACTCCGTCTCGATGCGGCTGCTTCCCTTGATGGTCGGTGTCGATACGATAACGGTCTTCTTGTCCCAAAAGGTCGTTTGTCGCTTCTGCGCCAGGAGCAGCGGGTCGCCCTCTGTTCCGGCGCTGGCCGGGTAGCGGTCCACCTCGTCGCACAGCAGCACCTTGATCGGTCGGCTGGCAAGGCTCGCCGGGCTGTTCGCGCCGATGATCGTCACGTGTCCGCCCGGAAAGTTCTTCTTCAAGATCGTGTTGCCGGAATAGCGGCTTTTGGTGTCTACCAGCACCCGCAGCACCGGCGTGTCCCGTATCATGGGAGCCAGGAAGTCCTTGCTGAACGTCTGGCCCATTTCGAGGGTCGGCTGCATCACCAGCACCGGCGCGGGATAGTAGTGCATATAGTAGCCGAGCATATTCATCAGCACGGCCGTCTTGCCGATCTGCGCGGCGGACATGACCACGACCTTGCGCACGTGCTGGTCGCCGATGGCGTCCATGATCTCCCGCTGATACGGCGCGTTGTCCGTATGCCACCGGCCCGGCGTGGCGCTGTTCTCCGCACTCAGCATCCGGTAGGTGTCCGCCCACTGGGATAGCGTCAGCTCAGGCGGCGGTTTCAGCACCGCCACACACCGGGCGAACATCTCCGCCGTCTGCGGGGCAAGCTCAATCGTCCGGCGCTTTTTCTTCATGGTCCGGCTCCTTCTCGCCCCGCATCATCCGCTCATACTCGGCGCGCTTGCATACAGGGAGGGAGCACAGCACCTTCTCGCTCGTGCCTGTCCACAGCTTCCACACGCAGCCCGCGCATGGGTCCTTATTCTTCTTTTTCTCCATCCCCGTCCTCCTCTTGTGCAAAGGCCACGTTGAAGTCCCGCAGCTCCTCAAGCGTCTCGTCAATGGCGTGTTTCAGCTCGTCGAAGATGCTGGCCTGGTCTCCGCCCATGGCCGCCAGCGCCGGGGACAGCTTCGCAGGCAGGGAGAGGAACCGCCCGCGAATATTCAAAAGCATCGTCTTGATGCCGCTCTCGATCTCCTCCGTCCGGTGCAGCTCACCGCGCCGCAGCGCGTTTTCCATCTCCGCCGCCTCCCGCTTTGCGCGGGTCAAGCCCGCCCGCTCGTCGGCAAGGCTCCCGCTCCGCAGGTAGGAGATGTACCGCCGCGTAGTGGCGCGCAGGTCATAGAGGCCCGGTGCCTGCTCCTCGATGATGCCCTCGTCCCGGAGCTGGCGCACCCGCCGCTCCGTCAGGCCCAGCCAGTCGGCGATCACCTTGCTCGTGTACAGGCGCATGGCGTCACTCGTTTCTTGCGATGGCGGCGTTTGCCCACATAGTCGCTTCCTCCACCTTCGTGTGCGCCAAGCTCTTTTCCCGGCTGTCCGGGCAGCACGCCTCGATCAGCTCCGCCAGCTCCCGCGCCTTGGCCCTCAGCTTTTCATAGCGCGCCGTCTGGTCTCCCTTCGGCGCGTGATAGGTGTATGTGTTTTCAAACCGTTTCGGGTCCATCTGCATCCTCCGTTCCCTCCGGCCAAAGCTCCGCCGCGTCCTCGCCGGTCTCCGGGTCCGGTGTCTCCACCACGCCCGTCGCCCGCATACGCAGGATTTCCAGCCGCTTCTTTTCCAGTTCCAGGCGCTTCTCGTTCTCCTCCAAAGCCCGCAGGCTGTCCGCGATCTTTGCGATGCGGCCCTGCACCTTGTAGAGGGCATCCTGCAATTTCAGCACCCGTGCAAAGGCGCTGTCCTTGCTGTACATTCCCATCTGCTGTCTGGCACCGTCTATCTTCTTGTCGCCCCGGCCCGCAGGCTGGCGCATATCCAGCACGCTGTTCAAATACAGCTCGTCCTCCGGGGCCTGCTCATATTCGATGATCTTGGTGAGTATCCGGTGCTCTCGGAACTTGAGTATCTGCATCTCGTGTTCCAGCGCCGCCCGGCTCCCCACCGGCGTATTCATCACCAGCTCCCGCTCGGCTTCGCTCAGCGTATCAAAAAAGATGGCGCTGTAAGCCCCATCCTTCTCTGCGTTGTGATTGCCCGCCGGTGCGCCCTTGTGGCTCCCGGCGGCGTTTTTATGTCCGGCGCTGTTCCGGTTCCCAGGCTGGCCGCCGCGTTTCTTCTTCGGCTCCGCCTTTTCCCATTCATCCGCTGACTTCCAGTTGCGCAAGGTCTGATAGTTGACGCCCAGGCCCTCCGCAAGTTCCCGGAGGTCTACCAGTTCGCCCCGGCCTTTCCGGGCGAGGTATTCAGCCTTTGCGGCGTCCCGTTTCTCGCTCCGCTTCGGCATTTGCTCTCACCCCTGTCTATCCGGTATCCTTTCGCCTCCGCGTCCCTGTAATAGTTCCGGGACCGGGGCGGGCTGCCTCGCAGCTCCTCCCGTCCCGGTATGCAGCGTGTCCCGCTCCGCCTACCTCCGCCGCGCAGTGGATACTTCCGCGCATGAGCGCAGACCTTCGGCGGCAGCAGGACGTTTTCCATTCGGTGCCGCCTGCGGCCAGAGGGGACTTGAACCCTGACCCTTTCAGCGGTAAAGGATGCGAAACCCGCCTGGTTTTCCACGACCACAGCGGCCCCCGCCAATGAAAAAGGCCCATGGATTTCTCCATGAGCCATTACTGCACAATATCAATGTAACACGGAAAACCTGCGAAAGTTGCTAACTCCGAAAAATATTTTTCCCAGGCGTACCAAAAGCCCAACCCGCCGGAACAAAACGCCCCGCCGCGTACCAGATCACCACCCCGGCGTAACGCCCCCGCCCGCGTGCGGTCCATCCGTGCGCCCCAGCAGCTTCCGCCGCGCCAGCTCCTTCCACCATTTTCGTGACGCCGCGAAAATGATACCCGTCCCGATCTCACGCCCGCCCGCGTTCCTTTTCCCTCGCGCGCCCCCCGCCCGCGTGCGCGTTCCATATTTTTTGACCCCCCTCCATTTTTTCGCCCGGACCCGCCGGAAATGAAAAAAATGCATCGCACCTAATCAATTTTTGCGCTCTCGAACCCGCAAAGGTCCTCGTCTGCGCCGGGAGGACCCGCCGCCGGGCCGGGGGAGGGTATAGGAGGGGGTGTATTGCTATCAATGGCGGTGAGGAGAAGTCTCGCGCGTTTGGTATCTTCGCGGGTGGGCGTGTTTGCTTGGCTGGCGCTCTGCTGGTGCTGGCGGCGCTGGCGGGGCGGTGCCTGGCCTCTGCCTGGCTGGCGGTGCTGGCGGTCTGCTTCCTGCCTTGCGCATGGGTGGGCGGGCGCGTTTGCTTGGCTCGCTGGCGTTGGTGCTGGCGCTGTTTATCGGCTGGCGGCTCTGGCCTGCGCCGGTCCGGTATGCTCCGCCGCCGGTCAGCTACCCGGCAGGCGCGCACGGCCCCCGCCTCCACGGCTGGCCCCAGCTCCGGCGAGGGCCTGCCCATCGTTCCGCCGCGCCCCGGCTCCGCCATCGCCGGACGGCCCGCCGAAAACGACCACGGCCCGCCGCCGAGGGTATTTACCGCGCCCGGTCTCGTCTCCTGGTAAGCTATGCTAATATGCCCCCTATAGTCCCCCAGCCTGTGCAATCTGCACAGAAAACCGCCACGGATTTTTGTGCAAAAATAATTCCCAGGCCCCCTAAAGGGGGGCCGTGGGAAGGGATTTCGGCCTATTGACGGCGCAAAAAATCGCCGCTATCATCCGGGGCAAGCGGACGGCCCAGCGGCCACCGCCCAGCGAACCGCCGCCAGCGGCGACCAGAAAGGGGAGGTGAACATGACCACGCCGAACACAGGCGAATTGCTTGTACAGCAGGCCCAGGAGGCCGAACGGCTCCGGCTCTTGATACTCGCTGACGAGTGCAAGACCATCGAGGAGTTCCGCGAAAAGCTCCGCGAGCGGCTGAACAAGTAAAGCGCCGGGGGCCAGTCCTCGCACGACATCCCCCGACGCTTGACAATCCGGCACGGGCGGCGAGTTCGCCGCCGCCCGGCCACGGGTACAGCATAGCACACCCGCACGGAAAAAGCAACGCCGCCGGGGCCGCTGAAAAAATTTTCCCCCATAGGGGGAACACCCAGCCGCCGAAAAAAAGTGCTTGACAAAGCGACACGCAACAGTGTATGCTTGCAGCAGAAAACGACACGCAACAGTGTACAGGCCGAACAGGCCGGAAAGGAAAAACGCCATGACTAACAACGAGATCATCTTCGAGACCGTCCGCAACACCTTCACCCCCGCCCAGCTCGCCGAGCTGGTACAGTCCACCTACACCGCCGAGCAGATCGCCGCCCGCCGCGCCGCCGTCACGATCACCGTTGACGAGGGCAGCGACGAGAGCGCCGAGAACATCTTCTCCGCCATGCTGGCCGCTGACACGTTCCACACCTTCGCCGAGTGGAAGCGCATGGGGTACAGTGTGAAGAAGGGCCAGCACGCCGCGCTGACCTGCCAGCTTTGGAAGTACACCGACAAGCCCGGCAAGGCCGCCCGCGAGGCCGCCGAGGCTGACGGCAAGGACGCCCCCGAAACCGACCCGCATTTCTACATGACGAAGGCCCATCTTTTCCACGCCTTGCAGGTCGAGAAGTCCAAGCGTTGACCCAGCACAAGCGGACACTTTAGCAGGGCTGCACCGCACAAAGCAACCCAGCCCCATACAGCAAACCCCAAAACAACACAACAGGAGGAACACCCCATGAAAAAGTTTACCGGACGCTACACCACCAACACCGCGAAGGCCCTGAAAGGCTCCGAGCGTATCTTGTGCCAGGTCTCCGAGGACGGCACGATCTACATTTGCAACGGTTTTCTTCTCTGCACCATGAACGCGCCGGAGTACGCCGCCACGGTCCAGCCGTTGACCTGCTGCGAGCCGGGCGCGTGGACGTTCGACAAGGACGGCAAGCACGAGGACGAGGCGCGCAAGCTCGATCTGGTCAAGCTGTTCGCCGATACCGTCCGCGACACCGCCGACGCCGCGCCGCTGGCCCGCGCCCCGTTCACGGTCCAGGCGAAGAAGGCCCCCGCCGCCTGCTACTACAACGCCGACGCCGATTTCGCCGCGATCTATGACACAAAGTTCATTGACGCGCTTCACCCCGCCACCCAGCTCCGCACCACGTCCGCGATCTCCGCCGCCCTGGCCTACATCAACGACGAGCCGTTCGCCGTGGTCATGCCCATCAGGGCCGAGCCGAACGCCGCCCGCGCCATCCGGGCATTTTTCACCGAGGCCGCCGAGGACAACACCAAAACCGACGAGGCCGACAAGCTCCGCGCCGAGCTGGTCCAGGCCCAGGAAGAAGCCGCCGCGCTTCGCGGCGATCTGTACCGCGCCGCCAACGAGATCGACGAGCTGAAAGCCAAGCTGGCCGAGCTGCACGAAACCAAGACGGAACAGCCCGCCGAGCAGAAGCCCGAACCCAAAACCGCCGCCGAGATCATCGCGGCCCGCTGGGCCGAGGTGGACGGCCTGACCGCCACCATCAAGGGCGCAACGACCGCCGCGCCGGTGGTCTGGCTCGCCGGAGACACAAAGCCCCACGAAAAAGAGATCGAGGCCGCAGGCGGCAAGTGGAGCGGCAAGAAGAACGCCTATTATTTCCGCGTCGCCTGACCCAAAACCCGCAAGGCCGACGGCACCCCGCCGCCGCTGGTGCAAGTCCAGCCGCCCCCACCGGGGCGGGCGCTCATGGGTAACACCAAAACCAAAACACAGGAGGAACACAAAATGAAAACCGCCGGATACTGGCCTTGTAGAAACGAGATCATCAACGCGCACCTGTCCACCCCGCACAAATACGAGCCGTTCACCGAGCTTTTCGACGTGGACCAGCTCGACGCCATCCGCGACAAATACGGCGTGGACCTTTACCGCGAGTGCTACGCCGACGCGCTGCACGAGGTCACGGAGGCCGCCAACATCACAACGCATCTTCGTGCCCTGGGCGTCGAGTGCAAGCCGATCTTCACCCCGGACGACTGCCACGTGAATTTTATCGCCGTCTTTTCCCTCGGCAACACGACCGCCCAGCGCATCAACGAGATCGCCCGCAAGGCTGATCTTTGCGTCCTGTTCCAGTGCCCCACCCACTAACCAAAACCACAAAACGGAGGTACACAAAATGTCTTGCTTCATCATGTCCGACCAGGCCCACGCCGCCACCGCGAACACCCTGGAATACATCCTCAACAGCGGCTTCAACCGCTTCGGCTTCGACGCTCCCTACAGACTTTACAAGGCCCTGAGCGACTGCCGCGACCGCTACGGCTTCTACTGCTCCGGCCTGATCTTCCGCCGCCTGTACGACCTGAACAGCCGCGCCTATGCCGGGCGCTACAAAACCGATGCCGACACCACTCCGCCGGAGATGCCCAGCGTTCCGCCGCTGGTACAGGAGCGGGAGCGCGAGGACCAGCACGAAAAGCTGTTGCCCTGGCACTACAAGCTCGCCAAGCTGATCGACTGCGAGATATACCAGGCCAGCGAGGACGCCACCAGAAAAGACCCGCTGCTCCTGGCCCTGATCGACTTCTCCCGCGTCTACACACATTTCCTCGTTTCCAGCACCGCCGACTACAACGCCGCCCCATGGGGCACGATCTGACCCCGCCGCCGGACACCTTCGCGGGCCGCACCGGACAACAAAGCGACCCGACCCCATAAGCGAAACCCCAAAACACAAAACGGAGGTACACAAAATGTACGAACAAACAAGCATGATCGGCCCGCAGACCGCCGAAGCGACCGCGCCCGCCGCCCGCTACTACGAGATCAACGAGGAGACGGCCCGCAGCGCTCACTACTGCGTCCACATGAGCGACTACAAGCCCGGCAGCGCCACGGCGGAATACCGGCGCGCCGTGGACAAGGCCGCCGCCCTGGTGGAGGCAAAAAAGGCCCGCGTCAGCCCCTTCTACCACGACAAGCTCGACGCGCTGCTGGACCGCTACGCCCGCCGCCTTGCCGAGTGGACCAACGACTACAACCGCAACCAGGCCAGCTATCCCAGCCAGTTCATTTCCGGCGCGAGCGGCTACAATATGCGCAAGCACGAAAAGCAGATGTCCCGTGAAGGCACCCTCTGGAACGAGTACGACGAGATCAAGGCCATCTTGAACAAGATCGAGGCCGTCGGCTCCGGCACGGTCGATCTGGCCGACCCTCACGCCCGCGAAATGCTCGCCGACCAGCTCCAAAAGCTCCAAAACAAGCTCGACGAAAGCAAGGCCCTGAACGCCTACTACCGCAAACACAAATCCTTCGATGGCTTCCCCGGCCTGACCGCCGAGGCCGCCGCCAAGCTCACCGCCAGCTTTGCCGACACGAAGGAACGCTGCCCCTGGGCAAAGTCTCCCGTCCCTGACTACGAATTGACCAGCCTTCGCGGCAAGATCAAGCGCGTGCAGACCCGCCTCGACGAGCTGGACAAGCGCGCCCAGCAGGCCGAGCAGCCTGCCGACGGCACAAAGTTCCCCGGCGGTGAGATCGTCCGCAACCTGGAAGCGGACCGGCTCCAAATCCTCTTTGACGAAAAGCCCGACGAGGACACCCGCGCCGCTCTGAAACAAAACGGCTTCCGCTGGTCCCCCCGGTACAGCGCATGGCAGCGCCAGCTTACCCCCAACGCCGAAGCCGCCGCCCGCCGCGCCCTGGGCCTTACCGAATAACAAACCAAATCCCGCCCCGGAGGTCACGAGGGCAGAAGGAGCACAAAATGGAATGGAACATTCCCAGTGAAAACGCCATCATCACCCGCCTCGACGAGCTTTACGAAGCGCTTGACCGTTTCCCCGACAGCCCCATGGCCCCGGCCTGGCAGCACGAGATCGAGCACCTGAAAGAACAGCTTGCCTACGCCGGATAACAAAACGCCTGTCCTATCGGGCATACGGGGAGAAAGTGGCCTTATGAAATCCAAACTGAACGATGCTCAGGCCCGCGCATATATCGCGGGCGATCAAAGCGAACCCGCGCAGGAGATCGAGCGCAAGCACATTCTTCACCTGGCGGCCTGCTTGCGGGAAGCAGCGGACCGCCCAGGCATGAACCTTGCGGCCCTGTGCAAAACCGCCGAGCACTATGTCCAAAACCATCAGCGCACAGAAAACCGACAGGAGTTAGCCTTGCTGATCGCGGCCCGCGATGCCATCAAAGCCCGCTCCAACGCAAAATAACCCATAGACTTATACACGCAAGCGTGTTATAATGCACCCAAATCCAAAGGAGGCTCCCATGGACCAAAACGCCGACATTTTCCCCGCTTACCGTCTCGTGGCCCAGTTCGCCGACGGCCAGCGCCTCACCTTCGACGGCCTGACCGATCAGCAGGCACAAACCCGCATGGAGGCCGCGCAGGCGCTCCACGGGGATATTTGCTGGTACGACGGCGTGACCGACCAGCACTACGAAAACGGCCATTTCTACAAGCTCACGCCCCCGCCGCCGACGATCAACATGATCGACCTGACGGACTACCACGAAAAGGAGGAATGACCGTGCCCATACGTGAAAGCAAGCGCCGCAACAATGACGCCTACAACGCCAAATGCGACTACATCAGCCTTCGCCCACAAAAGGCCGTCGGCTATGCCATCCGCGCCGCCGCCAAGGCCACCGGGCAGAGCATCCAGGCGTATGTGCTCCAAGCCTGCACTGAGCGCATGACCCGCGAGGGCCAGCCGCTCACGCTTGACCCTCCCGCTGATAACAAATAAGCCTCCCATGATCACAAAATCGGCGGTCTTGATCACAAAAACCGCCATAAAACGAACGCCACCCCGACAGGCTGCGACCAACAGCCCGCCGGGGTGCTTTTTATGCCATTCGCAAATTGTTTTCCCACGGGCCATTCGTTCCCGCCGGAAACAGTCTTTGCGCACGCGATTTCACTGACAGAAAAACACAGGAAATTGAAACAGCTCGTCCCACAGCCGCCGGGCCGCCGCCCTCACCAAAAGTCAGGTGAAAAAGCAGCTCCCGCCAGCCCTCGATTTTTTCGGCGCTTAATATGTACGCGCGCGTGAAGCACGCTCCAAAAGCTCCTCCGCCATGGGCACCTCGTCCAGCGCTTCGCCCAGGCACAAAACAGCTTTGTCGTGCCAGCTCCGCACGGTGCTGTCCGGCGCTCCCATGCGTACCGAGATATTCGCCCAGCTATGGTGACATTTGTGCCGCAGTTGAAGGATGCTTTTGTACTTACCGGAAAGACCATCCAAACAGCCCCGCACGGCAGCGGCGTCGCCCTCCAAAACCAGTAGCCGCACGTGTATCTCCTGCAGGCGCTCATACACGCCTCGCTCGTCCAGCCGTATCACGGCGGTCTCCACCGGCTTCCCAGGGCCTCCGCCTCCAGGCATCCCGTCGCCGCCGGTGCCCTTCAACGTGTCGTACAAGCTCTCCTGCTCCCGCTGCTCCGTCTTGAGCAGGCGCACCATCTCCGGTATCTCGTAGTAATATCGGACGATCTCTTTCACATTTTTCTCGCGCATCTGTCAGCCTCGTTTCTGTTGCTTATTCCTCCCGCCGGGTCTCCTGTGTGCGGTCCGGCGCTTTATCCAGTTCATCCGCGATCAGGATACGGTCGCTTTTCTTCCGGTGCTCCGCCTCCCATCGGGCCAAAAATCGCCGCTGGGCGTGCTGGGCGATGTTCTTCCCGTAGAATGACGGCATGGGCCGCTTACGTTTCCCCATCGCCGCCTCCGAAGACGTTTTCCTGGCCCTCGTCTTCCTCCTCAGTCACCGGCGGCGCGGCCAGATGCTTGTCCAACTCCCGCCGCGTCATTGACGCCAGTTCTTCCAGCTTGTCGCAAAATCCCTCGTTCACGGCCTGCACCGGGAAGATCACGCCCGCGACCAGCATACCCGTCTTTGCCACCACATAGCGCCCGCCGCTGTCCGACCGGCGCACGTAGAGTTCCAGAAAATCCATCTGGTCTTCCAGTGGTCCAAGGTATTTACTCTGGATGAACAGCAGCCCGCCGGGGAAGCGCAGCGGCATCAGCACCTTCCCGCCGGAGGAGATCGTCACGTCCATATCCTCCGCGCGGACCTCAGAGCGGCACCAGTCCTCCACGTTCAGGCCCTCCGGCAGCGCACTGTGATTGAAATATATCTTGTCTTGCTTCTTCTCCGACACGTCGAACATCCGGTAAAGCTCCGGTTCCGACAGCACCGGCAGGCCATGGAGGGGAAAGGCGCAGCACCCGTCCCCAAGCCACTGTGTCACAACTCCGTCGCCGTCCACACGGTCGAACAGGCAGAACGCATTTGCGCTGCTGCACAGCGCCGCGACCTTTTTCAGCTTCATCGGCCAGTCCTCCCGCTTTCCGCTCCGTTGATGGCGCGCACGGCCCGGTCCACATCCGCCGCCGTGGCGTTGTCGATCTGCACGATGCTGGTGCCGTCGGAATAGCTGGTCCGGCGCACGGAGCGCTCCGGCTTGCGCATGGCCGCGATCACGTTCGCCAGGCCGTCCAGCAGCGTCGCCACCAGGACGACCGTGCCCGCCCAGGTCCAGAAGTTCGCAAAGATGATCTCAAAAATGCTCATGTTATTTACTCCTTCTCCATCGTTCGATTTCACAGTCGGCCCCGGTTATCCACCGGCCCCCGATCTTGTGTGCATAGTCCAGGAACAGGACCGCTCCGGTGAAGCGCACGCGGAAGTCTTCCAGCTCCGCCGCCGAAACGCTCATGTGCCCAAAGGCTTCCTTCATGTCCCGCCACACCGGCCACGGCACGAAGAAAAAGCGGTCCTGGATACCCACGCACACCGCCGCCAGCGCTCCGCAGCGGTGGTGCCGCTCCAAGGTCTCCATCTGCGTTTCCGTCAGCACGTCCCGCTTCATGGCGTCTGTGGTGGTGTACTTCGCCTCGAAAATGATACTGCGCCCGCCGTCCAACGTGCCTTGAAAGTCCGGCTGGGCGTGTGCGGTGAAGCGGCCCACGAAAATACCGCCTTCCCGCTTTTCCAGCACCCGGAACGGTTCCGGCGTCTTCTCCACCTTCGCCCGGCCCTGGTTCGCGTACAGAAGGCACGCCTGACGGATGGCCTCCTCGAAGTCATGGCCCCGGTTGTTGCTCATGCTGGCGTGATACTGGCCCAGCGCTCCGCGTCGTCCCTTCATGCCATACCAGCCTCCACGATATGCGTGGCCCGCATATCCGCCGCGTGCAGCTCGTACACGATGCGGTGCAGCTTCATCGCCTCGTTCAGACCACGGCTCCCGCCGCGCACAGCGTCGTCCCACGCGCCCATGTGCCAGCGGATAGCCAGGGCCTCCTCGTCTTCCAGCTTCATAAACCGCGCGATCAGGTAGACAGACTTTTCCCCGTGTCCCATGGGGAAGCGGTCCTTTTTCACGTAGGAATAGACCTCACCCGGTCCCGCGTGATGCTCCCGCACGTATGTATTCGCCTTGCACAGGTCATGGAGCAGCGCACAGATTGCAACGGCCTCCATCGTCGGCTCGTTGTCGATCACGACCTTCCGCAGCTCCCGGAACACGTTGACGCTGTGCTCCACCAGTCCGCCGGGGTAGGCCAGGTGATGCTTTGTGCTGGCTGGCGCGGTGAAAAAATCCGTCTCCCGCTCCATCCATTCCAAAAGCTCCTCTGCGCCCTCCCGGTGGATATACCGCCGGTAAAGCTCTTTGAACTGTTCTTCTCCTGTCATTTCAGCCCTCCGTTCTGTTTTCTATGCGCTCGCCGCATGGTCAGGTAGAAATACCATCCGGTTTGCTCGTTGAATGACTTCTCGCACTCCACCAGTTCCCAGCCGCGATACTGCTTTTCCCAAAAGCGCACGAACTCCTCGCTGTCCTCCGGCAGCTTGGCGATCTTGTCCAACTGGCGGCACGTGTACTTCCGGTCATTCGGTGCCCGGTGCCACGGCTTTTCCAGATTTTGCGATTGCGTCCAGTGCTTTTTCCCGGCACTGTCCTGGACCATGTACCCGGCCATGCTGGCGATGCCCTTTGCGTTCGGTCTCAGGCGGTCAGCGTTTGCCCATCCGTACATGACCGGCTCCCGGTCCTTTGTGCCCTTGGTCTCCCACCACAGGTTTTCCACCTCGTCGCGGTCCAGCCCGCCGTTCATCAGAATGTGATGGTGGATGCGGTGGGTCCCATCCTTCTTCCGTCCGATCTGTGTCACAAGCAGATACTTGAGAGGGGGAAGGCCCCGCTTCTTCCGCAGGTATGCTACCCGGCGCAGATACTTGGCGACGATCTTCGCGGCCTCCTCCTCACTCTCCGGCAGAAACTCCGGGGCGTAGGTCAGATGGACCACCAGATCACCCACGCCGAAATTGCTGTTGGCGAGCTGAATGAAATAGCGCTTGGCTCTCCGGTCATTGAGGTTCTTCTGCTTCGGCGCAGAGACGTTGACTTTCTTCCCACGCTTCCGTCCGACCGCCTGCTGCTGTTGTCCGCTGTACGGATAGATTTCCGGTGAAAGGAAGTTCTTACCACAGTGAACGACCTTTTCCCGTATGAAAGACCTGTTTATCATCCGTGTACCCCTTTGCATCGTCTCCTGGTCCTTCCTCGATGCTTTTCGCAAGAAGGATAATACCCATTACAAGCCCGTCCGCCGCCTCCCGGCGGCGTTGCGGCGCGCCTCTCTGCATCCTGCGTCGAGGCCGCTATCTTGACTTTATCCGTGCATTGTGGTACAATATATAGTAGGAAATGACCCCACGCACAGCAAAATCTTGAAGATTTCTCCCCCGGTTTTCGCTTCCCACAGCGAGCGCCGGGGGAGAATGTTTTTTTAGAACAGATATGGATTTCTTGTGATGCGGACGATCTCGTCGATCTGCTCACCGCCCATCTGGCTCGGATACGGCGAGCGGAGCCACCACAGATTTTCTTTCTTCGGAATGGGGATGCCCCGTCCGCCTTCGTAGTTGATGTGGGACACGATCTCCTCCATGCTCATGCACTCCATGTTGACCAATGCCTGCTCCACATCACGGTCGCAGCAGTCATTCCAGAGCATATACAACTTGTCCCCGGTGATGCCGTTGTTCTGCATACGCCGGAACGCTGCCTCGGCGCGATACGGATTGTACTCATAGGCCAGCATCGCGAACGTCAGCGCACCCGGATTGCCTTTGCAAATATCGAATGTGACCATGGCTGTCTCCTTTGCTCTCCGGCGCTTACGCACCGGAGATTTTTTCGATTTCCGATCAGATGTCAAAGCCCGGCGCGAAGCCATACGAATAGTAGGCGTAGTTGAAGTTCGCAGACCCGTCCGTGCTCACACCGCAGAAGGAGTTCGTGTAGCTCGCACGCACGGAGCGGAGCCACCAGAAATACGTTCCTTTGTCGCCGCACTCCTTCACGCGGTCGCGCTCACGGGTGAAAACCGGGAGCTGGAAGTCGTCGTCTCCGTCGTTCCACCAGGCCCCGTCCGGCGTGCCGAACACGTCCGTCGCCGAAGGCAGCCACAGCGGGTCCGAATACTCCACCCGCTCGCCCTCGATGGTCTCCACGAAGGTCCTGGGTACGATGATCTCCCGCCATTCCGCCGCGATGTGCGGATAGATGTCCTCCAAAACGTGCTTGCGGCCCTTGCTCTTGAAATACCCGGTCTTGTTGGTCGCCTCGTCGTTCATCACGCCCTCGTCCCAGCAGTCTTCGAAGACGAAGCGGGCCGAAGTGGGCGACACGTAGCAGCAGACCACGGTGACGGTCCCGCCGGTATCCAGCGGCACCTCAATCTCGTCGCGCTGGGCGAGCAGGTGGTCCAGCTTGCCCTCGGCCTTCGCCCGCTTCAACTGGGACGGGCTGACGAAGCCGACGTGGATGCTCCGCAGCCTGCATAAGTCGTCCTGCGTCGCACTCTTTTCCTCCGCCGGTTCCTCCGGCTCTGCCTTCTTGCTCACAGGCTCCTCGGCCTTTTCGGGGGCGCGCCCGGCCCGGAGCAGCACGGCCAGCAGTTCACCGGCCTTCTCGCTCTGGCGGTCCAGTCGGCCCAGGTGTTCCAGGAACGCCGCTCGCTCGCGCGCCACCAGATCGGCGTCGCCCTCCACGTGCAGCCGGGCCTCCCCAAATCGCAGCGTCAATTCGCTCATGTGCTTGTCCTCCTTTAATTTATATAGGTATGTGCCGCTCACGCGCTCAGGTATCAGCCTTCCCGCCGTGATGGCGCATCCAGTTCCGAATGTACTGGGTGATGTCTCCGACGAAGCCCGTGCATAGGTGGATGTCGTGCACAGGTTTTCCCTCGCAGCGGCAGTCCGAGCAGTTCAGACCGTTGTTGCACTGAGCCTCGCAAAACTGGCACATACAGTTCCCGTTGTCGAAGGGACACGGGCTGACCGCTTCCACCTCGATCTCATGGCCGCAGCCAGGGCAGAAGTTCCAGCCGTTTTCCACCGGCCCGTCCGCCTCGAAGGTCTCGATGTACCCGCATCCCCGGCAGTTCCAGGTGTTGTGCTCTTGGTCCACGCATGAATAGATCACTTTCTCGTCCATCACAGCACCTCCGCCGGTTCCCGGAGCCATTCCAGACAGCACTTGATGCACGTCTGTGCATCCGGCGACCCCTTACAGCTGTCCTCGTCCCCGTCGTGCGGGCACATAATGACTACGGCCAGCTCCTCGTCGTCCATCTCCCTGATCTTGTCCGCACGGGTGAACACCACGTCCGGGCACTCCTGCTTTCTGGCCTCCCGGCAGGCTTTCCCGCCGTAGGTCAGCAGGCAGCCGGATACCCGGCACCTATCACACAGTTTCATACGCTTTTCCTCCCGTTTCCGGTACGTAATTCAGCCACACCGTTTCCGTTCTTACCGCGCCGCCTTCCGCCTGCGCCCGCCGGTGCAGCTTTTTCCACCCCTGCAGGTGTTCGTTGTACAGGTCGTTGTCATAGCCGGACAAAATGACCGGCCCCGGATGTTCCTTCAATGCGTCCAGAAGCTCGATGTGCTGGGCCTCCTCCGCCATCTCCACGATGTATTGCTTGCCCTTGCGCGTATGCAGCATATAAGGCGGGTCCGCGTAGATCAGCACGTCCGGGTGACGGAAGCGCCTGATCACATCGACCGCTGGGGACTGCTCGATCTGCGCATCTTTCAGGCGTTCCGCCACGGCGGCGATACGCTCCGGGAGCTGCCGCCAGTAGCGCACATCGTAGGCGTACTCGCGCCCGGCACGGTCATTTTTCCAACCGCCCTTGTAAACAACGGTGCTCCCGTGGGCTTGCCAGTAGCGTACCAGCGTCAGCCGGGCGGCTTCGATGCCGTCCGGTCGGACCTGTCCTCCCGCCTTGAAATGGTCCCACGCCTGTTCATACTCGCCCCGGCTGTACGGCGTGCAGGCCACGGCCCGCATCAGCTCCTCCGGCTGTTCCCGGATACAGCGGAACAGGTTGATGATCTCGCCGTCCAGGTCGTTGATGGTCTCGATACGGCTCGGCGGCTTTTTGAAGAACACTGCCCCGCTCCCGAAGAACGGTTCCAGATAGCTCTTGTGCGGCGGCATGAGGGATACAATCCATTCCGCCAGCCGCCATTTGCTCCCCGGATATTTCAGCACGGGCTTCATCTGGCCTGCCGCCTTGAATGTCTCCGCGTTCCAGTCGATGGCCTGTCCGCACCAGCCGCAGAAACAGCAGCGGTTCCCGTCCTCGTTGTAGAGATATTCGCCGCTCCCGCAGGTCGGGCAGGCCAGGATGCTTTCATCCCCGTCCGGGTGCGGCGGCTCCGGCATCCGCCGGAACAGAGCCGCCCGGCCCATCCGGCAAGCCTCGTTCACGATCTCAAGGCTCTCGTATGTCTCCCGGTGCTCCGGGTCCAAAATCTCAGCAGCTCGTTCATAAGTCATGGCGTTCCTCCACATAGCACCAGCTCTGCGGGGCGCGGCGCAGGTATAGCGCCTCGTTCCCGCAGCGCCCGGTGTTTTCGCTGTGCATAGCGCAGCTTTCACAGTCCAGTTCTTCCTGGCACACACGGCGGAAGCTGTTTAGCTCATGCGGCGTGTCGTAGATTACCAGGTCGGAGATGCACCAGCCGATAGGGTTTCCTTTTGGCTCGTAGGCCCACAGCTCCCTCGCCGTCAAGCAAGCCTTTTTGAGGACTTCAGGCGTGGCAGCTTCCGCTTGTGCCCGGTTCTCTCTAAAATCCGGCCATTTCTTACCACCGTTAAACAGCACGAAGTCGGAACAGATAAACTCTCCAATAACCTTGCCGCAGCACTTCTCTGCAAACGGTATCGTTACGTTGGAGACCCGCAAATCCCAAGTGTAGTAATCTGCTTTCGTGCAGTAGATATAGCATTTGAATGGTTTTTTCAGCTCCGGCCTGCTCTTGCGGAACTCTATCGTTTTCTCACCGCTCGCAATTTTTGCGCACCACTGCGGCCTGATGCTGATAAGCACAGCCTTTTTCATGTTCCATCCCCCAGTCTCAGCGTTCCGCTGGAATACAGAGTGTACAACGTGTTCCCGTGTCCGTCGGTCAGATACGGCAGGAAAACCTCGTCCACGCTCGCCATCCCAGCCTCGATAATCGCCATTTGTGCCAGCACCCAGTCCCGCAGGTTGCGCCAGCCCGTGCGCTCGGCCTGGTCGCGGTCGTCCTTGAGCTTCTGCTGCTTGAATACGAACAAAACGCCGTCGATGTTGGCCGAGAGCATGAAGCCCCGCCGCCCAGTTGGCGTATCAATGGAGAAGGTCACGCCCGTCGGGCGTCCCTTTTTGTCGTATTCCACCATGATCTGACGCGCTCCGTGCCCGGCGAGCGCGCCCTGTATCTCTCCCAGGCTGGTGAACACATCCACCCCGGAGGTATAATTCTTGATCGCCATGCGCTCCTCCTTATCCGTCGTAGCACCCGCATGGAGCGCCGCATAGGCATCCGCCGGGACTGTCCGGGAATAATTCATCGAAGGTGATCTGCGCGTCTTCAAACGCTTTGTTCTCCATGAACTCGTTGTAGTAGCTCTCCCAGGACCAGTCGCGACCCAGTCCTTTGACGTTTACATTCCTCGCAGCCGAGCCGTGTTCAAGCGCGATTGCGCGCTGAAACAGGTCCGGGTAATTCTCCCACAAGGCTTGTATCTCCTTCTTTTTCATGGAAGGGCAGAAGAAACACGAGCTTTTTCCCGGCTTCGGCAGCCCGGCCCGCTCGATCACGCGCACGCACTCCTCGCGTGTCCATCCCCATTCATAGAGCGGATAATGTTTTTCGTACTTTTTGTCCGCTTCGTCGATTGGTGCGGCGTGTTGGATGCGCCGCGTCTCCCCGGCATCGTAGCCGATGTATTTTTGGACGCGCTGGCCGCTGGCCCACACCTCTTTGCACGGTTGATAGTTGTTGCAGAACTTCTCCTGCGTCCCGATCTTGTGCTTGAGGGAGCAGCGCTTGAAGCCGTAGGCGATGGAGGGCAGCGTCCCGCTGTTGATACACTCCTGTTCCAGCGTCAGGCGGTTGCCGTCCTTGTCGTGATACTGCACGGAGGCGATCTGCGGAAGCCCATGCTTTTCCAGCCATCCGTTGAAGGTCTCGATGAACTCATACGTGTGCGGCTGTTCTCCGCCGGTGTCAGCGAATAAGATCAGGTCTATCGGGATTTTGTGCAGGTACATTCCAATGATCATGGCGGTGCTATTGGTCCCGCCGCCGAAAGAAACGACGTTCATCACTTTCTCCTCTCCGGCGTCAAGATCGCGGCCAGCTCCACGCCGCGCACATCGGCCTTATCGAACACTTCAAAAACCTTGTCCCAGGCGGCAGCGCACCCGCTCGCCGTCACGGTCGCGCCGGTCTTCTCGCCGGTGGTATAAGTAACGATCACAGCATATTTCATCCTTTAATTCTCCTTTAGCTCAGGACACCAGGCCGGAATATACGGCAAAAGCCGCTCGATACCGACGATGTACCCCTTGCATCTTCCGTCTGCGCCGCAGCGGAAGGACGGAACATCTTTCAGCCACGGCTCTGTAACGAGAAAACGGCAGCCCTCGCACGTGCGGGAGTAGTCCGCCTTCACAGTGCGCTTCATTCCGCCGCCTCCGAGGCCCCGCCGGTAAGTCCTGCATAGGTCCATCCATCTTCCCGGACCTGAAAGGCGTCTCCGAGTTGCACCACATCAGGGAAGTTCGCCTGCGTTGTCTGAATGGCGAACTTGTCGATCTCTGTTGCGTGGTAGCTGGCGATCTCTGCGCCCAGCTTGCCCAGGGCGATATGCCCACAGCTCATGCCATCGTACATAGACAGGACCTCCACCGGCTCCGCCGTCAGCCCCTCAAAGTGGCCCATGATGTGCGCGATCACATCTACGGTCCAGCCGTTGCCCAGCATCTTGTAGGCTTGACTGGGGCTTACGGGGAAAGCATAGGTCTCCGGCACCGTTTGGAGGCGCATACACTCGCGGACCGTCAGTTTGCGGATGATGTAGCAGCCGTCCCTCAGCTTGATAGGGTACTCTTGTCCTTTGACTGTGATCATCCCACCGCGCACCTGATAGATCGGCGCGTCGATTGTGCCGCAGTATTCGTAGAACTCGCACGAGGTCGTCAGGCAGTTGGTCTTGTCCTTCATGGCCCGGCCCCGCCGCGTCTTGCTCTGCGGCATGGCAAGGTCCACACACTCGCCCGGCTGAATGACTGTGTATCCCAGCTTTGTTTCCTCGTTCACCTGCATGTGAGGAGTGATTGGCGTTGCATAAAGGCCCGTCTTGGCTCCCAACCCTCCGCCGTTGCCGCAGAGCGTCACGCTCTTTCCGTCCGGCGAATAGACGCGGTACTGCTGGCTGTCATGGTCCTGGTTCCTCGCGTCATTCTCGATGGTGCCGATGCGCACCGGCTCCGCCAATACGTTATAGGGGACGCCCTTGTGCGTGTTCGCTGTCACGCAGGCGCTCTTATCCTTGGTGGCGTCGTGGAAATAATCGAAGCCGAAATGATTGCGCCCGTCCTTGGTCTCGCGCACCATGTATTCCATCTCTTTTTCAGTCAGCGGCTTAATGGCAACAGGCTCTGCCACGGCGTTCCGTTGCCTGCGTGCAATAGCGTCTTCCGCCGTAGTGCCATGTCCTGTTTGAAGCGCATAGCCTTTCTCGCGCAACGGGAAGCCGGTCTCCAAAATATCCCGGAGCAGGATGCCTCGGTCCTCCGGCAGCTCGACCGGCACTTGCCTGTATGTACCGTCGGGGTTACGCTTTCCGGCCCAGTAGAGCCGCTGGCGGTTCTGCGCGCTCACCAGCGCGGAATTGATAAGCACGGGTTCCACGCCCAGCTCCGCCGTGATCTGCGCCCGGATGGCGGGAGACATGGATTTGTTATTCTCGTAGAGGAAGTAGTCCGGCTGGTACTTATCGCGGGCGATGCGGTAATTCAGGAACAGCTCCCAGCCGATGCCGCTGGCCTCGGTCTCGCGGTTCTTGGTCTGTGCGATGCTCCAATGTGTGCACGGGCTTCCGCCGATCAGCAGTTTCATTCTGTTCTCCACCTTTCCGCCGCCGCCATGACTTTCTCGGCGTACTCACGGTTCCCCGTGTCGTGCCCGGCATTGTAGGCCGTCAGGGCCGCGCCGACGTTCCCGGCGTACTGGTCCAGCTTTTCAGCGATGAAGGCCACGCCATACTGAATGTTTTCCGCCGGTGACAGGTCGGCGGGGAAGTAGTCTGGATTGAGTTGCATCAGGCCGTAACAGCCGACACAGCTCACCGCCTCCGGGTTGAAGCTGCTCTCCGTTTCAATGAGGCCCATTGCCAGCGCGTACTCGACCTTGTGTTCCTGGCAGGCGTCCCACAAGACTTCCTGCAGTTCCGCACTCAGGGGCACGTCCTCTCTGAATGTGAACATCTCCGCCGCCGGTTCCTCCGGTTCCGGGTCCGGCTCGAAGTAGACCGTCTGGACCGGCTGAAAGGCCGGGGCCACGATGGCCGGAGGCTCGGCGACGTTTAGCGTCTCCCGCTCCGCCGCCCGGCGGGCGTCTGCCTCGTCCATGATGCGGAGCAGGCCGAAGCAGAAGCAGATGATCGCCAGCAGCATACCCATATAGAACTTGTCCGCTTTACTGGCCCGCATCCGTCTTCGCCTCCAATCTCAGCCACCATGCCGGGCTGTTCCGCTGTTTCTTGTAGGGGCAGCCCCTTCCGGCATCGCAATTCACGCGCCCGCATCCAGCGCAATAATTTCTCTGGAACTCCTCGTCCCACGGTCCTTCCAGCATAGGGAGCGAAGAAAGAAACTCGCCCAGCGCTTCCGGGGACTGCGTGATCTTTTCAAAGTTGGTCATTTCTTTAGGCTCCTTTCATGCTCGGCGCGGCCTTCGGACGGCGGCCACGCTTGCGCAGATTGCTTTGGTAGGTCTTTTCGCCCCGCTCGGCTTTGTACTCCGGGCGGAAGTTATGGTCCAGGACCGTCTCACCGGTCCGCTCGTCCGTTTCCTGCCCGCGCTTCAATTCCGTGTACACGGTGCACTGGCTGATACCCAGCTCGGCGGCGATCTTTAAGGGGGAGGCGTTGTCCTTCCACATCTGTTCAATCTTTCTGCGGTCCTCAAGCGTCAGCTTCTTCACCATTCGTCACCTCGTTTCTCCCATTTCAAGCCCTGAAATAGATAAAAAAATAATGCAGAAAAAAGCGTTAAACTTTTTTCTGCATTTAATTTACTATGGGACC